>CAMVDX010000004.1 GCA_947166355.1 uncultured Treponema sp.
TATTATCTCAGCCTTCCAAGCTGATGACGAGGGTTCGACTCCCTTCATCCGCTCTAATAAAGCTCGTCAATCAAATGACGGGCTTTTTTTATGTAAATCTATATGTTATAAGGATTTAGATAGGGTATGTGCAGGCTTTTTTAGCGTTAAAACTCGTAAATGTAGGGTAAAATAAGACTAAATACTGCATATACGGGGCTTTTAAGTTCCGATTGTCTAGAGAATTGACTAGAAGATTGTCTAGAAGTTTGGAATAAAATGTCAAATCCAGTTGCAAAATTATTATTCAGACAGATTCCATTTGTTCCATAAATAAATCTTTTACATATCTATATTCTTCTTCAGAAAAATTACAGAAATCTTGTAATTCTTCAAGCTTTACAATTTTTTCTTCAACTAATTTTCTGGCTTGAATTAGATTATCTTCAAACTTTAATTCACGCATATAATCATCCATTTGCTCATATAATTTAGTACGTTGTTCTAAATCTCTTTTTGCAGCTTCTAGAGTCTTGAACATAAAGGTTTTAAAATCTTCCTCTGGAAAATGCTCTGTTGAAGGAAAAACTTCTTCATTTAAATCATATGATTCACAATTATACCAGATACCATCATTTTCCGTTATAAATATTGTGAGAACTTTGTATTTATAAATCTCTTTATATTCTACTCCTCGTCTCCCATAAAAAATCTCACCTGGTTTGCATACTGTATTATAAACTTCTTTCAGATAAAATTACAGAGAGTCCTGATGATTATGTTTTTTTTGATGTTGGAGCAACAAAAGCTTCTGACAGTCTACGTAAGGTTTTAAATGCAAATATTCCGGAACGTAAAAAAGAACGAGGTTATTGTCTGGTTCTTCCTTAATCTTGAGTTGAATCATCTGTTAAACAGACGAGAAAAAATCCCGTGGCTTTTTATAATTTAATTAATGACGAAAAAAAACTTCTTTGTTGCTGCATCGTAAAAAGAACTATTCGATTAAAAAAACAGGAACAATTATATTTTAATCAAACCTTAAAAGTTCCATCATCCAGCTTTGCTTCAAATTCTGATTTTGGAATCGGTTTACTGAATAAATATCCCTGTAATTTTTCACAGCCGTTATCTCTTAAAAAGTCATAAGCCTCTTGAGTTTCAACACCTTCTGTAAGAGTCTGCATTCCTAAAGCTTTTGCAAGGTTAATTACATTTTTCAGAATATGGCGGGCTTTTTCATTGCCTGAAAAGTTTGAAAGAAATTTCATATCAATCTTTATCAAATCAAAATCATATTCTTTAAGAACATTTAAGCCCGAGTATCCTGAACCAAAATCATCAAGCCATAAAGCATAGCCCTGCGCACGGAAGCTTTTTAATTCCTCTTTTAATTTTGTATCGTCTTCAGAAAGTGTGCTTTCTGTGATTTCAATATGAATTGCATTTTTATCAATTTCGTATTTTTTCAGACAGCTTCCGACTTCATCGGCAAGATTAAGTGAATCAAAATCCATTCTTGAAAAATTTAATGAAATAGGAAGAACCTTACGACCGGTAGTTTTTGCATCTCTTATATCACGGCAGACTTTATCTACTATATACATATCAAGTCTGTGAATCTGATGATATTCTTCAAGTGTATCAATAAAATCAGCTGGTGAAAGAAGACCGTAAGTAGGATCATCCCAGCGCGCCAATGCTTCTAAACCGCAAATCTTTCCATCAGAAGCATTCACCTGCGGCTGATAATAAACTTTAATATATTCATTCTTGATTGCCTGATCAAAATTATTAATAATATACTGCTTGTTTTGAAAACGGGTTGCCATATTTGCATCATATTCACAGTAAGTTATGTTATAATTTTTTTTGATTGTATTACAGGCATATCGTGCATGGTCACAGGCAATCAGTGGTAAAACTTCTTTGCTTTCTGGTTTATACGCACCAACTTTAATTCCAAGCCTGATATCATATTGAAAATCATTAATCTTTTTGCAGATTTCCATTATTTTATCTTTGATTTTTAAGTCCCTGGTAAGAACAACAAAATTGTCATTTGAAAAATGGGCAATAATTCCGTCATCAAATGTTTTCTTAAGAAAATCTGCAAAGTCTTTAAGAAATGAATTTCCTTCCCAGAATCCATATTTCTGATTAAGCATTTTAAAATTTTCTATATCAAAATATAGATAAATATAATCTTTTATGTTTACCTGAGGATTATTTATCAGTTCAAAAGCTTGTCCCCGGAAATAATTCATGTTTGCAATTCCTGTTACTTCATCACTTATGGAAAGTTTAAGAAGAATATCATGTGCCTGTTCCAGTCTTTCATCTTTTTTTGCTTCGCTGATTTTCTGACGGTAAGCATTAATTGCACTTAAAAGAATGATGATTAAAACGATTGTAAGATTAACTTTAGTTGCATATGAGGCAGGGATTTTATTATTACAGATTATAAAGAAAAATCCATAAGAAGAACAAAGAAATAATATAGAAAAAAACGGTCTCCATACTGTGAAGCAAAATACAAGGATTGTCATTGTTATCAATGTAATAAACTGTTCACCTTTGAGATAATCTAAGTATGAAATATAAATTCCAAATCCCATTGAAATAATTGAAAAAATAAAACGTATACCTAGCCAGGTTTTATGCGTTTGTATTATTTTTTTATGATGAAGAATTGAAAAGATAAGTAAAGTAAGAGAAGAGAGAAATAAAACTCCATAACAGGTAAGATGTATTATAAGCCATTGTTTTGAGCGATTTAAATTTCCAAAGAATTGAAAAAATAATGTACTGCAAATCATCCAAAGCTCAAGCAGTACAACTACAGAAGAAACATAGAGACTTGATTTTATATTTGAGCGGTCAAAATAATCATTTGTATATTTAGTATAATTTTCTATTCCAAAAAAGCTTTTAAGCGAATCAAATCTACCCATAAATTTATTATAAATCTTTTTTCAAAAAATAGAAAATAAATTATTATAAAAATAGTTCGCTGGTAAATGTTGCAAGTTGGCTTTTCTCGGGGTATAATAATATAATTATGAGAGCAAAAACATTTAAGGGTGGAATCCATCCTAAAGAGTATAAGGAACTGAGCAACCAGTGTCCTGTTACTCCTGCGTTTCCTGCATCTAAAACAGTAACAATTCCGGTTACAATGGGAGGCGCACCAAATCAGCCTGTAGTGGCTGTAGGAGATGAAGTTGCTAAAGGACAGATAATTGCCAATGGTGATGGCTTTATGAACTGTCCGGTTCATTCTTCTGTTTCTGGTAAAGTTAAAAAAATACAAACCTGTCTTGTTACCGGTAACGGTATGGCGCCCTGTATTATTATTGAAGCAGATGATTCTGCACGTGAAAGTCTGCTGCCTGTTTTAGATCCATTTGAAAGTTCAAAAGAAGATTGTCTTAAAAGAATTCGTGAAGCAGGAATTGTTGGTATGGGTGGAGCATCTTTCCCGGCTCATGTAAAACTGAATCCTCCTGCAGATAAAATTATAGATTATGTACTTATAAATGCTGCTGAATGTGAGCCTTATCTTACCTGCGATGAACGAACAATGCTTGAGCAGCCGTCTAAAATTGTAGACGGTCTTGCAATTGTTCTTCATATCGTAAATGGTGGTAAGGGCGGAAGTGGTAATGCAAAAGGTATGATTGTTCTTGAAGATAACAAAGCATATCTGATGCCGGAACTCGAAAAGGCTATTACTGATTCTGGTAAAAGCGATTCAATTTCTATCTGCCTTGTTCAAACAAAATATCCGCAGGGAGCAGAAAAGTTTATTGTTTCTGCCGCAACTGGCCGAGAGATTCCAAGTGCAAAATTGCCGGCAGATGCAGGCTGTGTAATTTCTAACGTTGGAACTGTATGTGCAATAAGTGATGCCTTCCGTTTTGGAATGCCTTTGATTGAACGTTCACTTACTATAAGCGGCGGAGCTGTTGAAAAGCCGGTAAATATCCGCGTTCCTGTTGGTACAATCGTAAGTGATTTAATGCCTGATGTATTCCAGCTCAAAGAAAATGCTGCTGTCAAAATTATAAGTGGTGGACCTATGATGGGCTTTGCCATGGCTTCAGCTGATTTTCCTATTGCTAAAGGAACAAGCGGCGTAACCTTTCTTACAGAAAAAGAAACCTTCTTGGAAGAAGAAAGCCAGTGCATTTCCTGCGGCTCCTGTGTTGCAAAGTGTGCAATGAGACTGAGCCCGGCACTGATTGTCCGTGAGCTTAAAGCCGGAAACCTTGAAAAGGCTAAGAGCTTTGGTCTTATGGATTGTATTGAATGCGGCTGCTGTGCCTTTGTTTGTCCGGCAAAAGTAAATCTGATTCAAAGAATCCGTTTGGGTAAGGGTATTGTTCGCCAGAAAATGGCAGAAGAAAAAGCTAAGGCTGCTGCAAAAGTGGCTGCCGAAAAAGCAGCAAACGAAGGAGGCAAGTGATGGACAACAAAATATTCGTTTCTTCTAGCCCTCATTTTAATTTTAAATGTTCAACTCAGATGATTATGGGAACTGTGCTGATTGCTTTGCTCCCGGAAATTATAATGGGTATAGTTTTATTTGGGATTGCTGCTCTTATAAGAATTCTTGTATCGGTTGCTTCCTGTGTTCTTTTTGAATTCCTGTTCCAGAAAGTAACAAAACAGAAAATTGTAATTGCAAATCTTTCTGCCTGTGTTACAGGCGTTATGATGGCACTGGTTTGTCCTCCAACTGCTCCGGTTTGGATTTTTGTAGTAGGAGCCGCTGTTGCAATGATTGTTGCAAAGGGGCTTTTTGGTGGAATTGGTTCAAATGTTTTCAATCCTGCTTTGACAGGTCGTGCCTTTATGTTCTTAAGCTTTCCAGCTAGCATGGGTGCTTCATGGATGGCTCCAAAGGCTATTGGCGGCATGGATGCAATTTCATCTGCTACAACTTTATCCGCAATTAAGGCTGGAACTTTTGTAATAGAAGACGGAACTTACTGGCAGTATTTTATCGGTAACAGAGCTGGTTGTATCGGTGAAACTTCAATCCTTTTGATTTTGATTTCTTTCGCTTTTCTTGCACTCGCTCATATCATAGACTGGCGGGCACCTCTTGCAATGGTTGGTACTGTGGCTCTCTGTTCACTGATTTCCGGTGAAAATGTAGCCATGTCTCTTATGACCGGTGGCCTTATGTTTGGTGCTACCTTTATGGTAACTGATTATGCTACAGCCCCGGTAACAAAGAAAGGCCGCCTTGTATTCGGCTTTGGCTGTGGACTTATAACTTTCCTTATCCGAAAGTTTGGCGGTTACCCGGAAGGAGTTATGTTCTCAATTTTGATTATGAATAGCGTTGCTCCATTCCTTAATAATCTGACTGCACGAAAATATGGTTATGGTAAGAAGGCTGGCCGTCCGGCAAATGCAGCTAATGCAAAGGAGGCAAAGTAATGGCAAAAGTTACTGAAAAAGAAAATGCCTGGAGCATGATAAAACTTGGCCTTGTTCTTTGTGCTTATGCAGTTGCAGCCTGTGCAATGTTAGCAATAGTTAATAATTTTACAGCTCCAAAAATTGCACAGAATCAGGAAAGAAAGGTAAGTCAGGCTATGGCAGAGTTTTTCCCGGATTCTGGACTTACCTTTGAAACTATAAATGATTTTACTCCACCAGTTGTCGGTGCAATTACAGTTGATGAAATGTATGTTGCAAAACGTGGAAATGAAATTGTCGGTGGGGCAGCACAGGTTAGCGGTCCAACCTATGATCAGGGAACAATTTTAATTGGTATGAAAACAGATGGAACTGTTACCGGCCTTAAGTTTTTGAAACTTACTGACTCGCCGGGCTTTGGCCTTAAAGCAAATGATGCAACCTTTAAGCTTCCTAACGGTAAAACTTTCTATGGTCAGTTTGAAGGAAAGAATGCCAGAGAAGGCTTTGTGGCAGGAAAAAACTTTGATGCAATTTCCGGTGCAACAATCACCAGTGTTGCGGTTTCTTCTTTAATTAATGAAGGAACTAAGAATATTTTTGCATATTTTAATCAGAAGGGGGTTGAGAAGTAAAGGTGGTTTCGATACACCGCTACGCGGCACTCAACCACCGGTGATTGAGTAGTACGGTGCTAAAGCACCTATCGTATCGAAATCATATTTATTAAAAATCTTATGAATACTAAATTGAAAACTTTTACAAACGGTTTCCTTCGCGAAAATCCTCTTCTTGTCTTAAATATCGGCTTGTGTTCATCTCTTGGTGTAACTACAAGTATCTTCAATGGAATCGGTATGGGAATTGGTATGACTTTCGTACTTGTTATGAGTGAAATAGTAATTTCTATTTTCAGAAAACTAATTCCTTCAGCAATTCGTCTTCCAATCTTCATAACTGTAATTGCGGCTTTTACAACAATTGTTCAGCTGGTTTTGAATGCCTATGTTGAATCTCTTTATAATGCGCTTGGAGTTTTTATTCCGCTTATCGTTGTAAACTGTATCATTATGGGGCGTGTAGAAGCCTTTGCTTCAAAAAACAAGCTTGGCGACTGTGTTCTCGACGGTCTTGGAATGGGAATCGGTTATACAATCGTTCTTGTTGCAATTTCTTTGATTCGTGAGTTGCTTGGTGGCGGTACACTTTTTGCCGGAACTGCACTTAAATTAGATGTAATTCCAGAAGATTTCAGAATCGGAATCTTTAATTCAGCACCGGGCGGCTTCCTTGTGTTCGGTATTTTAGCTGCCTGCCTTCAGGCTTATAAACAGCACAAAGCAAACAAAGGAGGGGAACAATAATGGAAACAATTAAACTTTTTATAAAATCTGCACTTATTGATAATGTTGTTTTTATTCAGTACCTGGCAATCTGTCCTTTTATCGGTATGACAAATGATACTGAAAAAGCAACCGGTATGGGACTTGCTACAACCTTCGTTATCATGCTTGCAACCGCCGTAACCTGGCCTCTCTATAAGCTTGTTATGGTACCGCTTGGACTCGAATTCCTGCAGACTCTTTTCTTTATTCTTGTAATCGCATCTCTTGTACAGCTTGTAGAATTCTTCCTAAAGAAAATGTCTCCGGGACTTTACAATGCAATGGGTGTTTACCTTGCTTTGATTACAACAAACTGTGCTGTTCTTGGTATTACAATCAACTGCATTGGTAAAAACTATAACTATGTTCAGAGTCTTGTATATGCCTTTGGTTCTGCAATGGGCTTCCTCATTTCTATGGTAATCATGAGTGGAGTCCGCAGTCGTGTAAAAACAGCAAATATACCAAAAGCTTTTGCCGGAACTCCGATTCTCTATATCTGTGCAAGTCTTTTGAGTCTGGCCTTCTTAGGTTTTAAAGGACTTATTAAATGAGTAAGGCCGCTGGCGGCCGGTGATAAATAGAAAAGCGTTAAAAAAATTGCGAAAGCAATTTTTAGCTTTACCATATAGAGGTGAAAATGAATACGATATTATATACAATTATAGTTGCCGCAATTATCGCTATCCTGCTTGGTATTCTGCTTGGACTCTTCAAAAAGATTTTCCATGTTGATACAGATCCAAAAGTTCAGCTTGTTCGCGATGCCCTTAGCGGAGCAAACTGTGGTGGCTGTGGTCTTGCAGGCTGTGATGCTTTTGCTTCGGCTGTTGTAAAAGGTGAAGCGCCGACTAACGGTTGCGTTGCCGGTGGTTCAGACTGTGCAAAAAAGGTCGCAGAAATCTTAGGGCAGGCTGGGGTAGAAGTAAAACCAAAGGTTGCATTTCTTGCCTGTGCAGGTTCAAAAGACTGTGCCGCTGATAAAGCCGAATACATTGGTATGAAAACCTGTAAAGCAGCTCAGCTTACAATGAATGGTACAAAAAAATGTGCCTTTGGTTGTATCGGTTTTGGAGACTGTGTAAAAGTTTGTCCATTCGGTGCTTTAAGCATGGGAGAAGACGGACTTCCAAAGGTTGATAAATCTAAATGTGTAGCCTGCGGTAAATGTGCCGCTGCATGTCCAAAGCATCTGTTTAAGTTTATTGATGCAGATACTAAAGGTGCAATTGGTGTTTGTTCAAACAAAAGCGACAATAAAGTTCAAATCAAAAAAGATTGCGCAAGAGGCTGCTTTAAGTGCGGTATGTGTGCCAGAAAGTGCCCTGAACAGGCAATAGATTGTTCTTCAGGACTCCCTGTTATTGACTACACAAAATGTACCAGCTGCGGCACCTGCATTAGTGCCTGTGTAGATAAGGTATTGGTAATGCTATAACGTCATCCCGAACTTTGGGAGCGGCACTGCGTAAGCAGGGCAAAAACTGTCCAGTGGACTGTTTTGTAAATAGTCTCCGAGCAGCTATGCTGCGAAGGTCCGGGATCTCAAATATATATGCTGAAAAAAGTTCAGCATGACATTAAATCAGTAAATCCATAATAGGAGGATATAAATTATGGAAAAGTTTTTTAAGCTTTCGGAAAGAAATACCACAGTTTCTAAAGAACTAATTGGTGGTATCACAACTTTCCTTGCTATGGCTTACATTCTTGCTGTAAATCCGAACATTCTTTCGGGTGCCGGAATGAGCTGGGGTGCTGTATTCACTGCTACTGCTTTGTCTGCAGCTATCGCTACTTTGGTAATGGCCTTCTGCGCAAACCTTCCTGTTGCTCTCGCACCTGGACTTGGTCTTAACGCATTCTTTACATACACAGTTGTTCTGGGTATGGGCTGTTCTTTCCAGCTTGCTCTTACTGCAGTTCTTCTTGAAGGTGTTCTTTTTATCATTCTTTCACTCTGCGGTATCCGCGAAGCTATTATTAAGTCTATTCCGGAAGGTCTTAAAAAGGCTGTTGCTGTAGGTATTGGTCTTTTCATCGCAATTATTGGTCTTGCAAATGCCGGCATCGTTTCTACAGAAACTGGTACTCTTATTGGTTTTGTAAACTTTACAATGGCTAACAAGACTGCTATTGTTGCTGTAATTGGTTTAATTCTTACAATCGTTTTGTACACACTTAAGATTCCTGGTGCTATCCTCATCGGTATCATCATTACAACTATCATTGGAATTCCTTTTGGTGTTACAACTATTCCAGAAGATTTCAAGCCTTTCTCAGCTCCATCTGCTCCTCATTTCTTTGCTTTTGATTTCAAGGGAATCGTTTGTACTTCTGCCGGCAAATTCTCATTTGCTGTTCTTGGACAGTTTATCGTAATCTTTATTACATTCCTCTTTACAGACTTGTTCGATACAATCGGAACTCTTCTTGGTGTAGCAGAGCAGGGTAACCTTAAAGACGAAAATGGTGAAGTTTCTAATGTTAAGGGCGCTTTGCTGGCAGATGCTATTGGTACTGCTGTTGGTGCTTGTCTTGGTACTTCTACTGTAACTTCTTTTGTAGAGTCTTCTTCTGGTGTTGCAGCTGGTGCACGTACTGGTCTTGCTTCTGTAACAACTGCAGTGCTCTTCCTTCTGTCTCTCTTCCTCAGTCCTCTCTTCTTCCTCATTCCATCAGCAGCTACAGCTCCTGCTTTGATTTTCGTAGGCTACCTGATGATGAAATCTGTTGTAGATATTAAGTTTGATGATCCTACAGAAGGTATTCCGGCATTCATTACAATTATGACTATGCCATTCTCTTACTCTATTGCTAAGGGTATTCAGTGGGGTATTATTTCTTACGTAATCGCTAAGTGCGCAGGTAAGAAGGCAAAAGAAATCCCTGTTGTTACCTGGATTCTCGCAGTAATCTTCGTAGCTGATATTATCTTCGAAGCGTGCAAATAGTTAGACCTTTAAAATTACAAAGCCCGGTGGTTTCGATACGATGCTTCGCATCACTCAACCACCGGGCTTTTTTTATGGATTGCTTACGAGTGGTCAAGGCACGCTTCGCTTAAAGCCTTGACACACTCGTTTTGCAGTTTGATATATGATTATCAAACTGCAATCGCCTTCGGCTCGCAATGACGTCATTGCGAGGAGCGCCAGCGACGTGGCAATCTATTAGTCCTTATCGAACAATGCCTTCTCCGCATCATCTACATTAAACTGATAGCTTTTAGAAAGACTTCCTGCAATCAGCTTAACCTTTGCAGTTCCATCTTCATTAAGAACAATCTTACATTCAGTATCTTTATCAGCAAAAGTGCGGAACATATCTGCAAGACTCTTGCGGTCAATTTCAATAGCCATTAAATCGTTTGCAAACATATTTTTTCTGAAGGATTTTGCAAAGGTTGGGGCAACTACAGTATTAATTCCATTAACTTCTAAAGCCCATGGTGCTTTTTCGCTTTCTGCACCGCAGCCAAAGTTTTCTTTTGTAATGATTACTTTAGTTCCGGCAATGTCACTCTTAGGGTTGAAGCCTTCAATCTTAAGATTTTCAAAAAGATGGGAAGTAAGTTCCTGTTTTGGGAGCTCTGCAAGATAGTTTGCAGGAATAATTTCGTCAGTGTTGATGTCTGACCTATCAAGAAAAAGAACAGGACCAGCAAATGTCTTCATTTTATTTTTTCTCCAGTTTTTTTAAGGCCTTTTATGGCTTGTAATATGTGTAAATATACACTTTCTTTAAATATAACATTAAAACGCTCAAAAAGATAGTGTTATTTTTATTATTTTTTTTAAGAAAAAAAATAGAAAAATACAGTAAATATACTATGAATTTACAGTGAAATTTTATAAATCAATGCTATAATTAATAAAACTTAAAAATCAGGATGGAAACTATGTTTTTAGAAGCTAAAAATACTCTTATTTTCAAAAAAGGAAATGAAACTCTTATGATTGAACCATGGGGAGCAGATTCTTTCCGTGTTCGTTCAACTCTTGAAAGTGCATTTATTGACCGCGATGTAGCACTTACTGAAAAAATCAATCATGGCACAGCAAAAATCAATGTATCAGAAAATGGAGCTTCTATTAAAAACGGAATTCTCGAAGCTCGCCTAAACTTTAATGGTGTTATTTCTTTCTATAAAAATGATAAGCTGATTCTGCAGGAATATTACCGCCAGTATGATCCGACAGCTACAAAAGAAAGCTGCTGTACAAAAATTGTAAGCCGCCAGTTTCAGGGAATAATCGGTGGAGATTACTCACTTACAGTCCGCTTTAATCCAAATGATGATGAAAAACTCTTTGGTATGGGGCAATATCCAGCCCCTTATCTTGATATGAAAGGCTGTACTCTTGAACTTGCACAGAGAAACAGCCAGGTTTCAATTCCTTTTGCTTTATCAAATCTTGGTTATGGATTCCTCTGGAATAATCCTGCCGTTGGTAAAGTAACTTTTGGAAAGAATATTACAGAATGGCATGCAGAAAGTACTAAGGAAATGGATTACTGGATTACTGCCGGCGATACTCCTTCAGAAATAATTGAAAAATATACTGCTGCTGTTGGTCGTGCTCCGGCCCTCACTGAAGATTATCTTGGCTTCTGGCAGTGTAAGCTTCGCTACAGAACACAGGAAGAAATCTTAACTGTTGCTCGCCGCTACAATGAAATGGGTATTCATCTTGATGTAATTGTAATTGACTTTTTCCACTGGCCGCGTCAGGGAGACTGGTTCTTTGATAAAGAATACTGGCCTGATCCAAAAGCAATGTGTGATGAACTTCATGCTATGGGAACAAAGGTTATGGTTTCCGTCTGGCCAAATGTAGACAAAAAATCTACACACTTTGCTGAAATGCAGGAGAAGGGCTATCTGATTCGTTCAGACCGGGGCTCTAACCAGAGCTTTGACTGGCAGGGCGACTGTCTTGCAATTGATGCTACAAATCCGGAAGCCCGCGAGTATCTCTGGAACATCTGTAAAAAGAACTATGCAGATTACGGAATCGATATGTTCTGGCTTGATAACTCTGAACCTGACCTTAATGTTTATGATTTTGGTAACTACAGATATCAGGCAGGTCCTGGACTTCAGGTTGCAAATATTTACCCTCAGATGTACAGCCGCGCTTTCTACGAAGGCCAGAAGAAAATGGGGCAGAAGAGCATTGTAAACCTTGAGCGCTGTGCCTGGGTTGGAAGCCAGAAATACAATCAGGTTATCTGGAACGGTGATGTTCAGTCTACCTGGGAATGCTTCAGAACTTCTGTTTGCGAAGGTTTGAATATGGGTATTGCCGGTATTCCTTGGTGGACAACTGATATTGGCGGCTTTATGTATGGTGATGTTCGAACAGAAGAGTTTAAGGAACTTCTTATCCGCTGGTTTGAATGGGCTGTATTTACTCCGATTCTGCGTCTGCATGGCGACCGCGATCCGCACGATATTCCGCTCCTCGACAAAGACCCGCAGCGGGGATACGGTGGAGGTCACCTGTTTACCGGCCGCGATAACGAAATCTGGTCTTATGGTGAAATCGCTCAGAAGATTATGGAAAATCAGATTAAACTTCGCGAAAAAATCAAACCTTATGTAACTAAGGTTATGAAGGAAGCAAGTGAAAACGGAAGTCCGGCCCTTCGCACAATGTTCTACGAGTTCCCGAACGACCCGCACTGCTGGGAGCTTAAAGATCAGTATATGTTCGGCTCAGACTATCTTGTAGCACCGGTTATGACACCACAGACCTTTAAGCGTGATGTTTATCTGCCGGCAGGTAAATGGGAAAACATTCACGACGGAAAAGTTTACGAAGGCAGTCAGACAATAACTGTTGACGCTCCGCTCGAGGCTATTCCTGTTTTTAAGCGCAAGTAATATGAAAATACGTCATTGCGAACATATAATGCGGAGAAATTAATACAGCAAATACGTCATTGCGAGGCAAAGCCGAAGCAATCCATTATTGTATAGATTGCTTCGCTCGCAATCAGGGCTTCCGCATTATAAAGTGAAATTCTGAAAACATGGCTTCCGGTCACGGCTTCGTGGTACAAAACCGCGCAATAATGCGCTACACGCTTTTTGTGGTATAGAAACTATTACACCTGCCGCTTCCGCGGCAGCCACAAAAAGAGTGTTTTTGTACCACGCCCCGCTCCCTCGCGCCAAGATTACTGAAGTCTTTTATAATGCGGAAGCCCTGCGCTCGCAATGACGTTCCCTTTTAGATGCTTGCCGACATTAAATAATAATTCTATAATGTAGATTATGAATCGAGAAAGCATAATTATAAAAACCAGCATCATAGGAATTGCTGCCAATATATTTCTATCAGCATTTAAAGCTGCTGTAGGCTTCTTTTCTAATTCTATTGCCATCATTATGGACTCTGTAAACAACCTTAGTGATGCGCTTTCGTCTGTAATTACCATTGTTGGAACAAAGTTTGCCGGAAAACCCGCTGATAAAAAACATCCGTTTGGACACGGAAGGGCAGAGTACCTTACAGCCCTTGTAATTGCAGTAATTATTTTGTATGCAGGCTTTACAGCCTGTATTGAATCTGTAAAAAAAATAATAAACCCTGTAACACCTGAATATAATTCTACATCAATTATAATTATCAGCGTAGCTGTTGTTGTAAAAATTCTTCTTGGACTTTTTGTAAAGTTCACGGGAAAAAAAGTAAATTCTGATTCACTTATTGCAAGCGGTCAGGATGCTCTCATGGATTCAATTATTTCAGCTTCAACAATTGTTGCTGCTGCTGTTTTTCTTATCTGGAATATTTCTCTTGAAGCATGGCTTGGTGTATTAATCTCTTTTGCAATCATTAAAGCTGGTGTAGAAACTCTTCATGAAACTATAAGCAAGATTCTTGGCGAACGAATTGATTCACATCTTTCTAAAGAAATAAAAAAGACAATCGTTTCCTGCGATAAAGAAATTCTTGGTGCCTACGATTTAGTTTTAAACAATTACGGTCCTGATATGCATGTAGGTTCTGCTCATATTGAAGTTCCTGATACCTGGTCTGCAGATAAAATAGATTCTATGTCGCGAAAAATTGCCAACGAAGTTTACGTAAAGCACGGTGTTGCAATGAGTGCAATCGGTATTTACTCAGTAAATACAAAAGAAAATTCGGCAGCCCAGATTCGCGACCGTGTAAGTAAAATTGTTATGGAACACAAAGAGATTCTTCAAATGCACGGCTTTTTTGTTGATGAAAAAGAAAAGAAGATGCGGTTTGATATTATAGTTTCTTTTGATTCTCTAAGTATGAAAGAAATGTTCAATCACGTAGTTCAGGATGTTCGCGATGCCTTTCCTGATTATGATGTCCAGGTTCAGTTTGATGTTGATATTTCAGACTAAGTATGTCATGCTGAACCTTCGCAGCACAGCTGCTCGGAGACTCGCTAAAAACAGTCCACTGGACTGTTTTTGCCCTGCTACGCAGTGCCGCTCAGTTCGGGTAGACAGTGTTTTATGACACTACATTAATCGGTTTTCCGGCCAGCCAGGCTTTAAGATTTTCTTCTGCGATTCCCTGAAGTCTTTTTCGGGTTTCCAAAGGCGCCCATGCAATATGTGGAGTAATTACACAGTTCTTTGCCTTAAGAAGAGGACAATCCTTTGCCATTGGCTCCTGTAGCAAAACGTCTGCGGCATATCCCGCAATTCCACAATTATTCAGACAATCTGCTAAATCCTTTTCGACAACAAAGCCGCCGCGTGCTGTATTAATGAGATAAGCTGACTTCTTCATCAGGGCCAGACTGTCTTTATTTATTATATTCTTAGTTTTATCTGTAAGAGGAGCGTGAAGTGTCAGAAAATCTGAACGTTTTAATAATTCTTCAAAGCTTACAGATTCTGGCATTCCTTCTTTTTGCGTTCTTGTGCAGCAGATAACTTTCATTCCGAAAGCTTTACCGATTTCTGAAACTTTTTTTCCAATGTTTCCGTAACCGAAAATGCCAAGCGTTTTTCCGGAAAGCTCTGTTAAACTTCCATTCCAGAAACAGAAATCAGGACATTTTATCCAGTCTCCATTCATTACAGCTTCATTATGCTGGGCAATCTGATTTGTAAAATATAGAATGAATGAGAATACATGCTGGGCAACAGAGTCTGTAGAGTAAGCCGGAATATTTGTTACAATAACTCCATGTTGTCTTGCTGCTTCAAGATCAATAACATTATAACCGGTTGCAAGAACACCAATATATTTAAGATTAGGGCAGGCATCAAAAATCTCTTTTGTTATCTGAATTTTATTAAGAAAAATTGCATCTGAATTTCCAATGCGTTCAATTACCTGATCTGGTTCAGTTCTTTCATACACGGTGTAATTAACAAAATTATCCAGGAAAGACCATGGAAGATCTCCTGGATTAACTGCATGACCATCGAGAATTGTAAGTTTAATCATATTATTAGCCGAGTACTTCTACACCACAGCCGGAAATTGCATCATTAATTGGGCCTTCTGCACCGGCATCATCATAATCTACAAGTACCTGAGATTTTTCGCAGTTTGCAACGCAATTAGTAACTCCAGCAACTGCTGAAACGGCAGCCTGTACTTTACCAGCTGTTCCATCATCAAACATACCAACTACATATATCTTTTTCTGCATAAGGAAACCTCATAAAAAAATGTTATATACTCTCAGATTTTTAACTTTATCAAATATAAAGAAAATAAATATTTTTATCAATATAATTAATTAAATCATTTATTAAAATTCTAAAATAATAGAGTTTTATACAACGTAAAACTATCACAAGAAACGTGTTTCAGTAGCTATAATATAAGATGCCAAAGCATAATGACAAATTATTTAATCTGAACCTTTTGAATTCCATAAGAATATGGGGCAACTGAATACGGTTCAAAATAGACGTAGATTTTATTTCCGTCTATAGTAAAAATCTCAAAGTTTCCCGCTTGAGGAAAAGCTCCTGTATTTATCATTTCACGGATTGAATCCTGTTCACTAGGAGGAAGTCCGGGTTTATCTTCTTCTATAAGCTTTTTATATAACTTGTTTCGGACAATTGAAGAAATGTCATTATAAGTCATTCCGGAGGCCTGCTGGATATTTATGAATTTAGAATCTGAAACTTCAAAATTAAAGGCTGCAAGATTAGTATTTCCATGAGCACCACCATTAAAAATATATGTATTTAAGAGTACACTTACAATATTATCTGAATTACTTACTTCAAAAGTTACCAGATATTCAAAAGGCGGAAGTTTTCCAGAACCACGATTGTTTAATTCTAAAATTTCATTCCATTCTGTTTGTGAATAAGATTTGAAACTTTTCCAGTTGCTCATAATTGTATTTGAAATTCGTTTGTTTAATTCTGTTAAACCTTCAAACTCTGGATATTTAATATTTGTTTTTAGAAAATCGAGCTCTTCGGAGAACTCTACTGTTTTATATGAATAAGAAACCTTTGTTTTTTCATTTTCCAGAGAAGGTTTTGTAGCACAGGAAATAAAAAATATACAAACTGAAAGGGTGAAGAGATAGGAAAGTTTATGTAAGATTTTTGATGTCATTTTTTTGTGAAACTCCTTACAATAGTTTAAGAGAAATAGATTTTCCGGTCAAGCGCGTGAATGTCAGGAAAGTCAAGCCGGACAATGACAGGTGTTTCAATCACAGAAATTACACTGCCTTGACCGGCAATTAGTTTTATTCTTCCACCTTCTTAATTGTTTCCATAACTTTGTTTTCATTAAAGAAATACATAATGACACCACCAATTATACAACATATAGAAGCAACTAAAGCTACAATTCGGTAACCGAATGAAGACCCCGCAGCAGTTTCTTTTGATACTGCTGCTGCCTGTAAGAACTCTGATTCAGAAATTCCGATTGTAGCAAGCGATGTAAACATAAGCATTGCCAGAGACTGACCGAGCTTCATTGCAAAGGTGCGCGCTGCATAGAACATTCCGCTTCGAGATTCTCCAGTGATAACTTCATCTTCCAGTGCAATGTCTGCAACAATTGTCTGAGGAATAATTCCGAAAATAGCCTGTGGAAATGAACCAAGAACAACAATAATGACAGCCTGAACTGCAACAGGTATAAAGCTGAGCTTTTCTCCAGAAAGGGCTGTAAAGCCGAAAGTCAATACAAAGCCACAGAAAGCTGCAATCAAAAGTTTTTTCTTTCCCCATTTTGCTGTCATTTTTGTTACAAATGGATAATAAACAAGGGAAAGAAGGGTAAGACCAACAAACATAACTGTGGTCATGCTTTCAGGTAAATGAAGAAGACTTGTTACAAAAAATGGAAGTCCAGTCTGAAACATTGCAAGCCCAAAGAAATAAATTATATCCTGGCCAACAAAAATCCTGAAATCTTTATTTTTGAAGGTTTTTCCCAGAGATGAAAACATGTTTGAGCTTGATGGCTGAAGGTCACAATAATCTTTTTCATTAATGCCAAAAGCAGGAACTAGCATAAAAATAGTTGCAAGAACAGAAAGAATTGCAAAAGTAACGCGCATTGCAGGAATTCTTTCCATTCCGCTTTTTATGAAGATATCCCAGATTACAGGAGCAGTATATCCAATGCCAGTACCTACAATGAAGGTAAGGGAAATGCACATGGAAAGCTTAAGTTTTTCTTCCTGATTATTTGGAAGCTCAGCAAGCAGAGAAGTGTATGGTGTACAGTAACATGTGATGAGGAAATAATATGCCATTACTGTAACAAAAAGCCATACGGTATTAATACTACTTACACCATTAACAGGAGCGCAGAAAACAAGAACAAAGACAAGGCCAAGTGGAAGTGCAGACCATCTCATAAATGGAATGCGACGGCCAAGCTTATGTTTAAGATTATCTGACCAGTTTCCGACAAGCGGATCTGTTACAGCATCGAATACTCTTCCAAGAGCTGTTACAAGGCCAATTAATGTAAGCAGCCCAAGTACAACACGTCCCTGTGGAATCAGAGAAATCATACCTTCATTAATTGCTTCCTGATTCGGCTGATAAAAGTATACAAGCCATGAACCTATTAAGCCGCTTATAATTGACCAGCCTAACTGACCAATAGCATAACACCACATCTTTCCTTTTGTAAGAGATTTCATTTTAATCCTCCTGTTAAAAGTTTTCCCAAAAGCTTGAGTTGTTGAATTTCATCCTGTTCTTCATCCATCTTAAGCATTTTACTGCTTAGACTTAATTTTTGTACTGATGAAAAATATGTATGCATCAATGAGTAGTAAAGAGATTTTTCAAGTCCTTTATATTTTGGTGAAATTGAACCATCAGTAATTCCTTTTTGTATTGCTTCAGAAATTATTTTTTGAACAGATTCAATTACTTTCTGATAAGGAAGCAGTCTTTCTGCTTCAATTTTCTGACAAATAATATATGCATCAAAAAAATAAATATATCTGAAAAAATCAGATTCATTCTGATAAAGCTTGCAGAATAAATCAAAGATTTCTTCAAGCTGTTCAATTCCAGATTTATTATAATATCCTGAATCATCAAGAATCGGCAGAATAAGATTTTTCTGTTTTTCCCAGGCCCATATTGCAGTACGAATTGCAATTTCATCTTTTGTTTCAAAATATCGGTAAAGAGAAGCAACTCCAATTTCGGCTTCTTTTGCAATATCTGTCATAGCAATAGCATCAATACCGTTATGAGAAAAAAGTGAAAAGGAGGCTAAAAGAATTCTTTCGATTCTTGCATTTTTCTGACCGTCACGTTCTTCTGCAAGTTTTTCCTGTGCTGTCATTATAATATTCTCCCATCGTTTTTACCCGCCGCTATTTTTACAGCTTTATAAGCTCCATCATATGTTCCAATTTTTTTCTGTGAAATTATATTATTGCACATTCCTTCTATAAGTTCGGGTTGCTCCATAATCATTTTAATCATTGCACTGGCATATTCTGGCGTTTCACATTCCTGCGTTCCGTCTCCAAGTTCTGCTGAATGAATGGCACCCCACATTTCATGCCCACCAATTCTTCTGATAAAAAGTTTTGGAACGGGGTAGAAAGCAAGCTCGCTGGGTTTTGTAATAAGAACATCACAGGCGCGCATAAGAAGATTTGTAATATATACAGCGCCAAAAATATCTTTATTACAGAATGCATGAATTCCGCTGCCACTGTATGTTTCAAGTCCTTCAATAGCACTGTTTGCGAATTCAAGTTCTTTATTCCAGTCGTTAAAATGAGTTACAACAGACAGTGAGTCATCTGTTAATTCTGGAATCATTTTCTGAAGCATTGTCCAGACATTTTCATAGTCACCACAGTTTATATAAATGCAGGCTTTGTTTGTTCTAACGAACGGTAGTAAGGTTTTAATTATTGCCGCAAAGAATTCTCCCTGAGCTCCTGCACCTCCTATGGTAAAAAGAAAGCGGAGTGGTTTTCCGTCTTTAATTCTTGATATTCTGTTTGTACAATCAGCTTCTATGTTTTCTACAATCTCATGGTCTATATAATGACCAGTCCATACAATGTCGTTTCTTCCCATTGGATTTAAGATTTTTTCACTGTCAAAACCATTCAACATTCTGTAGCCCCAGTAAGAGTTATAGGTTTGAATTGTATGAATTGCACCTTCACTTAAGTGTAATGCCATAGGCCAGTTATCTGGAATTGCATTTACAACATTTTTCATTCCAGCATGAATTGCAGCCTGACTCGGCCATACATGAGTTGCAATAAAAGGTATTTCTTTTGGAATCTCACGAAAGAGAGGAGTCATGAGTTCTGCTGTTATCTGATCACCGGCATTATATGAGAGTTTTTTGAAGCCCTCATAATTCATAGGCTCCCAGAAAAGTTTATTAAAGAGCTTAGACTTTTGTGAAAGTCTTGAACCGGTAGAATATAAATTATTCTGATAAGAAATAATTTTTGTACAGGTTGTTTCAGGAAATGAATTTAAATCAAACCAGAGTGGGGTATAACCCAGTGATTTTGCAGCGCTCGCCATTGCCATTGAGATTCTGTAATGACCGAAGCCCATTCTGATATTTCCAATAATCAAAGGCTTTTTGGGCAGATTATTTAAAAAGTTGTCTGATTCTTTATCATCATTTTTACAATCCGGATTTGTTGTAATAATCTTGCAGTTGAAAGGTGGTGTTAAAACTGGATTTTCTTTTAGTTCAAGATGATATTCTTTATTTCTGTCATCACCAAATTTTCGAATGAATTTTTTCTGAGTTCTCAAAGCCTTATTGTAAATTCTCTCATTAATTTTGTTCCCAAATATTTCCATGTTTAAACCTCTTCAATTGAAATTGCAGATTTTTTTCCTAAATAAATATTCCCTTTATATTTTCCAGACTTAGAATAAATTTCATAATAATCTTCAGAAAACTGGGTAATACCAAATTCTTCATCTTTATATTTTTCAATAAAATTCAGAATCTGCTTTGTAATTTTCTTTTCAGCTGGCCCTTCATTTCCCGGATCATCTGAATACATTAATTGACATCCAAAAAGTGTATTAATTCCTGCTATAAGATATTTTTGATTTTCATTCAGAGTACAGTTTTGAGTTCGAATAAAAACAACATCAGGATCACACATAAAAACTATCCTGTTCCACATAGCGTGTCCAAGAGTATCTTTTACATTTAAATATGCCTCATTACGGCCATTCCAGTTTAATAAACGGAGCAATGGATTCGTCCATTTTTCAAAAGTATCGCAGCCGATTCTTGAAAGAGGAAGATTTGAAAACGAAAGCTCAAAAGGAGCTCCACAGCCAAGGTAAGCCACTGGTCTGCCAGATGTCGTTTGTGTTCTAGAAGTCAGAATTTTAATTGCTCTGGAATAAATTTTATATGAAGCAGTTTTTTGTGCATAATCTCCGTAAAGCATTCCTGCATAAAGAAAATCAAGTTTTATATATCTAAAGCCCCAGTTGTTTATTATAGTATTCATCAGATTATCAAGATGCGAAATTACTTCATCAAGACTCAAATCAAGGCAGTAAAAAGTTCCATTTTTTCCCCATAAAGGATTGTAACCCGCTGGAACTAATTTTCCATTTTTATCACGCAATAGCCAGTCAGGATGCAGTTTAGCAGTTTCGCTTCTGGAGTCAATTATAAAAGGCGCAAGCCAAAGGCCAGGAATAAAGTTCTTTTCTTCGATTTTTGAAGTTATTTCTTTAAAGCCGTCAGGAAATCTGTCTTCTCTAATCTGCCAGTCACCGAGGGCTTTTTCCCATCCATCGTCAATCTGAAAAATTCGGGAACTGAAATTTCCATCGGTAATAAGGTTTTGAGTTTCACAAAGTGATTTTAAATCCTCATTGATTAAAGACTGATTTATATTTGAATAATGATTATACCAGCTTTCCCAGCCTGCAGGATTATTTCCTAGAAATGAAACTGATTTAAAATGCTGATTTCCGAAAATTGAAAGTAGTCTGTCTCGGCATTCAAAAAAAGAATTAGCAGTAAAAATTTCTATACGTGCAGTAATATCTCCTGTTTTCCAGGAATTTCCTTTGTCACAAATTTCAATGCTGATTGTATTTTCTTTTCTGTCAAAGATAAATTGGACTGGTGGAAGATTTCCGTTAATATTTCCAACTGAGGCAAATACAAGATAAAAGTTATCCCAGCGCAAATATGAAATAAATTGCCCCAATACAATATTTGAAGAAGGTTTATATTTTGATTGCGGAAAAACAAGATAGGAATTCCATTGTTTAATTCCATGGCAGGTAAGGGAGGGCTGCTTTTTTCCGGGAAATATTTCAGTACATGGATTCCAGCTCTGCCAGCCACCGGGATTAATGCAGGCATTATCTATACGAAGATTTTTAAAATCTGAAAAATTACTGAAATTAATTATATCGATAATTGAATTTTCAGAAGCGAAATAATCCTGATGAACTGTATAAGTCTTCATAATGATTCCCCGGAAAAATTTATATATTAATACTCTTAATATGATAGTAACACTATCACTACAAAGTATAATAACATACAAAATGAATTTGTCAAATGATTTTTTGTGAGAATTTTTGATAATCAATAAATAGGAAAGTAATTCAATTAGTTAGTTTTTCCTAACTGACCGCAGGCTCCCCCGATTTTTCTTCCTCGTCTTGTGCGAAGCGTAACATTCAGTCCGGCATGTTCCAGACGTTCAACAAATCTGTTTATTTCATTTTTTGATGGCTCTTCAAACGGCAGACTTGCTACAGGATTCCAGGGAATAAGGTTGATATTTACATCAAGACCTTTTGCAAAGTTTATCATATTTTGTGCGCTTTGTTCGTCAGTGTTTTTTTCATGAAGTAGGGCAGCTTCTAAAGTTACTCTTTTACCGGATTTTTCAGCATAATATGCAATAGCTTTGCGAAGAGAACTCAGAGAATTTTCATCACCCCGGGCAACTGGCATGAGCTCTTTTCTTAAGTCTTCATTTGCTGTTGTAAGTGAAACTGCAAGTCTTATAGCCGGCCCGTTATCAGCTAAATCATATATTCCTTTAACAATTCCACAGGTAGAAAGGGTAATGCGTTTTGAAGAAAGAGCCCGGCCGTCTTTATGACATAAGATTTCAATTGCACGGCGTATAGCTCCGAGGTTTTGCATAGGTTCACCCATTCCCATAAAAACAATATTGTCAAGTTTTCCTGCAATGCTTTCAAGATATAAAAACTCTTCAACAATTTCACCAGCGTCAAGATTTCGAGAAAGACCTAAAGTTCCTGTCTGACAGAAAGCACATTTCATAGCACAACCAGCCTGGCATGAAACACAGGCAGTTTTTCTTCCTTCGCGGTCGGTAAGTAAAACTGTTTCTACAGCATTTCCATCATGAAGAGTTATTTGAAGTTTAATTGTTCCGTCAGGATCTTTTAAAACATTACTTATGGTAGAAGAGCGGAGAAGTGCTTTTTCTTTAAGAGTTGAACGAAGGTCAGCACTGAGGTTTGTCATTGCGGCAAAATCTGTAACGCCGTTTCCAATCCATTTAAAAATCTGAACTCCCCGGAACTTTTGTTGCAGCTCAAGCTGCTCACAAATTTCAGCGGGGAGTAGACCTGTTAAAACAATCTGATTCATAAAAAAATGTTATTAATTTCTCTGAAGTTTTTCAAGAGTATTGCGTACAGCAGTATTTCTGTTGTCCATCTTCATAAAATCACTGAGAACTTTTATGGCTTCCTGTTTGCGGTTCATTGAAACATAACATTCTGCAAGATCAACATAAAGACGACCATTGCGAGGATCATTCTTTATAAGATTTTCAAAACGCTTTGCAGCCTCTTCGTTATTTCCTTCACCCTTACAGATTAAAGCAAGTCCGATTGCGGCATAAATATCAAAGTCAATTTCAAGAGCTTTGTTATAATAAGCTTTTGCTTCATCGTAATTTCCGGTTGTGCGGTAAGCATCGCCGGCACGTGTAAGAATTACCTTGTTCTTAGGATCTATCTCAAGAATCTTATTCCAGTAGAAGATTGATTTGAACTGCTGGTTCATTCCACGATAACAGTCTGCAAGACCAAAGAGGGCATAGAAGTTTGCCGGTTCACGTTCAAGCGCCATCTCAAAATATTTAGTTCCTTCTTCAAAAGTCTTAAGCTTTCTATGACAGTTACCGATTGCAGTGAGAACTCGGATATCTACAGTATCTTTATCATTCAATTCATAAATGCGAGTCCAGTAATAAAGAGCTTCTTTATATTCCTTGAAATCATAATTCAGATGTCCAAGACCTATAAGTGCATAAGCATTATCCTTTTCCATATCAAGAACTTTAAGATAAAGGTCTTTTGATTTTCTAAAATCATGAATCTTGCGGTAAGCATCTGCAACACGAGTTATTACTGTAATATTCTTGTCATCATGAACAAGGTACTGCTGCCAGATTTCAATTGCCTTTACAAATTGATTTTGAGCTTTATAGCAGTCTGCAAGACCAAAGAGAGCATAGTTATTAGCAGGATAATATTCCAGACACTTTTTATAGTAAGTGATTGCATCATTTATATGATTAAGTTTTCTTTCTGTATCACCCAAACCGACAAGTGCATAATTGTTGTTTTCTTCAATTTCGAGAATTTCTGAAAAGGCTTTTTTTGCTCCCTGAATATCATTGTCTTTAAGAAGCTGATAGCCCTTTTTTGAAAGATCTGAAATTCTTGTTACAACTTCATCATTTTTACTCTCTACATTTGTCCCCGATTCAAATGATTCTGGAATAAGCATATCATTTGATTGCGTGGTTTTTTCCATTTTGTTCTCCAATAATTTTTTATACTAATCTTTTAGTAATGTTGAAATAACCTTTGCCAGACTTTCATAAATCGGCTCGGCATCTCGCTTATTATGTGCAAGATAGTATGCTTTTAAGGCTTTTAGGCCTTCGTTTTTGTTCATATAATAGTCACCCACACGGGTAAGTCCGTCAGAATAACCTGTTGTAATATAGATTCTTCTGGCATCCTCTATGTTACCATTATTGAACATTATGTTAGCTTTTCTGTTTAGAATAACCTTCTGCTCGGAATTAAGACCATTAACAGGACTGTCTGTAACTTTTATAAAACCGTCCGGTATTTTTTGTTCTTGAACTGCGTCAGTAAATTTTTTTTCTAAACTTTTTCTATCATTCATAATTTCAAAAATTTATAGTAAATTATAGCACATAATTATGATATGTCAAAGTAATTAAATTTTATAAAAAATTATTTAATTTATCAGATAATTAATGTTATATTCGATTTTCTCCTATTATTACTCTTTCTTATATTTATAAAAGTCCACAATAGAACGTCCGTAAACTCTTTGATCAACTCTTAATAAATTTCCAATTGTATCCGGCATAAAATGTTCTGCCGGTCGGTGCACTAAAATAGTTCCGTTTTCATTTAGCATTTTATTCTGATCACACTGAAGAACAAGCTGTTCATGAAATTTATAAGGGAAGGGCGGATCAAAAAAAATAAAATCAAAAGATCTTTTACAACGTTTAATAAAATATTCTACAGGCATAAAATGGCATTTGATTTTTACACCGCAGTCTTTTTCTGTAACAGAAACATTTTCAAGAACAGTTGCAACTTTAATTTTATCTTTTTCACATAATTCAACATCAGTTGAACCTCTTGAAACCGCTTCTATAGCAATTGTTCCTGAGCCTGAAAACAAGTCAAGCCAGCTTTTTCCGTTTAAGTCTCCAAGAATCTGAAATACAGATTCCCTCATTCTATCCATTGCCGGTCTGATTACACCATCCGGACATTTAATTATTCTCCCTTTTAGTTTACCACCGGTAATTCTCATTATCGTACCTTTTTACTGTTTAACGCCCAGAAGTATTCATCACGGGCAAGATTTTTATTTGTTTCAGCATAATCAAAAGCTGTCTTACCTTCGGTAGAACGAACGGTTACAGAAGCATCGTTTTCCATAAGAAGTTTGAGTGCTTTATTTGAATTTCCAAATTGTGCAGCATACATCAAAGGTGTTTTGCCGTTATAATGAGAATTCAAAGGAACAGACATCTCAATAAAAAGCTTCATTTTTGATAATAAGGCGTCTTCTGAAATGTTTTGTTCAGAAAGCATAATAACAAAAGCTCTTAGAACTTCTTTGTCTGAAGATTTATAGAATTTCAGAATTTTTGTAAGAATATCAGGATTACTGTTATAACAGGCTGCCATTGTAAGCGCAGTAGAACCATATTTATTTACAATTTTTACATCTGCCTTAGCATTAAGTAAAAGCTCTATACATTCAGAACCTTCATTATAACGCACTGCATACATAAGAGCTGTCCAGCCGTCATTATCTGTAAGATTTGGATTTGCACCTGAATCTATAAGGCGTTTCATTTGCCAGCCGTTTCCGGTTTTTGCAGCGCGCATTAAAAGTGTACAGCCTGAAGCATCTGTTTCATCAGGATTTAGAATAGGTTCATAGAGGTCATCGGTTTCTTCTGAGAGCTCGGGAAGCTCTGGAACAATATAATCACTAAGATATTCTTTTTTATATCTGTTTGCGGCAATTTCTGCGAGCTTACGTTCATTTTCAATTTTTTCAGCTTCGAGTCTTTCTTTTTCCTGTTTTTCTTTTTCAAGACGCTCCTGCTCACGTTCTTTTGCAAGTCTTTCGGCTTCTTTTTCGGCCTGTTCTTTTGCAATTCTCTCTTCTTCAGCAGTCTTAGCTCTTGCAAGTGCGTTTTGCTCTTCCTTTTCCTGCAGTTCTTTTTCTTTTTTTAATTCAAGCTGTTCCTGTTCAAGTCTGTCAGCTGCTTCCTTTTCTGCACGACGGGCTTCAATTTCGGCAAGAGCTTCATCACGTTTCTTGCTAAGTTCTTCATCAGAGAGCTTTTCATCTTTTGCCTTTTTTTTGGAAAAGAAAATCTTATGAATATATGAATCCTTTGTGTTCTTGTTATTGGAAACATTTAATTCAATAGAAGATTGATTTTTTTGTGGAATATTAATAGAAGCGCAGAGAGGGAATCCTGCAAATAAAATGAATAAAATAAATAAAACTCTTCTGATAAACATATATAAAATTATAAAGCAATGCAGTAAAATCAGCAAGTCTGAAAAAATGATGTGAAAAAATGATGAAAAAAAGCTTAGAAAAATGATTAGAAAGATATTTACAGCTAGATATGCCAGCTTAAGACTTAAACAGGTTAGGTGGAGAGGCTCTGAACAGTGGAAGAGCTCGAGGAAGCTTTAAGTTTGGGGGAATCTCAATTGACTGACAATCAAATTTTTGATAATATATAAAGACACCCCTTGGGAATCTGTAACAGGATTCTCTTTACCCATAAGGAGGAAGAATAATGTCATGCTGAACTTGTTTCAGCATCTCTTAAATGGATTCCGAAACAAGTTCGGAATGACGTATTCTTTTACAGTCTGAAATCGTTGATAACATGATTGTATTACTGCCTCCTGAAAACTCTGCTTACGCAGAGATTATTTTTTAAGGAGATACTTATGAAAAAGTATGAACTTATGACTATTTATCCACTCGATGATGAAAAGTCAAAAAAAGGTGCTGATGATGTAAAAAGCACTCTCGCAAAATTTGGCGCTGAAATCACAGAAGAAAAACCATTCGGTGACCGCGACCTTACTTACCAGATTCAGAAACAGAAGAAGGGACGCTTTGTTCTTTACACTATGAAACTTAATCCTTCAAAAATTACTGAAATTGATAAAGAATTCAAAATCAATATGAATCTTTTGAAGTATCAGTTTGTTAAACTTGACGAAAAAGAATCTAAGTAGAAACTTCCGCACAAAAGCGGAAAGGAGCTTTAAATGACAGACTTAAATCATGTAGTTCTTATTGGCCGTCTCACAAGGGATCTTGGATCAGATGAAAGAAGTTTCGGTTATGTTGGAAACGGACAGGCAAGAGCAAATGTGAGTATTGCTGTCAATAGAGCTAAGAAAAACGGCGACCAGTGGATTGATGAAGTAAATTATTTCAATATCACAATCTGGGGAAAAACAGCCGAAAACTTAAAACCATATCTTACCAAGGGAAAACAGATTTGTGTTGAAGGACACTTAAAGCAGGATCGCTGGGAAAAAGATGGACAGAAGCAGGAAAGAGTAACAATTGTTGCTGATAATGTTCAGTTACTTGGCGGACGCGGAGATAACAGTTCTTCTGGTAGTAACCAGATGACAGGGGGTGCTCCAAGATTCCAGCCTGCAAATAATCCAAGTCAGAACGGTGGTTTTGGCGGCGGATATTCATCTGAATCATATGGTGATACTGGAAACGATTTCCCGGAAGATATCCCATTCTAATTGACTAATTGAGAGGTAATAATTATGTCTGAAGAAAATACACAGGAAATGGAAGAAAAACAGACACAGGAAGCAGCTATGGCTGACACAACTGCTTCAGAAGGTCGTGAAGAAGATCGTGACGGACGCGCAAAGGGAAAGACATATTTCCGCAAGAAGGTTTGCCGCTTCTGCGCTAACAAGGCAAAAATTGACTACAAGGATGCAGATGCACTCCGCCGCTATATGACAGAACGTGGTAAGATTCTTCCACGCCGCATTACAGGAACTTGTGCAAAGCACCAGCGTGAAGTTGCTAAGGCTATTAAACGCGCACGTTCAATCTGTCTTTTGCCATACGTTGCAGACTAGCCTAAAATCGAAAATCCGTTAAAAAACGAGCCGAAAGGGTCGTTTTAGGATTATCGAAAAAATGGCTCAGAGGCAGGCTGTGCCTGCCGACATAACGGTTGATTATTTATACTCCGAATAATCCGCTATAAAATACAGGAGCTTGAGGATACAAATGAAAGTAATTCTTAACGTAGACGTTAAATCACTTGGTGAAGAGGGAGACGTAAAGAACGTTGCTAACGGATATGCACGCAACTTCCTTCTTCCACGTAATCTTGCTGTACCTTACAATGAAGCTACAGTAGCAATTTTCGAAGGCCGCAAGGCTGAAATTGAAGCACGCAAAGAGCAGAAGAGAAAAGATTCTGCAAGCCTTAAGGAAAAACTTGAATCAGCAGCAATCGAACTTAATATGCCTGCAGCTGCAAATGGAAAGCTTTATGCAGCAGTTACTGCAAATGTTGTTGCAGAAGCTCTCAATAAGCTTGGATTTGAAATTGAACGCAAGAGAATCGAAATCCCTGGTTCAACAATCAAATCTGTTGGTACTTTCAAGGCTACAATCAAACTTTACGAAGCTCAGACTGCAGAAGTTCATGTACACGTAAAGGCACAGACTGTAGAGGGTAGCGCTCCAGCTGAAACAAAGAAGGCTGAAAAGAAAGCTGAACCAGCTGCTGAAGAAAAGGCTGAATAGTTTTCAGATTTTTCTTTGATTTATACAAAAGTCGGTATTACAATGTGAATACCGGCTTTTTTTGTCGAAAAATCCTGAAAAATATTCAGGAAGATAAACGGGGGATTTATAAAAATGGATGCAACATTAAATGATAAAGTTTTACCACATAACATTGAGGCAGAACAGGCTGTTTTAGGAGCTCTCCTTTTAAATTGGGGAGCAATGGCAGAAGTTGTTTCTACTTTACGTCCAGACCGTTTTTATTCCCTGCAAAATCAGGTCATTTTTGATGCAATGCTCAAGCTGTATTCTAAAAATGCAACTGGAGATACAATTTCCTTAATTAACGAGCTTACTGTAGATGAAAAACTGGAAAAGGCTGGGGGTGCCGCTTATATTGCATCTCTTACCGATACAGTTCCGTCTGCTGCAAATATTGATTATTACGCAGAAATGGTTCTTGATCGTGCGGCAAGACGAGATCTCATTGCAATTTCTTCTGAACTAAAAACTTCTTCCTTTAATCTGCAAAAAGAAAGTGATGCTTTGCTTGATGATGCAGAACAGAAAATTTTCGCACTTGCAGAACGTAATGAAACTACACAAATCTATTCTGCAAAAGACATCATGTTCAAGGAAATTGAACTTATTGATGCACGTTATAAAAGTAAAAATCAGTTTACGGGAGTTCCAACAGGATTTGCAAAACTTGATACTTATACTTCTGGTTTTCAGAACTCTGAACTTATTATTATTGGTGCACGTCCTTCAATTGGTAAAACAGCATTAGCTCTTTCTATAATTCAAAATATTGCCTGCGAAAAACGAATTCCCTGCGGATTTTTTTCTCTTGAAATGCCTTATGAATCTATCGGTATGCGACTTCTGGCACAGGAAGCCCGTGTTCCTATGCAGAAAATCCGTTCCGGTATGCTCAAAATTGATGATGTCAAAAAGATTCAGGATGCGGCAGGACGATGGTTCGAAGCTCCTCTTTATACAGTAGATACTCCAAATATGAAGCTTCTTGATTTACGTGCAGTAGCAAGACGTATGGTAAAAAATCAGGGAGTTAAAATTATTTTTATAGATTATATCGGATTGATTTCTACAGATGATCCAACGGCACCAGTTTTTGAACAGGTTTCTTTAATTTCTAAATCACTTAAGGCTCTTGCCCGAGAGCTTTCAATTCCTATTGTAGCACTTTGTCAGGTTGCCCGAGACGCAGAAGGTCAGGAACCAAACCTTGCACAGCTTCGTGGTTCTGGTTCTATTGAACAGGATGCCGACGTTGTAATGTTCCTGCACCGCGACCGATTAAAGGATGAAGTTGCAGCACAAGATGCAAAGATTATTCTTGCAAAGCAGCGAAACGGTGCAACCGGAGATATTCCGATTATGTTCCTTCCGGCTTACAGTAAATTTGAAAATAAAGCTGAAGAATAAAGCGAAGCGAAGCGATTCATAGATGTGGATTGCCACGTCACTCACTGCGTTCGTTCCTCGCAATGACGAAGTATTACTGTCATTGATTGTTCGTCACGGCAAAATCATACGTCATTGCGAGCGGAGCGAAGCGATTCATAACTGTGGATTGCCACGTCGCTCACTACGTTCGTTCCTCGCAATGACGAAGTATTACTATCATTATTCGTTTGTCACGACAAAATCATACGTCATTGATTGTTAGTCACGGCAAATTGATACGTCATTGCAGACGAAGTGAAGCGATTCATAGATGTGGATTGCCACGTCGCTCACTGCGTTCGTTCCTCGCAATGACGAAGTATTACTGTCATTATTCGTTCGTCACGACAAAATCATACGTCATTGCGAGCGGAGCGAAGCAATCCATAGTTATTTTGAAACTACTGATAAATCCTTTTTATCAAGAAGTCTTAATTTTCCATCTTTGTCTGTTACTACAAGACCGCCGTCTGTTACGGTAATTGGAGTTCCAGATTTAACTTCAATTTCAGATTTGAGCTTTAATGAAAGGTCTCCGCTGAATTTTCCAATATAATATTTTCCTTTTTCATCTACGACACAATAATAATCACTTCCATCCTGTATAAGAACCGAGTTCTCAGAAATTGTGTTTTCACTTTCAGAAGAAATCTCAAGAGTTTCCGGAGAAATAATTACAAGCTTAACTGCACCTTTTTTAGAGTTTTCACCGGCAATTGCAATAAAGCCGTCGCCTTCTTTGTAAACCGTTCGGTTTCGAATCTGTGCAACAGGGGAGTTCTTAATAACTTCGCCATCCTGAATATTGAATTTAACCAGACGAGAAAGCATATTTGCTTCGTCTGTAAGGATAATACCGAACTCTGTAGTCATAAGAGCCTGAGCTGCTTCTTTCTTTTCGACTTCGGCCTGATCTTTTGCTATTTCCTTACGTTCATTCTGAGCTTCAGTTTCTTTCTTATCAGCAAGAGCCTGCTGCTGCTTTGCTTCCTGTTTAGCTTCTTCAGTCTTTGCCTGCTGTTCTGCCTGCTTCTGTTCCTGTTCTTCGGCAGCCTGCTGTTTTTCTTCAGCCTCCTGCTTAGCTTCTTCAGCTTCTTCCTGAGCTTTTTTATCATCAGGATTTTCTTCGGCTACCTTCTGTTTTTCTTCTGCGGTTTTCTGTGCAGCCTCAGCTTCTTTCTTTGTTTCTTCAGTCTTTTTCTTTTCTTCATCAAGCTTTTTCTGCTCAGTCACAGCTTTTTTCTGAGATTCCTGAGCCTTTGAACTTGCTTCATCTGCCTCTCGTTCCTTAATGTCTACCATTTCCTTACGGCTTTCAACATTTTTATCATCATCTTCTTTCATAGATTTTACTACAGAAGAATCGCTGATTACAGAAGTATCAACTGTTGAAAGACCTCCGTTATTCACATCATAAAGCGGAATAATGATTTCTGATTTTCCAGGCCAGTCCTTGTAATTTACCGAAAGACCGCAGTTATCTGCCGAAAGGTTTTCAATAACCACGTTTTTGTATTTTGATTTGAAAGTATCAAGATTTGAACGGTAAACCGCATTGTATACTGTAATAAAAACAGAAAGCGTATCTGCATCAGCCTCACTGTAGTTATAGGCAGAACTAAGATATGCAGAAATAATTCGTCTGAGGTTTGTTATATGGTCAACTGTGGCATCGCTTCCAATATAGAGAATATCTGCATCAAGCTTTCCAGATTCGCTTTCATCAACAGCATGAATTACATAATATTTTGAACTTTTATCGGTAGCAGCTGATTTTGAAGGATCTTTTGCGACTATACTTCCCATCGTGCTTCCGATTCCTTTAATTGCTGAAACAGAATCTATAACTTTATGAGGTCCTGTGTAGTTAATGAATTCTATTGTTGTATCGCCCGCAGAATCAAGCTCAGATTTATTGACTTCGAGTGCAAAAATACCAGAGGTAAGAAGAGCCGTAAGGGCAAGCAGAATCACAGTTTTTTTCATAAAATAATGCCACCTTATATAAATGATTAGAATAATTCTACCACAGGATTTCACTTTTTTCCAATAAATTTATATTACATTTATTGAGGAGTTAAAAAAAAATCTTAAGTGCTCCCGTGGTAAAACACATCACGCTGCGGGCGAGCTAGTTTTTTGTGTTAACAATCCTGCGGTTTTTCTTCGAAAAATCCTCAGATTGTTTTCGATGGCTAAGCGCCAAAACTCCTCGATGCAGCCTAATATGTTTTCCCACTCCGCACTTAAGATTTTTTAAACTACTGTGTTCCAAATACAAAAAAAAGGAAATGCCGTAGGCATTTCGAATCCGTGTGACAAAAATTATCCGTGGTAATCCGTGTGACTATAATTCCAGTGCGATTATTTTTTTCAGTGTATTACGTGCATGAGTACGTGTGGCAGACGGGTAACCTGTTCCCATAAAGGTTTTCAGGATTTCTTTTCCTTTTGAATTATAGGCAGGACGCCCCATAAAAAAACAGATAGAATAGACAGCATCGCATACAGCATTAAAATAAGCTGTATCTTTATTTCCCGCTTTTAAAATATTACGCTGAATTGCATTCAGTATTTTTTCATCAGGATCATAACCTGTTATATTTGAAAGAATGGCCCGGCAATATGATCTGTTTGTACTTTTAGAAATGATTTCTGCACAGGCTTCTTGGCTTTGTAGGGTACAAAAAAGAGCAAGCTGTGTAAGAATTGCTTCAAATCCTGCTGAATCAGTATTAAAAACAGAGTTTTCTATATGTATTCCAAAATCCGAAGAAGTTGTATCCAGAGTATATAGCCTTGCAATGGAAAGATTCTGGGACAAAAGCTCCTGTTCCTTTATACCTGTATTGCCTTGTTTTATAAGATTTTCTCTTTCCGGATTTTTTAGAGCGGCATAAAAACCAGATTGTGTAAAATATTTAAACTCATTTAAATCCAATTTTACAAAAGAAGAATAGTCAGACTGTATATTATTTAATACAGTATCATAATTTTTTGAGCTTTTCGTTGATTGAATTGTATGATAGGCATACATAGACCAGTTTTTTGAAAGGAAAACAAGATAATCATCGTTCAAAAAACTTATATGACTGATTGAATTATTCTTTACTGCTTCCGGCATTTTTGCAGACCATAATTCTTGAAAATCATCATTCAATAAAAGCAGATTTTCCCTGTCCGCAAGAAGAATTCCAGAAGCTGATAATTCTGCTTTTAATAAAGAAGTTCCGTCTATTGTTCGAATTGTTTTAGAGCTTATGACAGAACCGTCTTTATTATTTATTTTGTAAATGGTGATTTCTGATTTCGCGCATGATAAAAGAACGAAGTTTTGTCTGTCGGACGAAGTAAGAAAAACTGGCTTTCCGCTTTTTACAGACGCAACCCATAAACTTTCTGAAAGTCCGTTTTTAAGTGAAAAAAGGCCGGCACTTCCGTCTGAAAATGTAAGAAGAATTCCATGAGAGCAGGTAAGTGTTGAAGTAATACTGCCTGCAAAAGTGATTTCTTCAAGCATTTCACCGAAGGGAGAGATTCTGAGGCCTTTAGTTTTTCCTTCAACATCATCCAAAAGAACTACTATTGAACCGTCTGGGAGCTCCTGAACTGGAAGTTTTTTTTGTAATGGAGTTTCTAAAGTCCATTTTGTTTTTCCGTTAATTCCAAGGCATTCTATATTAGTTTCACCATAAAGAAAAAAACGTCCGTCACGTCCTGCAAAAACGCCGTTCAGTGTTTTGAATGTAATGGCTTTAGACCAGAGTTCGCTTCCGCTTGGATTATAAAGTTTTAGAATATTCGAGCTCTTATCATGAAAAAGAATAAAGTCTCCAGGAAGACAGGTTAGTGAAAGATTTCTGATTCTTCCGGTTTTCTTTTCCCATAATAAGCTGCCGGTAGAGGAATAGCCCATAATATTCCGTGCATCAGTGGCAATGCAAAAGCCATAAGAGGTTACCGCTGGTTCACAGATTACGTTTCCCGGAAGCACCGAGGTCCAGCTCGCATTATAGTTCGCAAGAATCTCCTGAGCCTGTGCTTCAAAGCCGTTTTTTGCGCTGAAAATTAGAAAAACTGTGATGAAAAACGCAGAAAGCCTTTTATTAATCATCAATCAGCCTCTAAAACCGCAAGACTTTCTATATGACTCGTATTCGGATAAAAATCCAGAAGATAAATCTGTTTTAAAACATAGCCTGCAGAAATCAGGCGGGCGCAGTCTCTGGCATGAGTTGCGGGATCACAGGAAAGTGAAAGAATCAGCGGGATTTTTGATTTACAGAGCCATTCGCAGACTTCCTTTTCCATTCCGCTTCTTGGAGGGTCAATTGTACAGGCATCAAAAGCAGGAAGTGAAGCTGCGCAATTCTTTACAAAATTTGCTCCGCTAAGGCCATAGCTTATGTGATTCTTTCCTGCAAGATTCTGTTCTGCATAAACCAGAGCATCCCTGTTATGTTCTACAATAACAACATTCTCATATTTTTCAGTTAAAAATGCAGAAATAGAACCGCAGCCTGCATACATATCAAGAATATTTTTTCCGCCCGGCAAAAGCTCAGTTATAAGACGGCAGACCTTTTCAAAAACAAAAAGATTAGACTGAAAAAAGCCCCGTACATCAAAAGAAAGCTTATGACCGCCAAGATTAACTGTCATTGTATTTTCAGGTGAAGCAACGGTACCAGAAAAATAGTGATTTTCCTTAATTTTCAATTTTTTATTTTTTTGACCACCGCCGGTAATTTTTGTCTTTTGAGAAGCTTCATTTTTTTCTTCAAAAGTGATTTTTAATTCTTCATCAGAAAAAGAACTGCCAAAAAGATGACTTCTTCCGGCGGGTCTTAAACAGCTTTGTTGTGCCGTAGATTTAAGATATTCATTAACCTTTGATTCTGCACAAAGACATTCTTCGATTGGAATTACGACATTTGATTTTCTCTGCGAAAGACCGCCGTCATTTAACTGAAATCGAGCGCGATAATTAAAATCCGGTCCAGAAATTATCTGAGTTTTAGAAGTAATATCAATTCCATTCTGCCGGAATATATCCTTTAGAATTGAACTTCTGAGTTCCTTTTGAAACTCAGGTTTAATATGCATCATATTGCAGCCGCCGCATTTTCCATAATAACGGCACGCAGGTTCCACTCGATAAGGTGAAGGAGATATTATAGATTTGATTTCGGCATTATCATAATCTTTCTTTTCTTCAGTTATTTGAATATCAAGAGTTTCACCAGGAATGGCATAAGGGATGAAAACATTTTTTCCATTAATTTTTCCTAAACTTTTTCCCCCGAAAACCATTTTATCTGTTATAATAGTCATAACAATATTTTAACATTTGTAATTGATTTATACAAATATATAAAAAGGATAATGAAAACTATAATTTACTGAATGTTTAATTTTGCGAAACGCGAACGGAGAAAAACATAAACTGCATTGCCAGGTGCGAGCGAAGCGAGTCAATGTTCCACTTCCTGGCACCCGCAGTTTATGTTTATTCGCAGTGGGAGTGTAGCAAATTATGACTTGTTGTTTTTTTATAGTTTACAGGAGACGAAAATGCAGATGAAAAGTTTTATGATGAAAATGGATGACGGTTATGAGCTCTGCCTTAACCGCTGGCAGCCAGATTCAGATGATGAAATTAAAGGAGTAATTCAGCTTCACCATGGACTTGCTGAACACTCTTTAAGATATGACAGATTCGGTTCTGTTTTAGCAGAACAGGGCTATGTTTTAAATGCCTATGATATGAGAGGACATGGCCGCACCGCTGAAAACGCAGATAAAAACGGTACCGGTGTTTTTGGTAAGCTTGCAGATAAAAAAGGCTTTGACCGCGCTGTATTAGACCTTAAAGCCGTAACTGATAATCTAAAACAGGATTTTCCTGGAAAAAAGACAATTCTTCTTGGCCATTCCTTCGGTTCCTTTGTTGCACAGGGCTTTATTGAAAACTATGGCAATGAAATTGACGGCTGTATTTTATGCGGAACAGCAGGACCGCGCCGTGCCCTTACAGGCTTTGGTTCAATTCTGACACACATTATTACATTCTTCCGCGGAAAAAACGCAATTGTACCGCTTCTTGCAAATCTTTCATTCTCGGGCTATAACTCAAGAATTCCAAATCCAAGAACTGAATTTGACTGGCTTTCTGCAAATGAATTGAATGTAGATATGTATAAGATGGATAACTGGTGTGGAATACCTCTTACAGCTTCCTTCTTCTGCAGCATGGTAGAAGGCCTGAATAAAATTCATAAAAGCAGCAATATCAAAAAGATTCCGGTAACACTTCCGGTATTCTTTATCTACGGAAGTGAAGACCCTGTTGGCTCTTACGGAAAAACAGTCAAAGCACTTGCAGACATCTACAAAAATAACGGCCTCAAGAGTGTAGAGCTCAAAGAATACCCGGGAGACCGCCACGAAATCCTGAACGAAAACGACAAGGAACAGGTGGAAAATGATATTATTAATTGGATAAGTAAAGTATAAAAATACTTAGTAATCCGATTTTTTAAAGATATAAGTAATTTTGGCGCGAGGGAGCGGGGCGTGGTACAAAAACACTCTTTTTGTGGCTGCCGCGTAAGCGGCAGGTGTAATAGTTTCTATACCACAAAAAGCGTGTACCGCATTATTGCGCGGTTTTGTACCACGAAGCCGCGACCGGGAGCCATGTTTACAATAAGTATTACAATACTTGACTATTAATCAAAAATAACAATAATATCTATAATTGTGTTATTTAGATATGGTACCGATGGTTACGGACGCCCTGTAAAAAAGGCTGTCGTTTATACGCAAACGGAACATCTGATATCAAACAAGAATATAGATCCTGATGCCCTGCAGATTATTAACAGACTTCGCGATGCAGGTTTTACCGCTTATATTGTTGGTGGCGCCGTCAGGGATTTAATTGTTGGAAACAAACCAAAAGATTTTGATATTGTCACCGATGCCACACCATCTAAGATAAAAAGAATATTCAGAAATTCTCGCATAATAGGACGCAGATTCCGGCTCGTTCATGTTGTATTTGGTTCAAAAATATTTGAAGTAAGTACATTCCGCTCAAATGCCGAAGGCTCGGTAGGAAACGATTTTGGAACAATTGAAGAAGATGTATTGCGCCGCGACTTTACCATGAATGCACTTTATTATGACCCGATTCAGCAGCATGTAATTGATTATGTAGGCGGAATGCGCGACATCAAAAAGCATGTTCTTCGCCCTGTAATTCCTCTGGACAGAATTTTTGTTGAAGATCCAGTACGAATGCTGCGTGCAATAAAATATTCTGCAACAACACATGCAAAAATGCCTCATTCTCTGCGCCATAAAATCAGAACTTCTGCCGGACTTTTATCACAGGTTTCTCCATCACGCCTTACAGAAGAGCTTTTGAAAATCATAAATAACTGCAGTGCCTGTGAAATTGTTCAGGAAGCACTTGATACAGACCTTTATATTTATCTTCAGCCTGCGGCAACTTCTCTTATTTACGATAGTCGTGAATACGAAAAAAAATACATGGAAAGCTTTAAAAAGCTTGGTGCCTTAAATACTATAGAACCTGATGCAAGACTCGGAAAAAAACTTGTTTATCTTATAAAAGATTTTATTGGAACTCTTACAGACTGGCAAAAGGAAACTGCTGATAAATATTCATATACAGAACTCTATGCAAAAACCTGGTCTGAATGCCGTAATTTTGTACTTCCAATGAATCCTGTGCGTAAGGAACTTGAATATGCCGTAAAAGCATCTCTTGCTGAATTCGGAGTAAAGCCGCATCAGACTGCACAGAAAAAACAGAAGACTGAGCAGCCTCAGAGTCAGAAAGGTGAAAAGACCTCGGAAAATCCAAATATCAATAAAAAATCCGGCGGAACAAAAAAATCTAAATCTAAGGCAAAAAATAAGAACTCCGGAAAGAAAGAAAATACTAAGCCTGCTCAAAAGGCATAATTTTATTAAAAAGGGGGCTGTCCAAAAAGTCTTGTCATGCTGAACTTGTTTCAGCATCTACACTACATCTAGTATTATAGATTCCGAAACAAGTTCGGAATGACACTAGGATGTAAACTTATTGGACATTCCCTTTTTATTTCATGCTGGCAGGCTTTGAAATCTTATCTATAACTATGCTTACTTCTTCTATCAGAATGCCGGTAAAAGATTCAATTTTGTCAATAATATACTGCTGGAGTCTGTGTACCTTACCGGTAAGTTGAGTACCAAAAGGAACATCTATAGTTACAATGAGACGATAACCCCGGTTATCTGTTTTTATTGTAATTTTTTTTATTTTTACTTCAGGATCACATTCGTTTACGCAATGCATTACCATTTGTGTGATTGCAGCTTCTGAAATTTCTATACGGCCTTTTTTTGAGAACTCAGGCTGTACAATAGATTTTTCAATCATCTTTCCTGTGAGATTTTTTCCTGCTTTTGAAAAGAGCTTGCTTTTATTAAAAAAGTCGCGCATTGAAGCTGAGAAAATCTGGGGATATTTCTTTTTTACTTCAATCGATGGAACAGGAATAACATGTTTTCCTTCTACCTGACGTGATTTTATAGCCTTATCAATTTCTTCTTTTGTAGCAATTTCTTCGATGTGTATGATTTTTTGAGGCTGAGGAAGCTGAAGTCGCATTGCAATCTTCATTACCATTTTTTCTGATGTGCCAAGTAAAAGAATTTTTTTAATATGAGTCTTTCGCAGTACACGAGCCACAGAATCTCTGTGTTCCTTATCATCAAAAAGGGCAACACGAACAGCTCCCATATATGTTTTTTCTCGTTTTGCAGAACGGCCGGCAACAATCTTTTCATCCTGAATTAATAGACCGTCATCGATAATTGCATGAATACCGTATTGTTCGGCAAGCAGCTTAGAACGAAATGATTTACCTGTTCCGCTTTCACCGACAAGCGCATAAACCTGAACGTGTTTGAAAATATTAAAAATGTCAGAAAGCTTTTTACCCATACAGTTTTATTATAAACCAGGATTTTCAATTTCACAATAATGTAATTGTTCAATAAAGTCAGAAGAAAGCCCTATTTTAATAACCGGAGGCAGCGAAAGGGGATTATTTTCAGGAAATTCAAGTTCAAAAGCCTGAAGATAAAACTCTCTTGTTGCTTTTATGGGATAAGCACCATAAGCTGTATCACCCAAAAGAGGATGATTATGAATTGAACTTTGTGCACGAATCTGATGTTTTCTTCCGGTTTTTATCGAATATTCTGCAAAAGTAACAGCCTGACCCTTATAGTTTCCATACGCAAGAGGCTTTACATAGGTTTGCGCTTCAAGGCCGTTTTGATCCTGTTTTACTGTGTGAAATGAAGCTGAAACTTTTGAAGTTGTGCTTTTATTATCTATTCCATTTTCTTGTGAGTCTGAAAGTCTGTCACACCATTGTTCGGCATTTTGTATATGTCCAATTGCAATTGCGTAATATTTTTTATGAATTGTATGATTTTTAATTCCTTCAGAAAACCATCTGGCTCCTTTTATACTCAAGGAAAAAACTATAAGTCCTGTTGTAAGGCGGTCGAGCCTGTGAAGAGGGCCTGGTCTGAAAGAAAGAGAATTTAAAGCTCCGTTTTTTTTGGAATTTTTTACATGATTTTCATAATAAGAAATTACATCATGATATAATCCGTCTTTTTCACCGTGTACTGTACGATTATAGGGTTTATCCAGAATCAAAAGATGTTCATTTTTAAATACAATATTTAAGGCAGATTTTTCAGGAGCTTGTACAGCTGTTGAAGTAGTAAAGCTTGCGGATTGAGCTTCTGAGGTTTTTAACGTTTTTTCTTCTTCCAATAGAAATGAAGCAATTGAAATTATGTCTCCCTGAGTAATATGGACTTCGGGTTTTGTTTTTTTATGATTTAGCTTTACGAGTCCTTTTCGAATGAGTTTGTAAATTTCTGGCAGGCTTTTTTCTTCAAGAAAGATTCTGACAATTCTGTCAAAACGTCTTCCTTCATCATCTTTTCCTGTCGTAAAATCTTTAAAATCCATTATTAAAATCTTGAAGTGATGCCTGGTAGTGCAGATGTTGAAAAAGTTCAGCACGACAAGTTTTTTGGGCAATCCCTTTCTTAAATCCTGTATAAAAATCTGTAAAAAGCCTCATTTTGGCAGCTAAGTTATATTATATGTATTTTTTGAAAATCTACTAGTAAATTTGATGTTCTAATGTTACAATATAATAGTGGGATTTTTGTTATGACACTTAGTTTTAGAGAACAATTCATACTTTTTTTACGTAACCCAATTTTTTTATCATGTATTTTTAGCTGGCTCGGTGCACAATTTCTTAAAGCGGCAATTAAACTTATATATGGACGAATACATTCAATAGCAGAACTTCTGGAAGTAATGTTATGGCGAACCGGTGGAATGCCTTCCAGTCATTCTGCACTTGTAACTTCTTTATGTGTTACCATTGCATATCGTCATGGTCTTGATTCAGATTTATTTGTTTTTGCACTTTGTTTTTACCTTGTTGTAATTAGAGATGCATTCGGGGTAAGGCGTTCAAGTGGTATTCAGGCAAGAAAAATCAATGAGCTTGGAAATGAACTTAAAGCTAAAGGAATTATTGAAGAATATAAACCTTTAAAAGAAGTTGATGGTCATACACCAATGGAAGTTTTATGTGGTTGTCTTCTTGGATTTTTTGTAGGACTTTCATTTTCATTATTATATTAATTTATGAATAAGTATGTAAAAATTGCTTCACCGGTTCTAGTCATTATTTCACTTATACTCATTCTTCTGCTCAAATCAATTCCTTCTGGAAAACTCTGGAAAAATTATTCAGTTCTTTATGTACAGAAAGATTGTGAGGATTCACTTGTTATTTCTGCTTTAGAAAAAGCTGGTATTAATAATGTAATATGTCTTTCAGGTCAATTTCTTCCGGCTTTGTTTTCTGAGAATTCTGTAGAAGTTTCCATGCTGAGACTAAACTATGACAATCCTGATTTTTCGTATCTGCAAAAACGGAACGCCCTTTTTTATGATAAATCAGAAGCATACAGACTTTACTATATTCCTTCAGAACAAAAATCAAAGCTTACTGATGCAATACGAACTCTGGAAGCAGCTCACATTCAATGTGGAACCGATTCTGATTCAGCATATCCGTGGCTGTTGCCTTTAATTGTTTTTCTTCTTGCAGGTATGCTTTTTGTATTTGTTAAAAATAAATTACCTTTTATCTGCGGAACTGTAATTCCACTGGTATTTATTTATTCAAATCCATTTTATCCGGTTGCACTTGCATCATGCCTTATAATTCTTTGTCTTTTCTTTATTGCTAATTTATGGAAAAGAAAGGGTAGTTTTGAAAAACTGATTAAACGTCCTGAAATCCTCATTATGCCGGCAGTTGCATTTATAAGCTGTTTTGCAGGCTCAATTAAAACAGGCTGTCTTTCTATAATCGCAATTATCGGAATATTAAGCTCTCTTATTTTTTGTTATTATACCGAAGATTTTTTTAGAAATAAAAAATCCTTTGTTCCTGTTTTTATAAGACCTGCAAAACGTATTTCAATTTTTGCCGGAAAAGCTTTTATTTCCATGACAACTGTATCTGTTTCAGCTTTACTTCTTATTGCTGTTTTTATTCTTACATCTTCAGATTCTGTGCGTTCTCATATTTCAAAGCTTTTGCTTCCGGCTTCTACATCTAATATAAGTGATGAGCTTCCTCAATTTGAAGATTTTTACAGATGGAACTGGAACCTTAGAACTTATCCATATATCTCCATTAATGACGGAAAAGTTGGAATTAAAGATGGTGTAGAAACTGTCGATTTTATGCACTATAAGGAAAATGAACAGACAGGCATAATAGAGCTTTATGAAGAAGAATTGTCTTATAACGGAGAATTTAAAGAATCTGTTTATAATGATATTGATTCATTAAAATTTAATGCTGTCGAAAAGCTTATGAAATCTGAAGGTGATGATTTTTCAGCAGGCTTTACTGCAACTAATTCTTATCATATAAATTTATTCGGCATAATTATGAGCTTTATATGTCTTTTCATATTACTTTTTATCTATTTTTCCATTATTATAAGAAAAGGTGTCAATAAATGAAATCAAATAATCCTGTTGTTTCATCTGTAATAAAAGATTATACATATTCTCAAAGAGCCTTTCTTCCAAGAATTGTAACTGTTCCTCTTTCTCAGGAAGATGGGGTAAGTTATAATTGTCTTGTAAATCCGGGTGATGTTGTAAAAGAAGGTTCTGTAATTGCCGTTTCAGAAGGCACAAAAAGCCTGATTAATATTCATTCTCCGCTACCTGGTACAGTTACAGAAATCTCTAAATGTTTTTCACCAGACGGAAAAAAAGATTCCAGTGTTAAAATAAAATTCCGCGGTTCTCTTTCTTATCTTGGAAAAAAACATAATCAAAAAGATCTGGATTCTGTTTCAAAGAATTCTATAATTGATATTCTTGCAGATTTTGGAGTCATAAATACCTTCCGTACTGAACATCCTGAAAACCTCGGTGTTCAGATAAAATCAATTCTTGAAGGCAATGAACGTCGAAATCTCGTAGTACGTCTTTTTGATGAAGACCCTTACAGAATTACAGATTCTCTTATGGCAAAATTTTTCTTTGATCAGATTGTGACTGGTGCTCGTTTTGCAGCTAAGGCAATTGAGGCAAAGGGTGTTGTTTTTGCAATTGATAATCATTTTCATGACAAGGAACTTTTTAATAAAACTGAATATAATGATATCCGGGCACTTGAAATGAATATCAGGCGGTATCCTTGCGGAACTCCTAGAGAAATTGTTTCTTCGTTCGATCGCGGTTCATTAAAGCGCAGCTGTACATTTACACTTTCTAAAAAAGATTTATTCTGCGATGCTTCTACTATTTATGAAGTTTACAAGGCTGTTGCGCTTGGAATTCCTTCAATCGATAAATACGTTCATTTTTCAGGAGACTGCCTGAATGCTTCGTGTCTTCTTGAAGTAAAGCTTGGAACTACATTGCGTGATATAGTTTCTCAAATCGGCGGTTTTGCAAAAGAACCGGCTCTTGTTGTTGTAAACGGGCTTTTATGCGGGAACTCAGTACACAGCCTTGATGTTCCGATTACTAAATACGTAAAATCAGTAGAATTCAGTTCAAAAAACCGTGTAATTGATGAACAGATTCATACCTGCATTAATTGCGGTAACTGTCGTTCTGCGTGTCCTGTAAAACTTTCACCGGATATTCTTTATAATAATACTGTATATTTTAAGCGGCTTCCAGAAAATTTTGCAGCATCTTCTCTGGCATGTATTGAATGTGGGCTTTGCAATACTGTCTGTCCAGCAAGACTTCCACTTTGTCAGATTATAACTGTACTAAAGCATAATCTGACCGAACAGTAGCAAAGGGGCTTAAGAGGATTAATTATGAAAAATGAATTAAATGATAGAAAAATCAAAAACTCAAGAATTTCTGTAAGGCCTTTTGTATATAATATTCCTTCTATATCTGCTGTTTCAATACGCTTTATTGTATTGCTTATGCTGCAGGTGATTATGCTTGCTTTTACAAAAAGTTATTCTGCACTGATTGTTATTACCGCCTCGGTGATAGGTGCAATATGTGCATCTTCAATAAATCATCTGATTAATAAAGAACCTTTTTATAATATTACAAATATGATTATAATAGGTCTATTTATAGGAATGTTACTGCCGGAAAACTATCCTCCAGTCATTGCGTTTATTATTACGGCTATGACAATTTTTATTTCCCGCAGTATTGTTTTTAAAGGAATTAACTGCTGGCTGAATGTTGCTTCTCTTGCAATTGTTATTGCCTGGTATATTGGAAAAAAATATTTTCCTCCATTCCTTATTAATAACGGAATTATAAATCTTCGAAATCCTTCTGTTTATCTTATAGAAAATGGAACTTTTCCTACATATTCATTTGATGCTTCAATTACTGCCTGGTTAAACAAATATATTTTCAATTTTTTTAATGTTACTGTTCCAGACGGTTATGTTTCACTTTTTTGGGATACTCATTCTGTAATTCCAGCTTTTAGATTTAATATACTGACAATAATTTCTTCAATTATTATTTTTTCAGATAATGCATTTTCTCTGATTATTCCTTCTTTTTTCATAGCAGTTTATTCTGTATTTGTAAGACTCTTTGCTCCATTTCTTTTTGGAGGATATTTTAATCAGGGTGATATTATTCTTGCACTTCTTTCAAGCGGTACTCTTTTTTGTGCAACCTTCCTTATTCAATGGTATGGAACAATTCCTGTATCTGTAGGTGGAAAAGTTGTACTGGGTGTAATCAGCGGTGCTACTGCATTTGCGATTATAGGAGCGGGAACTTCTCCTGTCGGTATGGCTTATACAGTACTTATTTCCAATATCTGTTGTATGATAATCAGAATTTTTGAAGAAAAGAATAATGAAATTGCAGTTTCAAAAGTTATTGATAAACTTATGACAAAAATGCAGGGAGAATCAAAATGAAACAGCAGCCTGTCTCTTATAAGACATTTTTATTAAATTATTTGATTTTCATTTTAATTATATCTGGTATTTTTTTACTTCTTGTTTACATGGTAAAACTCAGCCAGAAAAGCTGGAATAAAAGGCTGGAACCTGTAGTACTTTCTGTACTCGAAGAGGTTGAACCTGATACCTGGATTATTGAAGCCGCAAGTCCAATAGATAATCCTCTGACTACGGCTGCTGCCTGTTATGATGTTCGCAATAAAAAAAATGGTGAATATTATAAGGCTGTAATACTTAGGCTTCAGACTTTTTATGGTCCTGTTCCCGGTGTTTTTCTTATGGATAAAGATAAAAATGTTGAGTACAAGGGCTATGCTCTAATTCAGGGACGTATTAAAAATCATCTGAATAATTTTCCACTTAGCCGCAGAATTAACTACTGGAAAAAACGAATTCCAGAAATCATAAAATAACGAAGGAAAATAAAAATGAACAGAAATAAACCTTTTGTATATAGTGTAGCATTTCTCTCACTTACGATTCCTTCTCAGGGACGATTCATTTATGGCTTTGTGCTTGTTCTGGAAATGCTGCTGCTTGAAATTTTCGGAACTCTAATTAACGCTGCCGTTTCAAAACTTAAATTTGATGAAATCCGTTCTTATTTTGTTATGTCTGTTATGATTTGTGTAACAATCTTTTTCAGACAGTTACTTGCCATTTTGTATCCGGAAATTGCACTTACCCTCGGTTTCATTTTATATTTTCCGACGGTCTCTTCATTTATTTTGTATTATATGTTTTCTGGAATTGAGCAGCCTCTTGCAAAACGGTTGAGCGAAAATCTTAAGAATACCTTTAAGTTTTCAGTTGCAATTTTACTTTTCTTTTTGTTCCGTGATATAGCAGGCTTTGGTACATTCACATTTTTTGGCAAAAATCACAGAATTCTTGAAGTTGTTCTTTTAAATCCTGATAGGATTGGAATCTTTATGTTCTTTGCATCGATTCCAGGTGCAATAATTCTTGTAGGAACTATGATTTATCTTTACATTCTGTTTAAAAATCAGGTTCTTTATCACATAAAAAAACAGAATAAAAATGCTGATAAAGCAGAAAATAAATCTGAAGCAGGGGAGGCAAAGAAATGATTTTTCTTGATACTTTCCTTTATTATACCATTTTTGCATCGGCAGTTCTTTTATATGGAATTGGTCTTAACAAAGTTGCAGAAATCGGAACTGTAAAATTCAAGCAGATAATTTTTTATGTAAAATGCGGAATTTCAATTCTTTCAACGGCAGTAATTTCATGGCTGATGATTCACTATCTTCTTGTTCCGCTTAAGATTACAGAGCTTTATCCTTTAATCTGTTTCATAGTTTATGTCTGCATCAGTTCATTTTTTAGTGCAATCATAAATCTTACTACTGGTCAGACTACAACAGAATTTTCTATATCATATCTGATTGTTTTGCTTTCAATTGGAGAAAGTACATCACTTCTTTTTACTATTGTTATATGTCTGAGCTGTATCTGTTCGCTTTCTGCAATCATTCCATTCAGTCTAACTTTTAAGCGCCGCGTTTGCAGTAACGGAAGAGTATTGGATGAATCTTACTACAGTATTTATTTTATTTTCCTTGCTATTCTGATTCTTTTGCTTTCTTCTGGTGACATAAACTGGATGAATCCGGGGGTAATAGAATGATTTTGTGTATAATTCTTCTTGTTCTTTTTTGTCTTCTTTTGATTCTGACTACATTTTTTACAATGTATTTTATAATTCCTTCAATAAAAGAAGAAAAACGTCAGGAGGATCCTGTTATTCCTAAACTGATTCCGCCGACAACGCTTCCTAAAATGCGAAATATTACTCCTTATGAACAGATGGAATTTGTTCGCAGGGTTGTACGGCCTATTCCCATTGAGGAAAAAATTAAACTTTTGAATGGTGAAATATCTTTACATGAAATAACAGATTCAGAGATTGAAGAAAACTCTGTTGATGAAAAAAAATCGATAGAAAAAAATGAAGATAAAGAGAGAAAAGACTTTAAAATATGGCAGTTTTGGTATAAACTAGTTATGCGAATTAAGTTTTAAGAATTTGTATGTCTTTGGGGAAGGACATTGTATTAAATAAAATATATAAAAAAAACAGGAGAAGAAAACCGGCTTTTGGTGGGATGCCGTATAAAGGATAATGGGTTCAATATACGTCAGTTTCATTGTAAAGTCAGTGTCTGTATGTACAGAAAACACGGAAGTTCTGGAAAAGAGCTTTCAGTCAGTTTATAAACCGATTTTAAAATTTCTTTATTCACATCCTTCTTTTCCTATGTCATTTGCTTTTTCGGGCGCACAAATTCAGTATTTTAAAAAACGTAAAAATGAACTTATTACCATTTTAAGGGAACTAACCGACCGAAAGCAGGTGGAGATTCTCGGTGGTGCTTATAATGAGCCGTTGCTGCCTTTGCTGAATTCAGTAGATCGAAACGGTCAGATTGATCTTCTTACTTCTGAAATACGTGGAACCTTTGGTAAACGTCCGCGTGGAATGATGCTTTTTCAGGATTGCTGGGATTCTTCTCTTGTTAATAATATTCATACCTGCGGTCTTGAATATGTAATTTTAAGCAGCTCAATGCTTCAGGAAAATAAACGTACTTTTCTTCCGATTTTTATGAGTGACCTCGGAAAGAATGTTGACATTTTTCCGTATTATAACGATTTGATTCCAGATAAAAAAATACTGGCAGAAGAATTTCTTTACAATGTAGAAAAGGCTGTTTTTAAAGTTGAAAAAAAAGATACTCATGTTCAGCTTGATGCAGATAGAATTATTACCATTTGTCTTACCCCTGAGAATGCGGCGGAACTTAATGATTCTAAATGGTTTGAACAGCTCGGAAAATATATTGATGAAAATCCTTCAGGAAGAATAAAGCTTATAACACTTAATCAATACAGAACTAACGGTATGAAGGCGAAGCTTTCTTCTTATATTCCAATTGGAATTAATGATAATATAAATCGTTTGATTTCGATTGTAAATAATGAAAAGAATAATAAATTTCCTTGCACTATTTATGATTTTATGTATACCTACAGTGCAAGTAAGAAACTTTATAACAGAATGATGTATATAAGTCTTCTTGTAAATCAATATAAGACAGACAAAATGCGAAAGAAAACTGCGCGTGAAAAACTCTGGCAGGGACAAAATGGAATGTCACTTTTATGTACTTCAAATAATCCGCAGAGAAATTCTGTTTACAGACAGCAGGCTTATAAGTATTTAACTGAATCTGAAAAAATGCTTCGTGGTGATGGTAATTTTGAAGAATCAGTTACATGTTTTGATTACGACAATGATGGAATTAATGAATATGTATGTCGTATGGAACAGTATTTTGCTTATATCTCTCTTGCTGGTGGAAGTGTCGGCGAACTTGATATAATGAAGGACTTTTGCAATTATGCTGACAATTTAAAACGCAAATTTGAGTTTGATGGTTGTGATGATGAATATGACCGCGGATTTTTTATAGATCATCTTTTTACTGAAAATCAATTGGAATTATATATGCGCGGAGAACCAGCCGGCGACGGAGTATTTTCACGTATTCAATATTCTCAATTAAAATATTCTCAACAGCATCATGAAGTTCAGTTAAGCGCAAGGGCTGTTTGGAAACCTACCGGACAGACCATATATCTTAGAAAAAAGTATGTTATTAATTCAACCGGAATGTATGTTCAGTATATTATCCGTAATGAAAGTAACAAACCTTTGCAGGCAAAATTTGCAGTAGAATGTAATATTGCTGATGTTTCATTTATAACTTCAGGAAAGCAGGGCTTTAGCATTGAAACTGTTGATAACGGTGAAATATGTATGATTGATGTTTCTAAATCAACTGAGTCGCTAAATCAAAAAGGAAAGCTTAACAACGTACAGATTGTAAGAGTTTCTGATCAGCCAAATGGAATATCATTTGTTTTTGAACCAAACGAAAAATGCAGCTACAGTTTTAATCCTATAAAATATAATAGACCGGGTTTTGACGGAAATAAAATTTCAGTTGTAAATCTTACCTATGAATCATCATTATTCTGGGATATCAGTATAGAGCCAGGCCGTGAAACTGAAAAGAGCATAAACTTTACAATAATTCCAATTAAAAAGATTAAGCAATAAACATGGATTGCTTCGCACTTCGTGCTCGCAATGACGATATAAGAATGTGATATTGCAAAGTTTGATCTTTATCATCATTGTAAGTTTTGTTCTTTATTTTCATTGCGAAGTTTGACTTTTATCGTCATTGCGAGGCAGAGCCGAAGCAATCCATCGCAAGTGTTTTAATCAACTCTTTTAATTCATCAAGCTTTTTATGTGTAATACGAGGATTTAGCAGTGTAAACTTCAGGCATACACGTTCATCACTTACTGTCTGTCCTATGATTGTTCCGTATTCATGAATAAGCTGGCGGCGAACTTTTTTGTTGATTTCATCCAGTTTTTCGAAATCTTCCACTTTTGCGTCTTTTACGCTTCCGCAATATCTGAATACAACAGAGCTGATTTCAGGCTCAGTAATTACTTTGAAGTTTGAATCTGCTTTGAGCTGGCTGTAAAAATACCAGGCATTTTCCATGCTTGTTTCTATAAGCTTGCTCCAGCCGTCGCGGCCACGGGTTTGAAAACTCATCCAAACTTTAAGTGCGTCGAAGCGGCGGGTGGTCTGAAGTGATTTATCTACAAGGTTAGTGTAGCCGTCTTCTTCATCTTCTTCGCGGTTTAGATAATCTGCGTGGATTGTCAGAGCATCGAATGTTGAGCCGTCTTTTAGGAGAACTGCACTGCATGAAATCGGCATGAGGAACATTTTATGAAAGTCTACGGTGATTGAGTCACAGAGTTTTAGGGCAGTAACACGCTCACGGTATTTTTCACTCATAATAACACCAGAACCATAGGCAGCGTCTGCATGGAGCCACATGTTGTGTTCACGGGCAAGCTGGCTGAGTTCTTCGAGCGGATCGATGCTTCCAAAATCTGTAGTTCCTACTGTGCCGACGATAAGGAATGGAATATTTCCGGCTTTGATGTCAGCGTCAATCAGGGAGCGTAGGGCTGCGACATCCATTTTTTTTCGGCTGTCTACAGGAACCTTTACAACTGATTTATAACCAAGTCCAAGTATGTGGGCAGATTTTTCCATAGAAAAATGAGAAATCTCGCTGGTATACATTCTGAGCTTAGAACATTTCTCATCCAGTCCAAATTTTTTGACATCATAATTCAAGATTTTGTTGCAGTACCAGTCGCGTGCAAGAATAATTGCGGTCTGATTTGACTGGCTGCCACCGCTGGTGAATACACCGTCTGCTTGGGCCGGATTGTAGCCGTATAGCTTGCAGAGATGGCGGATTGTTTCAACTTCAATTTCTGTTGCAACCGGAGACTGGTCCCAGCTGTCCATAGACTGATTAAAAGTTGAGATTATTAGTTCCGATGAAATTGTCTCTAAAAGGGATGGCCCGTGAAGGTGGGGCATGTATTCTGTTGAAGGAGTTCGGAGGAGATTTGGAAGAACTTTTTCTTTTGTTAGTGCAAAAACTTTGTCCCAGCCAAGACCGTGCTCCGGGATAATACTGTCCTGAGCAACGACTTTTTTGAGTTCGTCTGGGGTTGGGCCGGAGTAGGCAGACTCATTTACAAAAGCATCGGCAATTGCGGCTGCGGTTTGTTTTATGAGTTTTTTATAGGTCTTTTTATTTGATTTTTCACAGGTTAAGAAGAGGTCTTGCATGTTAGTTTCCTATTTATGGTGGTTTCGATACGGCCTGCGGCCTACTCAACCACCGTTTATGCCAGGCTTTTTTTTTACCCGGTGGTTGAGTAGCCACGAAGTGGCGTATCGAAACCACCGGATAGACGTTTAATTATCTGTATTTTTTATCAATCTCAATTACGCACTTTTCAAAAATCTTCCAGGCTTTAGAAAGATCTTCGTCTGTAATGTTGAGAGCGCAGAGACAGCGCATTACAGCACCGTTGCGGCCGCCTTTTTCTACGATAAGTCCATTTTCAAAGCAGAGCTTTTGAACGGCAGCAGCAATTTCGCCTGAGGCAGGGAGACTTCCTATACAATCAGGAGTGCCTTTCGGGTCAACAAACTCGGTTCCAACCATAAGGCCCTTACCGCGGATGTCGCCGATTATCGAAACCTTCTTTTGAAGTTCGCGCAGGTGGGCACGGATATTGTCTCCCTTGCGCACAACATCAGCAAGAAAATCAGGCTGAGAAACACGGTTCAAAGTAATTGTTCCGGCCTTCATTGCAAGCTGATTTCCGCGGAAGGTTCCCGCATGAGCGCCTGCAGTCCATTTATCGAGTTCTTTTTTATAAACTACAACTGCCATTGGTTGTGAGCCGCCGATTGCCTTAGAAAGCAAAAGAACATCCGGCACGATATCAGCATATTCAAAAGCAAAAAGCTTACCGCTGCGTCCCATACCGCACTGAATTTCATCTACAATCAGAGGAATATCAAGTTCTTTAGTTACGCGGCGAACAGTCTGCAAAAACTCTACAGGGGCAGGAATAACACCGCCTTCACCCTGAATAGGTTCAAGGATTACGCAGGCTGGCTTTGTGATTCCGCTTTCAGGGTCTTTAAGAGTGCGCTCAAAGAAGTTACATGCTGCCTTTACACCGGCTTCACCGCCAAGTCCAAATGGATCTCGGTAAGCATAAGGGTAAGGGAAGCTGTGAACATCCGGCATAAGGCCGTTTACAGTTGACTTTGCATGAAGATTTCCCATACAGGCAAGAGGGCCTTGTCCCATTCCGTGGTAACCGCCGGCAAAGGAGATTACGGCAGAACGGCCGGTTGCAGTTTTACAGAGCTTGATAGCGGCATCTGTTGCATCCGTTCCAGATGGTGAGCAAAATTGAATTTTCGCATTATTTCCTAATTCAGAAGGAAGATGGCGAAGTATCGTTTCAACGAATTCATCTTTTACAGGGGTGGTTAAATCAAGGGTGTGTAATGGCGCATTTGACTGAATCAAATCAACCATCGCCTTGTTTACTTCGTCATCATTGTGGCCGAGTGCTAAAGTTCCCGCGCCACACAAAAAATCCAGATATTTGTTTCCTTCTACGTCCTCAACCCATGAGCCTTTTGCTTTAGCAATCGCGAATGGAAATTTTCGCGGGTAGCTGCGGGCATTAGATTCTGTGGAATCCTGTCTGGTAATGTAATACTGATTTGTGCCTTTTTCTGACATAAACGTTCTCCACTACGAAACAGCGAATTCGCTGTAAATATTTTAATGTAAGTAAGTAAATGTACCCTAAATAATAAATAAATGCAACGAAAAATAAAAATAAAAGTATTTTTCGTTCACCTGGCTCCCAGTCGTGATTCATAAGTCAAAAACGCGCAATAATGCGCTAGACGCTTTTTGTGGTTTGGAAACTATATAAATGCCGCTCTCGCGGCATCCACAAAAAGAGTCTTTTTGACTTATGCCTCACTCCTTCGCGCCAAATCATCTTAAACTTTTTATAATTTTAGTTTACATAAAAAATCTTGTTCTTATAAATTCAATGACAGAATTACTTCCATATGATATTATAAAGCTTATAAAGCAAAAGGGGGTGGGAAATGTTAGAACCACTGAAAAAACGTAATGATCTGACTGGGCCTAAGGTTGTGGAGGCTCTTAAGAAGAGGCACTTTGAGGCTTATTATATTTCTGACAGTAAGGATGTGGCGGCTAAGGTGCTGGAACTGATTCCTGCTGACCATTCTGTTTCCTGGGGTGGAACTATGACTGTTGATGCCCTGGGAATCAAAAAGCTTCTTGCTGATAAAGGCTATAAAATTATTGACCGCGCAACTGCTAAAAGCCCTGAAGAAAGTGAAGAGCTCATGCATCAGGCTTTGAACTGCGGAACCTTCCTTATGAGTTCTAATGCAATTACAGAAAACGGTGAACTCTTTAACATCGACGGAAAAGGTAACCGTGTTGCTGCTCTCTGTTATGGTCCTAAAAATATTCTGATTATTGCAGGCATGAATAAAATTGTAAAAGATATGGAAGCAGCTTATTCTCGTGTTCGAAATTATGCGGCTCCCGTAAACAATATGCGCTTTCCTAATTCTAAGGCACCATGTTCACTTACCGGCGAATGTGCAAACTGCCTCAGCCCAGATTCTATCTGCTGTCAGTTTGTAGAAACCCGTATGTGTAAGCCTGAGGGCCGCATTAAGGTTATTCTTGTTGGCGAGGATCTTGGAATATAATAAACTGTCACCCAGACCACTGAAAGAAGTTCAGGGGCGGGGGCTCATATTTGAGATGCTGAAACATAGGGAGCGGCACTGCGTAGCAGGGCAAAAACAGTCCAGTGGACTGTTTTTAGCGAGTCTCCGAGCAGCTATGCTGCGAAGGTTCGGGGTCTGACGAAACTATTTGATTATGAAAAAAATTGTCTGTATTTTTGTTGTATTTTCAATTCTTACTTTTTTTATGACGGGACAGTCTGCAATAAATCATCCGCTTGGAGAACTTACGGATGATACCCAGACAATTTCTTATAAAGGAAGCCGAAATTATAAATTCATCGAACGCAGCGACATGCGAGTCTATCAAAATGGAAAGTATATTGGACTCCAAAGTAAAATAGTTTCTGCATTTATTATTCCAAGCAGAACAGACAAAGGCCTTGTTTACGAAGGTGATTTTTATGTAGATCAGGATACGAATCGTAACAAGGCTCAGGTAGCCCTTGGGATTCATGATGCAATTCCATCATCATTTATAATTGGTGAAGACGGCAATCTTACCATGCTTGTAGATAACGGATATCCGAGCTTCAGAAGCTTTCCTGCTTTTACCAGCCGCAAAATTAAAAAGGGTGATGTCTGGGAAGCCAAGGCAATGAGGGCAGTTGATCCGCTTTCAAAAGGCATAATCACAAAAATGCCGATTTACGTTCGTTACACTTACACTGGTGATGATACATACAATGGAGAGCCTGTTTATCTGATTTCTGCTGAATGGGCAACCCGCTATAATATGGGCGGAACTACAATGTATGTTGACTGGGGTGGAGATAAAGATCTGTCTGCAGCCCAGGGAAGCCATAAAGCAACCATTATTGTAAGTAAGGCTTCGGGCGCTGCTCTTGTTATCCGCGATACAGTTGATGAAACTTTTATTTATAAAGATGGAAATAAATATCAGTACAAGGGAACTATTTCTTTGTTTACCGAATATCCTCCGGCCATAGACCGAAGCAGACTGATTGCAGCACTTAAGAAAATGGATCTGCTTGATGATGAGGAAGCAGAAAAGCTTTTGCAGAGGCCAGTGGCAAAGAATGATGCTGCTTCAACTGGTATAAATCCGCAAGGAGCTGTTAGCTCAACCGGAAAAGACGGTTCTGATAATTCTGATTATTATGATTCCTGGGAGCCTGTAAACACCAGCGAATGGGTCAGCGGGGGAAATCCGGATAGAAAAGCTTCTGATTCAAAGAAAACATCAGTTAAATCATCATCAGCTAAAGATGCTTCTGCAAAAACTGAGAAACTCAAAAAACAGATTGAAGAGCATCAGGCAAAATCAGCTAAATCTTCTGCACCAATTACCGTAGACAACACCGAAGCAGGTATCCGACTGACAATACAGAATCTTCAGTTTAAAGCCGACAGTGCAGAACTGCTTCCAGGTGAAGAAAAGAGACTTGATCAGATTGCAGAAATCCTACGGCTTGCAGAGGGCGCACAATTTTTGATTGAAGGTCATACTGCAAGCACAGGCTACGAGACAGGCGAAATGAAGCTTTCTAAAGAGCGAGCTGACTCAATTGCGGCTGCACTGAGTTCCCGAGGAATTGGCAGTGAACGCTTTATCTGCAAGGGTAGCGGCGGTAAAAAGCCGATTGCTTCGAATGATACTGCGGAAGGAAAAGCATTAAATAGACGAGTTGAAATTACAATATTAGATTGATTGTGATATAATATTAATTGTCATCTTCAGCATGACGTGAGGTAAAAAAATGACAGACACAGAAAGACAAGACTTATACACAGAAGTAAATGAGCTTCTGGATATTTTCAATGAATTTGCAGCAGACCAGAGTGGTACCGGCTTTGCAATGGAATCAATCAAACCTTGTATTACAGAAATGATTGACTATATCATGAAAGATGCAACTGAAGCTGCCAGTATGAAAGACTGGCTTGACCGCACAGATTTCTGGACTGCGCCGGCTTCAACACGTTTCCACGGAAACTTTAAGGGAGGTCTTTCTCTTCATACTCTAATGGTTATTAAGCAGAGTCTTGTTTTTGCACATCCATTACTTGAGAATTTCTTTGTTTCCCCAGAAGGAGAAAAATACACAGTTCGAGCTTATGACATTTTTGTTGCCGCTCTCTGCCACGATTTCTGCAAGACAGGCTTTTACGGAGTTGAGTATCGCAACACAAAAGACATAACCGGAAACTGGGTAAAACAGCCTTTCTACAAAACACGTGCAGAAAACCGAAATCTTGGACATGGAAATGAATCAGTTTTAATGATGCTTGAAATTCTGCCTTCTCTTATAAACAACCGCATGGTCATAGAAGCAGTTAGCCGCCACATGGGATTTTCAGATTTGTCAGACAGCGAATCATTTAATTATTCAAACTTCCTGCAGAATCCGCTCGTAGTGCTCCTGCAGACAGCAGACCAGACTGCGGCACAATGGTATGGAATGTAGCCTACAATCGGAGAACCGTTAAAAAACGAGCTGCGACAGCGGAATGGTGGTAGGGCTAAAAATTGCGTTGCAATTTTCTTAACGCCCTGCTATAAAACACCGGCCGCCAGCGGCCTTACACAGGTTTGGGATGTAGCAGAGGCAAGCTGTGCTTGCCGACCTTTTAAGGATTTCTCAATGATAAAAGTTCACTACCATCTTCCCGGGCTTTTTGAATTTTATGATTTTTACCGTGAGTTTCTGCCTCTTTACCGCGAACACCTAAACTGGTTTTACGACTGGTGCGACATTGCTTCGGTTTACGGAGCACCGGAAGGCTCGCTTTGAGGCGGGGGAAGAACAAGCTTTGGCAAGGCGGATGCCCGCGATGTTCTTGCGCTAATGAATGAATATGGAATATCTGCCAGACTTACCTTCAGCAATTCCTTATTGCGTGAAGAACATCTGACAGATAAAAAATGCAACGAGCTGTGCCGGCTTTTTGAAAACGCAAAAAATCCCGCCGGCGTAATTGTGCATTCAGATTTATTAGTAGATTATCTAAAAGAAAAATATCCAGCCCTGTATCTGATTTCCTCAACAACAAAAGTCCTCACAGATTTTGAAGCCCTACGTTCAGAACTTGAACGCCCAGACTTCAAATACGTAGTCCCAGACTTCCGCTTGAATAAAGCTTTCGACAAACTTGTAACACTCACACAAGAAGAAAAAGACAAAGTAGAATTTCTCTGCAACGAATGCTGTGACATAAACTGCAGTTCCCGCAAAGCCTGCTACGAAAACGTAAGCCTCAAAAACCTCGCCACCGCTGGCGAAGAAATCCCCGATCACAAATGTACTGGCAAAGACGGTCTGGCCGGCTACAAGTTCTCCAAAGCCATGAAAAATCCCGCCTTCATCAGCATCCAGGACATCCAGCAAACCTACCTTCCCATGGGCTTTTCAAACTTCAAACTCGAAGGCCGCGGCCTCGGCTCCGCAATCCTCTTAGAGTTCATTCTTTACTACATGACAAAGCCAGAACACCAGCTCGAAGTCCGTGAATCCATCTACCTCGACGCCATGCTGGATTTGTTTTAGAAATGGCATAAAATCTGAAAAGATAACTGTAAAGATTACTCAAAAGATCACTGTAAAATCACAGTAAAGTCACTGTAAACAGAAAAAAAGTTCGGTGTAAATGAGAAAAGTTCGGAGAAAAATGTAAGAAAGTTCGGTGTAAATCTTCGGTGTAAAATCTGCCTGTAAACTTGCCTGTAAATAATCTAAAAATCAAGAAATTAGAAAATGGTCGTTAAATCAATTGTAAAACAGAAAATGGTCGATATTTTTTACAGAATAATTATGTTACTGTTTCCTTGATTTTTCTTTCCCGACCACAAATACACTTCGCCAGAAGGCCAGAGCGGCTACAAGTTCTCCAAAACAATGAAAAATCCCGCCTACATCTTTTTCATTTTTATAATCATCATCGTTTAAGTGTCAATTTTTGGCACTCTTATGATGTATAATAAACATCAAAAGATTATTAAATTTTAATTAATATATTGCGGTATATTATATGAAACTATGATATAATTCAAATATAATTGATATTTGTTTGATTAATGAGTATTCAAAAGAAGGTGCAAAATGAGCAAGAACTATAACGAAAAAACACGTGTTCAAATGCCTGCAATGGTTCACCTTACAAGACTTGGATATAACTACATTGGAAAACTGTATCATATTGGAACTGAAGGTCAATCTCAAAAAACTGCTGGAACTAGTTTTGATACTGATACTAATATTTTGATTGGAGAGTTTCAAAAAGATTTTGCACGTCTTAATCCAGAGAAAAAAGATAAATGGACATCTGTATTTGAAGATATAAAAAAAGAACTCAATGATGATGATTTAGGAAAGCAATTTTATGAAAGATTGATATCCATCTCTCCTTATAAACTTATAGATTTTGATAATCCTAAAAACAATGATTACTACTGTACAGCAGAGTTTACTTGCCGTAATGGTGAAGATGAATTCCGACCAGATATTACACTTTTTATAAATGGGCTTCCTCTTGTTTTTATCGAAGTAAAGAAAACAAATAATGTTGGCGGGATGGTTGCAGAAGCAAGCCGCATGACCTTGGACCGATTCCCAAACAAAAAATTTCGTCGTTTCATAAATATCACACAATTGATGATATTTTCTAACAATATGGAGTATTCAGCACTTGGTGGAATTGTTCCTATAGAAGGTGCCTTTTATTGTACAGGCAGCCGAAATAAAGCATTCTTTAACTGCTTTAGAGAAGATAACTTTTCTTCACAAGCAATTCCTCCATTTAATGCTAACTATCCTTATAAACCAATTGACCAGCAAGTCGAAAAACAAATTCTTACTGACTTCAATTGTCAGGTAATTAAACAGTCTCCTGAGTATCAGACAAATCTTGATTTTTATACACCTACAAATAGAATCCTTACTTCTATGTGTAGTCCTGAACGTTTGCTTTTCATTCTTAAATATGGAATTGCATATGTAAAAAGTGAACGGGAAGTAGATGGCAAAATTGAAGTAACAGACCAGAAACACATTATGCGTTATCAGCAGATGTTTGCGGCACTTGCAATTCGAGATGCTCTTAAGAATGGTAAGAAATCAGGAATCGTATGGCATACACAAGGTTCTGGAAAGACTGCACTTTCGTATTATCTTACTCGTATTCTGACAGATTACTTTGCAGCTCAAAACAAGGTAACAAAGTTTTATTTTATTGTGGACCGACTTGATTTGCTGGAACAAGCAAAACAGGAATTTGAAGCACGAGGACTTTCTATAAATACTGCAAATAGTAAATCTGAACTTATGGAACAATTCCGTACAAATCAGAGTCAGCAAGGGGTTAGCGGAAAAGCCGAAATCACAGTTGTTAATATTCAGAAGGTTGAGGAAGACCAGAATAAGGTAGCTGTAAAAGATTACGCAACAAACTTGCAGCGTATATTTATAATTGATGAGGCACACCGCGGATATAAACCGGATGGATGTTTCCTTGCAAACTTGTTCAACGCAGATAAAGATTCAATTAAAATTGCTCTTACTGGAACTCCAATTCTTAAAGAAGAAAAATCTTCTTGTTCAGTTTTTGGAGATTATTTCCATGCATACTATTATGATAAATCAATTCAGGATGGATATACTCTAAAAATACTTCGTGAAGAAATCGAAACTTCTTATCGCAAGAAACTTACCGAAGCTTATCAGAAACTTGAAAAACTTGTTACAAAAGGTGAATTAAAAAAAGAAGATATTATTTCTCATGACTCTTATGTAAAAGAATTGCTTCGTTATATCATAAAAGACCTGGTAACATTCCGCCTTTTGCAGGGGGACCCGACTCTTGGCGGTATGATTATCTGTGAAACAAGTGAACAGGCTAGAAAGCTATATCAGTATTTTGATGAGATTCAGCAGGAACTTCATGAAACTGAAAAAATGACTTCAACCTTGAAGCCAGGTCTCATTCTTTATGATAGTGATGATAAAGAGGTTAGAAAGCAGATAGTAAAAGACTTCAAAAAGAATTTCACAATAGACATTCTGATTGTTTATAACATGCTTCTTACAGGTTTTGATGCACCTCGTCTTAAGCGTTTATACTTCGGACGTAAGCTCAAAGATCATGGACTTCTACAGGCAATAACACGTGTAAACCGTCCTTACAATTCAGAATATGGTGAACAGCGTTATGGAACTGTAATTGATTTTGCAGATATAAAAGCAAACTTTGAAGAAATCAATAACAAGTACATCAAGGAATTCCAGAAGTTTTCAAATGAAGACGAGACCGGTCTTGAGAATCTTCCAGATATGTTTACTCAGGTTCTGGAACAAAAAGAAGATATCATAAAGCAGATGAAAGAAGCACGCCAAACTCTTTCTAACTATGATATTTCGAATGCTGAAATTTTTGACCAGGAAATTACAGAAATTGAAGATAAGAAAGAACTGTTTGAATTAAGAACTGCATTAATAAATGCAAAGAATATGTTCAACCTTGTTCGAACTTTTGGTGATGATGAACTCAAAGAAACTTTTGCAAAACTTGTAATCGAAAAACTTCCAGATATGCTCTCCGCTGTTCAGGCTCGCATTACTGAAATAAATGCAATGGAAGCCTTTACTACAAGTGATGAAACAAAAATGCTTATCAACGAAACAATGATGAACATACAGTTCAACTTTTCAATGATAAACAAAGAAGAATTAAAGCTTGTTGATAACGGTTCTGAATTACAAGAGAAACTTTCCAAAACACTTCATGAACTTCGTGATTATTACGATCCGGAAGATCCGCAGTTTATTACTCTTGCAGAAGCGTTCAAACAAAGGTTCAAAGAACACAAGTTTAAGCCAGAAAGTATAGCCCAATATAATGAAGAAAATGCTGCAATGGATGAAATCTACAAAAAGATTAGAACACTACGTCGTAAAGATGATGCTCTGCTTTCTCGCTATAATGGAGACAAAAAGTTTGTTCGCGTTCATAAAAGAATTGTAGAAGAAAATACAAGAAGAACAGAACGACATGTACAACCAATTATTTCAACAATGACAGATGATATTGTTGAAGCAATGATGACAGTAAAACAAATAATAGACCAGCAGGTTTATGACAGAAATGATATTCTTAAAAAGGATACTTATTTTGCCCAAACAGTCTGGTCACTTATCGATGACAGTCTTTATAAGCTGAATATCAAATCAGAAGTTGAAGATTGTGATTTTATTCAGACGAGAGTTAGTAAACAGTATTTAAATCAATACCACGATTATTATACGGTATAAAAAAGTATTTGAGGGGAAATATGAACATCAGAGAAAAGACCGTTGCTCTTATTGATGAATTAAAAGCTACCTGCCAGAGTGCAGGACTTGGCAACGATGGAAACGAATTCAAAATTATTACACAGGTATTTTTGTATAAATTTCTGAATGATAAATTTGGCTACACATTAAAAAACAAAGAATCTCGCTACCAGGCTCAGTTTAAGAATGCAAAAGATTGGGAAAGTGAATACGCAAAGCTTAGCGAAGACGAGCAGAAGCGTGTTTGCCGCGTAATGGGTGCCGACTGTCCAAACCTTTATTCAAGGCATCTTATTACCCAGCTCTGGAACCAGCAGACTAAAGGCGACTTTGATGTAATTTTTGATTCTACGATGAAAGATATTGCTGCAGAAAATATGGAAATCTTTTCTACTTTAACTGTTGCAAATACAAAGATTCCTATTTTTGAAGCACTTACACAATATGTTACTGATGACAGCCAGAGAGCAAACTTTGCCCGAGCTCTTGTTGATAAGCTTGTAAAGTTCAGTTTTGAAGAAGCCTTTGCAGAACACTATGATTTTTTTGCAAACATCTTTGAATACTTGATTCAGGACTACAACACAGCAGGCGGCGGAAAGTATGCAGAATATTACACACCACACGCAATTGCAACAATTATGGCACGACTTCTTGTAGGGGATGATTCAGATTTACACAACATTGAATGTTACGATCCTTCTGCCGGAACTGGAACACTTTTAATGGCTCTTGCCCATCAGATTGGAGAAGACCGCTGTACAATTTTTAGCCAGGATATAAGCCAGCGTTCAAACAAAATGCTCAAGCTTAATCTGATTCTGAACAATCTTGTTTCAAGTCTAGACCATGCAATTCAGGGAGATACGCTTGTAAATCCATATCATAAATCAGATGACGGAAAAGAACTGCGACAGTTTGATTTTGTTGTTTCTAATCCACCGTTTAAGATGGACTTTAGCGATACAAGAGAAAAGATTGCTGCCATGCCTGCACGATTCTGGGCTGGAGTTCCAAATGTTCCAAAGACTAAAAAAGAAGGAATGGCGATTTACACCTGTTTTATTCAGCATGTTATCAATTCAATAAAAGATAACGGAAAAGGCGCAATCGTAATTCCTACTGGCTTTATAACTGCAAAATCCGGAATAGAAAACAAAATCCTTCACAAGATTGTTGATGACAAAATTGTCTGGGGTGTTGTTTCAATGCCAAGCAATGTATTTGCAAACACAGGAACAAACGTAAGCGTACTTTTCTTTGATAAATCTAAAACAGCTGATAAAGTTATTCTTGTAGATGCATCAAAGCTTGGAGAAGAATACAAGGATTCTAACGGTCTTAAAAAACGCCGGCTTACTGATGAAGAAATTGAAAAGATTGTAAAAACCTTCCGCAACAAGGAAGCTGTTGAAGATTTTAGCGTCTGCGTTTCATACGATGAAATAAAAGAAAAAGGCTATGTACTTTCTGCAGGTCAATATTTTGACATTAAGATTGAATATGTAGATATTACAGAAGATGAGTTTAATGCTCAGATGAAAGCTGATACAGAAGAGCTTAAAGCAATGTTCAAAGAAAGCCATGACCTTGAAAGTGAGATTGAAAATCAGCTGGCTGGATTGAAGTTTGTATGAATGGAGAAAAAATGGCAAAGAAGAATTCAATTAAACTTTTTGAAGATAAACTTGTCCGCTCTGTTTGGGATGAAGAAAAAGAAGAATGGTATTTTTCTATAGTAGATGTTATTGAAATCCTAACTGACAGCAGCGATCCAAAACAATACATAAAAAAAATGCGCTCTCGTGATGAAGAACTGAATTCCAACTGGGGTACAATTTGTACCCCCCTTCAAATGATTGGAAAAGATGGAAAAAGACGTGAAATTCAGGCTGCAAATACACAAGGTCTTTTCCGCATAATACAGTCAATTCCTTCAAAAAAAGCGGAGCCATTTAAGCAGTGGCTCGCCAAAGTTGGAGCGGAACGCCTTGATCAATTGCAAGACCCGGAACTTTCAATAAAACAGGGCTTGGAAGATTACCGCAGGCTTGGCTATTCTGACGACTGGATTAACCAGCGTTTAAAGTCTATCGAAATAAGAAAAGACCTTACAGACCAGTGGAAAGGACACAATGTAGAAGATGGCGTTCAATATGCGGCCCTCACAGATATAATTTATCAGGCATGGGCTGACAAAACTGCAAAAGAATACAAGAAGTTCAAAGGTCTAAAAAAAGAAAATCTCCGTGACAACATGACAAATGAAGAGCTTGTCTTGAACATGCTTGCAGAACTTTCCGCAACAAGCATCACAAAGACAAAAAATCCCCAGACTTTGGAAGAAAATGCCAAGTGCGCTCACGAAGGCGGAACTGTTGCGGCTGTAGCCCGCCGAGAGCTTGAAAGCAAAACAGGCAGAAGCATCGTTTCGCCTCTTAATGCAAGAGATTATTTTGAAGCACAGATAGAATCAAAAAAAGAGCAGTTTTATCTGCCTGTAAGAAATTTTATTTTGGGAACAGGACTTTCCTTTGGATTCAGCAACGAAAAGCTTCGGATTCCCTATAAGGATTCATATTTTGTAATCGACCAGCTTTATTATCACATTCCATCAAGAAGGAATGTTCTTTTAAGGATTTTGCGAAAAAATCTGACGCAAAAGGAAAAAGAAGAGTTTAAAGAGCAGATACAATTCTTTAATGCAAAAGATAAGCGTGAAGAAGAAAATAACGCAGTTGGGCTTCTTTTTATAATCGGTGAAAAGCAGGTAAGCATTGAATATGTTATTCCAGACGGAAATGAACAATCTGTAGAAAAATTAGGTTTGCCGACTTCAAAAGAGTTTGATTCATTTTTACAGAAAAGCCTTGCAGATTTAAGGATGAATTGAAAAATTTAAAACTTATATGAAGAAAGGAGACTTAAATGAGAATAAAATCAATAAAAATAAAAGATTTTAAACGATTTACGGATTTAACGATTCAAAACATTCCTCAAACAGCAAAACTTGTTGTTCTTGTCGGACCGAATGGGTGCGGAAAAACGTCTCTTTTTGAAGCCTTTAATCAATGGTATAGATATAGAGGTTGGAGATGGGGATATAATGACAGTTTATATTTTATAAAACGACAATTCGATGATTTGTCAATGGAACACAATCCGTGGTCTGATATACAAATTGAATTCAATGATTTTGATGAGAATGCTGAACAATCACAGATAAAAGGAAAATTTTATTTTCGAAGTGCATTTCGCAACGATCCAGATTTTTCAGTAACAAATTTATCTGGGATGAAAAATCCTACAGAATATGTGGTAGAAAATCTAATGAATACAGATGCAAAAGTTTCAGAAGACTACCAGCGACTAATTTCAAAGACGATGGCAGGAGTGTATTCGAAAGAGTTTGATGAACTTAATGTAAAAGCTTTACGTGAAAAAATAATCGGTAAAATCCAACAATCTTTAATCTCAATTTTTCCAGATTTGCAATTACTAGATATTGGAGATCCACTTGAAGATGGAACTTTCTATTTCAAAAAGGGAATAATAGAAAAATACCATTATAAGAATCTTTCAGCAGGTGAAAAATCTGCGTTTGATTTAATTTTAGACTTAATTATAAAACAAGAATATTATCCAGATTCGATTTTCTGTATCGACGAACCTGAAAGTCATATGCATACAAGTTTACAAGAAAAAGTTCTGGAAGAGCTGTATAAAAATGTACCTGATAATTCACAATTATGGATAGCTACTCATTCTATAGGTATGTTAAAAAAGGCTCGAGAATTAAATGAAAAATCTCCAGATAGTGTTGTTTTTCTAGATTTTGAGGGAAAAGATTTTGATTCAACAGTTGTTATTGAGCCTTCAGAAATTAACAAACCCATCTGGAATAAGTTTTTAGAGTTGGCATTTGATGATTTTGCAGGATTAATTGCTCCAAGAACTATTGTTTTTTGTGAAGGTGCACAACACAAAGGCAGAAATCAAAACTTCGATCAAGAAGTATACTCAAAAATCTTTCATAATGAAAAGCCTGATGTAGCTTTTGTTTCGATAGGTTCTTGCTCCGAAATTGAAGACCCAAATAATATTAGTATGCGAATTGTTAAAGAAGTTCTTAATAATTCAAAAATTATCAAACTGGTTGATAGAGATGATAAAAGTGACGAGCAAGTAAATGAATGCAACAGAAGAGGAATAAGAGTTCTAGGAAGAAGACATCTCGAATGCTATCTTTTTGATGACGAAATGATACGGAAATTATGTAAGACAAAAGGCATGTCCGAAAGGGAAGCAGAATGTTTAGAAATGAAAAGCAAAGCAATGCAAGACAGTATCAGCCGTGGTAACCCATCTGATGATGTAAAGTCTGCAAGTGGCGAAATTTATATTAATCTCAAAAAAATTTTGCAGTTAACTAGATGTGGAAATGATGCGCATTCATTTTTAAGAGATACAATGGCTCCATTACTTACTTCAGATATGCCGTTGTATACAGAAATAAAACAATCTATTTTTGGAGAACAATAATGACTAATCAAATTATGTTTTGGGCAACTGTTTTAAGCCCGATTGTGGGTGTAGTAGCGATAATAGTCGCTCTTGCAATAGCACATCAATCCTCAAAAGATACAAAAAAGCAGATTTCTGGAATCTATGACTTACTTGATGTTTTTATAGCCGCACAGAATCCACAAATGACAGAGACAAAACGCCAGTTAGAGCAGCAGTTAGCACAATTGTCACGACAGATAAAAGAAGCAGAAATAGATTTAGAAACTGTTCATTATCCATTTTATGGCAGGGGTGCACGAATAGATGATATTGAAGCAGACATGGAAAATCAAAAAAGAAGAGAATATTTGCAAAGCCTATTGAGTGCGAAGAATGAACTTGAGAATAAATTGAACTCAATTAATATGTATTTGTCAAAGGCTGGAAAATAATATGGAAATGAAAAAATATAAGTTGGGGGAGATTGCTGATTATGTTGGTAGTGGGATGACGCCATTAAGAAGTAATGAATTATATTGGAAATCAAACGATATACCATGGCTAAAGACCGAACAACTAGGCGAGTACAAAATTTTTGACACAAAAGAATACATTTCAAATCTTGCACTTAAAGAGTGTAATTTAAAAGTTTATCCCAAAAACACCTTGTCAATTGCGATGTATGGAGAAGGTAAAACACGAGGAAATGTATCCATTTTAGCTAAAGAAATGACAACAAATCAGGCTTGTTGTAACTTAATCGTAAATAAAACAATCGCTGATTATAAGTTCGTATTTTATTACTTAAAAAATAGTTATAATGTATTACGTTCTTTATCTTCTGGAATACGTAAAAACTTAAATTCTGAAGATATTAAAAATTTTGAGATTTCTCTTCCTCCTCTCGAATCCCAGCAAAAAATCGCCGCCGTCCTTTCCACCCTCGATGACAAAATCGCATTGAACCGCCGCATGAACGCAAAGCTGGAGCAAATGGCAAAACGGCTCTATGACCACTGGTTTGTGCAGTTTGACTTTCCTAATGCAGCCGGCAAGCCATACAAATCTTCCGGCGGAAAAATGGATTATAACGAAGTTCTTAAACGGGAGATACCGGTCGGATGGGAAGTAACTTCATTAAAAGAATGTATTAATCATATAAATACTGGACTTAATCCTCGAGATAACTTTGTACTAGGAAACGGAAATATAAAATATGTAACTGTAAAAAATTTAACAGAATCAGGAATGATTGACTTTTCAAACTGCGATTTAATTGATGAAGAAGCACGATCTATGGTTCATAATCGTTCTGATATAAAAACCGGTGATATTCTGTTTGCAAGTATTTGTCCGCTTGGGCGCTGCTATCTTATAAATGAAGAGCCAAAAGATTGGGATATAAATGAATCTGTTTTTACTATTAGACCAAATTATAAGAATATGTCCTCTCAATTTTTATACAACATTTTACGAGATGAATACTATGTAAGAAAAATGACCCAGAAAGCAACGGGAAGTATCTTTAAAGGTATTCGAGTTGATGATTTGGAAAAAATGGAGATTGTTCTACCTTCAAAAGAAATCATAGATTCATTTACTGTAAAGATAACACCATTATTGAATCAGCAAGCTAAATTACAACGAGAATCAATGAAACTTAGCGAAATGAGGGATAAATTATTACCACTGCTTATGAATGGTCAAGCTGAGGTGAAATAATGAAATGAACAATTAATATGTTAATTTAAATCTACAAAATATAAAAAATCAATTATAAAAGGAGAAAAAAATGCAAGTTGTATTAGATACAAATATTATTCTTAAATCACCTAGAATGGATAATGATTTATTTAAAGCTTTGTATAGATATCTTGAAACTACAGGTTCATCATTAAAGCTCTCAACTATTGTAAAAAAAGAAATTGAAGCAGGTTATAAAAAGAGACTAAAGAAACAAAATCGTGAATATTTACTTTCAAGTAAGTATTTGAATGGTTTAACGATGTCAGAAGTGCCAATAATACAATTAGATTATGATACTGAAACAAAACTTTTTATGGACAACGTAAATAAAATTTATTCAAGATTTAGTTCAAACTATTTAATTGATTATACAAATGAAATGTGTGCTGAAAGTGTAAGAAGAGCCTTAGAAAAAATTAAACCATGTAGTGAAGAAAAAGAAGAAATACGAGATACTATTATATGGCTTTCAACTTTAGAATTAGCAAAAACAAACGGAGATAAAAAAGTTATCTTTATAAGTGAAAATATAAAAGAATTTGCACAAGATAATAAACTTCACCCAACACTAATACAAGATGCAAAAGACAATGGAGTTGAAATCTTATATTACACAAGCTTATCAGATTTTATTCAAACATATGCAAAGAATATTAATGAATTAAATGATGAAGCTATAGACAATATAGAAGAAACTGCAGGTATAAGAGAAGAACTTGAAAAATTTATTAATATACAATTTTCACCCATATTTGCACGACATATGTCAAGAAGATGTTCAGATTATATTGATGATGTTGATATAAATATTGATAATATAGATTTAAATAGAGACTATTATTATGTAATTGATGGAGATGATGAAACTTGTTCTATTATTGCTTCTTATTCTGGCGAAGTTGACTCTAGTGCTATCGTATATAAACAGGACTATGATTATGATGGAGAAATTACAATTGAGCGAAAAAAATTTACAAATCATAATACAGTCAATTTCGAAGTTGTATATAGATTAACAGAAAATTTTGAATATTATAATCATGATATTTTGAATTCAGATTATAATTAATGAGGTTATTTTTTGAAAGATTTTCTTTCCCGCCAGCCATATCTTGATCTTCTCAAAACAATAATTGTGCATCAGAAAGAAAATCAAAGTGGTTATTCTTTAGCAATTGATGGTGGATAGAGGTCTGGAAAGATATGGATTTTGCAGAAATTTGAAAACTACATGTGCGAAATTCTACTTCCAGATATTTTAGAAAAGTCCTCAGATATGATGTTAAATATTGAAAAGAAGGAAAGTGAAATTATATGTGAAAATACAAAGCTTATTGATTTGTGAGATAGATGGTTAGCTTTGCTTATGAATGGACTGATAGGTATGAAATTAATGAATGATAGTAAAAAGTTATTTATTCTTTTTAGTGTTGATGTAATTGATTCAACAGCAATGAAAGCTCGTATGGCAAATAAATCCGATGGTTGGTTACCTTTATTCAAAAGGTTTTATACAGCTTTTCCCAAAATGCTATTTGCTAAATCCAATAGTTTTATGCTTTGGAAATATGTAGGTGATGAAATATTATTTTATGTTGAAATAAATGAAATTGAAACTGTTTCTACATACGTAAAATATTTTAAGAAAACTTTAGAGGAATGGAATAATAGAATATATGAAAATAAAGAAAAAATAAATTATGAAGAAGCATATACCTATTTAAAAGGATGTGTTTGGATAGCTCAAACACCTAAAATTGATAAGGAATTACATATGGACTATGATCTACAAGCTAAGGGAAGCAAAGTTTTAATTGACTTTGTTGGACCGTCTGTAGATTGCGGTTTTAGAATTGCAAAGTTTGCTAGTAAAGCACATCTTATGATATCGGTTGATATATTATGCTTATGTTATAACGATAGTGACTTAGACTTTTATTATTTAACATCTGAGAAATTGAAAGGGGTTTATAATGAAAAAGTTGAATATCCTTTATTTTTTATATTAACTGAGCAAGCTGAAATTCAAGATAAGCAGTTAAGAACAAGATTAGGACTTCAGAATATTTCAACCTATCTTATTGAATTCTATAAGCAATTTGATTCTAAAGATGACAAAAATATTGTAAATCGAATTGATTCAAAATATTTTACATACTTCCAATTTGGATTTGAATATTTAAAAGCAACAAATAATAATTTCAATTTATTAATACCTGAAATTAATGATGAAATCGAAGAGGAAGATGAGGAAGAACGTGAAAATCATATTAATGAAATGAAAGAATGGTTCTTGAATCGATATGAAGATCCTGCTGAAAGTTGTCCATATGAAACAAAAGAAGGTGGATATTTTTATCTTCATGGTGGTCCATATAATGCTGAAGAAGAATTATCAACAGAGTTTGGTGGAAGGTATTCCGATGATGAAATACAAAAAGCTGCTGAAGAACTGGAAAATGAACATAGTGTTTATGATTGGGAAATGATTGATAGTCCTTATGGAGATGATTAGCAATGAACAGAGTATATGCATTTATCGATGAATCAGGAGCTTTCGGAGGAGATACAAAAAATCCATCTGTTTCAAAATATTTTATTGTTACAGCTATAATTTTTAAGAAAGAAGATCTAGAAAACGCCAAAATATCTACTGAGGAAATTCGTAAAGAAAATTTTTTTTCGAGTGAAATGAAATCTAGTGGAATTGGAGGTAACTCTAAAAGACGCTTAAAAATACTAGGTGAACTAAATGCAATTCCATATAAATATTTTTCACTAGTTGTGGATAAAGAAAAATTAACCTCTTATCGTTTCCCTGGATTAAAATATAAGAAATCATTTTATAAGTTCTTGAATAATATTATTTATTGTGAATTAAGAAAAACTTTTCCATTAATCGATATAACTGCTGATAGCACAGGTTCGACAGGTTTTTCAGAAAGCTTCTTAAAATATATGAAAACAAAAATTGATCCAGGTAATTTATTTGAAGATCAAAATATATATTTACATGATAGTAAAACTGACATTTTAATACAGATTGCTGATATTGTATCTGGAACTCTTTCATATATTTATGATGAACGTAAACAAGATAGTCAGAAAAAGAACTATGAAGATTTATTGGAATCGCACAAATTAAAAGTCGAGTTTTACCCTAAGGATTATAGAGACTTTAATATCTATGAATCTGCACTTGCAACGGAATATGAACCAGACATAGCAGAGATTTGTTTTCATTCTGCAAAGGAGTTCTTAAATTTATATGAATCCTCTTCTGATGATGATGTAAAGATTCAAATAGAAGTAGTCGAGTATTTATTATTTCGCTTTATTAATAATAATCAAAGAAATTATATTTCGACAAAAGAAATAATTGATTTTTTGAATAGCATAGGATATGAAGAAATATCAAAATACTATTTCAGAACAAAGATAATCGGCAAATTACGAGATTTCGGTGTTATTATTGCAAGTTCTTCTAAAGGTTACAAAATTCCGACTTGCAAACAAGATTTATTAGATTTTGTAGAGCACAATAATTCTATTATTTTACCTATGGTTTATCGACTTAAGAAATGTTGTGATAAAATCTATATCGGGACGATGAAAGAAACTGATTTATTGGAATCACCAAAGTATAATAAACTAAAACAAATTTGTAATATTCTTGATTTAGAAAATAAATATATGGATTCTTTTGAATAATAGGTGTCTAGCATGAGTTATTATCTTTCCCGCCAGCCATATATCGACCTTCTCAAATCAATAATTGCAAATCAGCGCGATAATCTAAAGCATATTTTTTGCCATTGCTAATTTATGGACAAGTGGAGGTAAAGTAAAATGGAATTCTATGATTTGACTCCTACAAACGAAAATGTTTATCAGACTTTTATTGATGATAAAATAGGGCGCAATCCTAAAGTATTCAAATTTATTTCGCTTATAAATAGGATCAATTCCTCTTGTTCTATATCATTGGATGGTTCATGGGGAAGCGGAAAAACAATATTTGTTAAGCAAGTAAAAATGGTTCTAGATGCCTTAAACCAATATAAGGCAAAAAGTGATTTTACGAATCAACAAGAAGAGGCTGTTAAAACTGTATTTACTAGACTTACGGATAAAAATACTTCTATAGATTCTATAAAGCCTCATGTTTGTGTTTATTATGATGCATGGGAAAATGACAACGATACAGATCCATTGATATCGCTTGTGCACGGTATTGTGAAAGATTTTTCATGTGGCTACAAATTTGAGCATGCACCGGATTTAGGAAAAGTTGCGGCTTCTCTTGCTATGGGATTTGCATCAGCAATAACAAATGTAGATGTTCACCAAATATTTGATGATTGTCACTTTACAAATGATTTAGAAGAATTTGAGAAAACAAAAGCGTTAGATCAGACAATTTCTGAAATGTTAGGCTCATTGCTGCCAGAACATGGTGATAGGCTTATTATATTTATAGATGAATTGGATAGATGTAAACCGACATTTGCTGTTAAGCTTTTAGAAAGAGTTAAACATTATTTTACTAATGAGAAGATAACATTTGTTTTCTCGACAAATGTAAAAGAATTGTCTAATACAATAAAGAATCTGTACGGTTCAAATTTCAATTCGGACAGATATTTAGACAAATTCTTTGATTTAAGACTTTCATTGCCACCAATTGATATCAGTGAATATTTATCTAAATTAGGATATTGGGAAGAAAATGTAATTTTAAAAAAGATATTTAACGATTATTCATTTTCAATGCGTGAAATATGCAGATTTCTTAAAATATATGAACTTGCTAAACCTTCAGATTTTGCAGTAAATTCTGTTCCATACTCACAAGAGTGTAATTATGGCTTTAAAATTCTTGAATATTGCGTTTTACCTCTCCTTATTGCATTACAAATTACGGATTCACAAAAACTGAGTGATTTTATTAATGGCAGGAATTCAAAACCATTAATCGATTTATTGGGGAATATTCATTATCCTTATCTTGATATATTAAACATTAATTCAATGCCTATTTACAAAGAAAAAGGTGAAGTATGCCAGAAAGATGTAATCAACTGTTTGTACGAAAAGATATATAATCCTAATTTTTCAATTGATATGAGTAAATATGGAAATAATTTGAATGTTATAGAATTTCAGCCACTGCTGGTAAAAATAATTCATGATAGTTTTTCATTAATCTCAGAGTTTAATATAGCGCAAGATAAAACAAGGAAATAAAAATGTCCAAGATACATTGTATTATTTGTCATTCTGATAATGTAGATTCATCTGATGAACATGTAATTCCTGAAGCTTTGGGTGGAACATATCATATTTATAATGTATGTAAATCTTGTAATTCAAAAATAGGTACTGCAGTAGATATAAAACTAGTGGATCATATTTTGATGAAAATTTGCCGTGAGAACAATAACTTGACAGGAAAAACCGGTAAATTGCCTTCTTTTTTGTGTGAACAAATAGTACATCCAAAGACTGATGAAAATACAAAAATGAAATTTTATTATGATGAAGAGCAGAATTTAAAATTAAAATTTATAACAAGCGAACAAAGCAATCTCAAAGACGATGGAACAGGAACATTTTCAATAATGGTAGATGATTCGGAAAGAAACAAACTGGATGAAATTATAAATAAAAAAAGAGTAAAACTGGAAAAAAAAGGGCTTCATCTTAATATCTCTGAACCTAAAAGTCATTCTCAAAAAGGCATAGAGGTTCAAGGGAGTCTTTCAGTTGATTTAGAAAAGTTTAAAATTGGTCTACTGAAAATTGCATATGAATCTTTATGTGATTTATGTCCTGATTATGAAAAAGACGCAGATGCTAAAGAAATAGCAAGTATTTTAAAAAATGCTCAATATGATAAAGTTATAAAGTATGCAAATATTGGATGTGGTTTTGAGAATATTGAAATCTTCGATACCTTAAGAGTACTTCAAATTGATACTAAGAATAAACATTTAATTTATTATATTTTCTTAGAACAATCAGGGTTATATTGTTTCATATCGTTATTTGAAACGATTTTTTTAGGCATTAAAATGTCTGAAATTAACTACATTGGCAAATATTGTGTTTATGCTATTACAAATGACTATAAAAATAAAAAATGTAATAAATATAGATTTTCGCCACAAAACGGACTTGAATTATTATGAAAGATTACCTTTCCCGCCAACCATATCTCGATCTTCTCAAATCAATAATTGAAAATCAAAAAGACAATCCGATTGGCTATTCTTTTGCGATTGACGGTGAATGGGGTTCTGGAAAGACCTGGATTTTGCAAGAGCTTGAAAAGCAGCTTTTAGAAGAGAATGATAATAAATATTTAATCTTCCATTACAATGCCTGGGAGAATGATTTCTATGATGAACCTTTAGTTGCTATTCTTTCAGTGATGATTGAGAAACTGAATCAAGTTACATCTCAAAAATCTATTTATGAAGCTGCTATAGATGAATTATTAAAACAAGCTTCTGCTGATTTACTTACTTTAATTTCTGGAATTGTAAAGGAAGTTACCAAAATTGATGCAGAGAAAATTATAAAACGCAAAAAAGGATTTTTCCGTAGAATTAAAGAAAATACAAAACTATCTACAAAAAATATTAATACATTAGTTCCATTGCAGCATACTTTACAGGAAGTCCATAATAATCTTAAAAGGCTTTCTGAAAAGTTCCATATAATCCTTGTAGTTGACGAATTAGACCGCTGCCTGCCTGAATATGCAATAAAAGTTTTAGAAAGACTTCATCATATTTGTAATAAAATGCCGGTAATTCAGATATTGGCAATAAACAAAGGACACTTGGCAGACAACATATCAAGTGTTTTTGGAAAAAAGTTTTATAATTCCCCATATTCAGTTGAGCTGACTAATCAATTTGCTGAATCATATTTACAAAAATTTGTTGATGCAATAATCCCTTTGCCTAATGGGCATCCAGATTCAAAATTAGAAATACTTAATGGGTTAGAAGAAAAATATAATCCATATATTCGACCAGATAATATAGGACGCCCTTTTATAAATCTCGATGAACCTTTTGTTGCGGATTGTATTTCTTCGATAATGAATGGAGTAGATAGAAGGCTCCAAGAAAAGATTTTTAAGCAAGTGGCCTTGTGTCACGAATTAACGATACAAAGTGGCATTGCAATTGAAGAAGAAAGAATTACTTACGCATTCTTAATTTATGAACTATTGTCTTGTATTACAAAATATGTATTACATTCTAATACAATGTTCTTTGTCCGAGAAGCAGCTACAAAACAAAGTTTTATTCTATCGTTATACCAAGTTGATGGAATGTCAAAAACTGTATATGAGACGGAACATAGTTCAATAATTTCAAATATAGAAGCATTCTTCAGTGTTCCTAAAATCCAAAATCAGGCAGGTCAATTCATTGATACTGTTTTTATAAGAGATACAAAATCCTATTTAATGGCTTTTTTTATAGATAAACTAAAATTCCCTTATTGGACTTTTGAAAGTGCTGTATGGGGATGGATTGAAGAAGACAAAGTATTTCTTAAGAAATATGATGAAATTATGAATATGCTTGTAAAAAAATAATTTTGGAGAATAAAACAGATGGCTGAAACAAATAATATAGTTTTTTATCAAACAGAAAATGCAGATGTCGTTGTGAATGTCGTTTACAAAGATGAAACTTTCTGGCTTTCTCAGAAAGCAATGGCAGCCGTGTTTGATGTAAATCCACAGGCAATTACAAAGCATTTATCAAATATTTATGAAGAGCAGGAACTTGTGAAAGACTCAACTTGTTCCATTTTGGAACAAGTTCAAAAAGAAGGAAATCGTAATGTAAAGCGTTCTGTTGAGTTTTATAATCTTGATGCAATAATCGCTGTAGGCTATCGTGTAAACTCAAAAAAGGCTACGAAATTCCGTCAGTGGGCTACGAAAACGCTGCGTGAATACATAACAAAAGGCTTTGTGTTAAACGAAAAGCTTTTGAAAAACGGTAAGCAATTCGGGCAAGACTATTTTGATGAGTTGCTCGAAAAAATCCGAGAGATTCGGGCAAGTGAAAGGCGTGCCTATCAGAAAATTACTGATATTTTTGAGCAGTGCAGTTGTGATTATGATAAAGATAGTGAAATAACCAAGAATTTTTATGCATTTGTCCAGAATAAACTTCATTTTGCGGTAAGTGGAAATACAGCTGCCGAAATTGTCTATAATCGTGCAGACTCTCAAAAAGAACATATGGGGCTTACAAGCTGGAAAAACTCTCCGAATGGAAAGATTTACAAAAGTGATGTAACAATTGCAAAGAATTATCTTAATGAAAAAGAAATCTCTCGTTTGAACAGGCTTGTAACAATGTTTATTGATTATGCGGAATTGCAGGCAGAAGACGGTAATCTGATGAAAATGCAGGACTGTGTTGATGCTGTGAATATGTTTTTACAGAATAACCGCCAGAAAGTTCTTGAATCAAAAGGAAAAATAAGCCATGAGCACGCAATTGAAAAAGCTCACCATGAGTATGAAATCTTTCGAGTAATTCAGGATAGGGAATACATTTCGGAATTTGACAGACAAACTAAGAGAATTGAGGAAGATTCAAAATGAAAATTTCAGATTTGACAGAACTAAAAATTATAAAGCATTACGATATTTTCAATGAGCTTATATGTCTAATTCTTTTTTTAGACATATTCTTAAATTTTTATTACGGTGAAACAATTTTAACATACAAAAATTGGGATAGCATATTTTCAGTATCGAATTTTGGCATAATGTTATGCTTTATTTTGGGATTTTACGTATATAGGCATTGTTTTTCTGTTTTTGGTTGTTCTTGTATATATAAGCTTCTCTTTTATCTAAATTATAAACGAGAGATAATACTTAATAATAAAAATATGACTTCTCAGAATGGTTATGAGAATGTTGAATATGCTAAACATCTTTCGTTTGATGAGAAAAATGAATTTTTAGAGAAGCGAATTAATTCATTTTTGAAAGCTAAAAGAAAGGTACTAAGAATTTCGACTGTATCTGTTGGTAACCTTATGCTATGCCTTACGGAACTGATATTACATCATAATATAAAAACTATTTATAAAAGTTTACCGATATTTTGGCATATTTTTATTACATTAATGATTTTGAGTTTTATTCTTAGATGTGTTTTTATTATTCATGAAGGCTACTTAATTTATTGGAACGATAAGATTTATTGCCATAAGCCAATGAAATAATGATAAAACTGTGGAAGAATTGCATATTAATTATTACGCTTTTCTTCTAAGTTTCTTGACAATTTGTAAATCTGCTCATATATTATAACCATATAGGTTATACATGGAAGTCATTTTTAAAAATGAACATTTGGAAGTATTGTATACATCTGGAAAATCCTCTAAATATAAAAAAGTTCCTGCACAAGTTGTAAGAAAATTTCCTATGGCTGTAAGGATTTTGCAGCAGCTTAAAGTAATTCAGGATATATGGAGATATCCCGGATATAATTTTGAAAAATTAGAAGGAACAAATCAGTATTCCATGCGAATGGACAGAACATGGCGGCTGATTATGGAAATTGATTGGACTAATGAAGAGAAAACTGTCGGAATCATTGGTCTTGAAGATTTATCACATCACTATCAGTGATTAAGGTGCATAGTATGAACGCAAAAGAGTTAAAACCATTTTACAATGTCGGTCCGGGAGATTTTATTTTAGATTTTTTAGATTCATTTGGATGGACTCAAAATGATTTGGCTGAGGTAACAGGTTTCAGCTTAAAGACTGTAAATCTTCTCATTAACAATAAACAGGGAATTACTCCGGAAACAGCCGTAACGCTTGAAAAGGTTTTTGGTTCACCTGCCGATTTCTGGATAGAAGTTGATGCAAAATACCAGATTCGTAGACGAGAAGAGCAGGATTCTGAAAAGAATGAACTGACTGCTAGAAAGGCAATGCTCAGAAAATATATGCCTGTTGCAGAAATGAAAAAGAAAGGCTGGTTCTTGTATGATATAAACACTCTGGATGGAATAGAAAAAGAATGCCTTCGTATATTCAATCAAAAAACAATTCCAGAAGAGGATTATAATCAGAACTATAAGTTTTGTGCGCGCCAGACAAAGTTTGATTATGATTATACAAAGTGGTACAGCAAAACTTGGTTTGAATTTGCAAAATTAAATGCTGCATCCTTTGAATTACCCAAATACGACAAAAAGAAATTAGAATCGATTGCAGCTCATCTTTATGATTACACAACGAAAGAAAATGGCGTTTCGGAGCTTATTGATGATTTACTTTCCTGCGGTGTTGGGTTCTTTGTTTTGAGCCATTTGCAGAAAACATATCTTGATGGTGCTGCTTTTATATGCAAAAATAATCCTTTTGTTGTTTACACTTGTCGTTATGACAGAATTGATAACTTCTGGTTTGTTGTTGCTCATGAAATCGCTCATGTTTTGAATCATTATGATTTCTTGAATGAACCATTCTTAGATAATCTTGATGAAAAGGCAGAAAACGAGCGAGAAAAACAAGCGGATTTTTGTGCCGGAAGGTATTTGAATCAAGATAAAGTTATCGAAGTCGGACAGCAATATGGAAAATACTTAAATGCTTCAAGACTAAATCTTATAAGCGAGCAATCGCAAGTTTCCGTACCTGTTGCTCTTGGAATGTTGCAGCATTTCGGTTTATTGGACTGGCGTCAATTTGCAAAATATAAAGAACATGTGAAGGACTTGATTCCGAGTGAATTAGTTAGAGGATAAAAATGACTAATACAGAAAAAGGGACGTTTTATGAAAAAGGAATAGAATTTTTAATTCGCCAAAATCCCAAACTTTATTTTGATAATACAAAAATAGAATGGAATGCAAAAATAAAAGGAAATTCTGGTGTTGAACATCAAATTGATATTTTATTAACAACTGGGGAAGAATTGACATTAATAGAATGCAAGAATCATAAAAGAACCATAGGTTATGATGTTGTTGCCAAAATGGATTCAATACTAAATGATATTAATAATTCAAAAGGTATAATTTATAGCATGTCAGGTTTTAGTTCAGGGGCAGAAAAATATGCTGTTTCTAAACCAATAAAATTAATATCAATGAATGAAAAAGAAATCATTTTTCAAGGTTGTATATATGCTTTGAAAAAGTGTCTTCCTAATCTAGATGATCCTGTTCAAAAATATTTTGTAATAATGGAACAATTGGGTAATTCAACAACAGGTAAATATCAATTACAAAATTTTGGGAATTTTGGGTATGCGTTTGTAATTTATGAATCTATATCAGATGCAAAAAAATATTGTGATAATGGGTACAATATTTTTCCTCTTTCTTCTGAGCATTTAAGAATATTAAACAGTTTTGCAAAAATTAAAAACAAAATGTTATTGATATATACTAACGGTAATTTATATCCATTCGTAGGTCTATAGAATGCAAAAGAGACAAGATTATCTTTCCCGCCAGCTATATATAGACCTCCTCAAATCTATAATCGCAAATCAGCACGATAATCCATCTGGCTATTCTTTTGCGATTAATGGTGATTGGGGAAGTGGAAAAACATGGATATTAAATGAACTGGAAACACAACTTGATAATTCATATTTGATTTTCCACTACAATGCCTGGGAAAATGATTTTTATGATGAACCTTTAGTTGCTATTCTTTCAGTGATGATTGAGAAACTGAACAAAGTTACATCTCAAAAATCTATTTATGAGGCTGCTATTGATGAATTATTAAGACAGGCTTCTGCAGATTTACTTACTTTAGTTTCTGGAATTGTAAAGAAAGTTACAAAGATTGATGCTGAAGAAATTATAAAACGCAAAAAAGGCTTCTTTAGAAGAATTAAAGAAAATACAAAACTATCTGCAAAAGATATTAATACATTAGTTCCATTGCAATATACTTTACAGGAAGTTCGTAATAATCTTAAGAAGCTTTCTGAGAAGTTCCATATAATTCTTATAGTTGATGAACTAGATCGTTGCCTGCCCGAATATGCAATAAACGTTTTAGAGAGGCTTCATCATATTTGTAATGAAATGCCTGTGATTCAGATTTTGGCAATAAATAAAAAAAGTCTTGCTGACAGTATTGCAAAAGTTTATGGAAAAGATTATTCCCATAGTAATGGATCTGATACATGGACATCTATATTCTTTGAGACTTATCTTCAGAAATTTGTTGATATTATAATTCCTCTTCCAAATGGAAGAATTGATACTAAAGTTGAAGTATTAAATGGTCTTGAAAAAGACTACATACCATATATTAGACCAAATAATGACGGACAGGAGCTAATAAAACTAGATGATGATTTTCTTGCATTCTTTATATCAAGTCTTATGAATGGGATTCCGAAACGTCTTCAAGAAAAGATTTTTAAGCAGGTTGCCTTGTGTCATAAACTTTCATTGCAAAGTGGAGTTCAATACAATGAAGAACAGATGACATATGCAATTTTGATATACGAAATTCTTTCATGTATCAGTAGATATGTTTATCATGCAAAAGATAGCTGTAAATTTATAAATAACAATGTTTATTACACACTAGATTTTTATAATGGACTTTCGCTTTCGGTTATTCCCGAAACATTTGAATATGCAACTTTTCAAAAGAATCTACAAAACTTTTTGAATTATCCGGTAAATCATTATGAAGATGTAGAGGGACGTCATCGTTATGCTTTTGAGATCTTTGATACAAAATCTTATCTTCTTGCTTTTTTTACAAAACAAGAAGTAGAGGCCTATGATCCTCTTCAAAATGGTTTATGGCGTTGGATTGCAGAAGACAAAGCATTCCTTAAAAAGTATGATGAAATAATGGATATGCTTATTAGGAAATAATATTTCAGTCAATTAGGCTATTAAAAGAAAACTAACATGAGATTTTCTCTTGTGTTAGCGATGTGCAAGGCGCCGAAGGCGGCCCACGCAAGCGACCGAACGAAGTGAGGGAGTGCGGAGGGTGGAGCGAAGCGGAACCTAGGGAGCGACGGCTGCAAGCCGGCAAAATGCTCCAGTGGAGCATTTTGAGCGAGTCTCCGAGCAGCTGTGCTGCGAAGGCTGGAACGTAGCGACCGACGGGGCCGAAGGACACGGCGGGAACACCCAAATCATCAAATCCTTCAACACCATCTCAATTTTACTCCCACTGTAAAACTTTAATAATATTTCATTTTTTTAGTAAAACTGTATTGTATAAAGCGGCACTTTTCTATATTATATCAACATATATCATTATTATAAGAGTATGGTCGGCGGACTTTGGGACGGCGGCTGTTCAAAGGTGAGGTATATGGCTAAAGGACGACCTTTAATCAACAAGGAACGCTGTAAGGGCTGTGGTCTTTGTATCCGCGTTTGCCCTAAGAAGATTCTTGAAATGTCTAAAGAAACCAATGGTCAGGGAGTTTCTTTCCCTGTTTGTATTGATGAGGCAAGCTGTATTGCCTGCAGTATGTGTGCAACTATGTGCCCGGACTGCGTAATTGAAATTGAGGCTGAATAATGGCAGAAAAAGTTTTGATGAAAGGAAACGAAGCAATTGCCGAGGCTGCGGTTCGTGCCGGCTGTCGTTTCTACTTTGCATATCCAATCACACCGCAGAATGAAATTCCGGCTTATATGGCAAAACGTCTTCCAGAAGTAGGGGGAACCTTCCTTCAGGCAGAATCTGAGTTAGCTGCCATTAACATGGTAATGGGTGCCAGCGCTGCAGGTTCCCGCTGTATGACTTCTTCTTCTTCTCCTGGAATCTCTTTGAAACAGGAAGGAATTTCTTATATCTCCGGAGCTCAGCTCCCTGCCGTTGTTGTAAACATGATGCGTGGTGGTCCTGGTCTTGGTAATATTTCCGGTGCTCAGGGTGACTACTTTCAGGCAACCCGCGGTGGTGGAAACGGTGACTACCATGTGGTAGTTATTGCGCCTGGTACTGTTCAGGAAATGGCTGACTGTACTCTCAAGGCTTTTGAGATTGCCGACAAGTATCGCGTTATGTGTATGATTCTTGGTGACGGATACCTTGGACAGATGTCTGAGCCTTGTGTTCTTCCTGACTTTGTAAAAGATTTCCCTGCAAAGCCTTGGGCTCTCACAGGTAAAACTCCGGACCGCAAGCAGAACAAAATTATGTCGTTAAAGCTTTCCGGAATTGACGGCGAGCTCAACGCTCACACAAAGGCTCTTTTTGAAAACTATCAGAAGATTCAGGACAACGAAACAATGTCTGAAAGTTTTATGTGTGATGATGCTGATTACATTCTTACCGGTTACGGAACTTGTGCCCGTGTCTGCAAGAAGGCTGTAAAGATGCTTCGCGAGCAGGGTATTAAGGCTGGTCTTTTCCGTCCTATTACTCTCTGGCCATTCCCTGCAAAAGAGCTTGAAGCTGCCTGCAAGAATGCAAAAAAGATTTTGACTGTAGAAATGTCTATGGGTCAGATGGTTCAGGACGTTAAGCTTAACTGCGGACGTAGCGTAAAGGATGTTGATTTCTACGGCGAGCCTGGTGGAATCATTCCTTCAGTTGATGCTGTTATTGAGAAGGTAAAGAGCTATGAGTAAGAAATATGAATTTCCAAAATCAATGAATGATGTTCCTACACACTACTGTGGTGGCTGTGGTCACGGAATCGTTCACAAGTTGATTGCACAGGTTATTGATGAAATGAATATACAGAGCGACGTACTTTTAGTTGCTCCTGTTGGTTGTGCAGTTTATGCCTATAACTATATTAATGTTGATTCCTGCGAAGCCGCTCATGGTCGTGCTCCTGCAGTTGCAACTGGTATGAAGCGCGTTCATCCGGATAAGCTTGTTATCAGCTATCAGGGTGATGGTGACTTGCTTGCCATTGGTACCGGTGAAACTGTTCACGCAGCAAACCGCGGTGAGAACATCACTGTAATCTTTATCAACAATGCAATTTATGGAATGACTGGTGGTCAGATGGCTCCAACTTCTCTTGTTGGTCAGGTTACAAAGACAACTCCTTTCGGCCGTAATGCTGATGAAGTTGGATATCCTATCCGTGCCTGCGAGCTTTTGAATACTCTTGTTGAACCAAAGTATATTGAGCGCTGTGCTGTTTATGATGTTCCACACATCAATAAAACAAAGGCCGCTATTAAAAAGGCTTTGACATATCAGAAGGAAGGAAAGGGCTACAGCTTTGTAGAAGTTCTTTCTATGTGTCCTACAAACTGGGGTGTTGCTCCAACTGTTGCCGCAGACTGGGTAAAGGATCAGATGGAGCCTTATTATCCTCTGGGAGTTTTCCGCGATGTTCCTGGTGGAGTTACTCCGGAAGCCGCAACTCCTAAAGCCGGCGTTGTTACAAAGTAAGGTAGGGGAGGATTTTTGAAATGACAACAGAAATTATTTTTGCCGGATTTGGTGGTCAGGGTGTTATCCTTGCAGGAAAAATCCTTACACTTGCCGGAATGAGCGAAGACAAATACGTTTCTCACATTCCTTCATACGGTGCTGAGATGCGCGGTGGTACTGCCAACTGTTCTGTAATCGTAAGTGATGAAGAAGTTGCTTCACCGGTTATCGAAAAGCCGGATGTAGTAGTTGCTTTAAACAAGCCTTCTATGACTAAGTTTGAAAAGTGGCTTAAGCCGGGCGGACTTTTGATTTACAATTCTTCTTTGATTGATATTGAGCCGACCCGTAAGGATATCAGAACGCTTGCTTTACCTGCTAACGATATGGCCGCAGAGACTAACAACGCCCGTGGTGCAAACATGGTTGTACTCGGTTGTCTTGCAAAGGTTTGCCCTGGCATGATTAGCGGAGTTAAGCCTTTTGAGTACGCTTTGGATGAAGCAATTTCTGCCCGCAACAAGAAGTTCAATCCGATAAATATTGCTACAATCGAAGCGGCATACAACAAGGATTACGATATAAAATAGATGCTGAAACAAGTTCAGCATGACGTGTCACCCTGAACTTGTTTCAGGGTCTCATATAAAGGAAATACTATGAGTGAAAAAAATAAAATTGGTGCAAAAGTTAAACTGGTTCGCGAAAACCGCAAGCTTTCTATCGAAGATGTTTCTGAGCGCACAAATCTTTCTGCCGCTCAGATTCAGAGCATTGAAGACGGTTCGCTTGTTCCAAACCTCACACCGCTTATTAAGATTGCCCGCGTACTTGGTGTTCGCCTTGGTACCTTCATGGATGACGATGAAAACCTGGGACCGGTTGTAACACGTGCTGCCGATAAGAAGGAAGTAACCCGCTTCAGCGACCGCGGAAACGCAGTTAATTCTGATTTGGACTTCTATACCCTGGCTCAGAACAAAGCCGGCCGCCACATGGATCCTTTCATCATTGATATCTTCCCATCTTCTGAAGAAGAAATCAAAACTTCAACACACGAAGGCGAAGAGTTCATATATGTTCTCGAAGGTGAAGTAGAAATCATCTATGGCAAGGACAAGTACGAGCTTAAACAGGGCGATTCAATTTATTATGAATCGATTGTTGCGCACCATGTTCATTCTCATGGAGAGAGCAAGGCTAAGATTCTTGCGGTTGTATACACTCCTGCCTAAAATCGAAGAACCGTTAAAAAAAAGGCTGCGACAGCGGGCTTTTTTAGGTTCATCGAAAGATTGGCTCGGTGCGAGACTATGCGAGAACCGGCGTGATGGATTGCTTCGCTACGCTCCTCGCAATGACGACTGCACTGTCATGCTGAACTTGTTTCAGCATCTATAAAAGAGACCCCGAAACAAGTTCGGGGTGACAGTTAATTTATATGGATGACAAAGAATACTACAGCCTGATGAACCGTTCATCTTCATGGGCACTTCAGCAGGCTCTTAAAAAGAAATCTTCCACTAAAAAAACTCCGTCTGCGCAAAGCGCTGTAGACGGAGTTAATTCGTATTCTACACTCGAAGCCCGCCAGGGCAGGGCAGATGCCGAAATGCTGCTGGAAAAAAAATCTGACTAGACGGCATTTTCTTTTCTACTTGAAGCTGCCGTAATTATCAGCTGCCTGCTCAACAGTCATGTTTCCAATCAAAACCTGCTGAACGGCAGTGCGCATCTGGGCAATCGCACTGTCAATAAGTCCCAGCTCTCCAAGATAGATTGGGGTAGACTTACTCAGCGGGGCAAAAACTTCGTCAAAGGAATAATCTTTTGAAACAGTAATAAGACGCTTGATTTTTGCAAGATTGTTGAGTTCCTCTGTTCTTACAAGAAAACGCATGAATTCATCCGCCATATCAAGATTTTTAGAATTTTTGTTTACGGAAAATCCTACAGAAACATTGTTTACAAAATAACTGTTCTGATCCGTGGCCGGAAAAATGCGGAAGCTGTATTTAAAAGGATTATTTACAAAAGCCTGTGACTGAGCTTCCCTTTTTAAGGTTCCCGAAACTATGTCTGTGTCACAGAGCATTATTGGAATGTTTCCTTTAAAAAAAGTCATGATTACTGCATTGTATTTATCTTTAAGGGTACGGCACTGGTCAAGATCAATAAGTCCCTCTTCCATAAAGCTTTTTGCCCATTCAAGTGCTGGCTTTAAGTATTGTCCGGCCACAGGGGTAAGCTGATTGAGCATTGCAACAGCATCAGGATTATTCTCAAGAGATTTACAGAAATAAGAATAAATCAGAGGAAGCCCCATAAAATTGTCAGCATAAACCATAATCGGACTTTTGTACCCGGCGGCTTTCAGCTTGTTGCAGCAATCTACAAGTTCTGTATAGCTTTCTGGAATTCTAAGTCCTTCTTTTTTGAAAATATCTTCGTTTACCATCATTCCGTATGAGCCGGAAAGAACTGGAACCATGGGAGTTCTGCCGTCTGAAGTGTGCTCAATAAGCTCACTTCTGATTGTGGAAAGATTAAAGCCCAGCTCTTTTTCATCAGACATATCCTGGGCAGAGGCGAAAAGTTCCTTGTACTCAGGTCTGTCCAGCATCCATTGAAAGGTCATGTAAATATCGGGAGCAGATTCTCCTGCCAGTGCCGATTTTATTGTAGAATTGTAGCTGTCCAGAAATGAAAAGCTTAACTCAACATCCGGGTAAAATTCATTAAAACGGTCAAACTCTGCTTCCAGTGCCTCAAAATTTTTGTAGTTTCCTGCAATGTTTATCTGGCACTTTGTTTCTGTGGCAAGGCGGGGCTTAAAGGCTTTTTCTGCGGTCATTTTTTTATTGCAGGAAAAAAAGAGAGCTGTAAACAATGATAATGCTAAAATAGGAAGTGTTGTCTTTTTCATTTATTCATCCTTATAAAAATCAGGCTTGGACTCGTGTATTTTCTTGAGCTCTTTGATTACCTGCTTTATGTCAATTGGCTTTGCAATGTGGCCGTTCATTCCGGCTTCAAGACATTCTGCCACATTTTCGGAAAAGGCATCGGCTGTCATTGCAATAATCGGGATTCCGGCAGCATAAGGATTTTCAAGCTGGCGGATCTGGCGGGTTGCATCCAGACCGTTCAGCTGAGGCATCTGAATATCCATAAATACAGCATCATACTGACTTGGCCCGATGTTGCGGAGCTTTTCTACAGCAACCTTTCCGTTTTCGGCACGGTCGCTGTTAATGCCGTACATCTCAAGCAAGGTATGAATTATTTCCCAGTTTACGTCCATGTCTTCTGCAACAAGTACATTCATTCCGGCAAGCTCTGAATTATTTTCCTCCTGGTCAGCTGCATCTTTTTCTATTCCAAGAACCTCAGAAATCTTTTTGAAAAGGGAAGAACGGAAGAGGGGCTTGCTTATAAAGCCGCTCACACCTGCATTTCTTGCATCATCTTCAATTTGAGTCCAGTCGTAGGCAGAAACAAGAAGAATGGGTATGTCTTTTCCTGCAATTTCGTGAATTTTTTTTGTGAGTTCAAGGCCCGAAATTCCAGGCATTTTCCAGTCTAGAATGATTACATCATAAAGCCTGCCTTTCTCTTTTTTTTCACTTATTTTGGCAAGGGCTGTATTTCCAGAATCAGCAAGCTCTGCCCTTGCTCCAAGTGCTGTAAGGGTATCGCTGGCAGTTTCAAGCAGAACTTGGTCATCATCAACCACAAGAACGTCAAGAGGCGGCAGGTTCATTTCTTCTTCCGTCCTGTCGCTTATGCTTAATTCCAGAATTACGGTAAATGTCGTTCCTTTACCTTCCGTGCTCTGACATTCAATTGTACCGCCCATAAGGTCGACCATTCTTTTTGTGATGGCAAGGCCCAGTCCTGTTCCCTGAATTTTATTGATGCGGCTGTCGGTCTGTCGGGTAAAAGGCGAATACATTTCCTTCATATATTCTGCCGACATTCCCATTCCTGTATCTTCCACCTTATAGAAAAGCTTTATAAAGCCTGGCCTTTGGCTTTCCTCTTCCCACATATCTACATAAACGCTGTTTCCTTCGGGCGTATACTTTAGGGCATTGGAAAGAATGTTTATGAAAATCTGATTGATTCTAAGCTGGTCGGCATAAAGATACTCATGCTTAATGTTTTTACTGCGGAAGCGGAAATCTATGTTTTTCTCGCGAACCATTGTCTGGGAAAGGTTTACAAGATTTTCTGCTGAATCTACAATTGAAAATGTTACAGGCGAAAGATTAAGCTTGCCGCTTTCAACCTTAGATATGTCAAGAATATCATTGATAAGGGTCAAAAGATGATTGCTGGCAAGGCGGATTTTCTTGAGGTTGTCTGTAACGGAAAATGGATCCCTTGCGTTTTTTTCTGCAATCGTCGTAAGGCCGATAATTGCGTTCATAGGAGTACGGATATCGTGAGACATTGTAGAAAGGAAGTCTGTCTTGGCCTTGCTTGCAGATTCCGCTGCGGCCGCTGCAATTGTAAGCTTGACATTGAACCTCATAAAGACAATCAAATCAATTATCAGAAGCAGAAGCAGCCCGAAAGCAATTACGCTGATTAGAATCCAGTCTATCTCATTTTCTTCAAAATATTTTGTAGGGATATAAGAAATGATTGACCAGTCAGACGCAGAATTTACAGGCACGTGAACAATAAGGCAGTCTTCTCCCTTTGAATTTTTCATTTTAAAGCTTCCGACTGTATGAACCCTGCTTTTTAACTCTTCAATCCTGCTGAAATCTGCTGGATTATAGGATTTATAAAATTCAAAAAAGTTGGAGTTTTTAAATGACTTTCCTTTTATGATATAGTTACCGTCGGAATCAATCATGGATATCTGTGCATTTTCAAAGCGTTCTGTAGGAAAAGACCATTTTCCAGAAATGTTTTCAAGGGGAACAACCCTCATCAAAAGGGCTTTTTTTAAGGAGCCGGCGGAATCTGTAAGATTAACTACATCACAGAAGGCAATGGATTGAACTCCGTTCATAGGATTTGTATAAGAGCGGGTAACATGCACGGCATCAAAATTATCTGTATACAAATATGTGCGGTGCTCCGGCTGCAGTTCTGAACTTATATTTTTCAGGGAAGAAAGAATATCTATATTCTGATAGGAAACAGTATTGTCGACCGGGTTGTCGGATCTGGCTCTGTTGGAAAGGCCTGTAAGGCTGTCCAGATAAATTACATGGGAAGAATTTGTCTTTACTACCTGAACCTGCGTTAAGTAGTCAATTGCTTCATTCATGGTAAGCCGGTTGGGACTTATGTATCTTGCCCAGGAATTACAAAGACGCTGCTCACCTTCAAGATAATAAGTAGTTACACGCTCAAGCCCAATGCTCATGTTTACAAAATTTTCAGTATTTGCCGCAGACTGAATTTTTCCCTGCTGCCTTACATAAAGGGAAACAAAAACCATTATAAAGAAAATAATCAGGATATTTGCTATGAATATTGGAACTTTTCTCATTATAACTCCAGCATGAAAGATTACCCCTTACAGGGCGAGAAGTTTTTTCTGCAACGTCATAATCTGACTGTAAAGGCCTGTGCAGTCTGTATCGGTTTTTGAGCGAAGCATTTCTGTAAGCTGGCAGATTAAATCATAAAGGGGAGTAAGGCTCAGGTTTCCTATTACGCCTTTAAGTGAGTGGCAGAGTTCAAAAGCCCTGTCAAAATCCTTTGCTTCCAGGGCAGGGCCCAGCAGCTGAAAATTCTGATTTGTCAGGCCCAAGTTTACCATTTTAAGGTAAAAATCTTCCTTGTTCAGGCAGCGGGCTAGTCCTTCCTCCACATTTGCTCCTGCAGCTTTAAGGGATTCTATAGTCATCATAAATCTTCTCCGTGATTGTTTTATGCCTTGTATTTTTCAAACTCTTCCGGCGGCAGGGGCTTAGAAAAATAATAGCCCTGAATTATGTCGCAGCCGGCTTCCTTCAATAGCCTGCATTCTTCCTCAGTTTCCACGCCTTCTGCAATTACAGGAACTCCAAGAGTCTGGGCGATTTTCAATACCAGATTTACCAGCTCCATTTCCTTATTGCCCGGCTGAATATTGCGGATAAAGGCCTTGTCCATTTTAAGGGCGTCTATCGGCATGGATGTGAGCATGTTAAGGGAAGAGTAGCCAGAGCCAAAATCATCCATTTCTATTTTGTGGCCAAGGGAGCGGAGCTTTTCTACAACCTCAATAATATGTTTTGAATCTGAAGTGTAGGCAGACTCCGTAATTTCCAGCATGTAGTCCTTTGCTTCCAGTCCGTTTTCCTTTACAATCTTTGTGATAAAGTCGGTCATGTCGGGAGCGGCTATGTCTACGCGGGAAACATTTACGGAAACAGGAATAGTCATTCCAAGCTCTTTTTTCCAGAGGGCAATCTGTTTTGCAGACTCTTCCCAGACGTAGCGGTCAAGCTTGGTAACAAGGCCGTTTTCTTCAAAAAGAGGAATAAAAAGATCAGGACGCACAAAGCCAAGCTCCGGGTGAATCCAGCGGACAAGGGCTTCTGCAGAACATAGTCTTGGGGTGTCGCCTGTGATGTTGAACTTTGGCTGGTACTGAACCTTAAACTGCCTGTTTTCAATGGCGGCTTCAAAATCTTCCAGCAGATGGGCGTTGAAAACTTCGCGCTCTGCCATCTGATTGTCATAAATGCAGATTTCTTCTCCGGCCTTATTGCGGATAGAATTGCAGGCCTGAATGGCATGATCAAAGCGGAGCAGGAGTGGAAGTGACTTATCCGTATCCGTATAAACTCCAAGGCGCAGTCTTGTCTCCGAAGCCTTGAGCAGGGAAGAAAGCTTTTCGTTTATTTTTTCAATAAAGATTTTATAGTCATCAATATGAGGAATATATGCAAAGAAGGTGTCTGCATCCTTGCGGCCTGCAATACCGCCTGTTTTTAAAAGCGTACTGCGGATTCCGTCTGCCATTGCCGAAAGTATCTGGTCTCCAAACATGCGTCCTTTCAGCTCATTTAAAAGATGAAAGCGGGTAAAGTTAATTACTACTGCATCCATTTTCTGCAAGGGATAACGCTGGTCAAACTGTGAAGCGTATTCAAAGAAAAAATCCTGGCTGTAGAGCAGGGTAAGCTTATCAAACTCTGTTGCATGAATGATTTTTGCATTCTCAAAAAGCTCAATGGAATGACGTACCCGGGCAAGAATAACCTCCGGTCTGTCATAAGGCTTTGTGAGGAAGTCTGCAGCCCCAAGCTTAAGGCTTTCAATTTCTGATGATTTTTCTGACGTAAGGACAATTACTGGAATTTCTGTAATCAGGCCTTCTTCATTCATAGCCTTTAAAAGTTCATTGCCGTCCATAACAGGCATAAGCAAGTCAAGCAACACCAGAGAAATTGAAATGCCCTCAGAATGTATTTTTTCTAAAGCTTCTTTTCCATTTTCTGCGTAAATAACTTTGTATTCAGACTGAATAATATTACCAAGAATTTCGCGGTTAATTGCTTCATCATCTACAATAAGAATAGTTCTTTCAAATAAATCTTCCATATATTACATTATATATCGATTCGGTTCAGTTTGCGATATTTTTTTTTAATAATAAATCTTTTCAATAAAATTATTAATGTAAATAAAATTATTTGTTATTTTTACTTGTTTTTTCATACTTTTAGATTTAAAATAAAATTTATAATTGCTTATTGGAATTCAAGATATGAGAAACAAGAGATTTATTCAAATTTTTCTCAGCTTAACCATCCTTGCCTTTGTGCTTGTAATGTCAGGCTGTTCATCTGAAGCATTAAAAAAACGTAACAACAAAAATCAAAATAACAATGTATCTTCTCATAATACTCACTCGCAAGACGGTTTTAATGATTCAAGTGTTATAAAAGAAAAAGTCCTTGATGTTTATAACCCTAAAAATCGTGAATATAATTTTTATTTTACCTATAAAATAGTCCATGCCTGGTGGGATGCAGTAGCTCTTGGCATGGAAGATGCAGTCCGCCAGTACGAAGAAAAGGGAATTCATATAACCTATGACTACCGGGCTCCGGATGAAATGTCAGCCTACGATCAGGTTCAGCGAATCAAAAGAGCAGCAGCCCTCAATGAATATGATGTAATTGGTGTTGATGTTGCAGATATAGATATTGTTACCCCGGTTATAAATCAAATTATTTCTGAGGGACATAAGGTTATGACTTTTTCAAGCTCTGATTCCGGAAAAGAAAATGGTTGTAACAGAATTGCCTATGTAGGAAATACCCACAACTACAAAGATGGTCAGGATCTTGCAGAAGCTCTTTGTTCTTATTTGAAATATAATGGACAGGTTGCAATGCTCGTTGGTAATGTGGGGGCTCCTTGTCATGAAGAGCGTGCAAGTGGAGCAAAAACCGTTTTTGATAAATATGAAGGAATAAATCTTATTGATGTAAAATATGATGAAGACAGCGATGTAAATGCCTATAATCTTACAAAAGAATTTCTGGAAAAATATCCGGACCTGGATGGAATCATCTGCTGCAATATGAGTAATCCGGTAGGGGCAGGACGAGCTGTTGAGGAAGCGGGAAAAGCAGGCAAGGTAATTATTGTCGGAATGGATCATGATGAGCGGGCAATAAAATATCTTCGCGATGGAATTATTTATGCCCTTGCAATTCAGGACTGTTATTCAATTGGTTTTGATACAATTACCACTGCAGTAAAAATTGCTGATGGTATAAGCCCGGGAAGTTTATATCCTGAAAAAACAGAAGAAATAACAACTGTCTTTTATCAAAAGGATGCGGCTCTTCTGCTACATTCACTTTATGGTGTAATGGAATAGGTGGTGCTGAAATGAAAAAGTTCACAAAACGTATTTTTCATATAATTATCGCTTCAGGCATGACATTTCTAACTATTCTTTTATTAATCATGACATTAAGAACTGCTGATACAACACAAGAAGTTACAGATAATGCGGTAGATAAGATCAGTCATTTTTATATAGAGGAAATTGCAAAAAACCGGGCTTCTCTTATCTCAAATGAACTGGATAAAAAATATAATTATGTTAATAATGCTCTTGATATAATTTCACAAAAGGATCTTGAATCTCCTAAAGCGCTCAGAAACTATCTGGGTAATATGAGAAAGCTTTACAACATGGATACCTTTGCACTCGTTGATGAAAATGGACTTGTTTATACTTCTCATTCTACTTGTTCTGGAAAAACACGCTATCCATTTCTGGCAGAAACCATTACTAAACCGATTTATTCAACTGTTTTAAATTATGGCGGTGAAAAGCAGCTTTTTCTTGCAGTTCCTGTATCCGGCGTATATTTTAATAATTCGAAAATTACCGCCTGTTTTGTAGAGATTAATATTAATCAGATGATGAGATCTATGGCCTATCGTTATGAAAATATGGAGACCTATTTTAATCTTTATTACAAAAACGGAGAAAGTCTTACAAATACAGATTTTGGAAAACTTCCGGCAGGTCTTAATCTTCTTACAGTAATTTCTGACAGTGAAAAAGATTCCAAAAAAGTAAAAAAGATTATAAATGATTTTGCCTCTGGAGGCAGTGGTCTTATAGATGTAAACTATGGAAAGGAAGAAGCACACCTCTTTTATATTCCTGTAAAAAATACAGGCTGGGTTATGACTACACTTGTTTATGAAACTGTTATTAATGAGCAGGTAAGCACAAGTATTGCATCCCTAATGCATCATACAAGAATTCATATATTCTTTACCTTTGGTTTAATTGTATTACTTTTTATCGGATTAATTTTGATTATCCGAAATGCTTCTCATTTTAAGCTTGAGCAGGAAAAAATTATCAGTCAAAGAACTCAGCAGGCCTATGAGAAACTTAATAAAGAAACAAATGCAATGCAGATTATTCACTCAGTTCTTAATTCTGGTCCTTGGAGAATTGAGTTTGACGAAAAGGGACAAATTCTAAAATGTGACTGGTCAGATACTTTCCGTAAACTTCTTGGTTTTAATTTAGAAGAGGAATTTCCAAATACACTGGAAGCCTGGTCAGACAGACTTCATAAGAGTGATAAGGATGCAGTTTTAAAAGCCTTCTGGGATACTGTAAATGATACAAGCGGTAATACTGTTTATGATGTTGAATACCGCCTTTTAACAAAGAACAGCGGATTTAAATGGTATCATGCAGCAGGAAATATTATTCGTAGTGCCGATGGTAAGCCACAAACTTATGTTGGACTCTTTACCGATATTGACGAAAATAAGAGAAATGAAATCAATCTTATGGAGCAGTTCAATATTGTAAATGCTCTCAGCCGTGATTATGCAAATATTCTTACAATCAATCTTACAACAAGAACTGTAAAACCTATTAAGCTTGGCGGTTATATTCCTGAATCCTTTATGGAAAATTATTCTGCAGATTCTTCTTACGATACCTTCTTTACAGAATATATTGAACATCGTGTTTATACAGAAGACAAAGCCTTTATGAATGAAGCAATTGCACTTGATACAATTATACAAAAGCTGAATGAATCGGATGAATATTCTTCCAGCTATCGTATTGAAGAAAATGGAGAACTTCATTTTTATGAGTTTAAATATATGAAACTCAATACAGATACGATAATTGTCGGTATTATGAATATTGATAAAATCGTAAATGATGCAAAGGAAAAAGAAAAGCTTATTGTACTTTCTGAGACTGACCAGATGACCGGTCTTTTGAACCGTATGAGCGGAGAATTAAAGGTAGAAGAAAGCCTTAAGAATGGTAAGGGAGGTTTATTTATACTTCTTGATGTTGATCGTTTTAAGAGCATTAATGATACCTTAGGACATGGAGTAGGAGATCAGGTTATTATAAAAGTTGCGGGCTGTCTCAAGACTGCCTTCCGTGAAAATGATATTGTTTTCCGTTTAGGAGGAGATGAATTTTCTGCGTATGCGGCTGAGGTTCATGACAAAAAAATTGCAACAGAAATTATTAACCGTTTTATTGATAATCTTAAAACTATTGTGATTTCAGAACTTGGGGATAAACCTGTAACTGCAAGTATTGGTGCCACAATAATTAAAGCTGGTGAACCGGCTGATTTTGGTGATAATTATAAACTTATTGATAGTGCAGTTTATGAAAGCAAAAAAGTAAAAGGTTCATATGTAACATTTAAATAATTATTAAGTTTTAGTTTTACTTATAATAAATTATTATAAATTATTGACATAAAAAGAGATTTTTAATACTATTTATATTAACACGACAAAGAGGTCGTAGATAATGTTTCATTTTTATAATGAAATTTTGTCTACGACCTTTTTTGTTTTTAAATAATCTGAAAGTCGACGAAGAAGCCGCAGGTATAGGATAACTCTATGTCTGTGGCTTTTTTGTTTTTTTGACTTAAAAGGAAATTAAATGAAAACACTCTATGAACCGGTTTTTGAACATGACAACTGTGGAATTGGTGCAGTTGTTAATATTGATGGAACTAAATCTTATAAAATTGTAGATAATGCTTTAAGTATAGTTGAAAAACTTGAACACAGGGCAGGTAAAGATGCAAGTGGTGAAACAGGGGACGGTGTTGGAATTCTTTTGCAGATTAGTCATGATTTTTTTAGTAAAGCAGCAAAATCTGGAGAAATAATTTTACAAAATGGAGCAGTCTGTCCTGAATTAAAACGAATTTTTGAAGATAACTCTGAAGAAAAGCAGGGGGGTAGTTCTAACGAACGAAATTATGGTATAGGTCAGTTTTTCTTTCCTGGTAAAGCAGAAGAAACTTCTTCAATTACAACTGAACTTGAAAAGGTAAGATTTGAAGCATGTTGTAAAGCTGAAAAATTAAAGTTTCTTGGATGGCGTAAAGTTCCTGTTAATGCTGAAGTTCTTGGTAAAAAAGCGCGGGATTGCATGCCTGAAATCTGGCAGGCTTTTATAGAACGGCCTTCTGATTGTGAAAAAGGAATTGATTTTGACAGAAGACTTTATATTTTACGACGTGAATTTGAAAAGGAAAAAGCTTCTCCAACATACATTTGTTCTTTAAGCAGCCGTACAATTGTTTATAAGGGAATGTTTCTGGTTCATGAGCTCCGTACTTTCTATAAAGATTTACAATCGCCGGAATATAAATCCTCTCTTGCAATTGTTCATTCTCGTTTTTCTACTAATACTCAGCCAAGCTGGAAACGAGCGCATCCAAACAGATTTATTGCACATAACGGTGAAATTAATACAATCCGTGGAAATGTTGACCGTATGCTTGCCAGAGAAGAAACAGTAAGTTCTAACAAACTAAGTAAGTCTGAACTTACAAAAGTTCTTCCGGCAGTTGATACAACCGGTTCAGATTCTGCAATGCTTGATAATACTCTTGAATTTTTAATGATGAATGGAGTTCCTCTTCCACTGGCAGTTATGATGTGTATTCCAGAACCGTGGAAGCATGATGATAATATGTCTGCACTCAAGAAGGATTTTTATCATTACTGGGCAACTATGATGGAAAGCTGGGATGGACCTGCCGCAATTCTCTTTAGCGATGGAGACCTCCTGGGGGCAACTCTTGACCGAAATGGTTTGAGACCTAGCCGCTATTATATCACAAAAGATAATATGCTGATTTTAAGCAGTGAAGTTGGTGTACTTGATATTCCTGAAGAAAATATCAAAACAAAATCAAGACTTCAGCCTGGTCGTATTCTTCTTGTTGATACTGTTCAGAAAAAAATAATTAGTGATGAAGAATGTAAAAATATATATTCAAAGCTTTATCCGTACGGAGAATGGCTTGATATGAATCTTGTTCATCTTGCTGATTTAAAAATACCAAATAAAAAGATTTCTGTTCATACATTACAAGAACGCAATATTTTATATCGTGCTTTTGGCTGGAATTATGAAGATGTAAATGAAATGATTCTTCCAATGGCAAAAAATGGAGTGGAGCCTACTGCAAGTATGGGGGTTGATACACCTCTTGCAGTAATGAGTGAAAAACATCCAAGTCTTTTCAGTTATTTTAAGCAGCTTTTTGCTCAGGTTACAAATCCACCTATTGACAGTCTGCGCGAAAAAATTGTAACTGATACAACTGTTTATGTAGGAACTGATGGTAACCTTTTGCAGCCGACTGCACAGAACTGCAGGGTACTGGAAATTAATAATCCAATTTTGACAGGAACTGACCTTATTAAAATCGCAGCACTTAATCAGCCGGGTCTTAGAGCTAAAACACTTTCTACATTATATGAATTGTCATACGGATTAGAAACTACTGACATTGTTTCTGATAATAAAAATGATTTTGCGTCATCAAAATCGAATACATGTGACAACTTGAAAGCTGCATTGGATAATTTGTTTGCACAGATTGATGCTGCGTACTCGGAAGGTTGTAACATCATAATTCTGAGTGACCGTGGAGTAGATCAAAATCATGCTGCTATTCCTGCTATTCTTGCAACTTCAGCAGTTGAACAATATCTTATTCGAACAAAAAAACGTACTGCAGTTTCGATTATTCTTGAGACTGCTGAGGTTCGGGATGTTCATCAGGCAGCTATGTGTCTTAGTTATGGTGCACGGGCAATTAATCCTTATCTTGCACATGAAGCAATTGCAGAATTAATTGATCAAAAAATCTTAGATAAGGATTACCATACAGCAATTGATGATTACAACAAAGCAATAATAAACGGTATTGTAAAAATTGCGGCAAAAATGGGAATCAGTACAATTCAATCTTATCAGTCAGCACAAATCTTTGAAGCTGTTGGAATTGCTAATGATGTTATTGAAAAATATTTTACAAATACAGTTAGCCGAGTAGGTGGTATTGGTCTAAAAGAAATTGAAGAGGATGTAAAATATCATCATGCACAGGGTTTTGATCCTGCAAGTCTTACTGTAAATCAGCATCTTGATTCTGTTGGAAAACATAAGTTCCGCCGCGGTCCGCAGGCAGAAAGTCATCTTTATAATCCGGAAACAATTGTTGCTTTACAACAGGCAACATGTAATGGTGATTATGCACGCTTTAAAGAATATACAGCGTTAGTTGATTCTAACGAACATCCACATACATTAAGAGCCATGCTTGATTTTAATTTTGAAAAGCCAGAAAATGGCATTCCGATTGATGAAGTTGAACCTGTTGAAAAAATTGTTCAGCGTTTTAAAACCGGAGCAATGTCTTATGGTTCAATAAGTGAAGAGGCTCACAAATGCATGGCTGTTGCAATGAATCATCTTCATGGAAAATCTAATTCTGGAGAAGGCGGTGAAAAACCAGAACGACTGGGAACTGAATATAATTCTGCAATCAAACAGGTTGCAAGCGGACGTTTTGGAGTTACAGAAGAATATCTTTTGAGTGCACGGGAAATCCAGATTAAAATGGCACAGGGAGCAAAACCTGGAGAAGGTGGGCACTTACCTGGTAAAAAAGTTTATCCTTGGATTGCAAAAACAAGATATGCAACACCTGGCGTTGCTTTAATTTCACCTCCACCACATCATGACATTTATTCCATAGAAGATTTGGCACAGCTTATTTATGATTTAAAAAATGCAAACCGTAATGCAAGAATAAGTGTAAAACTTGTTAGTGAAGCAGGAGTTGGTACAATTGCAGCTGGTGTTGCAAAAGCGGGTGCTCAGGTAATTTTGATTTCTGGTCATGATGGTGGAACTGGTGCTGCTCCAATTTCTTCAATTCATCATGCAGGACTTCCTTGGGAGCTTGGTCTGGCAGAAACACACCAGACTTTAATTCAAAATGGTCTTCGCGGAAGGGTAGTTATTGAAACTGACGGTAAGCTTATGAGTGGACGAGATGTTGTAATTGCTGCTTTACTTGGAGCAGAAGAATTCGGTTTTGCAACTGCACCACTTATTTCTATGGGCTGTTCAATGATGCGTGTCTGCCAGTTAGATACCTGCCCGTTTGGTGTTGCAACTCAGAATGAAAAACTTCGTGCTAATTTTCCGGGAAAACCTGAATATGTTGAAAACTTCATGAAGTTTATTGCACAAGAGATGCGTGAAATTATGTCAAAGCTCGGAGTTCATACAGTTGATGAACTTTGTGGGCGTACTGATTTACTTAAACTTAAAACTACACAGGGCTTTAAGCGTGCCGCTCTTGTAGATATGAGCCGAGTTCTTGCAAATGGTATAGCTAATAGCGATAAGCAGTTAGCTATTAGCGACTGGAAGAAAGACCGTTCTACTTTTAATTTCAACTTAGATAAAACTATAGATGAAAGAAGCCTTTTACCATGGTTAGAGTCACACAGAATCGAAACGACTAACGACATTTCCAACAAAAATCCGTGTGATAATCCGTGTGACAAAATATCAATTCAGTCCACTGACCGTACTGTGGGAACAATTCTTGGTTCTGAAATCCAGAAGCAGTTTGGCAACTCTCTCGCAGACGATACATTCACTATTAATTTTGAAGGTGGTGCAGGCCAGAGCTTTGGAGCCTTTATTCCAAAGGGACTTACTCTGCGTCTTACAGGTGATGCAAACGATTCTTTTGGTAAGGGATTGAGCGGTGGAAAGCTTGTAATTAAAAAGCCTCTTACATTTGAAGGGGAATCTGATAGTAATATCATTGTAGGCAATGTTGCTCTTTTTGGAGCGACAAGTGGAAGTGCATTTATAAATGGTGTTGCAGGAGAACGCTTCTGTGTTCGTAATTCTGGAGCTGTAGTTGTTGCAGAAGGTTGTGGAGATCATGGTCTTGAGTATATGACAGGTGGAATTGCAGTAATTCTTGGAAATACTGGAAAAAATCTATGTGCCGGAATGAGCGGAGGAATTGCTTACGTTTTAGATAAAGAGCATGATTTATACAAACGAATGAATCACGAACTTGTAAAAATGTATTCCCTTGATGATGAAACAACGACACTTCAAAATATTTCTGATGAAGAACAACTGAAAAAGCTTATAGAACAGCATATTTCTGAAACAAATAGTGAATGTGGAAAAGAAATTCTTGCAGACTGGGAACACTATAAATATTGCTTCAAAAAAATTATTCCAAATGATTATCTTAAAGTAATGAAAGAAATTTCTACAGAAGAAAAAAATGGCATTGAACATGAAACAGCAGTTTTAAATGCATTCAAAAAGATTTCAGCATAGGGGATTATATTATGGCAAAACCGACAGGATTCATGGATTATAAAAGAAAAGAAAACGGTAATATACCTCCACTTGAGCGTATAAAAAACTTTAAGGAGTTTCATCCAAAACTTGATGAACAGGAACGTCGCAAGCAGGCTACCCGCTGTATGAATTGTGGTGTGCCAATGTGCGGCTCCGCAATCAAACTTAAAGGTATGGTTACAGGATGTCCTCTTCATAATTATATTCCTGAATGGAATGATGCATTATATAACGGTCAGTTTGATATGGCTGCCTGGAGACTCTTAAAGACTTCGAGTTTTCCAGAGTTTACAGGCCGTGTATGTCCTGCACTTTGTGAAAAGGCATGTAACTGTGGAAGTCCGGTTGTAAAAGAAGGTTCCGTTACTGTTCATGATAATGAATTGTTTATTATCGAAAAAGCATTTGAAACTGGATATATGAAACCTGAAATTCCTGCTAACAGGAGTGGAAAAAAAGTTGCGGTTATTGGAGCCGGTCCAAGTGGACTTGCTGCAGCAGACTGGCTTAATCGGCGTGGCCATAGCGTCACAGTTTATGAACGCGAAGATAAGGCCGGCGGACTTTTGATGTATGGTATTCCTAACATGAAGCTTGATAAAAAAATTGTCGAACGTCGTATTGAATTAATGAAAGCAGAAGGTGTGGAATTTGTGTTTAATGCAGATGTCGGAAAAAGTTATGCTGCTTCTCAAATAATTCAGGATTATGATGCAATTGCTTTATGTTGTGGTGCAAAAAAGGCAAGAACACTTTCCGCTGCTGGAATTGAAAAAATAAAAACAGAAAACAAAGGAGCTGCCGGTGGAATAATGTTTGCTGTTGATTTTTTGACTGCCGTTACAAAAAGTGTTGTTGCTACAAATGATGCTCTTGAACATATTGGAATTGAGCCGGCAAATGAACAGATAAATCAAATGCTTTCTCAAAATTTTGGAATTGAAGTTGAAGGGAAAAATGTAATAATTGTTGGCGGTGGTGATACCGGAAATGATTGTTGTGGTTCTGCAATTCGTCTTTCTTGTAAATCTGTTACGCAGATTGAAATGATGCCTTGTCCGCCGTTGGAACGTACCGAAAGTAATCCATGGCCTGAATGGCCTAAAATCCTGAAAGTAGATTACGGTGCAGAAGAAAGTAATGCTAAATTCGGAAATGATCCCCGCATATATGAAACAACTGTAAAAGAAGTAATCAGCGAAGACGGACATATTAAAGCAGTAAAAACAATAGAAGTTGAGTTCAAAACAATTGATGGAAAACGTCAGCTTGTTGAACGTGGGGGTACTGAAAAAACGCTTCCTTGTGATTTACTTCTTGTTGCGGCTGGCTTCACAGGCTGTGAAGAATATACCGCACAAGCTTTTGGAACAGATTTAGGTCCTCGAGGCACTGTCGCTTCTATGGGTAAAGAAACTCCTGAACTTGCCAGTTCTAATGGTTATGCGACGTCTGTTTATAAAGTGTTTACTGCCGGTGATATGCACCGTGGACAGTCGCTTGTTGTCTGGGCAATTGCAGAAGGCCGTGAATGCGCAAAACAAATTGATTCATTTTTACTGGAGAAATAAGAAATGGGCTTGCATGATGAATGTGGAGTTGTTGGTATATATGGAGCAGATAATGCAGCAAGTCTGACTTATTTTGCATTAACAAGTCTTCAGCACAGAGGGCAGGAAAGTGCTGGAATCGCGGTAAGTAATGGAGAAAAAATTAATCTTCATAAAGGCATTGGACTAGTCGGAGATGTATTTAAACAAAATCATTTCGAATCATTGAAAGGTTGTATTTCTATAGGACACGTACGTTATGCCACCGCAGGTGGACGAACAATTGAAAATGCCCAGCCTTTTTTAAATACTTTCAAGCTTGGTTCGATTGCCCTTGCACATAACGGACAGCTTGTAAATCATTCTGAATTACGTGCAATGCTGGAAGATTCTGGCAGTACATTTTCCAGTTCAAGTGATACTGAAGTTATTCTTAAACTTATAGTTAGAAAATATGTTGAAAATGGCGGAAAGCTAGGTCATCCACGTCCTGACAGATTGTCATCAGAGTCTGATTCTCAGATTAAATATGATTTTAATTATGACAGTGATTTATTTATCAATGCGGTAATTCAGGCCGTAAAAGAAATTAAAGGATCATTTGCATTATGTATTATTACAGAGAATATGCTTATTGCTGTAAGAGACCCAAATGGTATAAGACCTCTTTGTATTGGAGAAATTTTTAATTCCCAAAGAGGAGAGAATCAAAAATCAGGTTCATATATCATTACTTCAGAATCCTGTGCAATTGATGCCGTTAACGGAAAATTTATAAGAGATATTAATCCTGGTGAAGTTTTAATAATAAATCAAAAAGGAATTAAAAGTATACTAACTAACGATAGTTCGGATAAAATAAAAAAAGATAAACAAACCTGTATTTTTGAATATGTTTATTTTGCACGTCCAGATTCTATAATCGATGGTATTCCAGTTCAACAAGCGCGTTATAAAATGGGAGAAGTTCTTGCCCTTGAAAGTAAAGTTGAGGCTGATGTAGTAATAGGAGTTCCAGATAGTGGTATAGGCGCCGCAATGGGATATGCAAGAAAATCTAATATTCCATATGTTACTGGAATTGTAAAAAATAAATATATCGGACGTACATTTATTGCACCTACTCAGGCTGAACGAGAAGCCATGGTTTTTGTTAAACTAAATGCCATAAAAAGCGATCTTGAAGGTAAAAGGGTAGTTGTAATTGATGATTCAATAGTACGAGGAACTACCAGCCGACGTCTTGTAGAAATTCTGCGTAAAGCAGGAGCAAAAGAAGTTCATTTTAGAGTAAGTTCACCACCTGTAAAATTTCCTTGTTATCTTGGAATTGATACTCCTAGTAAAGCTGAATTAATTTCAAGTACACATGAATTAGAAGAGATTCGCTCTGAAATTGGTGCAGATTCCCTGGCATTTATTTCTCTCGAAGGAATGATTTCAGCTCTTTCAGCCTGTAGTAATGGAGATACAGGTTTTTGTAAAGGCTGTTTTTGTGGATTATATCCTGTGTAATTTATTTTAAATTATTTACTTTTTATGGTCTTTTTATCCATACATTCTGATAATTTCTTCTGCCAGAGTAATTCTTTTTAGACCGCGGTTCATTGCTTCTTTTTCAAGATAGTGATGAGCTTCGGCCTCTGACATTTTTAACTGCTGCATCAAAAGCATCTTTGCACGATTTACCTGTTTAATTTCTTCCATTTTTACTTTTAGTTTTATTGTCTGACTGGAAAGAATCTGAACTCTGTATTGGACTGCGATTGCAATTTTCATCATATTGTAAAAGTAAAAAGGTTCAAAAGGTTTTGTAATTGTTAGTATTCCATAACCTTCTACACGATAAGATATTTCATCAAAATGTTCATTAGGAACCAAGAGTAGAATTGTCGAATATGAATCAGCAACATTTATTGCAAAATCTGTATCGTAGCCATCACCTGAGTCAGCAATAATTATATTGAAGGTTCGCTCTGTTACTAACCGTCGGGCTTCATTAAAATCACTTGTCGTCGTAAGATCAAAAAGTGGTTGTACGAGGAAAGCGGAGATTTGAGAAATTATTTTATTATCGCGCGATACTAAAAGAACGCTGTGACTTTCTGCTTCCATTTTTTACACCTGTCTAATGTCGCAATAACTAGTTTATTAGTTCTCCAAAAACCTTTTTTACAAAACTGCTGTTTTGTGCAAGCCTTTTAGCTTCTGATAAAGATTTTGGCAGTGCCTTTAATTCGCATTTTTTTGCGACTTCTTCATCGAATAAGTTTTCTTCTGTAACAGCAGGCGGTTCAATTTGATTTTTAATTCCTTCGATTGCAGCATTAATAAGAAGGGTAAAAGCAAGATAAGGATTACAAAGCGGGTCTGGAGAACGCAGTTCAAGTCTTTTTGTTCCTTTCGTTGAAGGAACTCGAATCAGAGTTGAGCGATTTTCTTTTCCCCAGGATATATATTCAGGAGCTTTGCTTGCCCCTAAACGGTTATATGAGTTTTCGACGGGATTTAGAAAATATGTAATTTCTTCTATATGTGACAGAATTCCACCAAGAATATACTTTAAGAGACTTTGTGAATTATCTTCAGTTGTTACCATATTGTTATTTCGATATGAAATATTTATATGCATTCCGTTACCTGCCTGACCTGCGATCGGCTTTGGAGAAAAATCTGCATATAGTCCATTACTTGCTGCCTTAGTATTAACAATCCATTTAAAGGTTGCAACATTATCTGCGGCAGTAAGAGCATCTGAATAATGAAAATCAATTTCATTCTGACCTGGACCTTCTTCATGATGACTTGCTTCTGGACTAATTCCCATCTGTTCAAGAGTAAAACAAATTTCACGACGGATGTTCTCTCCATGATCTTCGGGAGCAATGTCCATATAACCAGCTTTATCAAAAGTTTCTGTTGTTGGTTCACCGTTTTCGTTGAGCTTAAATAAATAAAACTCAACTTCAGTTCCAATCATCATTTCAATACCGCATTCATCTTTTAATTTTTTGCAGGCATTTTGTAAAATAGTTCTACTGTCTTTTAGATACGGAGTTCCGTCAGAATTGAAAATATTACAGAACATTCGTACTACCTTTCCAGTAGCAGGACGCCATGGAATAATAGCAAGAGTTGAAGGATCCGGTAAAAGATAAAGCTCTGACTTCTGTGGGCCTTCAAATCCATCTATAGCAGAAGCATCAAACGGAATTCCGTGTTCGAAGGCACGTTCCAGTTCTGTAGGCATAATTGAAATATTTTTTTGCTTGCCTTTTAAATCAAAAAAAGCAAGTCTTATGAATTTTACATCTTCTTCTTCAATAAATTCTAATACTTCGCTTCGTGTATACATATTTCCCTCTTTAATATTCCGTCACCTGAACTTATTTCAGAGTCTCACAAAGAGATGCTGAAACAAGTTCACCATGACAATAATTGATTATAACTTACTCATTACACGCTTTCAAGAATTCCACAAATAGCGGACCTGCTGCGTTTGGACGGCTCTTAAACTCAGGATGGAATTGTACACCCACATGGAATTGACCTTTTATTTCTATGGCTTCTACAAGAGTTTCATCAGGGGAAGTTCCACTGATGATTAAACCAGCCGCTTTCATTTGTTCCCTGTAATCATTATTAAACTCATAGCGATGACGATGACGTTCATTAATAATCAGGCAGTTATCTTTGTTCTTAATACTTTCAGATTTTTCTTTTGAAGAATCTGAATCTAGTTTTGAACTATTTTTTATATAAGCCTTTTCCAGTATAGTTCCTGAAGTAACTTTACACGGATAACTTCCCAGTCGCATAGTACCGCCTTTGATTACACCTTCCTGATTTTTCATAAGATCAATTACTGGATGTTCACAAAGTTCATCAAACTCACGACTGTTAGCTTCAGATAACTTAAGAACTGTTCTTGCAAATTCAATTACCGCAATCTGCATTCCAAGACATATTCCGAAATATGGAAGTTTATGAGTTCTTGCATAGCGACAGGCACAAACCATTCCTTCAATACCACGATGTCCAAAGCCGCCAGGTAAAATTATTCCCTGGCAGTCTTTAAATATTTCTGAAGAAGTTTCATCTGTTACACTATCTGAATCAACCCATTTAATTTTTATATTTTTTCCAACTACAAAGCTTGCATGATTTAATGATTCAACAATACTTAGATAAGAGTCATGAAGTTTTACATACTTTCCTACAAGTGCAATTTGAATTTCACCTTTTCTTGAATGAATTGTTTCAACCATTCGCGACCAGTCTGAAAGAGCAGAGTAATCATTACGGGTATTTTCAATTCCGAGGTCGCGGCAAACAACATCATCCATATTTTGTGAATGAAGCATAAGTGGAACTTCATAAAGACTGCGGCAGGTAGTATTGTTAATCACACAATCTTCTCCAACATTACAAAACAGACTTATTTTTTTACGGATATCAATTGGAATTTCTTTATCACAGCGGGCAACAATAATATCCGGATGAATACCAACTGCCATTAATTCTTTTACAGAATGCTGGGTAGGTTTACTTTTAAATTCATCTGAGCCTGAAATATATGGAACTAGACAAACATGAATAAATAAACAATTACGTCTGCCTACTTCAAGTGCGAGTTGTCGTATTGCTTCAAGGAACGGCTGACTTTCGATATCTCCGATTGTTCCTCCTATTTCTACAATGCTGACATCTGCCTGACTCACTTCTGCATTCTTTAATACAAAATCTTTTATTTCATTTGTTACGTGTGGAATAATTTGAACTGTTTGTCCCAGATATTCTCCCTGTCGTTCTTTATTTAATACATTCCAGTAAACTCTACCACTTGTCAGGTTAGAATAACGAGTTAGATTTTCATCGATAAAGCGTTCATAATGGCCTAAGTCAAGGTCTGTTTCTGCACCATCATCTGTTACAAAAACTTCACCATGCTGAAAAGGACTCATTGTACCAGGATCAACATTCATATAAGGATCAAGCTTCTGACTTGTTACTTTTAAGCCGCGGCATTTTAAGAGACGTCCAAGACTTGCAGCTGTAATACCTTTTCCCAATCCAGAGACTACACCTCCGGTAACGAATATAAATTTAGACATTTGAGACCTCCGTTATCGTATGAATTTGTATAAGTGCAAACCCGTTGTGTTCGCAAAGCGAACGTCTATCGCTTGTTATCAGAATATAATTACTCATAATCTCCTCCCAATAAAATTACAAACTATGATTAATATCAACCAAACTTACATTGTCCAACGTATAAGAACTTGCTAGACAGTCAGCCAGTGCATTTGCTGTATCTAAAGCTGTAAGACAATCAATATCACGTTCAACAGCAAGTCGTCTAAGTTTTACACTTTCTGCGACAGGATCACGTCCTTTTGCAGAAGTAGAAATTATATATACTACTTTTCCGCTTTCAAGCAGTGTCATTACATTATTATTATAATCTTCATGAACTTTTGCGATATGAGTAACAGGCATTCCACTTCGTTCAATTGTTATTGCGTTTCCTGTTGTTGCGTATAATTTAAATCCAAGATTATAAAATTTTCTCGCTAATGCAGGAAGCTCAGGTAAATCTGTTTGACGTACAGAAAATAGAACACCAAAATTCTCGTCATGTTGAACTTGATTTTGCATCTCTTCTGACTGAGATTCCGAAACGAGTTCGGAATGATGGTTATTTGGCTTTATCATCTTCCAGCCAGCCGCACTCATTCCTTTGAATAAAGCTTCTTCCCGAGTAGATGCAATTCCAAGCACTTCTCCAGTACTTTTCATTTCAGGGCCAAGGTGAGTGTCAACATCCATTAATTTTTCAAAACTAAAAACGGGAACTTTTACCGCGTAATATGATGGTTTTCGGTATAATCCGGTTCCGTATCCCATATCTTTAATTTTTTCGTTAAGCATTGCACGTGTTGCAAGCTCAATCATAGGAACCTTACTTACTTTACTAAGATAAGGAACAGTACGGCTCGAACGAGGATTTGCTTCAATAATATATAGATCATTTTCATAAATGAGATATTGAATATTTACAAGTCCTTTCGTTCCAAGTGCAAGTGCAAGATCAGTTGATTGTTTTACAATTTTTTCTTCGATATCTTTATCAAAATTTCCTGGGTATACTGCAATTGAGTCACCCGAATGAATACCTGTACGTTCAATATGTTCCATAATTCCTGGAATTAAAACTGATTCACCATCACAAATGCAGTCAACTTCAAGCTCACGGCCTTCCATGTATTTATCGATTAGAACAGGATTTTCAATTCCTCCACGAAGAATTATTTTCATATATTCTTTAACATCAGCACTGTTTCGGGCAATAATCATATTCTGACCACCAAGTACATAACTTGGACGCATTAAAACCGGATAGCTGATTTTTTCGGCAGTTTCAAGAGCTTCAACTTCTGTAAAAACAGTTAGACCTCGAGGTCTTTTAATGCTAAGTTTATCGCACAACTGTTCAAATCTTTCACGGTCTTCTGCAAGGTCAATTGCATCAGCACTTGTGCCAAGAATTCTTATTCCTTTGCTATCGAGAAATTTTGCAAGTTTAATTGCTGTTCCTCCTCCAAATGCAACTACAACTCCAAGAGGTTTTTCAACCTTTAATACATTCATCACATCATTTGGAGTCAGAGGTTCAAAATACAAACGGTCAGCCGTATCAAAATCTGTGGAAACAGTTTCGGGATTATTATTTATAATCGCAACTTCATAGCCCAGTTTTTTTAAAGCATGCACGCATTGTACACTTGCATAATCAAACTCAATTCCCTGACCAATTCTGATTGGACCTGAGCCTAAAACAACAATCTTTTTGTTTGAAGCAGTATCTTCATCAATAGGCATCATCATGAACTCCGGCAATTGCTCTTCCACTCGGCTCATCCATGTTTTTCCAGGCAGCATCCCATTCAAGCGCTTTTGCTGTTGAACAGGCTACACCGGCTTCATGAGGTACTGCTTTTGCTGCACTGTCACTTGGGAAGAGGCGACTGTATATTTCGCGGTAATAGTATTCCTCTTTTGTTTTTGGAGGATTAACAGGGAAGCGGCTTTCTCTTCTTGCAAATTCTGCATCACTTACTTTTTCTTCTGTAATCTTTTTAAGAGTATCAATCCAGTTATAACCAACACCGTCAGAGAACTGTTCTTTCTGTCTCCATGCAATATCTTCTGGCAGCAGATCTTCAAAGGCTTTTCTCAAAATCCATTTTTCAATGCGCTGTTTCCCATCAGAAAGCCGAATGCTCATTTTATCTGATGGATTAAGTCCCATTGCGATATCAATAAAATCTTTATCAAGGAAAGGAACACGACCTTCTACACCCCATGCCATTAAAGACTTATTTGCACGAAGACAATCATAAAGATGAAGCTTACTCATTTTTCTTACAAGCTCTTCATGAAATTCCTGCGCATCTGGTGCTTTATGGAAATAAAGATAACCACCAAACAGTTCATCACTTCCTTCGCCGCTTAAAACCATTTTTATTCCCATAGATTTTATAACTCTTGCAAGAAGATACATCGGAGTAGAAGCGCGTACAGTTGTTATATCATAAGTTTCTATATGATAAATTACGTCTGGAAGAGCATCGAGAGCTTCCTGAATTGTAAAATGAACTTCGTGATGAACGGTACCGATATAATCGGCAGCTTTTTTAGCTGCAACAAGGTCTGGAGAACCTTCTAGTCCTACTGCAAAAGAATGGAGCTGAGGCCACCATGCAGATTCCTTACTGTCTGTTTCAATACGCTTTTTACTATATTTTTGAGTAACAGCTGCAATTATCGAAGAATCAAGACCACCGCTAAGTAATACACCATAAGGCACATCACTCATAAGCTGGGCTTTTACTGCACTTTCAAGTCCATTTCTAACTTTTTCAATAACACTAGGATTGATTATTTCACCTTTTTCATTTGTAGCACGGGGAGCAGCTTTCACAGAAGTATAATCTTCCCATTCGCGTTTATACCATCGGGTAATTTTTTTATCACGACTCCATAAATAACTTCCGTTTGGAAATTCTTCAAGAGTAACACATTCACCTTCAAGTGCCTTTAATTCACTTGCGACATAATAGCGGTCTTCTTTATCCCAGCCTTGATATAATGGAATAACTCCAATTTCATCACGGGCAATAAGATATGTATCATTTTCGCTATCATAAAGTGCAAACGCAAAAATACCGGAAAGTTCTTCTATCATTTTTGTAAAGTCACCAGATTCACGGTATTTTTTATAAAGTGGGATAATAACTTCGCAATCGCTTCCTGTGCGGAACTTGTAAGTTTCTGCTAACTTTGCGCGTATTTCTTTATGATTATAAATTTCACCATTTGCAGCAAGAATGATTTTTTCATCATCACTAACTAACGGTTGTTTGCCTGATAAAGGGTCTACAATCGAAAGACGTTCATGACTTAGAATTGCATTATTTCCTGTGTAAACTCCGCTCCAATCCGGACCTCTATGTCGAATTCTTTTACTCATTTCCAAAACCTGTGCACGAAGTTCTTCTTTTAAGCCTTCTGCAATCGGCTGACTTCCACTGTTTAAATCAAAAGCTCCTACAAATCCACACATTTCTCATATCCTCCTTTATCTCTTTTCATTTATAAAATATTCAGCTTCATTTAAGCCGCTTGCTGTAGAATAAAAATATGGAGTTTCTGCTTCAAACTCTCCGGCGCAGGTATCAACCATTTTGAACGAACGCGGAGGGTAGAGCAGAGAATCTGATAATTGTTTCTGATGCTCTTTTTCCATATTTACAATATTCATTAATTTCCACAAAAACCATTCATCAATTTTTGTAATATTATGAATTTCTTCAACGGACATTAATCCTCTTTTTAATGCCTGATAAATTGCAAAAATTCTTTGATCGGTGCATTGGCTGACTCTCTCACGGATTTTAGAATCAGACTCTTTTTCAAAGGCAGGGAGATTTAAATCTTTTACACCGATTTCTGCACCACGGGCTGCTTTTAAAATTGCTTCTTCAAAATTCTGACCTATTGCCATAACTTCGCCTGTCGCCTTCATCTGAGTTCCAAGATTTCGTGCAGCATATACAAATTTATCAAATGGAAATTTCGGCATTTTTACAACTACATAATCAAGTACAGGTTCAAAGCACGCTTTAGTTTTCTTAGTTACAAAGTTTGGAATTTCGTCCAGGGTAAAACCTACTGCAATAAGCGCAGCTACTTTTGCAATCGGATATCCTGTTGCTTTACTTGCCAGGGCTGACGAGCGTGATACTCGGGGATTTACCTCAATCACCGCATATTCAAAACTATCCGGATTCAGGGCAAACTGACAGTTACAGCCGCCTTCTATTTCAAGGGCGGAAATTATGTTGAGGGCTGCAGAGCGCAGCATCTGATATTCTTTATCTGCAAGGGTAACTGTTGGTGCAATTACAATTGAATCTCCGGTATGAACTCCAACCGGGTCAAAGTTTTCCATTGAACATACTGTAATAACGTTTCCTGTGCTGTCACGTATTACTTCAAATTCGATTTCTTTCCAGCCGCTAATACATTTTTCTACAAGTATCTGGTGAATAGGCGAGCGGTGAAGTCCGTTATGTGCAATCTCATCAAGTTCGCGTTCATTTTTTACAATTCCGCCTCCTGTACCGCCGAGTGTAAATGCGGGACGAATAATTGCAGGAAAACCTATTTCATTGTGAACAAAATCTGCGGCGTCTTCGTAAGTTGTAACTACCTTTGATGGAATACAAGGTTCGCCGATTGCTTCCATTGTGTCTTTGAACATTTGCCTGTCTTCAGCTTTATCAATTGTTGCAGGACGGGCACCCAAAAGCTGAACATTATGGCTCGCAAGAAAGCCGGATTTTGCCAGTTCCATACTAAGTGTAAGACCAGTCTGACCGCCCAAAGTTGAAAGCAGGCTGTCTGGTTTTTCTTTTTCGATTATTCTTTCGAGAGTTCTCAGAGTAAGCGGTTCAAGGTAGATTTCATCTGCCATATAATGGTCTGTCATCAAAGTTGCCGGATTTGAGTTTACAAGACAAACTTCAAGTCCAAGAGACTTAAGTGCCTTGCAGGCCTGGTTTCCGGCATAGTCAAATTCTGCCGCCTGCCCGATTATAATTGGACCAGAACCGATTACCATTACTTTGTGGATTTTACTATTTAATGGCATGAAAGTTTTACACTCCTTGAAAAACTACACAGTTAAATAAAAAGGCGACACCATCCCTAAAGATAGTGTCGCCTTTGACTTCTTCTAATATATCGTAAATCATTATTTATGTGAAGTAGTTACGGAATGTAAAAGACCTTGATTTATCGAATATTGATCGAATCAGAGTTAAAATGGACTCCTCGAGTGTTCCGCTTGATATCTTTATTTTGCAGGATGGTTTTTATATGGGAATAAAAAGAATATCTTCAAAACCATAAACTACAGTATGAATGCTGATGGTATTAAGAAAATTTACAAAAAAACTACTGATTAATGGTGGAGAAAGTAATCTTCAAAGACCTGGAGACGCAGCTTATGAATTAAAACCCGGTGAGGGGGCGATAAATAAATTTTTAAGCCTTTGCGTTTTTTATATTTTCAATAAACCTGTCGAACAAAAAGTTTGTATCGTGAGGGCCGCCACAGGCTTCCGGGTGGAACTGCACGCTGAATGCCGGAATATCTGTGTAGGTGATACCTTCTACTGTTCCGTCGTTTACGTTGAAAAAAGACATTTTTGCGTAAGGTGGTAGTGAAGTATTTTCTACTGCGTAGCCATGATTTTGACTTGTAATGTAAACGCGGCCGGTTTCTGTATCTTTGCATGGATGGTTTCCGCCGCGATGGCCATATTTAAGTTTGCTTGTTTTACAGCCGCGGGCAAGGGCTAACATCTGGTGACCAAGACAGATTCCAAAGATTGGGATAGGACGAGTAATTACGGTGGTTGAGCTGCCCCCGGTGGTTGAGCTTGTCGAAACCACCTGCTTGTTGTATTCACACAATTTTTTTATTTCTTCGATAACCTCTGTGTTTTCCGCAGGATCGCCAGGTCCGTTACTAAGCATAATTCCGTCCGGTTGCATTTTGATTACTTCTTCTGCAGTTGTATTATATGGAATAACGGTAACCTTGCAGCCGCGTTTTTCGAGCTCGCGTTGAATGTTGAGCTTTGCGCCAAAGTCAAAGAGAATGATGTGATGTGCGGGGGCGTTGCGGGGGTGGCGCAGGTATGAAATCTCCGTCTGCGAATTACATGAGTGCACCTGCGCCTGAAGTTTTGCTTCGCAAAACTTCGTAGGCTTTGTAGTGGAATTATTACCCCCGCTAGAGAGGGTAGCGTAAGCCACCGCAGGCGAAGCCGAGGAGGCTGGAGCGCAGGGAGAGGCTTCTCCCTCCTTCATATTTACCAGCTTTACGGCATCGGTGATTTTGTAGTCTTTGATTTTTGCCAGTAGCTCTTGTGAGCGAAGGTTTTCTGCGTTTTTGCCGCTGACAATCATTCCGTTCATAACGCCTGATTCACGTAAGCGCTTTGTGAGTGCACGGGTGTCTATGCCGCAAATGCCGATAATCCCCTGTGATTTTAGAAAGTCGTTTAGCTGGCCTGAGCAACGGAAGTTTGAAGGCTGGTCACAGAGTTCGCGGACGATGTATCCGCGTACCCAGGATTTTTTGCTTTCGTAGTCCACCGGAATATCACCATAGTTACCGATTAGTGGAAAGGTTTGTGTAACTATCTGGCCATAATAGCTTGGGTCGGTGAGGGTTTCGAGGTAGCCGGTCATGCCTGTTGTAAAAACTGTTTCGCCGATTGTAGAGCCTGTTGCGCCAATTGATTTTCCTTCGAATATTGTACCGTCTGCCAGAATAAGATATGCAGTTTGCATTTAATAACTTCCTATATAAGTTATGCTGACGCAGCTATAGTGCTGTCAGTATGAACAAAAAAAAGACGCTCATTCCATCTGGGGACAATAATTCCTCAAATCAAATGAACGCCTTTGTTCTTTTAAGTTATACAGCGTATGAAAAATATCGTCAATAGTTATTAGTAGTATTTATTAGAACTACTATTGACATTTAACAATAATAAAGTTAAAACAAACTAACGGCAAAGAGGTCGTAGATATAAATCTCCTCAAGGGATTTATGTCTACGACCTCTTTTTTTATTGCAGATTGATAATTGTTATCAATCTGCAAAACGGCTGAGTCAAGGCTTTAAGCGAAGCGTGTCTTGACCAGACGTATTTGGAGGCATTAATTGAAGTTTACAAAAATGCATGGCTGTGGAAATGATTACATTTATTTTGACTGTACTAAGGAAAATTTTCCAGGAGGCGCAGAAGGTGAACGACAGGCAGCAATAAAGCTTTCTGACCGTCATTTTGGAATTGGTGGAGATGGAATCATCCTGATTAAAAAAAGTAGTAGGGCTGATTTTGAAATGGTCATGTACAATGCAGATGGAAGCCGGAGTCAAATGTGTGGTAATGGTGTCCGCTGTGTGGGTAAGCTTGTATATGATGCAGACTACACTAAAGGGCGTGAATTTACAGTAGAGTCAATGGGAGCTGTTAAGGTTTTGACTGTAATTGAAGGAGAGCGGGGGGACAAAATCACTAAACTTTCTGTAGATATGGGAAAGCCGATTCTGGAAGCAAAAAAGATTCCGGTTAATACAGAATTATTTAATTCTTCTATAAAGACGTTGGTTAAGCCGGTCGAAACCATCGCAGATTCTTATGTAATTCAGCATCCGCTGATAATTAATGGTGTTGAATATAAAACTACCTGTGTTTCAATGGGAAACCCTCATGCAGTTGTTTTTATAGATAAAAAGCCGGCTGATTTTCCTGTATGCGAGATAGGACCGTTTTTTGAAAATAATGGATTCTTTCCGGAACGTACAAACACAGAGTTTGCATACGTAGAAGACCGCCGCACAATCTGGATGCGGGTTTGGGAGCGTGGAACCGGAGAAACTCTTGCCTGCGGTACAGGAACTTGTGCAACAGTTGTTGCTGCAATTCTAAACGACTTTGTTGATGCGGGGGAGAAAATCACCGTGCACCTGCTGGGCGGGGATCTGGAGATTGTTTGGAGTGGCCGTAAAGAAGACAGCGTCTTTATGACCGGTCCGGCTGAGACGGTGTTCACTGGAAATGTCGAATTATAAAAAATTAACTTCATGCTGAACTAGTTTCAGCATTTAAAAATAAATCCCGAAACTAGTTCGGAATAACTTAAATCTGGAGGAAACATGAATATCAATAAAAACTTTTTAGACCTGGAAGCAAGCTACCTTTTTTCGACGGTAAATAAAAAGACTCGCGAATATGCAGCGGCTCATCCACAGGCAGATATCATTAAACTTTCAATTGGTGATGTAACAAAACCTCTTTGTCCTGCTGTAATCGAAGCAATGCATAAGGCTGTAGATGAAATGGCTGATGAGAAAACCTTCCGTGGCTATCCACCTGAACAGGGATATGATTTTGTACGAGAAAAGATTCTCGAATGGGATTATAAAAAACGCGGAATAGATCTTAAACTTGATGAGATTTTTCTTTCAGATGGTGCTAAATCTGACTGTGGAAACATAGGAGATATTTTTTCAACTGATAATACTGTGGCAATCTGTGATCCTGTTTATCCGGTATATGTAGATACAAATATAATGAATGGCCGAAAAAATAAAATTATCATTTTACCATGCAGTGCTGAAACAGATTTTTTGCCAGAAGTCCCTGTGGCAGGAGATACAGTTCCAGATATCATCTATTTGTGTTTTCCTAATAATCCGACAGGTACTGTTGCTTCAAGGGATTATCTTAAACGATGGGTAGATTATGCAAATGCAAATCACAGTCTTATTCTTTTTGATTCAGCTTACGAAGCATTTATAACTGATGATAAATATCCGAAATCAATTTATGAAATTGAGGGAGCAAAATCTTGTGCTATTGAACTTCGTTCCTTCTCTAAAACAGCAGGCTTTACTGGTTTACGCTGTGGTTATACTGTAGTTCCACATGATTTAGTTTTTGATGGAACAGAGTTAAATTCATTATGGTTCCGCAGGCAGTCTACGAAATTTAACGGAGTTTCGTATATTACACAAAGGGCAGCTGAAGCAGTTTACTCAGAGGCTGGTCAGAAACAAATCCTTGAAAATCTTTCGTTTTATCGTGAAAATGCAAAAATAATTTTTGAAGGTGTCACTTCTGCAGGATTCAAGGCCTTCGGAGGTCTGTATTCACCTTATGTATGGCTTAAAATTCCAAATGGATTTACAAGCTGGAGTTTTTTTGATGAACTGCTTGAAAAATGTAATGTTGTAGGAACTCCGGGAAGTGGTTTTGGCAATATGGGTGAAGGTTACCTTCGATTAACAGGGTTTGGAAGCCGTGAAAAAACGATTGAAGCTGTAGAAAGAATTAAACAATATAGTGTTAGCTTAATTAAATGATTCGAATTGATTTAATGGATTGCTTCGCCTTCGGCTCGCAATGACATACTACTATTCCGAGTTATTGCGAGGAGCGAAGCGATGTGGCAATCTACAATGTCATTGCGAGGAGCAAAGCGACGTGGCAATCTGTAATATTTTTCAATTTCAAATCTAAAAAAAATTATCAAATTCTTATTGACATTTTTTTTTAAGAATTGTATAAGTAAAATAACAAACGACAATGAGGTCGCAGAAATGGTATTTCTGCGACCTTTTTTGTTTTTAAAATTTCCGACTGCCGTTGGCATGTTCGGAGAAACTAACAATCGGCAAAGACGCTGCGTTTTCATTTTGATGTACACAGAATGAAAGTGCAGCGTTTTTTTATATAGGAGAATAATAATGGACGAAGTAACACCAATTTTTGGCGAAAACGTTTTTAATGAAACAGTTATGAAGGCTCGGCTGCCAAAAGAAACATATAAGCAGCTGATGAAGACTATTGAAGGCGGAGAAAAGCTGGATGCATCTGTAGCAACAGTTGTTGCAAATGCAATGAAAGACTGGGCAGTAGAGAAGGGGGCAACTCATTACACTCACTGGTTCCAGCCTTTGACTGGTATTACTGCTGAAAAACACGACAGCTTTATTACACCAGTTGACGGTGGAAAAGTTATCATGGAGTTTAGCGGTAAGGAGCTTGTTCAGGGTGAGCCAGATGCATCAAGTTTCCCAAGTGGAGGAATTCGTGCTACCTTTGAAGCCCGCGGTTACACTGCCTGGGATCCGACTTCTTATGCTTTTATTAAGGACGGAACTCTTTGTATTCCAACTGCCTTCTGTTCTTACACAGGTGAGGCACTTGATAAAAAAACTCCGCTCCTTCGTTCTATGCAGGCAATCAGTAAGCAGGCTGTTCGCGTTTTGAAAATGTTTGAAGGAAACGAAGCAGTAACTTCTGTAAAAACAACTGTAGGTCCTGAGCAGGAATACTTCCTTGTTGATAAGAGCGTTTATGACAAGCGTGAAGATTTGATTTATACAGGCCGAACTTTGTTTGGAGCTAAAGCACCAAAAGGTCAGGAACTTGAAGATCACTATTTTGGTATGATTAAACCTCGCGTTCAAGAGTTCATGAAGGATTTGAACCGCGAACTCTGGAAGCTTGGTATTCTTGCTAAAACTGAACATAACGAGGTTGCGCCTGCTCAGCACGAGCTTGCTCCAATCTTCTCTACAACTAACATGGCCTGTGACCACAACCAGCTTACAATGGAAATGATGCGCAAGGTTGCAGCCCGTCATGGTATGGTTTGTCTTTTGCACGAAAAACCATTTGCCGGTGTAAACGGAAGTGGTAAACATAATAACTGGTCAATCAGTACTAACACCGGAAAGAACCTGCTTGACCCTGGTGCCACACCTGATCAGAATGCGCAGTTCCTCCTCTTCCTCTGCGCAATCATCAAGGCTGTGGACGAGTACCAGGATCTGCTGCGTATTTCTGTTGCTTCTGCTGGTAACGACCACCGTCTTGGAGCTAACGAGGCGCCTCCAGCAATCATCTCTATCTTCTTAGGTGATGAGCTTTCTGCAATTCTCGACTCAATCGAAAAGGGCGTTCCATACGGAAAGCATGAAAAAGAAAAAATGCAGATTGGTGTTACTGTTTTGCCAGACTTCAACAAGGATACAACAGACCGTAACAGAACCTCTCCATTTGCTTTCACAGGAAACAAATTTGAGTTCCGTATGCTTGGTTCAAATGAATCGATTGCATGTGCTAACGTATTCCTGAACACTGTTGTAGCTGAAGAGCTCAGCCAGTTTGCAGACATCCTCGAAAAATCAAGCAACTTCAAGAGCGACCTCCACGACTTGATTCTTAAGACAATCAAAGAGCACAAGAGAATCATCTTCAACGGAAACGGCTATGATGATTCCTGGGTAAAAGAAGCTGAAAAGCGTGGCCTTAACAATCTTAAGTCTACACCAGAAGCTCTTCCACATATTCTCGATGAAAAGAATGTCAAAGTTTTCGAGAAGTTTGGAGTTTATAGTAAGGTTGAACTAACAAGCCGCTTTGAGATTCACAATGAAAACTACTCAAAAATTATAAACATTGAAGCTGAAACTATGCTTGAGATGGCAAAGAAAGATATTCTTCCGGCTGCAAGTAAATATGCAAACAAGTTAGCTGAAACTATCGGTCTTAAAAAATCTGTTTGCAGTGAATGTGATGCATCTTATGAAAACGACATGCTTAAAAAAGTAAGCTGCCTTACAAGCTGCATTTACAGCAAAACCGAAAAGCTTGAACAGGAAGTTACTGAAGCAAAGAAAACTACAGATAATGGAGATTCAAGTAAAACAGCATTCTTCTACCGAGAGCATGTATTTACTGCAATGAACGAACTTCGTGCTGCAGTGGATGAACTTGAAACAATTACTCCAAAAGAGCTTTGGCCATTCCCAAGCTACGGTGATCTCTTGTTTAGCGTAAGATAGTCTGTAATCCTGAGCAAGGTAATCTGTCATCCTGAACAAGATGATTTGTCATCCTGAACTTGATTCAGGATCTATATTGTAACGAAGAGAGTTTATTTAATTTGTGATTATACGGCGATGATGTCGGGCATTTGTGCACAATGTCTGATATCATCGCCGTTTTTTTTATTCATAAAACGAACTTACACAGGAGGTATACTTATGAGTGAAGTTTGGAGCGTATGGTTCCTTATTGGTGCTGCACTTGTATTCTTTATGCAGTGCGGTTTTGCAATGGTTGAAACTGGTTTTACAAGAGCAAAGAATGCGGGAAACATCATTATGAAAAACCTGATGGATTTCTGTATCGGAACTCCAATGTTTATGTTGCTCGGATTCGGTTTGATGATGAGCGAAAATTATTTCTTTGGCTTGATAGGTAAGCCAAACATGCAGTTATTTACAAACTTTGCAGAAGGAGACTGGTCTGCATTTGTATTCAACCTGGTTTTCTGTGCAACTGCTGCAACAATCGTTTCTGGTTCAATGGCAGAAAGAACAAAGTTCTCTGCTTACTGTATTTACTCAGCTGTAATCAGTGCTGTAGTTTATCCAATTGAAGCAGGCTGGGTTTGGAACTCACAGGGCTGGCTCGTTCAGCTTGGATTTGTAGACTTTGCTGGTGGTGCTGCTATTCACTCAGTTGGTGGAACTGCCGCTCTCATTGGTGCAATTTTCCTTGGTCCACGTATCGGAAAGTATGATTATGACAAGGATGGAAAGGTAACAAAGGTTCATGCTATTCCCGGTCACTCTTTGACACTTGGTGCACTCGGAACATTCATTCTGTGGTTCGGATGGTACGGATTTAACGGTGCTGCATGTACACAGCTTCTCGGAGTAGGCGGTCTTGCTGCAGTATTCACAACAACAACAATTGCTCCGGCAGTTGCAGCAGTTACAACAATGCTCTTTACATGGATTAAGAACGGTAAGCCTGATGTTTCCATGACACTCAACGCTTCGCTTGCAGGTCTTGTTGCAATTACACCGACTTGTGCTACAGTTGATGCACTCGGAGCATCTATCATTGGTATTGTTTCAGGTATCATCGTAGTTGTTGTAGTAGAATTACTTGACCTTAAGCTCCATATTGATGACCCGGTTGGTGCCGTAGCAGTTCACCTTGCAAACGGTATCTGGGGTACATTAAGTGACGGTTTGTTCAATGTTGAAAGCGGTGTATTCTACGGTGGAGGATTCAAGCACCTTGGTGTTCAGTGTCTTGGAGAGTTCACAATTGTTGCATGGACAACAGTCTGTATGATTCTTACCTTTACATTGATTAAGAAGCTCCACGGTCTTAGAGCAAGCCGCGAAGAAGAAATTGTCGGACTTGATAAGCTCGAACACGGAATCGATTCAAGCTACGCAGGCTTTATCATGGCACCACAGGTAATGACAGAAGGAGAAGCTGGACTAGGTGCATCATCTGCTATAAGTGGTTCTGTTTCAATTGAAAAGTCAGTACCAGTTGCAAAGGCAACTTCCCGCCCTGATGCTAAGTTCCACATGGTTACAATCATTACACGCCAGAGCAAGTTTGAAGATCTCAAGGCTGCCATGAACGACATCAACGTAACAGGTATGACAGTTACAAACGTACTTGGTTGCGGCCAGCAGCATGGAAACGTTCAGAAGTATCGTGGTGTTGAAATGGATATGACTCTTCTGCCAAAGATTAAGGTTGATATCGTAGTCAGCGAAGTTCCGGTAGACCTTGTTGTAACAGCCGCTAAGGAAGTTCTTTACACAGGCCACATCGGTGATGGAAAGATTTTCGTATACGATGTTGAAAATGTTGTAAAGGTTCGTACCGGTGAAGAAGGGTACGAAGCACTTCAAGACTAAGGGGGAGATAATATTCTGTTCACCAAGTGTGAACAGAATATTTCGGTAAGCAAAAATCCGACAGTCTTTTTTCGACGTATTAATCTTTTTACAGGATTAGTAAAAAGGAAGGAGCTATTTCGTGTTATATGCGATAGCTCCATCCCAATGCTCTGGAGGCCGCATTATAAATTCATCACAACGGCTTACCATAAGCATTGCAGCCTTGTCACCTTCACATTCATCCAGAGCTTTTTGAAAATATTCCTTTGCAAGATTCCAGACACCTTTTTGATAAAGAGCAAAAGCCTTGTCATAGTACTCCCTATAATGAGGTGTAAAATCTTCAAGCTTAGTGTCTACAGCATAAATAGGAACAGGATGCTCTTTACCTTTTACTTTGACATTATCGAGATGTCGATAAATAAACTGTTCTTCTTTTATATCATTTTTTACAGCTTCACTTACAAGAATCATTGTACCATAAGTTTTTGTCAGTCCTTCAATACGACTTGCAAGATTAACATTATCACCAATAACTGAGTAATCAGTTTTATCAGCAGAACCAATAGAACCGACAATTACATCACCATAGTGAATTCCAATTCCAATATTAAACTTCATTCCTTCAGGAAGTATTAAATCTTCAAGTTCGATTGTTTTTAACGTCTCACGCATTTCCTGTGCTGCTTTTACAGCTCTGCGACAGTTATCCTCATAGCTTACAGGAGCTCCAAAAAGTGCCATAATTGCATCACCCATAAACTTATCTACAGTTCCGCCATGTCTTTTTATAATCGTACACATTGCTGTAAAATATCTGTTTAAAAAAGCAACTACAGTTTCAGGCTTGTTACATTCACTGATATTTGTAAAGGAACGGATATCACAAAACATAATTGCAACATCACGTTTTTCACCTATATCAAATTTTGATTCTGTTTCGGCACCATCAACCAGCTTATCAATTATCTGTTCAGGAACAAAACGGCTGAAAGCTTTGCGGATGTTACGCTCAAATTTAAGCTTTCCTTTCATTTTAATTGTGCTTTCCATAATCCGCGTAACTTCTTTTACAGCAAATGAAAATAAATCAATCTGCTTTGTTGTAAAAGCACCTTCACGCACAATATGCACAGTTCCTAAAAGAATACCCGATTCATATTTTAATGGAAATGTCTGATAAGCAGATAGGGGCAAGTCTTCTTTATGATATTCTTCAAGCGGAATAGCAGCTTCCAGCTTCTGAGGAACAAGGTTTATCATATTCTGGTTTGGAAACAGATTTTCAAAATCAGACATACATACCTGCAAAAAATCATTTGTTTCTGATTCCGTAAAATTTTCGCCGCTGATATAAAAGCTTTCAAGTCCATCTTCAGTTTTTAAGAACATCGCCGCTGCAGGCAGTTCGCCGAGTTCTGCAAGCAAACTCAGAAAATCAACAGCAATATCTTTCAGCGAATCAATTCGGTCAATCATCGAATAAATCTTTTCGAGAATTCCAGTTTTAATAATGTCATTTTTTTCAGGTCGTGAAAGAGTTCCTTCTTTTTTATTTATAAGCTTTTCCAGATCATCAAGAATTGTATTCTGATTAAAGTTAAAGAATAAGTCAGCACCGCAGTTCACCTTAAATTCATCATAAAACAAAAAATCACTGGTAGCAAAAATTCCAACCGAAATAGTTTTAAAGCGAGCAATACTTTTTATAAAACGAACAAGTTCAATACAAGAAGGATTCATATTACGTGCATTTATTAAAACCGCATCAGGAAGCAGGTTATACAATGCAACAAGAAACTTAATACCGTTTCTTTCAAACGAAAGCTCAAAATCAGATTCCCTGGTGAGTTCCCTGAAAATAGACTGGATTGTTACCGAAGGTTCAAGAACTATAATGCGTTTACTCATTTAAAAGCTCCTTGATTTTCTGAATAAGATTATCTCGTTTAAAATCTGCCTTTGAAATAAAAATATCAGCTTTAGAAAGTGGAGAATTTGACAATGCGATTACAGGAACTTTTTCATAATTCTCTAAGCGTCTCACATTGTCTAAAAATAGTTCTCCATTCATTCTAGGCATTTTATCATCACAAATAATCAGGTCAAACTGATTACTTCTGATTTTTTCCATTGCATCAATTCCATCGAATGCTTCTTCAACATAAAATCCGTTACCCTCAAGTATTGTATGTTCAATAAGGCGGGTAGTTTCAGAATCATCAACGACTAAAGCATGATTAATATGCTTGCGGGTTGAAGCTTCAAATTTTTTAACATCATACCCACGCAGAGCACGGAACTTTTTTATAATCATAGGAAGATAAAGAATCGGAATCATATCATACTTTTCATCAAAAGCAATACCTTTTAAAATCGGAAAGTTCTTAAAGCAATGAGGCATAGGCATTTTGATTACTGAAACAAATTTCTGCATTTCATCTACAATAATTCCAACCTTCTGAGACTGAAAGTTTACAAGAAGAATAGTATCCATTACAGGAATTTCTGAAACGGGAGTTCCGGGTAAAAGCGAAGAAAGAGAATAAACAGGAATCTCTTCGCGGTTCTTTTCGTTTCCCATTTCATTTTCCTGAATGTAAACAACAAATTTCTGATTTTGTTTTTCAATATAATTTGCAGGACTTTCTGAAATTACATCAATTACAAACTCTGAAGGAATAAGATATTTACGGTTATTAGCAAAAACAAAAAATCCATGAAAATCCTGATGTTTTGCAAGAAACGAATCTTCATGAACAAAAGAGAGAATCTGTTCATGAGAGAGAAGAAGATTTGTCTGGAGATTCTGTGCATCTGCAGAAAGCTGCTTGTAGGTATCACGAATTAATTTTTTATTGTCTTCAAAAATTGCAGTTTTTAAGGTTTCTATCTGATTAATGATAATATAGGAACGTGCAATCATTTCCTGATGCTGATTAACGAGGTCAGATATTTTTGAAGAATCAAGTGTTATTTTTTCGGGTACTTTTTCTTTGAGAGACTCTGACTCACGCTTTTCGTCTTCCAGTTTTTCTTTTTCAGTTTTCTGTGACAGAAGAAGTGTTTTCTTAGGATTTTCAGAAAACAGGTTCTGAGCGTTGAAGATTTCGCCGGCTACAGCCTTATCAAGATATAAAAGGTAAGGGCGGATATTAACTTCAAAAAGTTCACTCATTCGCCCCTGTTCAATCATGTCACACATTTCAGAAAGCTTGTCGGCCGTTTCATTAATTAAAACAAAGAGGTTATCTGAAAAAACGGTTTTGCCATCTATAATTGCCTTGTATAAATCTTCTGTGGCTTTATAAAGTCTGTATACCGGAGTAAAACCTAACAACAAAGAACTGTCACGGGTAATACTTAGAACGCGGAGAATTTCCTGAGTTATTTCGGGAGAGGTTTTAAGAGTTCTGGTAAGCCATCTTGTTTCGGCAAGATAATTCTTAATTACGTTTCCATTTTCAGAAGTTGTGGGAAGTTCATTAATTATGGCAATGATTTCCTGTTCCTGAATTTTTCCCTGAATCTGACGGTTTTGAGCCTGAGAGAATGCTTTACTTCTTATATCTGATTTTGAAACCTTTGATATTATCCCCAACTTACTCATCCTTTTTTATGAAAATAAAACACATTGCCGTCTGAAATTTTTTCCAGACCTTTTGGCAGAATTGAAGCATCAATTGTTGCAATCTCATTCATTGAAAGAAAAAGATAACCGCCAGGTGCAAGTGATTCATCTACAATTTTCTGAAGGATAATTTTACGCATTTCTACAGTAAAATATACAAATACATTTCTTATAAAAACCAGATGAATATTACGCGGAAAAATTGAATCATTTTTTGAAAGGTTCAACTGACGTCTGTCAATTTTTGAAGTAATTTCATGAGGCAGAGTAACTTCTTTATCATTATTCATATAAGGGGTAAGCAGAAAATGAAATTTTGAACCGTCAACTGCTTTTACAGAATTTGATTTATATTTGCCTGCCTCACATTTTGAAAGAACAGTTGTATTTATATCTGTTGCAGTACATTCAGTTTTTATTCCAAGAGAGGCAGCAAGAAGATAAAGGGAATATATTTCTTCTCCACTAGAAGCGGCTGCACTCCATATTCTAAGCGGATTTAATGCAAGTTTAGAATGAAGATCCGGCAGAATCTTAGATTTTAAAAGTAGAAACTGTGCTTCTTCCCGAAAAAAATAAGTTTCATTAACGGTTGCATTATTTAAAAGATTATCCATTTCCTCTTTATTCAGACAGACATAATTATAATAATCAAGACCGTTCAGTTTTATTTCTTTTTCACGCTTTTCTATATAATTCTTTATTCCGCTTTTATGACTTTCACGAGGAATTATTCCGGTTCTTTTTGAGATGAGTGAAATAATGTCGGCTAATTCTTTATCTGTCATAACAAAATCCTCATCTTATCGGGTTAAATTAATAACCGCTCTGGCAATATAGTCACGGGGAAGAACACGTGATGCAGCCTTGAGTTCAATTGCGGCCTGAGGCATTCCAAAAACAGTACAGGTTGTTTCATCTTCACAGATTGTATAACCGCCTGCATCAATAATTTCCTTACAGCCTTCGGCACCATCCTGACCCATACCGGTAAGAAGCAGGGCAAGACATGATTTTTTATATAGCTTTGCAGCAGAGCGAAAAAGCTTGTTTACTGCCGGACGCAAAAAACGCTCCGGAGGTTCATCAGAAAGTTTGAGGACGGGAAGGTCATTTTTTACATAATCAATTATCAGATGCTTTTCTGCAGGTGCCATATAGGCACGGCCAGGTTTTGCGATTTCTCCATCACGGGCAAGACTCATAGGAACATTTGGACAAACCTGATTAAACCATCTTACCATTTTTTCATCTGCTCCGACATCAATATGCTGAGTATATAAAACAGGAAGAGGGAAGTTATTTCCAAGCCCCGACAGTACAGCCTGAACCGCCGTAGGTCCGCCGGTTGAAGCTCCAATACATAAAATTTTAAATGAATTATCAAGTGAAAAAGTACATTCCTTTTCTAAGGCATCATAATCAATATTCTTTTTAGAATTTTTCCGTTCAGAACTGTTTTTGTTTTTTTCAATTGTTGAATGAATTCTAATTGTAAAATCCTTTAATACGACTTCATCAAAAGAAGAAAGAGAAGGTTTTTTTTCAAATGCCGCACCTGCTGCAAGGACCTCGGATTTTATACTTAAATCATCGGAATAAATTACTACAGGAACTCCGAGTTCTCCCACAAGAATTTTACATGCTTCAAGCCCGTTCATCTCAGGCATATCGTAATCACTTATTACGGCATCAATTTTATGAGCACGGCAAAAGTCAACAGCCTTGCGCCCGTTAGAAACCATACCGGCGATTTCGAAACCATTTTTGGTAAAGGCTCTTTCGAAGAGACCTCTTGTAATTGCAGAATCATCTACTATCAGCACTTTCAACAGGTCGCTCATATTTCTTCCTCCATTAAATCCTGACAAAGTGCAGCTTCAATTGAATCTACATCAAAATATGGAATTATGCGTGTCTTATATTTTATACCATCTGATAAAATATCTTCTTCCTCCGGTTCAAAAAAAAGCTCAATACCAGAAATATGGAGTGCAAACTGATCATCTTTCCGCCGGAAAACAAGAATTGCAGGTTCCGAGATCTCACAATTTTCTTCATGATTTAATTTTAGGAAATTTACAACAGTGTAGGGAACGCCTCGGCAGTTTACCATGCCTTCAATGTAGTCGGGCACAAAAGGCAGCGGATGTATTTTTGCCGAATGCATAATTTCCTGAACATTCGTATTTTTAATTGCAAAGAGGCTTTTATGAATTGTAAAAATCAAATAACTTTCATTCGTCTCTGCTTGCATTGTTCAGTTCCTCAGAAATTTTGCGAACATTTTCGGATGCAAGTGAAATGTTATCTGTTGCAACTGTGAAATTTTCAACTCCGGCCGAAATCTCTTTTAGTGCAATCAGAATCTGTTCACTTGCACTTGCCTGCTGGCGTATAATTTCTGCAATATTATCTGCACTTGTTGCAGTAATTTCAGCAGAACTCTTAATGCTGGCAAATTTTGCTTCAAGACCTCTTGCACTTTCATAACCTGCGTTAATCTTTTCAGTTCCACTTTCAGAGGCTAAAATAAGTGAGTCAGAAGAATGCTGTATTTCGTTGATTTTTTCCTTAATTTCTCTTGTACCATCAATAATACCGTCTGAAAGACGTCTGATTTCATTCGCAACAATGCGGAAGGATTTTCCAGCTTCTCCTGCAGTACTTGCTTCAAGCTCAGCATTAAAAGCAATAATCTTTGCCTGATCAGCAACATTATTGATAAGACTTACAATATCCCAGATGCTTTCAATTTTTTCTGAAAGATTTTTGATTCCTTCGATAGTCTGCTGATTTGCGTCAAAAATTTCATGAAGCTGAGTAACATTCTTTTCTATCTGAGCAACACCTTCAGTAACATCAGATGAGGTCTGATTCGCTACACTTGAAACATCCTTGATTTTTGTAGAAATATTTTCTGAAAGGACATTTGAATCTTCCATTGTGGCAACAATTTCTTTTACGGCCGCAGAAGAATCCTGACTGGTAGCGGCAGTTTCCTTTGTGGCAACAACAAGATTTTGAGCTTCTTCAAAAAGCCTTTCACCAATCTTTCGTTCTTTAATCTGGATGTTACGCTCCATTTCCTGAGATTTTTTTAAGCGAGTTACAAAATCCTGAAACTTTGCCGTAATAATTACAAAGGTTGAAATGATTATTACACTGATAATCATAATAATAAGAACAATATCAACACCTGTAGATCTGCCGGAATTATCAGGAGCAATTGCAATTAAATACCATTCATAACTAGGAAGATATCGTATAACGCCCCGCTCATAAGGACTGGCTTCAAATTGAATAAGATTTCCTTCAATTCCAGCTTCTTTTGCTTTTTTCATGAGGCTTTCAAAATTAATTTCATTTTCAAAAATTGAATCAATATGAACTTTATCTACAACAATCTGCTTATCAAGTGCACCGGTAATTTCTTTTGTTTCATTAAAAAAGTACATTCCAATAGTTTCATCAAGGCTTTCATAACACTTATCTATAAAACTATCCAGTTCTATTCCAGTTCCACAAAGGCCGATAGGTTTCATTTTTGAATCACGCACAACTGCATTCAGCCAGAGACAGGTCATATCAAGATCTGCATTATAATTTATATTGAAGTTATAAACATCAGTTTCATAGAGAGTCATTTTATACCAGTAATCAGCAGGATTATCCGGATTAATAGTATATGAATATTCCATTCCATTATAAAACTCTTTATCAGTATCATTAGCCCAGAATATAATATGAGAAGAAAATGCATTCATAAAGCTTTCGAATTCTTCCCAGGAATGTTTTCTTAATCTTTCATCTTCAGTATCTTCAAAGAATTCTATTACAGAAGGAGAGGTTGCAAGTTTTTTTGTAAGTGCAATTTCAGGCTGAAGATAATCTTCCATTAAAATTCCTTTTTGAGAAATTTCTTCCCTCAGTCTTTGAGCAACTCTCTGTTCTGCCTGCTGTTTTGAAACCAGACCATAAGCGATTACGGCAATTACAATAACAAGATTAATTACCACAAAACAGATGATATTTGATTTTTTGAAAAATTTTCTTTTCATAAATTAATTATCTCATAAGTCAAGCAAAAAGCAAGAAATTATAAATTTTTAGAGGAAATCTGCATTTATAAAGTTTAATTATACTGTAATTTTTTATTATTTATTAACATTTATATTGAATATATAAAAATTTTTCTATATATTAATATTTATTTGGGAGTATCACGCATGATTGAATTAACCTTATCACAGTTATTAAGACAAAAAACACAGAATAATCCTGAACACGAATTTATGGTATATGCAGACCGTGACCTTCGTTTTACCTATGCACAGTTTGATAAACGTGTTGATGATCTTGCCTGCGGTCTATATGCAATCGGAGTACGCAAGGGTGATAATGTTGGTATCTGGGCAACAAATGTTCCTGACTGGCTTACCTATATGTTTGCCTGTGCCCGTCTTGGTGCAGTAGGGGTAACTGTAAATACTTCTTATAAATTACATGAACTTGAATATCTTGTTAAGCAGTCTGATTTGACAACTCTCTGTCTTACAGATGGTGTAAAAGATTCTAACTATGTTCAGATGATAAAAGAACTTGTTCCAGAGCTTGATGAATATGAACGCGGCTGTCTTAAATCAAAAAGATTTCCATGCCTTAAAAATGTAGTTTTCATGGGCCCTGAAAAATTCCGCGGTCTTTATTCTACACCGGAGCTGCTTTTGCTTGGTCAGCACGTTGATATTGAAATCATTCATAAAATAGAAGCAGAAGTTACTCCTGATGATGTTGTAAACATGCAGTATACTTCGGGAACGACAGGCTTTCCAAAGGGCGTTATGCTTACAAGCCGCAATATTATTAATGACGGTTTTATCATTGGGGAGCGCATGCGCTATACAGAAAATGATAAGCTCTGCCTCCTGGTACCTCTTTTCCACTGTTTTGGGATTGTACTTGGTGTAATGGCAGTTTTAACTCATGGTGGTACTCACGTACTTCTCGAAAGCTTTGATCCTCTTGTAGCCCTTGCTTCAATTCAGAAAGAGAAGTGTACTTCTCTTTACGGTGTTCCGACAATGTTCATTGCAGAGCTTAATCATCCTATGTTCAGCATGTTCGATTTGTCTTCGCTCCGTACAGGAATTATGGCGGGTTCCGGCGTTCCTGTTGAACTGATGAAGACTGTAATTGAAAAAATGCATATGCCGGAAATTACTTCTGTTTACGGCCTTACAGAATCAAGTCCGGGAATGACACAGAGCCACTGGAATGATTCTGTTGAAGTAAAAGCTACTACAGTAGGCGATGCTTTTGAAGGAATTGATGTAAAGGTTTTGAATCCGGAAACAGGCGAGGAGTGTCCGGTTGGAGTTCAGGGTGAAATGTGCTGTAAGGGCTGGAACGTAATGAAGGGCTATTACAAAATGCCGGAAGCTACAGCAGAAACAATTGATAAAAACGGCTACCTGCATTCTGGAGACCTCGGTGTAAAAGACGAAAATGGAAATTACCGCATTACCGGCCGAATTAAAGATATGATTATCCGCGGCGGTGAAAATATTTATCCGCGCGAAATCGAAGAGTTCCTTATTCAGATGCCGGAGATTAAAGACATTCAGGTTGCGGCAGTAAAGAGCGAACGCTACGGCGAAATCACCGGTGCCTTTATAATCCTGCATGAAGGAAAAACTCTTACAGAACAGGACGTAATTGAGTTCTGCCGTGATAAGCTTTCTAAGTTTAAATGGCCTCAGCTTATTATGTTTATGGATGAATTCCCAATGACTGGTTCGGGAAAAATCCAGAAATTTAAGCTTACAGAAATTGGTACAAAATACAGACGCGAAGTGTTGAAAGTCGAAGATTAATGAGTTACTATAAATAATATATGAGCTCATTTATTCTTTTTGATTTTGACGGAACAATTGCAGATACTATTTCTGCCGGTCTTGAAATTATTAACTCGCATGCAGAAAAATACGGCTACAAAAGGCTTGATGGTGATATAAACACTCATTTTTCTGCATTGCAGTTAGTAAAGCTTGCAGAAATTAAATTCTGGAAGCTTCCTTATCTTATTTATCAGCTTAAAAAGAAGCTTGCTGAAAAATCTGATGAACTGAAAATACTTTCAGAAGCTCCAGAACTAATCAAAAAATTAAATGATGAAGGCTATGAACTCGGGATTCTTACTTCTAATTCTTTTAAAACCGTAAAAGCCTTTTTAAAAAAATATGAGCTCGACTCCTTTTTTTCTTTTTTAAGAACTGATGTTTCTTTATTCGGTAAAAAGAAGGCACTAAAAAAAGCAAAAAAAGTAATTAATAAAAAAATCATTTACATTGGCGATGAACTAAGAGATATTGAAGCCTGCAGAAAAAATGATATTCCTATTGTTTCAATTCCGTGGGGTCTTAATTCTTTTGAATCTCTGGAAGAGCATAATAAGGGTTTAGTCGCAAAAAATGCAAATGAGGCTTATAATCTTATAATTAATTTGTAATACAATTATAATCCTTTTTCATTCCATGCGCACCGAAAATCTGCCAGTCTCCCTGGCCAAGGCGCTGCATAATTGCCTTTCGTTCAAGGGCGCATAAGGCAGGCTCTGTGTCTACCGAAGGCCAGAGGGCTTTTACCTTTGAAGGCTCTGGCGGCTGGTAGCAGGTTAGTGTCTTACAGATATTTATGTGTGCATCATAACATTTAATTATACTAAAGTTTTTTATTATTTTTTAATTTTTCTATTGATTTTTGGATTTATTTAAGATAATATGTGAACAACGAGTGAGCGATAGGAGCACCTGCGAAGCAGCCGACCGCAGAGAACGAAGTGAACGAGGACGGTGAGCGGCAGCGAAGTGCGGATAGCGCGACCCGAGCGAACGAAGTGAGCGAGGGACACTCCCAAAATCCCAAAAGAGGTGAAATATGAACGAGGAGATTAAAGCCGTAGCAGACCGATTAATTGGTCTGCGTGAAATTATGGACGTTTCGGTTGAAGAAGCAGCAGGTGTTTGCGGCATTTCGATTGAGCAGTACAAGAAGTATGAGACCGGCACTGTTGATATTCCTGTTGGAATTTTGCAGTCTATGTCTAAAAAATATGGTATTGACCTCGGAACTCTTATTTCGGGAAAAGAGCCGCACATGCATTCTTACTGCCTCACAAAAAAAGACAAGGGACTTTCGGTAGACAGACGCAGCGATTATAAATATCAGGCTCTGGCAGCAGGTTTTCAGAACCGCAAGGCTGATCCGTTTATCGTTACAATTACTCCGGAAGAAACCCGCGAGATTCATTTTAATGCACACCCGGGTCATGAGTTTGAATACATGATTGAAGGCTCAATGAAGCTGGTTGTGGACGGCAAGGAAATGACTCTGGAAGAAGGAGATTCTGTATACTTTGACGCAACTAAGCAGCATGGTATGCAGGCGCTGAATGATAAGAAAGCTAAGTTTTTGGCAATAATTATTTGATAAAAAATACGGATGACTGGCTGTCGGAGTCGGAATCAACCCGAAAAAAAATCTGCACAAGCGAGCAAAGCGAGCGCGGAAGCCTTTTTTTCGGGGGGAGTTCCGACGGGAGACAGACAGATATATAGGATTTAATATGTTGGAAGATTTTCTAGAAAGAACTGAGTTTAAAGATTATAAAGATTTTTTTGAGAACTATAAAATAAAAGTACCGGCAAACTTCAACTTTGGTTATGACGTAGTTGATGTTCTTGCCAAGCGTACACCAGATGCAAAGGCCTTTGTATGGTGCAACGATAACGGCGAAGAGCTTGTAATGACTTTTGGAGAACTTAAAGAGCGTACAGACCGCGCAGCAGCTTACTTTCGCAGCATTGGAATTAAACGCGGTGACTTTGTTATGCTGATTTTGCAGCGTCGTTATGAGTTCTGGCTTTCAATTGTTGCCCTGCACAAAATCGGTGCAGCTGTAATTCCTGCAACTCACATGCTTACAAAAGAGGATATCGTTTTCCGCTGTAACGCCGCTTATATTAAGGCTGTTGTGGCGGTGGACCATCGCGAACTCTTTACTTATATAGAAGAAGCACAGAAGGAATGTCCTTCACTTACAACGCTTGTTGCAGTTCCTCCATTTGGAATTGATGAAGGAATGAGCGCCGAGTTCAAGGCAAAGCATCCGACCTGGCTGGACTTTACAGAAGGCTGCAAGGCTGTAACTGCCGACCAGCTGGCAGATTTCCATGCCCTCAAACGCGAAGACATCAGTAAGAACGACGACATTCTTCTTGCATACTTTACATCGGGAACTACAAGCCATCCGAAACTGGTTTCTCATAACTATCTTTATCCGCTCGGACACATTGTTACTGCAAGCTACTGGCAGCAGGTTCAGAAGGGCGGACTCCATCTTACTGTAGCTGATACAGGCTGGGGTAAGGCAGTGTGGGGTAAGCTTTACGGTCAGTGGATTGCTGAATGCTGTGTATTTATCTATGACTATCATGATAAGTTTAAGCCAATCGATCTTATCAAGCAGATTGAAAAACACCACATTACATCTTTCTGTGCACCTCCAACAATCTACCGCTTCCTTATTCAGGAAGATTTGAGCAAATATGATTTCTCAAGTTGTCTACATTGGTCGACAGCAGGTGAGCCTTTAAGCGAAGAGGTTTTCAACAAATGGAAGGAAATCACAGGAAAAGAGATTCGCGAAGGCTTTGGTCAGACAGAAACTACTTTGTCTTTGTTTAATTATGGAAACGAACGTATCAAACCAGGTAGCCTCGGAAAGCCAGCACCTTATTACAATGTTACTTTGATTGATGAAGAAGGAAACGAAGTAGAAGACGGTGAAGTCGGCGAAATCGTAGTTGATATGAAAAACGGAAATTTCCCGGGCCTTTTCATGGAATATTTCGGTGACCCGGTAAAAACAAAGTCTGTTATGCATGACGGCTATTATCATACATCTGATAATGCCTGGCGTGACGAAGACGGATACTTCTGGTTCACAGGACGCAACGACGACGTAATCAAATGTTCAGGTTACCGAATTGGTACTTTTGAAGTTGAGTCTGTTCTTATGCAGCATCCTGCAGTTGTAGAATGTGCTGTAACAGCCGCTCCGGATCCGGTACGCGGTCAGGTAGTAAAGGCAACAATCGTTCTTGCAAAGGGCTACGAACCGAGCGACGAGCTTGTAAAGGATATTCAGAACTTTGTAAAAAAGACTACTGCACCATATAAATACCCGAGAATTGTAGAATTCAGAGACAGTCTGCCTAAGACTATTTCGGGTAAGATTATGAGAAAGGATATTAAGTAGTTTATGGATTGCTTCGGCCTGCGGCCTCGCAATGACGTGGTGGCGGACATGTAATGACGAGTGGGGCGGCCACATTGCAATGACGTGGTGGCGGCCTCGCAATGACACTGGCCGTTGACCTGCAATGACGAAGACTGGTACTTCGCAATAATCGTCATTGCGAGGAGCCGAAGGCGACGTGGCAATCCATTACAATAGGCTCGCGATATCCTTTACAGATTCAGACGCCGTAGAAACACTTGTAATATTCTGCGAGAAGTTTTCGATACCCTTTGCAATTTCCTGCAGGGCAACAAAAATCTGCTCGCTTGCACCGGTGAGCTGTTCAACATTTGTCAAAATCTGATTAGAGCTGTCTGCAGTAGACTTTGACGACTGCATGATGCTCTCAAATTCCTTCTCCAGAGACTTAGCACTTTCGCAGCCGTTATCAATCTGAGCCGTTCCTTTTTCACTATCCTGAATAAGAGTTTCAGAAGCCTTCTGAATATCAGTTATAATCTCTCTTATTTCCTTAATACTATCAATGATGTTATCAGAAAGACGACGGATTTCTGTAGCAACTACATGGAAGTTCTTTCCGGCTTCACCAGAGTTTGAAGCTTCGAGTTCGGCATTAAAGGCAATGATTTTTGTTTTATCTGCAACATTATTGATAATGCTTACAATATCCCAGATTCCGTTAATCTTTGAGTTAAGTTCCTTAATTCCGTCAATCGTGAGCATATTGGTATTTTTGATATTCATAAGCTCATTGACATTATTCTGCAAAGCCTGATTACCCGAAATTACTGCGTCGCGGGACTGTTCTGCAAGGGAAGTTACTTCCTTAATTTTTTCACCGATATTGTTTGCAAGTTCAGTTGAATCGTGCATTGTAGAAACAATTTCCTTTACGGCAGCGCTCTGATTCTGACTGTTTGCGGCACTAATTCTTGTTGCCTCTGCAAGATTTGTAGATTCTGTAATCAGATTATTGCTGACGGTTTTCTGAGTTTTCTGAATACGTTTTGTAATTACCTTAAATACAATGAAGAACTCTACAAGACTTGTAAACCAGCCGATTAAGCTGTAAGTAATAAAGCTGTCAAAGTGTGAACCAGGCAGTTTTGAATTAACAATAATTCCGTAAGGAACTGTCATCATATTAATAATTGAAGCATCTACCGAAGCCCACATTGCAACATTCTGAACTCTGAAAAGATTTTCACTCATCTTCATTCCAACATCTCTCATGAGGCCTGCCATATGGATTCGTTTTACAAGAACATAGTTTATGGTGTAACACATAAAGCCTGTGGCAAGAGACTGCATTTCTATCAGGGTGAAGGTATAAGGATTAAATGGCTGGCCGCTTTTTTTTGCTTCAAGAAGGGCAGTAGAACCGGCTCCAATCAGAAAGCCCATGATATGAGCAATAATAATTATGATGTCATAATTGCGGTAAATTTTGTTTAATCTTGCAATATCTTTTTTAGTAATTGAATCCTTGTTCTTTTTTCCTTTTTCAATGATTTCATCAAAGTTGTTAAGAAGAGGCCACTGAAATAAAGAACAGATTGCAATAAGTCCCAGAGTAATTAAAACTGTTGGAATACAGCCTGTGATAATTTTTCCAGGATTTTCATAAATAAATCCATAATGATAGATTCTAAGGAAAAATACTCCTATGTAAGTTGAAGCAAAAATTGTACAAAAATATTTGTAAAAAGTTTTCATATTATCCTCCTCGTATGAAACTTTGTCTCTTATTATTTAGTCATAAAGGCAATCGCGCCATCCCAGTTTTCCGGCGGATTTTTTATAAAGTCTTCGCAGCGGTCAAGCATAAGCTTTGCGGCTTTATCATTTTCCACTGCTTCAAGTGCTTTTACAAAATAATCTTTTGCAAGATTCCAGATTCCCTGCTTATAGAGCTCCATGCCTTTTATGTAGGCATTTTTATATTCTGCCGGGAACTCCTCCGGGCTTCGGTCTACGGCATAAATTGGAACTGCATTTTTCTTTCCCTTTACACGTACATCATCAAGATGGCGGAAACAGAAAGAATTTTCTCCTGCATCGGTGCGAACACTTTCGCTTACCAGAATCTGAGTACCATAAGTTTTTGTAAGACCTTCCAGTCGCGAGGCAAGGTTTACGTTATCACCGATTACAGAATAGTCAGTTTTATCTTTAGAACCGATTGAACCAACAATTACTTCGCCATAGTGAATACCAATTCCGATATTAAAAACCATACCGTCAGGCATTACAAGGTCTCCCATTTCAACACTCGGCAGAGCATCCCGCATTTCGTAGGCAGCCATTACGGCACGGCGGCAGTTATCTTCGTAGCTTACAGGAGTTCCAAACTCTGCCATAATTGCGTCCCCGATAAACTTATCGATTGTACCGCCATGCTTTTTTATTATTTCTACCATCGTAGAAAAATATCTGTTCAAAAAGGCAACCAGTACATCGGCTCTGTTTTTTTCACTGATATTTGTAAAGGAACGGATATCGCTGAACAGAATTGCAACCGAACGGGTTTCACCGACGCCGACCTTCTGATCAGTATCATCAGCCTGCATAACAAGACTGTCAATAATCTGTTCCGGAACAAAGCGGCTGAAGGCCCTTCGTATACGTTTTTCAAAAAAGATTTTCTTTTCTACAATCAGGGCTTTATCAAAAACTTCTACGGCATTATTTATACAAAAATCAAAGTAGTTTAATTTTTCGCTTATGATATTTCCCTGGGCTACAATATGAACTGTAGCAAGAACCGAAGCTTCTGTTTTAAGAACTCTGTATTCATAACTTGAAAGCTGAATCTCACTGCTGAAAAATCTTTCAAGATTATTTTCATCATCAAGCGATATTGCAGTACCTTTTGCAGAATTACCGCCTGACATGTTTTTATCAAAATCTGTTTCACAAACCTTTAGAAAATCAGAAATATCTTTGATAGGTATATTCTGCGAGCTGACATAATAACCATGAGGACCGTCATTTTCAAGAATATACATTGCGGCTAAAGGAACCTCACATACCTGTGCAATCAGAAGCAGATAGGATTTTATCATTTCTTCAAGATTATCAATCTGTCCTATAAGATCTGCTATCTTAGAAATCATTATGGTTTTATAGGATTTCTGGCTTAAAAGCTTTGCTGCAGCAGAAAAGAGAAGCTCTTTGTCAGGCTTTTTTCCTTTTTCTGCTTTTGATTTTTCAAAATTATTACTTTCAATTTCTGCAAGCTTTTCCACATCTTTTTCAAGAGTTTCTGAATCAAGCCTTATAAAAGATGCCGCTCCGCATTCCTTTGCAAACTCTTCATCAAGAGATGCCGGTAAATTTGAATACAGAGCAACGGGAAGCTCTGTAAAGCCCGGTAAGGTACGTGTAAGCTTTACAATTTCAAAGCTGTCTGGCTCTGTGATATTGCAATTTAACAAAAAGAGATCCGGCTTAAAATCTGCAAGGGCAGAAAATATCTCCTTTGCTTCAGACTCAAAGCGGATTGAATATTGTTTTGAGTCTAATGTTTTTGTAAAGAGCTTCTGCATTGTAGCGGAAGATTCAAGAATAAGTATCTTCTTTGCCATTATTCATCTCCCAAAAGTTCTTTAATTGCTTCAAGCAGTTTTCCACGTTTGAACTCACTCTTTGCAATAATAGCTCCGGCCCGGAGGCGCTGGAACTCTTCTATTGTCTGACGGCTCTGATCAGTTGAAACTACAATTACCGGAGTTTCTTTGTACTGGTCCAGACGTCGGAGGTTATCAAGAAGAACAAGCCCCGTCATTCGAGGCATTTCCTGATCTGCAAGAATCAGGTCGTAATGCTTTTCCTTTGCTTTTTCAAGGCCATCAAGTCCGTCAAAAGCGTCTTCTACAACATAGCCGGCGCCTTCGAGAATTGACTTTTCGATTTCGCGGGTAGTCAGAGAATCATCTACAACAAGAATGCGAATATTCTTTTTCTGGGTTGCCGCTTCAAACTTTTTAATATCGTAGCCGCGTAGAGATTTAAAGCGCTGCAGAATATCGGGAACATGAAGTATAGGCACAATATCATAATGCTCATCAAAAACAATTCCCTGAAGAATTGAACAGCCTCGTATTCCTTCCGGCATTGGCTTTACAACAAGCGAAACATACTGTTCTACCTGTTCGACAATAATTCCGATTCGCTGCTCCATATATTCAGCAATAAGAATAGGTTCTTCCTCCTGAGCAAGGCCGCTCTTTCTGTCTTCAAACAAAGTTGAAAGCGGGAAGCAGGGAACCAGTTGATCTTCGAATCTTATATAGTTCTGATTCTGAAGTGTTATGTAATCAGTTTTTTTGCGGTAAATTATATCTACAATGTGCTGAGCCGGTATCAGATATTTTTCTTTGTTAGAATAGACAAACAAGCCCTGCAGGGTAGAAAGCGAAAGCGGGAAGTGTAGAATAAAAGAAGTTCCTTTACCGGCTTCACTTTCTATCTTTATGCGGCCTTTGATTTTTTCAACGTTTGACCACACAACATCAAGACCAACTCCGCGTCCGGAAAGAGCAGTAACTTTATCTTTTGTAGAAAAGCCTGACTGGAAGAGGAACTGCGAAAGCTCGCGATCGCTCATTCCTTTGATTTCATCTGTTCTCTCAGGATAAAGGGTTATTGCCTTGGAACGGATTTTGTCATAATCAAGTCCGCGTCCGTCATCACTTATTTTGAGTTCAATGTAGCGGGCTTCGCGGACACAGGTAATGCTGATAGTTCCTTCTTCGTTCTTTTTTGCCTTCTTTCTTTCGGCAGGAGTTTCGATTCCGTGGTCAAGGGCGTTTCTTATAATGTGCATAAGAATGTCGCCCAGTTCTTCGAGAATCACCTTATCTAGGGCAATGTCTGTATCCGGTATTTCGCATTTTACTTTTTTATTAAGATTGATTGCTTCAAGTGCAATTGTATTTTCCAGAGGTCTCAAAACAATGCTGATTGGAAGCATTCGTAAGTCGAAGGCTTTTTCCTGAACGCTGAAAATAGAAGTTTCAAGCGCATAAATATCGTTTTCAAATTCCTTTCTGATTTTAGAAAGCTCGCGGCTGCCAAGTTTTTCTTCGAGGATTTTGAGCTCATCAAGCTGAGACTTTAAATGAAACTCTCTTGTAATCATTGTATCAAAATCAGAAATAATTTCGTTTACACGCGAAAGCTTAATTCTGATTGACTGAATATCGCTGATGTTTTCGTTTAAATCTTCATCCTCTTCTTCAAACAGTATTCCATTTTTTTTATTTATTTCTTTTATAAAGGCATCTACATCAATAAGTTCTCCGGCCGCAAGCTTATCGCAGTACTGAAGATACAATTCAATATCCTGCTTGTCTGTTCCACGGCGGCTTATGCAGGATACACAACCGTGGATTTTTTCGGTAACAGCGAAAACCAGTTTTATGAGACGGTCTGTATTTTTGATTTTTTTATCTTTTACACTTTTATAAATATCTTCAATTGCATGTGCAAGTTTTTCGACAGTTGTAAAGCCAAGCATTCGTGAATTGCCTTTAATTGTGTGAAGGTTTCTTAAAAGCTGGCTGAGAATTTCTGAATCATCTTCATTTGATTTTAGAGCAATAATATCCCTTTGAACTGATTCCAGCAGTTCTTTTACTTCGGAAACATAGCTTTCGATTATATCATTAGAGACCTGCGCCATTTTTATTTCCTCCTGCATTTACAACACGTTTATGAAAATAAAAAACACTTCCATCTGCAATCTTTTCAAGAGATTTTGGAACGATAGAAGAATCCAGCTGAGCAATTTCACTCATTGAAACAAAAAGATATCCGTCTTCTGCCAGACATTTATCCGCAATTGTCTGAAGAATTTTTTTTCTTAAATCAAGAGAAAAATAAATAAATACATTTCGAATAAAAATAATATTTTGATTTCTCGGCAGTTTTATTGCATTTGCCGGAGAGTCAAGTTCTGCAAGGTTTATCTGCATTGTTGTAATGTGTTTTTTGATAGCTTCAGGAAATGCAATTTTTCTATCCTCACGCTGATAGGGCATAACAAGCTTTTGATAAGAAACTCCGTCTACAGAGCGTAATGATGTACTGAGAAATACGCCGCTTTTGCAGTGTTCAATTACTTCAGAATTTATGTCACTTGCAGTTACCACCGGAGTAATTCCGCAGGTTAAAGAGAGAACTGCAAATGAGTATGCTTCTTCACCATAAGAACAGGCCGCAGACCACATTTTTATTTCTTTTCCATTTTGTTTTGAACGCCATTGAGGAAAGATTTTATTTTTCAGCAGGGCAAACTGTTTTTCTTCACGGAAAAAATAAGTTTCATTAACCGTACACTCATTTACAAATTCAGACATAAGCTCTTTATCTGTAAAAAGCATTTTTCTATATTCTTCTACCGAATAATGATTTTGAGAAACCTTCTTTTCAATAAAATATTTTATTCCATCTCTGTGACTTGCACGTGGGAGAATACCGGTTAATGTTGTAAGAATACTTATAAAGGTGTCGAGGACATCTTCTGTCAATTTGATTTCAGGCTCTTCCATCAGCTATCTCTCCACCATTTCCAATATCCGCTTTGCAATTTCTGGGCGTGGTAAAACTTCTTTTGCAGCCCCCATTTCAATTGCCGCGGCAGGCATTCCGAATACTGCACAGGTAGATTTATCTTCTACAATTGTCCAGCCGTTATTTTTACAGATTTCTTTGCAGCCGTTAGCTCCATCAGCTCCCATTCCTGTAAGCAGAACTGCAAGAACATTTTTCTTATAGATTTGAGCCGCACTGATAAATAATTTATTTACAGCAGGACGCAGATATCGTTCAGGCTCTTCATCAGAAATTTTTAATACAGGTCTTCCGAAATTACTTTCATGACTTATTACAAGATGCCTGTCGGCAGGTGCCATATAAACAATTCCAGGCTTTGCTTCTTCGCCGTCTTCGGCAAGTTTTACTTTTACGTTTTTACAGACCTCGTTCAGCCAGTCTACAAGCGGCTTATCCTTTTCAATTTCAATATGCTGTGTATAAAGAATTGGAAGAGGGAAGTTATTTCCCAAAGCAGAAAGAACTTCTGAAACTGCCGTAGGTCCACCGGTAGATGCCCCTATACAAAGAATTTTTATTTTGTTTTCAGTTTTTTTCTTAGTCTCAGAAAGTGGTTTTAATTCTAAAAGTGCATTCAACTTTTGAATAAGCTTTGCAAAAAACTCCTGATTATATTCGCGTAGTTTTGGTTTTTGAATTGAATCTGTAAGCTTTGCAATAAATGGTGCAGAGTTATTTTCCGAGTTCTCCATCATCAAAACCGGAACATTAAATTTATTCGAAATCGTATTTAATGCTTCTTTTTCCGCTTCATCAGAAGAATCGTTTCCACAGATTATAATATCAGGATTTTCAACTGTGAGATTTTTTATTAATTTCTGACAGTTTGAAACAGAGGCAATAATTTCTATATCTTTATTTTTTGCAAAGCCTTGAGAAAGAATTGTTCTTACAACGGCGGAATCATCAGCAATCATTATTCTCATATATGCCTCTGTAAAAAACTGCGCAACAAATTATCAGGAGAAAGAAGAATCTGTCTTCGTTCTGCAAAACCAATAGCACTTACTCCGCAGTCATTCATTCGTTTTCTGATTCCTTCTGGAATCAGTCTTAAACTGGAAATATCTAAAATTCTGCTTGAAACAGAAGAGTTTACAGATATTGCAAAATTCCCTGTAACCGGAAAAGCAGTCCCTGTAAAATCTACAATCTTTTTTTGAAGCTCTTCATTAAAATCTGATTTATTCATTATAAGCATTACGTTACATTCTTCTGTATGCTTGCAGCAAAATTCCTTTTCAAGAAAGCTTCCTATACTAAGGCGTGGCAAAACTTCATTTTCAAAATCAATTCTTTTACCATCATCATTTGTACCGATATAAATTCCAAAAAGAACATATTTACTTAAAATGAGAAAATCAATTGTATCATAAGTGAGGCAGGTAAAATGATTAGCTGTTTCCACAATCTTTCCTTATGAGAACTTCAAAAGCATTTGGATTTAACACAGGAATTTCTTCACCGTCATAACCAACTGTTCCAAGAAAAAAACTTTCTTCTGTTGCATCCGGAATAAGCTTTAGCTCTGTATCTTCAATTTTTGTAAAAAGAAGAATATCCGAAATATGAAGAGAAAGCTGATCATCATCTCTTTTAAAAATCATAAAAAGAGATTTATCTGGAGGTGGAGCGTCCGGATTATCATCAAAAATTGAATTTGGATTTACAACCGTAAAAGGTTCGCCGCGTCTATTTAATACGCCTTCAATATATTTGGGCATAAAAGGAATATGGTAAATTGAAAGGTCACTGATAATTTCAACGACATCGCTTGAACGCACTGCGTATTTTTTTTCAGCAATTAAAAAAATGAGCCAGGTTGTCATTGCCTTATCATCAATTGTGACAGCTTTATTTTCGCTTTTCGCTTCAATATCTTCTATTATTTCTTCGTTCATACACAGGCTCCATTATTTAGAATCAGATTCATCAGTTGCTTTTTTATCATCTTCATCTTCATCTTCTTCATCATCAGCATCTGACTGCTCGGTCTGGTCTTTAGAATCGCTGAGTTCTGTAGCAACGGTTTTAAGATTTTCAGAAGCTTGAGAAATATATTCAGTAGCCATAGAGAAGTTTGAAACTCCGGCAGAAATCTGTTTGAGGGTAATCAAAATCTGTTCACCCGCAAGAGTCTGCTGCTGAATTATTTCGGTAATTGTTTCAGCACTTTCTGCTGTAATTTCGGAAGCGTTCTTTATGCTCTCAAAACGGGTTTCAAGATTCTTTGCATTTTCTACACCAGACTGAATTTTTTCTGTACCGTTTTCACTGGTAAGAATAAGATCGTCCGAAGATTCCTGAATTTCTGTAATACGGGTTTTGATTTCTTTTGTACTTTCGATAATTCCATCAGCGAGTCGGCGGATTTCATTTGCAACAATATGAAAGTTTTTACCGCTTGAGTTTGTGTTATTCGCTTCAAGCTCAGCATTAAAGGCAATAATTTTTGCCTGATCTGCAACAGAATTGATAAGTGAAACAATACTCCAGATGTTTTCGATTTTTTCACCCAGTGATTTTATTCCGTTTATTGTATTCATATTTGTATCGGCAATTTCCTGAAGCTGCTTCTTATTTGCTTCGATAAAAGAAACTCCTTCAGAAACAATATTATTTGTCTTTACCGCTACACTCGATACATCTTTTATTTTTTTAGAAATATCTTCACCAAGGGCAGTATTATCTTCCATTGTTGCTACAATTTCTTTTACCGCGGCGCTTTGATCCTGAGCAGTAGCGGCATTTTCTTTTGATGAAACTACAAGGCTCTGGGCATCTTCAAAAAGCTGCTCTGCAAGCTTCTGTTCTGCCTTACGCATTTTGCTGATTACACCAATATTTATAAATGTAAAAATAAGGCTTGCCAGCATTAATAAGATTTCAAAAGTTATGATTACATTTGCAAGAACTCCTTTATAATCAGCAACAGGACCTTCTACAACAACAAACCATGGAGTATTTCCGATTTTGCATACAGCATAATAATTCTTTTTATCAAGGAAGGTTTTTGTTTCTCCATTTAGCCATTCCTTTTTATCACCTTCATAAGCAGTTACATCCAGCCAGTTTAATTTCATAACCTGCGACGGATCATCATGATTCAAAAAGTATCCGTCTTGAGTAATAAGATTGAGCCGGGTATTTTTGGAAATTTGAATTTCTTTTATAGCAGCAACCAGACTGTCCAGAAGAATATCGCAGCCGATTACTCCGTTTAACTGTCCGCTGGAATTATATACTGCCTGAGAAATTGCAACACAAAGGTTTCCGGTATTTGCATCAATATAAGGAGTAGAGAAGGTTGTTTTTCCCTGATTTTTTACTGCTTCCGTAAACCACACACGCTCCGTTGCTTCAAAACCTGCCGGAGGAATCCATCCTGTATTGTTTAAGAATTTTCCCCCTTCAGAAAGCTTTTTATTTTGAGCGTAATAAAGCATTGAAGCGTATTTATCAAGCTTGCTTGAAAAAGCATTTAGCAGAAGTGTAAGGATTTCTTCATCATCATAATCTGAAGAAAAAGTAACAAAATTATCTACATTCAGAATGATTGGCTCCATACTCTCTGATACTGAAGAATTTAATTTTTCTACAGAAAGCTCCAGCTGAGATTTCATATATTCTTTTAAAATCGCATCAGAAACAAAATAGAAAAAACTACAGGCTGAAAAAGTGATTAATAAAAGTGGAGCAAGCATTCCCCAGAAAAGCCTTTTTGATTTCTTCTGTTTAAATATTTTTCCAACATCACGTAATCCGGACATATTAATCTCCCTTAAAATAACAGTATTTTAATTATCCTACAGTATTTTGATTTTGTAAAATTTAAAAAAAATTACTTGGCAGATGAACAGGGCTTCCGCATTATAAAACGAATTTGTGAAAATATGGCTCCCGGTCGCGGCTTCGTGGTACAAAACCGCGCAATAATGCGCTACACGCTTTTTGTGGTATAGAAACTATTACACCTGCCGCTTACGCGGCAGCCACAAAAAGAGTGTTTTTGTACCACGCCCCGCTCCCTCGCGCCAAGATTACGTAAATCTTTTATAATGCGGAAGCCCTGGAATGGTTAAAATGGGATATTTTAGTTTTATATAAAATTATTTTATGATATTTTATTGAATATTTAATGGATAAATGTTATTATTCGTCAACCCGCAGTGATGAACTCCACATCACTTTCCCTGCCTCACGACGGCAACGCGATTATGATTCCCGGGTCAAGCCCGAGGATGACACATCACTCAATCCCTGAGGATGATATTTTTCCGCAAGACGCGGATTCAGGAGTATCTCAATGACAAAATTTACAAAACTCACACTTACTGCAATTGCTGCAGGCATGCTTCTTACTGGCTGTGCAAAAAAAGTTTCTGCACCAACTACAGTAGAAATCTGGCACACTTACAATGGTCAGCAGGCAGACGCTCTCAATGACGCTGCAAACCGCTTCAACGCTTCTCAGAAAAAGTACATTGTAGAAGTTAAGAATCAGGATTATTCAGGCTTTGCTGATACAGTTTACAATGCTGTTGCAAACGGAATTGGACCAAGCATTATTTTCAATTATGGTACAACTGCCGTAGATTATGCTAACGAAGGTCTTGCAATCAATATTCAAAAATATATTGACCGCGACAATAAGAAGGGCGATCACACAATGCAGAACATCATTGACTCTTTGCCAGAGGCTATGAAAACTGATGTTCTTGGATTCGAAGATGGTGGAATTTACTATCTTCCTGGATGTACAACAGGCCCAGTCCTTTTCTATAATAAGACAATTTTTGAAGAACTCGGCCTCAATCCTCCAACAAACTGGGACGAGCTTGTAACTGTTTCTAAAACAATTTATGAGAAGAAGGGAATTCCTGGCTTCCATTCAGATGGTCTTGTAGACAACATTCAGGAACTGATTATGCACAATGGTCTTGGCTACATTGATGTCGCTAATAAGCGCGTAACCTTCTGTGGTCCAAAGCTTGAAGAAATCTACCAGTGGTATGCTGATAACTGCAAGAAAGGATATTTCTCTTTCAACACAATCGGCCGCTATTCTTCAGAAGACCTTGCTAATGGTGATATCGGTTCATTCTCTGGTTCTTGTGTAAACGACCAGTACATTCAGATGGTAGAAGGTAAAGGTGAGTTAGGCATGGCTAAGTGGATTGCAGGAGACTTCTATACTGCATGGAACCGTGGTCCAATCTTCCTTCACAGAAATGATGCTGTTGATGAAGGTGCTTACGAATTTGTTAAGTTCTTCCTCAACCGTGAAAATGCTGCTAAGTGGGCAATTGCAAACTCAGCCCTTTGTCCTTATGGAACTTCAGCTGATGTACCAGAATATGTTAATTACCTTAATAATCTTCCTGCAACTTCAGCTCTTCCTTACGTTCAGGCTAACATGGATGTTTCAGGTTCATTCCCTAACGTTACAGGTTCTGCTGCTGTCCGCAAGATTCTTGAAGAGTACCTCAACTATGTTGTTGATGGAAAGATGACTGCTAAGGAAGCCGTAGCTGAAATCGAAAAGCAGTGTAACGACGCTTTGAATGGTAGATAGCCGTCATCCCGAACCTTCGCAGCACAGCTGCTCGGAGACTCGCTAAAAATAGTCTACTAGACTATTTTTGCCCTGCTACGCAGTGCCGCTCCCTATGATTCGGGATCTAATAAAAAAGATGCTGAAACAAGTTCAGCATGACGGGACTTGTTTCGGGTGACAGAAATCATGAAAGTTCGAATTGATAACGTAACAAAAAAGTTTGGTCACACTACAGCGGTATCTGATTTTTCCGCAGAGCTCCAGGACGGGCATTTGATTTGTCTGCTTGGTCCTTCGGGCTGCGGAAAGTCAACCTTGCTCAATATGCTTTGCGGAATTATTCCTGTTACAGAAGGCAAGATTTATTTTGATGACAAGGATGTAACAAAGCTTCCTCCTGACCAGAGAAATATCGGCATGGTATTTCAGAATTACGCCCTTTATCCTCACATGACTGTTGCAGAAAACATTGCTTTTCCGCTTGAAGTACAGAAGGTGAAAAAAGAAGAGCGTAAGGCAAGGGTAGAGGAAATTGCAAAGCTTGTTCATGTTGATAATCTTTTGCGCCGTTATCCTTCCGAACTAAGCGGCGGCCAGCAGCAGAGAGTTGCTATTGCCCGTGCAATGGTAAAAAAGCCTCAGCTGCTTTTGATGGACGAGCCGCTTTCAAATCTTGATGCCAGACTCCGACTGGAAATGCGCGAAGAAATCCGCCGCATCCAGAAGGAGACTGGCGTTACTACAATTTTTGTAACACACGATCAGGAAGAGGCAATGTCTATTTCTGATTCAATTCTTTTGATGAAGGATGGTCTTTTAATTCAGAGCGGCCTATGTCAGGAATTGTACGTGAATCCGAACTCACTTTTTGTTGCTGAGTTTTTGGGAAATCCTCCGGCAAACAAACTTCCGGTGGTTGAGTGCGAGCAAAGCGAGCGTATCGAAACCACCACAGAACTCCAGAAATATATTGGTGGTTTCGAAAAACTCAACCAACCGGCAACTGTCGCCATCCGCCCGGAAGCCTTTACACTTGATTCAAATGGAATCGAAGCCGAAATCCAATACATCAGCGAAATGGGAAAAGACCAGATTGTTACAATGACATATCTGGGGAATACTGTGCGCGCTATTTTGAATCTGGAAGATTCGTCATTGGCCGCCGGTTCAAAAATCAAAGTAGGCTTAAAGAAAAAAGGCGTCTTCACTTTTGATAAAGAAGGCCACCGCTGTCATCCCGAAAACGAGAGATGTCATCCCGATTCAGCGAGCTGTCATCCCGAAAACAACGGGCGTCATCCCGAACTTGATTCGGGATCTAATTAGGAGAATCGCGATGAGTTTTTCACCAAAACGTCGTGAACTATTTTCCAAAATAGAGCCCTGGCTTTACCTTTCTCCCTTTTTGATTTTCATAATCATTTTTACCCTTTATCCTGTAATCAATGTTTTTACTATTTCTTTCAAAGAAAACTACAGCTACCTTCGCAGCACTTTCAGTAAACTCAGCCTGGAAAATTATAAATATGTTTTAACTGATGAAAAATTTACATCAGGTTTGCGAAACACAGCACTTTATGTTTTATTTGTAGTTCCTGTGAGCACAGCAATTGCGCTTTTCTTTGCAAATCTTTTAAATAAAAAAGTGAAGGGCAGTGCAATCTTTCAGACAGCCTTCTTTTTGCCAATGGTTACTTCTGTAACAGCCGTTGGACTTATCTGGCGTCTTATGTATAACCAGCAGTACGGAATTATCAACTGGCTGCTTTCAAAATTTGGAATTGAAAAAATCGGCTGGGTGACAGAGTCTCGCTGGTCACTTTTAGCCCTTATCATATTTGGTACCTGGAATATTCTGCCATTTACAATCATCATCCTGCTTTCAGGCATGCAGAATATAAATGAAACTTATTACACAGTTGCCCGAGTTGATGGTGCAAAACCAATGCGCATTTTTTTCCGCATAACTGTTCCGCTTTTGTCACCGACAATTTTCCTTGTTAGTATTGTAAATACAATCAGCTGCTTTAAGGTTTTCAGTGAGCTTTATCCGCTTTTCTATGGTAAACCGGGACCTTACTATAATTTGTACACAGTTGTTTATTACATCAGATACGCAATGATGGAAAAGCGAAAATACGGTTATGCCGCCGCCGCTGCCGTTATTCTTTTCCTTTGTATTTTTATTGTAACTCTGCTTGAGCTTTATCTTAAAAAGCGAATGGGAAGGAAGGGGCTCAAATGAAAAAAATCAGTTCAGGCAGAAAAATCAACTGGCGTGAAGTCCTTCGAAAAACACCAGTATATCTCTTTCTAATCCTCGGCTCCCTCTTAATGATTTTCCCTTTCATCTGGATGATTCTTACATCCTTTAAAACTCACGCCGAAGCAATTATGTTCCCACCAAAGTTCTGGCCTGCAAGCTTTTCTTTTGTAAATTACCGCGAAGCCTTTTCTATGGCTCCCTTTGGTAAATATTTTATCAACTCCGTAATTGTAATGGTGTTTTCAGTTCTTACCACAACCACCACAACAATTCTCGGTGCCTTTGCTTTTTCTAAACTAAAATTCCCTGGCCGCAGTATAATCTTTTCAATTCTGCTCAGTCTTATGATGATACCTTTTGAAATGTTAATCATCACTAACTATACAACAATCGTTAAACTCAAGCTTTACAACACAATCCCGGCACTTGTAATGCCTTTTATTTCGAGCATCTTTTACACTTATATTTTAAAAAACTTTTTTGATACAATTTCAGACAGCCTATATTACTCAGCCCGCATTGATGGAGCAAGCAACTGGATTTATCTCTGGCGCATTATGGTTCCGATTGCAAAGCCTTCAATTTTCACGATTATTCTTTTGAATGCACTTTCATCATGGAACAGCTTTATGTGGCCGCTTTACGTAACATCAGACGCAAAGAGCCGCACGCTGCCTTACGGCCTTCAGGTCTTTACAACCGAAGCCGCAAGTTATTCTGAATATTTAATGGCCGCCTCAACTATAGTCGTTCTGCCAATGATTATTCTTTTTATTCTTACAAGAAAATACATTGTGAACGGCGTAAGCACCGGCGGCCTGAAAGGGTAGTGGATTGCTTCGCCTTCGGCTCGCAATGACAGAGTTCGTCATTGCGAGGAGCGCAGCGACGTGGCAATCCATGGCTTACTCAACCTTTATATATTCAACAACGGTCTTTTTGCCCTCTTTGTAAACTCCATTTGCAGGTAACAAAACAATCTCTGCGCCTTCAGAAAAATCAAATGCTTTTGTCTGACTTGTCCAATATGGATCTTTTTTATTGCCATTAGCACGCAGCATTTTTTTTGTTTTCAAATCAATGCGGAAGAGGTGAGAGCCATCATCTTCCCATTCTGCTTCATTATTTTTATTGTCGCGGATTTTTAAGTGTAATGGAGCATCAGTTGAGCTAACTTTTACTTCAAGAATATCACCTTCAAGTTTTTCAACTCTCCAGCCAAATTCTATGTATTTTTCTTTTGCCCAGTTAATTGCATAGTCATCATCAAGCCATGAAGAAGCGGGCCATTTTTTTGATCCAAGCTTTGCACCATTCAAAACAATTCTTTCTGGCTGCTTTGCACCTTCTCCAGCTTTCAGCAAGCTAACTGATTTTACAATTGTTTTCTGATTTTCTATACCAGACTTAGTCCACCACAACCGAATTTCAATTCTCTCAACACCTTTTGTAGAATCCCATTTTGCACCATTTGGATAAGACCAGCTGTATTCGCTTCCATCCAGATTGGCTTCCAAAACAGTTGGAGAAATTGAATTATAACCAATATCACATCCTTCCTGTTTGAGTCTGATTTCATAAGGAAGCTTTGCTGATTCTGGATCTAATTCAATACGGACCTTTTCCCATCCTGTAAAGTCTATACCTTTTACATTCCAGCCTGCACATGCATCACAGTCCTTTTTTGGTAGAATCCATTCAACTTTTCCGCCATCATAAACATAAGCATTTCCACTACTTGAACCAAAATTAGCACCAAGTAATTTTAGGTTTTCATTAGAATGTTCTTTACCTTTCAAAAGCTGAATGCTTTTTACAACAGTCTTCTGCTCCTTTGTTCTTGGCTTTTCATTCCATGTTCGAATATCAATGGAATACCCTTTTGATTTGTCAGGTGTACCTGCATCTTCATTTTTATATGAATAGCCTTCACCACTTAAATCAACTTCAAATACATTCTTTTCAACCTGATTATTAAAGGTATGGTAATTTTTACCTTCTCTTTCATTGAACGAAATATGTAACCCAGTTGCATCACTACTTTCAAGTTCAATACGAACTCTGTCATATTCAGACAGATCAATTCCCTCTAAGTTCCAGCCGGCATTACCATCCTGATATCCCTTTGGCCATGTTATCTCATTGCCAATAATATGAGTCTGCCAGCAAGATGTTCCAAACTGAACTCCCAGTAATTCAAGATCTGAAGCATCAGGAATATCTTCTTTTTTTATAAGCTCCATGCTTTTAATTACTGTTTTGGACATATTTGCTTTTTTTGCTGAAAATCTAATCTCGTATCCTTCTTCTGGATCTGGATTTTTCATATCTCCATACCATCTGCCAGAACCATCAAAGAAAACATAACAGATACCGTCTTTTTCAAATGCAAATGTAGCGTCGCCTAAACTTGCCGGATTTGCCATTTCTATACGCAAATCTTCTCTATCAGTGAATGCTGCAATTTCAATGCGGAGTGCACCATACTGACTCATATCAGTACCGCGAAGCTCCCATCCAAAATGAAGCCAATCGTCACTTTTATCTTTATTCCAGATCAGTTCACCTTTAGAGTTAAGCTTTGCATCGTCCTGACACCATTCAAGACTTCCAAGTTCCACGCCCTCAATGGCAAATTTCTTTTTTGGATCCAGTTTGATGTTCTTGCTTTTACCATTTTTTGGTGCAGCAAAGCTTATAGCCATTACTGTAGATAAAACTAAAAATGTTGAAATTAGTTTTTTCATTAATATTTCTCCTTTATATCAGTTATGCAATTTTACATCTGAATAATTGATTTGTAGTGAGAAGAAAATAATCAAATTCTGATGATTTTTTTCACCATTTTCTGTGATGGAAATCTGGAAAAGTCCGTGATATAATTAATAGATATGAAAAAATATTGTCATGCTGAACTTATTTTAAAAACTGATTTTGATAGATTCCGAAACAAGTTCGGAATGACATTTTCCAGATTTGGAATGACATTTGTTAAACTCACATTTTTACTTTTACTCTTACTTATTGTTTCTTCCTGCAGTAAGAATCTTTCATCCGGCAAAAATCAGACAAAAACCAGCAAACTAACAGAACTCGGAACAACTGATTCAATTTTTCTAGAACAGATGTACATTACAGAAAGTCTGGATTTTGCCCTTTATAATGCCTGGCTTAGACTTGATCAGGCAATTTCAATAAATACAAGTGAAGAAACAATTACGGCAGCACAAAAAGACTTTCTTGACCAGCTGGAAAAAGAAAAAGGACTCAAAACTTACAAAATTGCAAACTCCATGTTTGGAATCCATAACCAGATTTCGGATATGGAAAAAGCCTGCAAAAATCAGGATGAACAGGAACTTTCCCGTCTTGTTACAGCCTTTTATATTTCCAAAGGTTTGATTTATCAGAAAAGCGGAACTGTTTTTATGCAGTTAATTATTTTGATGGGAATTCTGATTCTTATCGTAATGGTCCTCTTGTTTTTCTATCAGTTTACTTACGCAAGAAGAATTGAAGTTGAAAAAATTCTTAAGGCCACCAACAAAGGTCAGGAAGAAGAACGCCGCCGCATTGCCCTTGAACTTCATGATTCAGTTGCCCAGCAGATGCGCTATGTTTCAATTCTTGCAGAAAAAATTCAGGATCAGGAGCTTGCAAAAGAAATTAAGAAAAACCAGACCGAGTGTATAGAAAATATCCGTAACACATGTTACACACTTTCTTCAATAAATATGGATAAAGGAAACTTTCCACAGGCTTTGAAAAATGCAATTGATAATTTTCAAAAACGAACAGGCATTGAAACTTCACTTGTCATAACAGATGATGCAGATTTTGATTCGCTGCCACAAATAACTTTTCATCATCTTTTTAGAATTATCATGGAATTACTTTCAAATATTGAAAAACACAGCGGAGCAGGTGAAGTAACTCTTTTAATTCGCGGGCCTTCTGCAAATGAAAAACTAAAAGCTGGACTTTTGATTTTTATTTCGGATGATGGAAAGGGAATTGATTCAAAGATGCTGGAGGAAATGAACTCTCCAAAAATCACAAATATAAAAAATCTGCACTTCGGATTGCAGAATATAAAACTGCGCCTTAACGAAATCGGTGGTAGTATAAAATTTATTTCAGAACCAGACGAAGGAACTGAAGTAGAAATTAAGATTGTTTAAGGAGACAACCTGTTATGAATTTTATAATTATTGAAGACCACAACCTTGTACGTCAGGGTGTAAGTAAAATAATTGAAGAAAAAAGTGATTTCCGCTGTTCAGGAACTTTTGCAACAGTTAGTGACTCAAAGAATTTTCTTTCAGATTACTGTAAAGCTGATTACCAGCCACTTATTTGCATAGTAGATATCAACCTTGGAGATGAAGACGGTCTTTCACTTATCCGCTTTATTAAAGAAAATTATCAGAATATTTACTGCATCTGTTATTCCATGTTTAAGGGTGCGGGTATTGTTGAACAGGCAGTAAGGGCAGGTGCTGTAGGTTATGTTTCTAAAAATGCTGATTTAGAAGTTCTGCTACAGGCGATGGAAAAGGCTAGTACTGGCACTTTCTTTATGGAAGAAAGCCTTACATCTGATTATGTAATTTATACCAATCTTTTACAGAGTCTCACAAAAAGAGAAAAAGAACTGGCAGGATTATTTTTCCAGAATAAAAATGAAGAAGAAATTGCTAATCTTATGGGTATTACACCACGTGCAGTTGATAATTATATGACAAGAATTCTTTCAAAACTTGCAGTAACAACTAAGAAAGATCTGATAAAAAAATTTGGTGATGTTTAAAGCCAGCATTTTTTTTACCCTGGAGATATTATGACATTTCAAAAATATTCAATAAAAACACAAATTATTCTCGGACTTTTTTTTACTGTTTGTAATATTCTTGTTACCTTTACAGCTCAAAGTTTTCAGTGTCCATTTTTTATGGATATGATTTTTGTGTATGTTGGAAGTTTTTTTGGAATTCCTTGCGGGCTTATTGTTGGACTTGGACATTCATTCTGGACCATTTTTTATCATCATAATTTTCTATACTCTTTCTACGGCATCTGCTGCATAACAGGCACTTTGCTGACAAAAGCTCTCGTAACACGACATGAAGATTTTTCCTGGATTCGGTTATCTATTTTATTCTTTCTTTCAACGGTGATAATAAGTTTTGAAGGTTCTATTATTTATTCGTTTTTCTTTGCAGAAAGAGTAGGTGATAATGAAAATACAACAATTATGTTTTTAACTTATACTTTGATTATGCAGAATCTTGGTGTACAGTTGAGCGCCTTTCTTGCAAGACTGCCTGTAAATCTTATTGATAAGGCTATTGCAGTATTCGGTGGATTCGGGATTTTTTGCGAAGTAAGGAAGATTTTAAAGTCGACAGGGGAAACTGATAATTCATCAGATGATTAAGCCTTCTTTCCTAAAGATAATCTATAAACTCCGGATTTTCTTTTGTAAAAGATTCTGCGTCTTTTTTAAAATCAAGCCAGTTACCGGAAAATAAAAGTTTCATTCCCGGAAGCATAGAAAGCTCGCTTGGTGTTATGTAATCATAACTGAAATCTCTTTCGCAAAAATAAAGCGCAATTCGTGGAACGCAGGAAATCAAAATATAACTGCAGAAGGTCGAACAGACAAAACGATCTTTTTCCTTAAAGCCTTTGAATGCACGGAGAGTCTTTTTTAAACTTGTCAGAAACTCTCGGTATTCATCAGGCAGCGGAAGCTTTGGAAGGCTTGGGATATTCATCTTTTTTTTGATGCAGTAAAGCGCAACAGGAAAGTTATGAAGAACTGCATATTTCACTTCTTTTGTTTCATAATAGCCGAGTGTTTTCTTTTTTGCAGCTTCGTATTCTTGAGCCGTTACTTTTATTGCGTAAGTATAGTGAAATGACTTTTTAGGATCACAAGTCTGCATGTATGCACATGAATCAGGATTACTGCATTGTTCTTTTTTAATATCATAGTCGCCACCGATTGTAAGTCCATAAAAATTATCTGACAAATCAAAACCGATTGCAGCATGTGCCGCAGGGATTTTTGTGATGTTTGTGATATACTGTCCTTTTTTCAAAAGTTCTGCGGGCAGATTCGCTGTATAAACCGGATCATATAATCTGATAAAAATGTATTTATAATTTTCTTTTGGAAGTGCAAGTTTTTTTTCAACGTCTTTATTTTCTATTCCCATTGCTTCTGAATGAAAATAATCGTAGATTTCTTTAAACTGTTCATAACTTTTTTCGAGCGATTTTAATTCTTTTTTCAGAAAGTCAATTGGAAGCCTGCTGTACTTTTTCATAATAAAATTATATATCAAGAAATTGTATAAATCCATAAATTGATTATAAATACTTTTCCTTTTTATTATTATTTTACACTATTATATTGCACAAAATCTATTTACACATTTTATTCTTTCCATTATATTTTCTTTACAAATACAAAGGAGTCTTAATGATGAACAGAAAACAGAAAATCTCATTTGCTTTAAATTGCTTGATTTTTGTCTTCACAGTTTTTGCAACTGTAAGCATGATGATTGGTTTTAATTTTATGAGTGGAGAAAAGGTTCTATCTTCTACAAGCTATAAAGCTTTTAAGTATTTTACAGTAGACTCAAATGTAATTGCGGGACTGGTTTCTCTTTGTTATATGATTTACCTCTGCCTCATGGCAAAAGGCCGAATCAAAGAAATGCCAAAGTTCATGTCATATTTAAAGCTTGCCTCAACAACAGGTGTAACTCTAACAATGATGGTTACAGTTTTCTTCCTTGCACCAAAAAGTACAACAACTTACTTTGCATACTTTATGAACTCGAATTTCTTTATGCACTTTTTGACACCGCTTTTGTGTATAATTACTTTTGCTTTCTTTGAACCTGTAGAGTTTTCTTTTAAAAAGACTTTCTATGGAACCTGCTTTATGATTCTCTATGCACTTTACTACATTCCAAACATTTTACTTCATCTCGATAATGGAAAAGTTTTACCAGCTTACGACTGGTATGGTTTTCTCTTCGGCGGTCTGAACACAATCTGGTTTGTTATTCCACTTTTACTGCTTATCACCTGGCTCTTTTCTATCTGCTTATGGTTTGTAAATAAGAAGTGTGCAAAATAGATTGCCGTGTCGTTCGCTTTGCTCACTTCTCGCAATGACCACCGCCCAACGTCATTGCGAGCGCAGCGAAGCAATCCATAAAAGGAAACTTCGCCGCACACACACCAAACACTTTTGTATTCTACATCAATTTTTTCTTCAGTTCCTTGATTTTTACAATGCTTCTTACAAAAACGTATGTATAAAATACAAACATAACACTGAAAAATATTGAGAAAAATAAATTAATGGCAGAATTGTGAAAATCTCCATTAATAGCTCTTAAAAAATTTGGCACAACAGCACAAAGGAAAATTGTAATAAGGGGCAGAAGCTTGCGTTGATGGATTTTCTGAAGCATCTGAAGCTTTGAGGCATTGTCTGTAAAAATCTCATTATTGGCCTCACTGTCAGAAGTGCGAAGTTTTCTGAAGATTGAAAAACCATTTACAGACCAGAGGAATTCCCAGCCATTGTCTGCAAATATCTGTCGGTATTCAGAATTTTTTGCTCCGTTTTCATTTGTAAAATCAATTCTGTAAATCATATCTTCAGCCTGACATTTTTCAAATTTGTAAAAGCCCGGAATTTTAAAGCCGGTAACCTTCCAGCCATTTTTATGCTGCTTTTCAAGAAAGTCTTCTTCTTCCTCATATTCAAAAAGTGTAAAAAGCTTAAAAATTGTTTTTGTATTTTTCATAATTAATTTTCTCCTATGTTCTTATAGAGTCTTTTGATTCTTGCAATCTCTAACTGCAAAACTTCTTTTCCAACTGGCGTGATTTTATAAAGCTTTCGTTTTTCTTCCTCCCGAACAAACTCAATCAAGCCATCCTTTTCCATTTTTCCCAAAGTTCCATACATTGTGCCCGGTCCAATTTCTACCTGCCCCTCAGTCATCTCATTTACCTTTTGAGTTATATTATAGCCGTGCATTTCCTGTTGAAGGCAAAAGAGAATGTAAAAGCCGGTTTCTGTCATTGGAACATAAACACGCTTAATTTTTGCATCCATTTCAACTCCCAAGTAAGCGAACCTGTCAGAGCCCGCTATAAGTATTGTATTTCGATATATCGCACCTCGCTATAGCGAAGTTAGATATAATATATCGCAGTGTGATATATATGTCAAGTTTTTTTTAATATTATCTGCGGCCTGAAAGGGTAAAGAAAAAACAAAAATTCAGTTTCTTAATAGTAAATTCTATGGCATAATATAATAATGATAGAAATTTTAAAATCGTTACAGCTTGACTTAATGCTTGCTCTTGGCAGCATGTGTGCACTTATTGCCTTCTTTATTCTTATAACCGGAATGGATACCAAAAAGAATAAAATCCTTTTTATTCTGGAGACCGGTTCTGCAATTCTTCTTATAGCCACAAGACTTACCTGGTTATATAACGCACAGCCTGGAACTTTTTCACGATGGGTTGTTTTAATAAGCAATTTCCTGAATTTTTTTGGGGTTGTTGTAGCTCTGTATGCCTTCAACATGTATCTTTGGGAAACAATCGCTGAAACAAAAGGCGCAAACTCAAATCTCATACGTTTTAGGATTATAAATATTCTATTACTTATAGATGTTACTTTCATTTTTCTATCACCATTAACCGGTTTATATTATTTTATTGATGAAAACAATAAATATAACCGGGGTCCTTTAATTGCAGGCTGCTTTTTAATTCCTCTTATTATTCAGATTCTCTTTTTCTCTATCATTGTTCAGTACTACAGCAAAATGTCAAAAAATATGAGGCTTCCATTACTGCTTTTTGCAACTACACCGTTACCGGCAAGTATACTTCAATTCTGCTTCTATGGTCTGGAATCTACAAACATCACTATTGTTGCTCTTGCGATTCTTCTTTATATATTCGACCTTCTGGATATCAAGAAAACAGCAGATATGTCTCTTCGAGCAATCGCTGCAAACGAGGCAAAAACTTCATTCCTTTCTAATATGTCTCATGAAATCCGAACACCTATTAATGCCGTTCTTGGAATGAATGAGATGATTCTGCGGGAATGTGATAATCCAAAAATCCTGTCATATTCAGGAAGCATAAAAAGAGCCGGAAGTGCGCTTCTGGGAATAATAAATGATATACTCGACATTTCCAGAATAGAAGCTGGTAAAATTGAACTTTTGCCGGCCCGCTATGATTTTTCAGATCTTATATATGACCTTGTAAATATGATAGATACAAGAATCAAAGCCAAGGGACTTGAATTAAAACTTGAAATTGACCCGACTATTCCAAAAATCTTAAATGGTGATGAAGCCAGAATCCGGCAGGTAATTACCAACATTCTTACAAATGCAGTAAAATATACAGAAAAAGGAAGTATATCATTTAAAATCACCTGTAATGAAAAATCAAAAGATCCAGACCGGACAGTATTGCGTATTGAAGTTTCTGATACTGGAATCGGTATTAAGAAAGATGATATGGAAAAGCTCTTCTCTAAGTTTGAACGAATTGAAGAAAAGCGAAACAGAAATATTGAGGGAGCAGGTCTTGGTCTTTCCATCACAAAAAATCTTCTGGAAATGATGGGTTCAGAACTTAAGGTAGAAAGTATATATGGAAAAGGTTCAACCTTTTATTTCCTTCTTGAACAGCCGGTTATTTCCTGGGAAGAGCTTGGGGACTATCAGAAGATTTTTGATGAACATCAGAAAAACCGCAGCAAGCATACAGGAAGGCTAAAAGCTCCTTCTGCAAATATTCTTGTAGTTGATGATTATTCAATGAATCTTGAAGTTTTCCGAGGTCTTGTTAAAGAAACGTTAATCCAGATTGATACTGCTGAAGACGGAGCTACGGCCTTAAAGCTCGCCGCAAACAAAAAATACGATATCATCTTTATGGATCACATGATGCCTGGTAAAGACGGTATAGAAACCTTAAAGGAGTTAAAGGCACAATCAGCAAATCCAAATTTGCAGACTCCGGTTATTTGTCTTACCGCAAATGCAATTTACGGAGCAAAGGAACAGTATTTGTCAGCAGGCTTTAATGATTATCTTACAAAACCAGTTGATCCAGACAAGCTTGAGGAAATGCTTATAAAATATCTTCCTGAAGACAAAGTTAGCATCAGTCTTGAAGAAGGAAAAACAATTCCACAGTCATCACAGGATTTTTCAGAAAAAATTCTTAAAATGTTCTATGAATCTCTGGATGAAAGACTTAGTGAAATCAACTCTTATTATTCAAATAAAGATATAGAAAATTATACGATAAAAGTTCATGCCCTTAAAACAGGCTTCCGTACAGTAAAGGCTTTTGAACTTGGAGAAGATGCACAGCAGCTCGAAAACGCCGGTAAGCAGAATGATATAAAGTATATCGATTCACATTATCCAGAATTTTTAGATAAGATTGCTTCATTTAAAGAAACTCTAAATGAAAAGTTTTCAAAGGCTGATTCTCAAGAGCAGACACGATCTGGAGTACCGGCAGATTCTCAGCTTATGAATCAGTTTTTTACTGATATCCGCTTAGCCGCCCAGGATATGGACTCTGACCGTTTAGATGAATTATTTACATCAATGAAGGATTATATAATTCCAGAAGAGCATAAAGATATTTACAGGCAACTGCAGAAAGCTTCTTCTGAATATGAATATAAAAAGATTCTTAAGCTTTTAGGTGGAGAGTAATATGAGCTATTGGGTTACAGTGGTAGATGATGAGCCTTTATGTCTTACCACTGCAAAATCACTTTTACATGAAAATAATATGAAGGTAACCTGCCTGCGTTCGGGAAATGAACTTCTTGAATTTGTAGGCACACATACGCCAGAACTTATTCTGCTGGATATTCTTATGCCGGAGATGGATGGATTTGATACCTATCGTATGCTCAGGCAGTTTGAAGATAAAGAAGGCCGTACACATATTCCTGTAATTTTTCTGACAGGAGAAGACAGTAATGAAGCAGAGCGCAGAGGTCTTAAAGCCGGAGCTTCAGATTTTATTCATAAGCCTTTTGATAAAGATATCCTGATAAAACGAATTAATAATACTATCGTAAACAGTAAAACAATCGAAAGCCTTACAGAAGAAGCAACTCTTGATAAGCTGACCGGTTTTCTTAATAAGAACAGCGGTACCGAAAGAGTGTCAGTCCTATGTAAAGAAAAGCAGGGCGCGCTTTTGATTCTTGATATGGATAACTTTAAGCTCGTAAATGATTTATACGGGCATGATAAAGGAGATAATTTCCTTGTTGCATTTTCAGAAATTGTCAGACTTAATATCAGGGCAAAAGATTTAGTCTGCCGTATTGGCGGTGATGAATTTTTAGCCTTCTTCCCGGATATGCTTAATAAAGAAAATGTGGCTTCTATTACCGAAAGACTAAACAAACAGCTGCTAAAAGTTTCAGATAAATTGCTTGGAGAAGGACATGGCATTCCGGTTGGAATATCGGTGGGAGCTGTTTTTACCTCGGAACAGGCAAATGATTTTCAGCTTCTTTTCCGCTATGCCGACAGTGCACTTTATGAAACTAAAAGATCAGGTAAACACGGTTACTTTATTTATGATCCCCAAAGCATAGCTGGAACAAGAGATGAAAATGAAGACCTTGAGCTTGATCTTGAACATTTAATTAAGATTATGTCGGAACGTGGAGAAGGCAAGGGCGCATTGCTTTTGGGGCAGGAAGCTTTTTCCTGGAATTACCGCTTCATTGAAAGATTTCTGTCACGTTATGGAGGAACAGCAACAAGAATACTTTTCTCTTTGACCTCCGAAGAGACCGGCATTATTTTTACGGAAATGATTTCTCAGTTCGGAAATGTCCTTAAAGACAATCTCAGAAAATCAGATATCATAATCCAATGGCAGCAAAACAGATATTTTGTTGTTCTTCCATTGCTGACCGAAAAAGATAAGCCTGCCATTATTGACCGTATTATGGGAAAATGGAAAGACTGCGGTTATTATGAAAGAATAAACGTAAAGTATACTTCAAATACATTAGTAAAATAAAAACGGACTTATTATGTTATCAAAAATTTTCCTGTTATTATTAAACCGCGTTTTTTCCAATAATCTTTCTCTCTGGATTTTTTCACTTCTTTTAATCGGGCTTACTATTTTTCTGCGTAAGTTTTATAAGAAGCTGCTTCGCGCAGGAAAGGGGCTTAAGCTCTGGAGAATATTCTGTTTTCTCCCGCTTGGGGTAGCACTTTTTCATTTTGTCTTTTTCAGGATTAAGGGCAATTTCTGGAGTACCAGATATTATTATTTATGGCTTTATATAGCTTCTCTAGTACTTGCACTGCCGGCATTAACTTCACTCTGGCCCCGCATTAATAAAATACTGCATCCTCTTATAATGACCTTCTGTATTCTTTGTGGACTTTATACACTTTACAAGCCTCTGGTCTGGGATTCAGCAATGAGAAATCATACAAGGCAGGACTATGTTCAATCCTTTATTTCTACAACTAAAGATATGGAAAAATATTATTCTCTTAAAGACTGGAAAAAAATAGATATTCCGGCTCTGAGGGAAAAGTTTCTGCCTGTAATTCAAAAGGCCCAGGATACAAAAAATCCAAAGCTTTTTGCGGCGGCTATCCAGGCCTATGCTTATTATTTTTATGACGGTCATGTTTCTCCTTATGTTTCTCATTGGGATATCTGGGAGCCTTCAGTTTGTATGCTGGGGGGACATGATTATGGCATGAGCATGATCCGGCTTTCTGATGGAAGTGTTGTGGCTGTTTTTGTAGATGAAGAAGGCTCGGCTTATCAGAAAGGAATTCGTGAGTGGACAGTGATGACCAGCTGGAATGGAGTAGAAATAAATAATGCAATTGATTCTGTAGAGTTTATTTATGGCAGGGAAAATTTTCCGGTAAAAGCTTCAGAAGAAATTTATAAAGCTGCCATGCTTGCAACAAAAGGCCAGCGGGCAGACGGAAAGCCCGGTCAGTATGGTATTGTAGAAGAGCTTATGCAGATTTCAGATATTACAGAAGATTCCCAGAGACCGACAGCTCTTGCAGGCTTTATTGATGAAAATGGAAAAGAGATTCAGGTTGAACTGACTGCAAAAGGAACCGGCGCTTACAGAATGGAAAAAGCCTTTGTTCCTATAACCTGGCACAGCTATAAAAAATTCCCGGATTTGAAAAATCTTCATACAGTTATGATTAATGATGATACCGCCTACATGGTTCGTTATAATGAACAGTTCGGAGAGTTTTTTGATGTACTTTCGTATTTTACAAATCATAATCCACAGGTTCGCCGCCATCTTATAAAGGAGCTTGATGCGCGCAAAGCAGAAGGAATGAAGAAGCTGATTATAGATGCCAGAAGTAATCAGGGAGGCTACTGGGCAGAAGGAGTTGAAACAGCAAGTCTTTTTACAAAGGAGCCTTTTGAAATGGCAAGGCGGGGAACAGAGCTTTTTGGAAAGCCCCAGATGATTCACACAGTGTTAGTTGAAGCTGACGGCCGCTTCAGTGATATTGAAGTTATTCTTCTTGTTGACATGTATTGCGTGAGTGCAGGAGATTCGCTTGTAAAGGTTTTATCACAATGCCCGAATGTTACGGTTATGGGACTTATGCCTAGTAACTGTTCCTGCCAGGAAACCGGTGGAGTCTCTTTTCTTTCTGATGGAATCTGCTGGATTAATTATCCGGTAAACTGGCTTTACGAGCTGGACGGCCGCCGTTACATAGACACAGATGATAGCCGAGAATGCACGCTGCCTCTTGATGTTCAGATTCCATTGACAAAAGAGCTTGTACATTCGCTTTACACAGAATACGAAACCCGGGATGTTATTCTGGATTATGTAATTGATTATTTGAAGAAGGAATGATTTATGGTTATTGTTGAATATAAGAAAGATTGGCCTCAGCATTTTTTGAAGATAAAGGCTGAATTACTGAAAGTGCTTACAATTCCTTGCCAGGTGCAGCATGTCGGCAGTACTTCAATTCCCGGGATGAAGGCTAAGCCTATTATTGATATTGATGTAGGCCTGGACAATTGGGCTGATTTTGAAGCTGTAAAAAAGGCCCTGGCGGAAATCGGCTATGAGCATGAAGGTGATAGAGGAATTACCGGGCGCGAAGCTTTTTGCAGAAATGGAAAAGTGCATAACGAAACCTTGGATAGCATAGACCACCATCTTTATGTGTGCTCGGTTGATAATGAAGAATACAAGCGGCATATTTTATTCCGCGATTATTTGAAAAGTCATAATGAGGCTCGGGATAGATATAATCAGATAAAAGAAGAAATCCTGGCAAAGGTTGGTCCGAAAAACAGAGCTGGCTATGTTCAGATGAAGGAAGATGAATACAGGGATTTTTTTGAAGATGTAATTAGTAAGGCACAATATGTGGTATAAAAAAATCTGCTGAAGAAAATACTTGCATAATTTGTATATGTATTTTATATTATAAAAGAAAGGCATTCGCAGTTATGCGTCTTGCCTCCTAGTTAGTTTTGAGTTTTTACACTCAAGCCCGCTAAGTGGTGCGACACTGGCGGGCTATTTTTTTATACGTTTACCTTTTTTCCGTCTGCGGAGAAGGCGCGTAATAATGTCTATCAGAAGCTCGATAGCACGAAGTACCAAATCGAGTAATTCATAATGACTCAATAGCTGCCTCCTAATTTAGTAATCTGCCTACATTTCTGTAAACAGTCGAATTTCGGAAGCAAGACCGCCAATAACTGTGAATGCCAGTATATATACTATACAATATTATCTTTTACTTTACAAGTAACTAAGTTATACCTATACAATAATTTTGGCGGTGATGCGCCCCAAGCGTGTAGCAGCCGCGAAGCGGGCCACCGCAGGCGAAGCCGAGGAGGCCGACCGTTAGGGAGCTGCGGAAGGCGCCTTGGACTTTGATTTTGGGCCCTGATAAAATTGAATATATTGAAGAAAAACATTATACTATTATGATAAAATTACATTTTAAGATATCAAAAAACTCTATTGTCATTCCGAACTTGTTTCGGAATCTATTCTACAATAGAACTTTAGATGCTGAACCCTGAACTTGTTTCAGGGGCAGCATGACTTTTTTTGAGTTATTGATATTGAACAAGGATTTAAAATGAACAGACGACTTATCACAGCAGCTTTACCTTACGTTAATAACATTCCGCATTTGGGAAATATAATTCAGTCGCTTTCGGGCGATGTTTTTGCACGTTTCTGCCGCAGCCGTGGTTACGACACTCTTTACATTTGTGGTGTTGATGAATACGGTACAGCAACCGAAACTAAGGCTCTTGAAGAAAAAACAGACCCTCGTTCTCTCTGCGACCATTACTATGGCGAGCACACAAAAATCTACGAATGGTTTAAAATTGATTTTGATAAATTCGGCCGCACTTCAAACGAACAGTGTACAGAAATTACACAGTCACTTTTCAACGACCTGGACAAGGCAGGCCTCATTCACGAGCATGTAAACAAGCAGCTTTTCTGTCCTCACTGTAATATGTTCCTTGCAGACCGCTATGTTGACGGAACCTGTCCTAAGTGTGGTTACGAAAAAGCCCGCGGAGACCAGTGCGATAAGTGTGGTTCTCTGCTTGATCCTACTGAACTTAAAGAGCCTCGCTGTCATACCTGTGGCGGAACTCCGGAAGTTCGCGAAACAAAACATCTTTACATTGACCTTCCTGCAATGAGCGGCAAACTCAACGAATGGATGGAAAAGGCTAGTGTAGAAGGCCGCTGGGCTGATAATGCCATCAACATGACTAAGGCCTGGATTCGCGATGGTCTTCAGGAACGTGCAATTACCCGCGATCTTAAGTGGGGTATTCCTGTTCCAAAGCCTGGTTATGAAAACAAAGTTTTCTACGTTTGGTTCAATGCACCAATCGGATATATTTCTATTACAAAGCAGCTGGCTGATGAACTTGTAAAAGCCGGTAAGCAGAGCTTTGACTGGAAGAGCTGGTGGATTCCAAGCGAGAGCGAAGAGGGGAAAAATAAGCCTAAGGTAGATCTTTTCCAGTTTATCGGTAAGGACAATATTCCTTTCCATACTGTAATTTTCCCTTCAACAATGTTAGGCTCACCTCACGAGTGGACAAAGCTTCACCACATGTCTTCTACTGAGTTCTTGAACTATGAGGACGGTAAATTCTCTAAGAGTCTTGGTGTTGGTGTATTTGGTTCGGATGCAATTGAAAGCGGAATCCCAGCTGATGCATGGCGTTTCTACATTTTCTATAACCGCCCAGAAAAACAGGACTATCAGTTCACCTGGAAAGACTTTATGGAAAAGCTTAACGGCGAGCTGATTGGTAACCTCGGAAACCTTGTAAACCGCACACTCTTATTTGTAAATAAATATTATGAAGGAAAGATTCCTGACGCCCCTGTTGACGAAGAACTCTGGACAAAGGTTCGCGAACTTGAAGCTAAGGCAACTGCCTCTCTTGAATGGGCTGACCTCAAAGACGCTTTCCACACAATGTTTGAGATTTCTGATATCTGTAATAAGAAGTTCCAGGCAACAGAACCTTGGAAAGCTCGTACAGAAAATCCGGTTGTTGCTGAAGGCCTTATCCACAACCTCTGCTATGTAATTAAGGATTTGATGATTATGATGAATCCTTATATGCCTCAGTACACTCAGAAAATCATGAGCTACTTTGGTAAGACTATTCAGGTGAAGAAGGTTGGTATGGAAACTCAGCCAGGTCTTACATGGGATGATCTTGGAAAGCTCGAAGGTCTTACAACTGTTGGACCAACTGAAGTTTACTTTAAGCCAATGGATCAGAAGACTATGCTTGCCTTCCGCGAGAAGTTTGCAGGAAAGCAGCAGAAGACTGAAAAGAAAGAAAAGAAAGCTGATAAGAAGAAGGCCGAACCAGTAGTATTGCCGCTTGACCAGCAGGCTGATTTCTTCAATAAGAATATCGAACTCACTGTAGCAAAGATTGTCGACGTAAAACCAAATCCAGAAGGAGAAAAGCTTTATATCGAAACTCTTGATGATGGAAGCGGTACACCTCGTACAATTCAGAGCGGCCTCCGCATGTACCTTAAAGAGAGCGACCTTCTTGGAAAGCACGTAATTATCGCAAGCAATCTTGCTCCCCGTACAATGCGTGGTGTTGAAAGCCGCGGTATGCTTCTTGCCGGTGACTATAAAGATGCTGATGGCAAAGACTGCGTTGAAGTTCTTGATGCCAGCTGGGCAGCACCTGGCACAAAGGTAGTTCTTGAAGGCGCTGATGTAAATGCATCAAAGAAAGAACAGATTACAGGTGATGAATTCTTTGCAGTTCAGATTGCCGCAAAAGACGGCCTTGTTCAGATTGCAGGAAAGAAACTCCTCGCTGATGGAAAAGAAATTAAGACCGAGAAGGCTCTTAATTCAGAGATTGGCTAAAAGTACGGTGGTTGAGTAGGCGAAGCCGTATCGAAACCACCGCAGAGGACAAAAATGAGCATAAAAGAAGAAGCAATTGCGTGGGTACGCGATTATTTTGAAAAAAACGGTAATTCTCAAACCAAGGCCGTAATCGGAATCTCGGGCGGTAAGGACTCATCTACCGTTGCCGCTCTCTGCTGCGCCGCTCTTGGCAAAGACCGTGTTATCGGTGTAATGATGCCAAACGGCGTTCAGTCTGATATTGAAGATTCTAAAAAGCTCTGTGCTCACCTTGGAATCAAAAATTACACAGTCAACATTGCCGACGCCTATAACGGACTTACCCGTGCAATAAAAGATTCAGTCGGAGCTGATGAAGTTCCTCCTCAATATAAAACAAACACACCGGCACGCCTCCGGATGGCAACTCTTTACGGAATTGCAGCCCTGGAAGGAAATGCCCGCGTTTCAAATAACGGAAACCTGAGCGAACGTCTTGCAGGCTACTTTACCTTGTGGGGAGACGGAGCAGGGGATTTTGCTCCACTTGCAAATCTTTATGTTGATGAAGTAGTGGAGCTGGGACTTTCTCTTGGACTCCCGGAAGAGCTTTGCCACAAGGCACCAAGCGACGGTATGTCAGGCAAAACTGATGAAGACAACCTTGGCTTTACCTATGCTGATTTGCGTGCAGTTGCTGAAGGAAAAACTGATGGCATGGATGCAGGAAAAGTTGAAATCATCAAAAAGAGAATCGACGGTATGGATTTTAAGAAGAAGCTTTTAAATCTTCCATGCTTTGTGCCGTCTATTAGAAAGTAATAAATGTGGTTTCGACAGGCTCAACCACCGGTGTTTTAGTAAAATTGAATAGCATACCAACCGGTGGTTGAGTAGCCCGAAGGGCGTATCGAAACCACAATTTAAAAGGACTTATATGTTCAATATTAAAATACACAAAATCGAATGTTCCGCCCACGAAAACGACGGAACTTTTTTACAGACTCCTTTCTGGTGCGAGTTTAAGGCTCGCCACGGCTGGACTTACCGCCGTTTTGAAATTGAGTATACCTTGCCGCCATTGAATGCAGAAGAAGGATGTGAGAAGTCAAAGACTTCGCCGGTGGTTGAGTGCGAGCAAAGCGAGCGTATTGAAACCCAATACAATGGTGAATCCGTTAAAAACCGAGCCGAAAGGGTCGGTTTAGGATTTTCTACAAAAAAATCTGAGCTCGCCGTTCTTAACCGCAGCTTCGCAAAAGGATTTTTCTCAATTGCCTATATCCCGCTTTTTCCAAAGCTGCCATATGAGTGTACTTCAGAAGAGCTGTTAGACAAGGCATTTAGTGATGACAGTGAACCGGTGGTTGAGTGCGAGCAAAGCGAGCGTATCGAAACCTTATACAATGGAAAATCCGTTAAAAACCGAGCCGAAAGGGTCGGTTTAGGATTATCCCTAAACTCTACTGTAATTTCTGAAGAAATCATAACCCCGGAAACTCAGACAATCGAGTTCTCACACTTTTTATGCGAACTTGCTGCAGCTCTCAAACCAGAGCTTCCAGCAAACACAATTGCAATCCGCTTTGACCCAGATGTAAGCTTCAGCAGCCCTGAAGACCGCGACCTTTTCAATTACGGAATGAAAATGGTATCTTATGCTGACCGTCTTAAACTCCGTAAGAACTCTGTAGACATTCAGCCGCCGGACAGTACACTTGTAGACCTCACCGGCACAGAAGAAGAAATCCTCGAGAAGATGCATTCCAAGTGGCGTTACAATATCCGTCTCAGCGAAAGAAAGGGAGTTGTGATTCACCGTTACTTAGGAAATGATATTAATTTGTCTGAAAAAATAGACAGGTTTTATGAGCTTACTAAGATTACAAATGCCCGCGACGGAAACGCAAGCCACGCAAAGGCATATTATGCGGATCTCATCAAATCTTCTACAGAAGAAATCAGCAAAGGACGTGATGTACCTGTAATCAGCCTTTACATTGCAGAACATGAAGGCGAGGAAATAGCTTCCATCATGACACTTTTCAGTCACGACGAAGCAATCTATCTTTACGGAGCCAGCAGTAATAATAAACGAAACCTCATGCCAAATCATCTTTTGCAGTGGACAGCTATGAAGGATGCAAAAGCTTACGGCAGTAAATATTATGATATGTACGGAATGCCACCGGAAGGTAAGGATGAAAATCATCCTATGCACGGCCTTTACATGTTCAAGGCAAACTTCGGCGGAAAGAACATTCACCGCACAGGAAGCTGGGACATTCCGCTCAAGGCAATTTACCGACCATACAGCGCCGCAGAAAAACTCCGAGCTTTCTGGCATAAGAAGGTTATAAAGAAACTGAAGGGTAGATAGCCGTTGTCATCCCGAACTTGTTTCGGGATCTTTAATATAGATGCTGAAACATAGGGAGCGGCACTGCATAGCAGGGCAAAAACAGTCCAGTGGACTGTTTTTAGCGAGTCTCCGAGCAGCTATGCTGCGAAGGTTCAGCATGACATCACCTATAAAGGAATTACTATGCAAAACTTTTACGACACAACAGACATCCCATGCTTTGGCGTGGCTGGAAATTTTACAGGACACCTGGAACAGGCCGGTGAAGCTGCTGACTTCAAAAACGTTAAGACGCTCGAGCAAAACGCTCCAAAGGCCATTTTTCCGACCTTTTTGCCAAAAAAAGAGTCAAATTCAGCCTCAGACGCTTCAGTAATTCCGGATTTTCTTACAATCTTCCCATTTGACCCAAAACGCATAATTTTCCCAAAAGGCGAAGAAAAGCTGCAGATTGAACCTGAATGCGCAATCATTTTTGAGGCTACATGGCAGGGCGACCAGTTAGTAGAACTCAAGCCTCTTTCTTTCGGAGCATCCAACGACTGCTCAATTCGTAAGCAGGGCGCAAAGAAAATCAGCGAAAAGAAAAACTGGGGAGAATGCACAAAAGGCTTTTCAGAAAATCAGATTACCTTCGATTCTGCAGACTTCATAGAAAAGAGTAATCTCAACGACTACCGCATCGCTAGCTTCCTTATCAGAAATGGCGAAGTTTACGATTACGGCGAAAACTCAGCAGTCCGCGATTACAGCTATATCTACAAAAAACTCACCGACTGGATGCTGGACAAATTCAATCACCAGCAGGACGAAGATCCCGCAGAAGATATCCACAGCTACCTCGTTGCAGCCGGCTGCCCACTGCACATTATGGTTTCAATCGGAGCTACCCGCTACACAGCCTGGGGAGAATCAAACTTTTTGCAGAACGGCGACAAGGCCGTAGTTGTAGTGTATCCAGAATCAAAATACAGTGCAGACCAAATCAAAAAAATGGCAGAAAAAGGCGACTTTTCAGACCGCTCAATTTCTGCCTTAGAACAAACTGTGGAAATGTAATTTATTCCTTTTATTCCATTATAATTTCATTAGAACTTTACGGGAGTAAAAGGAGCTTCTATTCTTTTCAAACCAATAGTAAAACCTGCCCCCTCAGGATAACCATTTATTTCGTAGTGAAGTCTAATTTCAGTCCAGAAAGTTGCTCGGGCAGACAAAGCTTTATTTAAGGCAATTTTGTCTCCCCACCAGAAATTGTGATTACCAAGAATATTTGATTTTCCACTTGCAAAAAGTTCATTGTAAAAACTTTTATCCTGATTTAAATTTGGATATATTTCAATAACATCTCCAAAAATCCAGTCAGTATCACTCCAGTCTTTTTTGCCGGAAACAAAAGGAAATTCTAAACCGGTATATTTTATAATATCAGAATAATTCTTTGTTACATTCAGCAATGAATTTATTTTAAGATTTGAAGCATAAAGATTTGCTTCCTTTGAATTTGATTCAAGAGAAAGTTTGATGTTATCAAGGGCTTTTATATTTAACTCACCATTACCAGAAGTTGCAATAACTTTTACTGTTTCACAATGCCATTTTCCATCAACATCTGTCCATGTGCAATCGAATGAATAAGTTTTTCCTTTTTCGCAGAATGGCCATACAACGGTTACAGATTTCTTCTCATTCAAAACATTATTGTTTATGAAAATCCAGGCATCATAATCAAAATTCTTGCAATTTATATCAAAGTTTCCCTGCCAGTTGATATCTGAAGATAATTTTTTTATTGTAAATTCCATACCCTGAGCACATGGTTTTACGATTACATGTTTAGTCTGCGCTTCAGTGGTCACAAAAGGATCTTTATCAACAAGTTCAATTTTAAAATCAGATAAAATCAGCTGATCATTTTTAGAAAGCGGATTGTAAGCAAGAAGCAAAGCCGCATTTTCCATAGACTTGAAGTTTCCATCCTTTTGAATATGAATTTCAAAATAAGCCTGGAGTTTTTTATTCTTGCTTTCAACGTAATGCCAGTCGTTTCCAAGGAAGCTGTCTTCAAAGTCTAGATTATGCAAATCAAGTCCCATACTTCCTTCATAATCAGCTGAAAGATTTGCAGATATTGCAACTTTTATAAGTTCTCCAGCTTTTGGATTTATTTTTGCTTCAGGAACTACAGACATTAATGGTATCCATCTGTTAGAATAATATCTTCCCTCATTGTTTGGAGCATCATCTGGATTTGGCTTATAAAACTTCAGGTTATATTTACCGTAAAAATCCTTACTCTTTGTATTATCTGCTGCAGAAAGAACTTCAAGAGCTTTTCCCTTAAAATCAGGATTATCATACCAGCCTAAGAATTCATTTTCTCCCATTGTCCAGAATTTTGTATTTTCAGGATATGGTAAAACATAAGGATTCTCCGGAAAATAAGAATCATATCCAGCAACAGACTTGTGCTTAAAATTATAGCTTCCATAGTGCAGGGTATGCTCTATGATTTTGGACTGATTATTTTTATCAAGAATTTCGAATTTAAAATCATCAATTTTTATTACTTCATCAAGCTGATCCGGATTATATGCTATATTAAACGAAATTAAATTCGGATCATCGGTTGTAAGATCTTTTTTGATTTCAAGTTCAAAAATATCAAGCAGGTTCTTATCTTTTGTTTTTATATGATGCCAGTCATCGGCAACTTCATTCCATTCATTATTATTTCTGTCAACCAGTCTTAATCCCCAGTGAATATCAATATCTCTCGAAACTTTTCCTGAAAGAATGACAATCCATTTATTTCCCTTAGAAGGCAGATTAATATTTTCAGGATATTCCATATGATCATTTAGAACAGACAAAGGCAAAGTAAAGTCATGATTATAATTTCCGTTTTGAGGATCATAAAGATTTTTATTAAATTTTAAGCTCCAGTCCGCCCAAAATTCTCTGTCTGTATTATTATCAGCTGCAGAAATTGATTTTAAAGGCTGCCCCTTTAATTCCTGATTATCATACCAGTCATTAAGTCCCTGATTTAACATATCATAATAAACATTAGAATACAGATATTGTTTTTCCAAACCAGGTAAAATATATTCGCTACCTTTTGGCGCATAATCCTTAAAAGTTGCATTTGACCAGTGATAGGTGTAACTAACAAGGTCTAAGTCACGATAATAAAAATTCTCTTTTGCAGAAACAAAAGTTTGTTCTTTACCATCCATTTTATTTTTTGTACAACTTACGTTTATGATATTTTCATTATCAATTTTCAAATCATACCAGAATTCCATAGGAGGATTAATTTCAGTAAAACTGATTCCATCAGAGCTTTCCTGTTTTAAAATCTGATGAAGAACACTTCCATTTTTTGATTTTTTTACTTCATATGAACCTTTATAATACGATTGAGCCTCGTTTTCTTCCCAAAAACATTCCATTGATCCGTTATTATTAAATGTCCACTTTTCATCCCAGGTGCAGTCTGGTGTTCCAATTTTACTGATACGCCATGAACCAATCAGATTTTCTTTTGTACCAGCTTTGATTTTTGTAAACTCATTAAATATAGGTGGATCATAATCATAAACACCATTGCCCATTGCAGACAAATCACGTCTATAACGGCTGAATGTAAATTTTTCATTATCAAGAGAATTAATTGCAAAAAATATCTTTAAATCTAATTTTTCCCATGCAGCATCTTTCTTCTCTTTGTAATTCGTAATATTCAACACCAGGGTAGTACCATATTTTTCATCCTGAATGATAGAATACTTTCCCTTATCATATTCTGTATAATTTTGATTAACACTGAAAATTTCAAAAGTTTGATCTTTGTTGAAGGTAATTTCATCTCTTGAAAATTTTTCCTGATTATAACCGAAGTTCCAGAACCAGGTGCCCAAAAGCTGCTTTTTATTAATTTTTACAGGCTTTGGAGCAGCATAGGAAATACCGCAAATCATCATAATAAGAATCATTACAGTAAACATTTTTTTTGTTAATCTTGAAATTATGTTTTTCATAACTCCCTCACTTTGCAAATAAATTATATTTTCAATTTATATGATGAGTATATTTGTTTCAACAAAATGATAATTAAATAACAAGAATTTATTGTGACATGAAACTCACTAAAAGGTCGGTGATTTCAATTTTATTACGAATATTTATTCCAAATATTCATAAAGTTGATTTCTGTATAATCTTTTGATTCGTCTAGTAAAATCGTTCATTTTTATTCTCGTAAACGGCATTCTGCAAATCCAACAGTGAAAGGCAGGTGCTCATATTTTACAGTTCCTTTAAACTCGAATCCATTCTTAAAATACCATTCCTTCAATTCTGTATAATCATTTATAAAATCAAGGAAAAGTATTTTACCGCCAAGATTGCGAACTTCTTCTTTCGCAAAATCCAGAAGCTTTTTTCCATAACCTTGCTTTCGCATTTGTGGCTTTACACATAGATTATGAAGAACATACGTTTCTTCTTTTTCCGGATCCTTGCTGATTGAAAAATATCCGACCAGCTCGCTTTTTACATTTTGATTTTGTTCAAAAAGTCCATACATCAAAAATCCCCAGTTCCAGAAATTTTCAAGCTTTTCCAAAGGCATAAAAGCATTATGTCCCGGGGCATTTTCTTTTGTAAAACCAAACTTTTCTGCAACTGTAGAAAAACACAAATGGATAAAATCCAGGCAGAGGGGAAGTTCTGATTTTTTTATTCGTCTAATCATGTTTTCTCCTATCTGTAGATTGTCCGATCACCCTTCGACTTAGATCAGGAGCCGCCAGACAATGACAAATGTCTATTTCTTACGTAAAATCCAAATCAGATTACTCTGATACTTTGCGGCACTGTTAGGGTCATTCAAATCTTCCTTGTCGCCCTTGTAGCCCCGGTAGATATCAACAACCTCAAAGCCGCAAAGCTCTGCAAGCAGGAACATTTCCCAGCGATATGTCTGCCGCATTTTGAGCGGACGGATCCGCTCTCCAATCACTTTTCCCTCATCATCATAAGTTTCAAACTTCCAGTTGCCGCTCATAATCTGTGTCCAGGGATTATAGGAAATCGCATTGTAGATTTTTTCCCGGTGTCCCTCGCTGTTAATATATTCAAGTCGGAAAGAGTAATCATCAGGCTTTGTATTCATCTGCTGAGCCTGTACCGCTGGCCATGGATCAAAAGTATTAAGTGTAAGAATGCCGCCAGGAACAAGATGCCTCCAAAGATTTTTCAAAGCCGCAATCTGAGACTTCTGGTTCGGCAAGTGCATAAAACCGCTTCTTGCAATAATTACAAGTGAATATTTTCTACCCGCTTCAAAATCGGTCATGTTACCGGGAAAGATTCTTAAATCAAGATTTTTTGCCGCAGCCTTTTGCTCACAGACACGACACATTTCCTCAGACAAATCAGTACCATCAGCAATTATTCCGTGCTCAGCAAGGTAAAGCAAAACCGCGCCGGTTCCACAGGCCACATCAATCACGCCATCTTTACCATACTTCTTTGCCAGTTCCAGATAAAAGTCCTGAAAGCCTTCATGAGCATCAAAGTCCCTGTACATAACCTCAAGATACCTGTCGTAGTTTTCGGCTACATCCTTAAAATCGTGCAAATCCATATATCCTCCTTATTCTGCAATGACATTCCAAAATTGTCATTGCGAGCCGAAGGCGAAGCAATCAACAATATTGAGATTCTTTCCATTATTGATTGCCACGTCGCTTCGCTCCTCGCAATGACGAAAGGTGCCACAGCTTCTCGCAATGACACAAAGCAAAAAAAAAGCCACTTACCCGAAGGCAAGTGGCCGATTATCCAGATTAAAAATGTTCAATCTAACGAACTATCGCACTTTGTACCCAGGGCATACGCTAATCTTGTCATCATCATTTGTGGTGGTTGTGGTAAGAGAACGTGTGTCCTGAGTCACATAATTGAACATCATAAAGTGAAAATATAAAAAATCAAAAAGTTTGTCAATATTACCTGTAAAGTCTTCCGGCAAAATACTTTTCCTGAAACTCAATCTTTTTCAGGATTTCTTCGTCAGAGAGGGCAGATGGATTTGTGGCATACTTTGAGTTTTCCGGTACAACAATCCATTTGTCCTCTACATCATTTGTGCGGTGATAAACTGCAATTACTTTTCCGGTGTAAGTTTCTACAGGCTTGTCACAATCAAAAAGATAGATATCCTGTTCTGCGCCGTCTCCTGCAATCACTCCATCAACATAACCATAGTTTATAGGATAAATCATTTCAGGATGTCGGGGATGACTGCTGTTAAGTGGCCGGTCAATTTTTCCGCCAACGGTACGTCCGATCACATCAGAAAAATCAAGCTTTTCGAAAGCCTCAGTAGAAGTCTGCAAAAGTAATTCAACCTCATGCCACTTAGGAGGATTCAAAGGAAGAGGGAAGCGGGAAATTGCAATTCCGGAGCAGGCAGAAGCAAAGCGGACTAAATCGTCATCCTTCATTCCCATAATCAGACCGTAAACGCAGCCGGCCTTAAAAGTGTCTCCGGCACCAAGCGTACTTTTTACATCAACTGCAAAAGGCTTCATTCTTTTGATTTCACACCCTTTGCGTCCATAAAGCATTTCGCCGCCGCCCTGAGTTATGATTGTAAGACCATCTGTTTCTGCCTGCATAAGCTTCACAATTTCTTCGGCAGACATTCCCTTGTAGTGCTGTCCGGTACATTCCTTTGACACAACATTCACAGCCGCCATTTTATGAAGAGGAGAATCATGAGGACTATCAATTGTTACAAAAGGTATATTTATTTTCTTACAGATTTGAGCGGCCTTAAGAGAATCTTCTCCAAAAAAAGGGTCAATTGCTGCTGCCTTACAGCCTGCAATATCTTCTTCTTTCGGGATATTCCAGAAGCGTTTGCCAGAAGAAAAAAGCTGCTGAAAGCGGCCCATAGGAGAGCGAACAAGCCCCGAAATTACAACGTAATCCATAACGCCGGCGTCCTCCGTAAAATTCAGAGCAGACAAATCAACTCGTTTATCCTTATAAAAATCTTTTAGCATTGGAGCAACTTCTTTTCCAATCCAGGTGCCGTCCATGCGCACGCTCATACCAAGCGAGGCGAGAACAGTAGCCGCAGTTCCTGTTTCTCCGCCGGGAAGAAAATACTGTTCCTGAATTTCTGAATATTCATCGGGCTGTAAAAAGCCGCCCTTAAGCAGAAAGGAATGAGTTCCTAAAATCTGTCCAAATAAATATGCGTCGATTCTTTTATTCATAAACATCTCCTATATGAAATCACCAAGTTAACATAAAACTGTTGCCCTGAATTTTCAGGGTATATTTTTATAGATGGGAATGTCCAAAAAGTATTGTCATGCTGAACTTGTTTCAGCATCTACACTATATCTAGGTCTATAGATTCCGAAACAAGTTCGGAATGACACTAGGAAGTAAACTTTTTGGACAGCCCCATGACATTCACATTATCATTTTCTTTGCCTGAAGAATGATTGCGTCGCCGGGGAATAAGTTTTCAAAATGTGCCACTGCCTTTTGTAAAACTGATTTTTCATCTGCGGCAATTATACATTCACAAAAGCCTTTTTCGCGCTCCTGTTTTGCCGCAAGGTCGTTAGTTTGATTTAACAATTTTACGCCCTCAAGCTGAAGTATTTCTTTCATTTGATTTTCTGACATCAAAGGAAGCTTCAGACTCATCACATATTTTCTGAGTTCTGCGGTGATTTCGCCCCTTCGACTTAACTCAGTGACCGCAGGCTCAATCACAGCAGTGTCTGTAGCTATCACGGTACTTGCAGACTCAATCAACGTAGTTCCAGGCTCGTTCCTCGTATTCGCAGACTCAATCACTGCCTTATACATCATCTCAAAAACCGAAAGTCCGCAGGCAGCAGCGTAGGTATAAGTCATTCCGCTGAGACGGGGGTTTACTTCAATTATGTGCCATCCGCCAGCTTCATCTAAAATTAAATCCACCTGAGCCGCACCGCAAAGCCCCAGGCCCTCGGCCAGTTTCAACATCAGTTCCCGTAAATCATCGGGCAGCTCGCAAGGGCCGTATTTTACACTCTGTTTTGGGCTTGTAATTCCATATTGATTTACGCTGAACTCAAAGGGTGGAAGCACTGTGTAGGCTCCGGGAACTCCGTAAATCTCAAGTCCGAACTGTCGCCCTTTTATAAACTCTTCAATCAGTCTGTTGGAATTATTACGCTTTGAATTAAGATAGCCCGCAACCTCGCCGTAGGTATGGGCAACAGTCATTCCGTAAGAACTCAAGCCTGTAGTATCTTTAATGATAACTGGTAACTGCAGCCCCCGAATCTGAGCCAGCACACTTTCCTTATATACATTGCGTAATACTTCTTTATTACTTCCCGCACAAAAATATAAATCATGGTCGCAGAAAACCGCCGCCGGCACTTCAAATCCCAGCCGCGCAAGTTCATTATGAAACCTCCATTTGTCAAAACAAATCAAAGCCGTCTGTACAGAATGGCAGATTGTCCGAACCCCGTGCTCCCTAAGCTTTTCCGCAACAAGCGCATCGCTCACAGGCAGCCAGTCATAGGGCTCAATCCAGAAAGTCATGGCAATTGCAAGGTCTGGCTTAAATGAAGCAACACATTCTGCAAAAGAATCAGTATCAGTTTCGAGGGGAAGATATTTCACATTGGGGAGAGCAGAGAAAGAACCGTGTGAGCCATTAGTTTTTGAGACCTCTTCTGCAGCCCCGTGTGAGCCGGAAACTTCCTCCGGCAAAAACATTCCGGGCTTCTGCGTAACACAAAAAAACTCATGCTCAGGATGAGCCTCGCAAAACTCACAAAAAGTCACGGAATTCCGCGGCATTACAGAGATTTTAAAAGTTTCTTCCTTATAAATATTCGAATTTGAACTGTAAAAAACAATCCGCATGCATGAAATTATAAAGATTTTATGTTAAATAATCAAAGAAATCCAAATCACAAATTCTTAAAAAATGTCATTTATTTTCTTTATTTTTTTAAATACTATGTTATAATTATAGTGATATACTTAAAAGCAACTCAGGGAGTTACTATGAAAATCAAATCCAAACTTTTGGTTAGTTACCTTTCACTCGTTCTTTTTTCAATTATTCTTGTTTCACTTCCAGTTTTTATTTCACAATTGAGGCAGATTCAAAACTATATTGTAAAAAATTCCGAGGCTCAGTTAAATCTTGCAAAGGATTCTATAAACATTTTTTTCAGTCAACCTTCTTATGTAGTAAGCAGTGTTGAACCTTATATAAATCAGGAAGGCTTTAATCTTGAGGATGCACAAAAAGACTTTCAGTTACTTATTAATGGCAATGATTCACTTGCATGTCTGTATTATATAGATGATGTTGTAATTGCTGATGGCGGTAAAGCTTATTCAAGTGATGGATGGATTCCTGATAACGATTACAATCAGTATAATCAGGACTGGTATAAAACTGCAAGAAACAATGATTCTGTAATCATAACAGAGCCTTATATTGATGAAGATACAAAAGACCTTGTATGTACAGTTGCAAAGAGAATTAATTCTAAAGCCGGAAAATTTATTGGAGTTGCAGGAATCGATATTCATCTTACTGAATTATCAGAAACAATTCACGGAATAAAAATTACAGATGGCGGCATGTCTTACATTATCGATAAAAATGGTAATTATCTTACTAATGAAGATAATTCTAAAATTTTGAATACAAACTTTTTTGATGATTACCCGATGCTAGCTTCTTTTAATAAAAAAATAGAAAATGGTGATATTATCGACATTAATGCAAGCTCAAAGTATTATTTCATGTCTTCAAAAATTAACGAAGATAACGACTGGTTCTTTGTTACGGTTGGACGTAAAGATGAGCTTATTAAAATAAGAGTAATTTTAAGAATTGTTCTTATTATGGCATTTATTACTATTCTTTCAGCATCTCTTATTTCTGTTTTGATTGCCTCAACAATTGTAAAACCAATTAAAATTGTTGATGAAGCTGTAAATGGAATTGCAGAAGGAAATGCCGACCTTACACAGCGAATTGAGGCCACCTCAAAAGATGAAATCGGCGATCTTGTAAAAGGCTTTAATAAGTTTATGGAAAAGCTGCATGGAATTGTAGCTGATGTAAAGGATTCTAAAAATAATCTCGAAATTGTAAAAGACGACCTGCAGCAGAGTATTGATAATACTTCTTCTTCAATTACAGAAATTCTTTCTAATGTTGAAAGTGTAGTAGGACAGGTTGAACACCAGGCAGGCTCTGTTACTCAGACTTCATCGGCTGTAACTGAGATTTCTGAAAATATTAACAGTCTGGAACGTATGATTGAAAATCAATCTGCCGGAGTTACTCAGGCTTCTGCTGCAGTAGAAGAAATGATCGGTAATATTTCTTCTGTAAATATTAATGTTGAAAAAATGGCTTCTTCTTTTGGACTTCTTGAACAGAATACTTCTGAAGGAATTCAAAAGCAGCAGAGAGTTTCTGCCCATGTTGCTGAAATCGAAGCTCAATCTAAAGCCTTGCAGGATGCAAACGTTGCAATTACAAATGTTGCAAGCCAGACAAACCTTCTTGCAATGAATGCGGCTATTGAAGCGGCGCATGCGGGCGAGGCCGGAAAAGGATTCTCGGTTGTTGCTGATGAAATCCGAAAGCTTTCTGAGACCTCGGCATCTGAATCTAAAAAAATCAGCGAAGAGCTTCGTAAAATCAGTGAATCTATCAGTTCGGTTGTAGTTGCTGCACGAGAAAGTACAGAAAGCTTTGCCGGTGTAAGTGATAAGATTTCTCAGACTGATGAACTTGTAAATCAGATTAAGTCTGCAATGCAAGAGCAGCAGGAAGGTTCTAAGCAGATTCTTGAAGCCCTTAAGATGATGAATGACAGTACTTCTGAAGTAAGAACTTCATCACATGAGATGTCTGTAGGAAATCAGTCTATTCTTCATGAGATTCAGATTTTGCAGGATGCAACAACAGTTATCAGAAACGGAATGAATGAAATGAATTGTGGTGCAACAGAAATGAACAAAACAAGTGCAATTCTTTCAGATATTTCTTCAAAGGTAAACGATTCAATAAACAGAATCGGAACTCAGATAGACCAGTTTAAGGTTTAAGCTGAATTGCCCGCCAGCCCCTCGCTAACAGGGGCTCTCTCAATGATTGTCGGCACAAGTCCGATAATGACAAAAACTGTCATGTTTGACTTTGTTCTGATGTGTCATTCCCCGGCTTGACCGGGGAATCTTCAGTTGCCATTGCTGACTATTCGAAGAAATCTACAATCTTTTTTACACACTCAATAAAACGTGCTTCTTCTTCGCGGGAAAGCACGTTTTTGTCATATAAGGCTTTTTCAAAAAGCATTCCTGCGGTATCCATAGCTTCCTGCAAATCCGGCACTACAGCAGCAGTTTTTAGAAGCTGTGTATATTCTGCCGGTGCAAGATTTGTTCTATATTTAATTTCATGAGCTTCGCCCCAGTCTATAAGCTTCATAAAGTGCTTTGTGAGACGGTCAATTTCAGCAGTTTTTTCTTTTGAACGTCCGGCTTTTTTTAAGAAGTCTTTTATACTTTCACCAAATTTTTTGCTTTGCACAGAAGAATAAGCCTGATCCAAAGTTCCCTTAGTAAATGCGTATCTGAAAAATGCTTTTATTTCATGCCATATATTACGCAGAAATTTTATTAATCTTCCTTCTTTCCAGAACTGCTTCCAGTGCGCAGAGAAAAACGGCTTAAAGAAAAACAGAATAAGCCAGACTGTAAGAGCCGCAATTGCCGCCCATTTTATAATTCCAAAAATCACATCCCAAATCCAGGCAGGAAATTTACCGTCATCAGGATACATATCTTCCAGCATTTCTCTTATATCAAGGTTTCCAGACTGCTCATAAGACTGCTGTGGTTCAATTTCATAATTCACTTCTGGAGCAGGTCTTTCCTTAAACGATATTTTTATAAACGCATGATTTGAAGAAAATACCGCGCCAAAAACAAAGGCCGCAAAAAGAATTACCAAGGCAGAACGAAAAAGCTTTTTCTTATTCTGGACATAATCGCGAAATCCCAAAAATCCAAAGAAAACATCATTTTTAAAAAGACCCGTTAATAAAAATATCAGTGCTTCACTAAGAAAAAATAATCCTATAAGAACAAGCTCTAAAATACTCACACTGTATCCGCTTTTCAGCACGCAAAAAAGCACGGCAAACATTATCGCAGGAAGAATACAAAGAACTCCCTGTGCAAACCGCGCCTTTGCACCAAAATCAATTGCACTCAAATTATTATGAAACAGATGTGCCTCAAGCTCTTTTCCTGTAAAATCTCCGCATTCTTCCATAAAGCGGTCATGAAAAACAAAGATATTATTCAGTGCATTTTCAAGAAAATACTCAATAATTAAAAACGGAATAAGCACATAAGGCTGATTCATCTGTCTGCAAAGTCCGCTGAGAATTACAGCAAATATAACATAAAAAACACACGCCACAATATGAAGATATGGTTTGATTTTTTCGCGTGCAAAAATCTGCTGAATCAATACAAAAATAACACCCGAAAGTCCCAGTACAAGGAAAGTAAACCAGTTAATAAAAATACGCTCCATTTCAGAGTTATTCAGAACCGGTCCGAGGAGGGCTGCAATACAGAGCATAAATGAAGTAACTGTCACTATAACAAGAAAACGTTCCGGTAAAGAATTAAAACCTTTAGACATCGGCTTCTCCCTCAGATGCAGATTGATTGACAGCGGCTACCGTCAGTTTTCTTTCATCCAGCTTTTTCATAATTCCAACATTTGTTGTATTGATATTTTCCAGATTTGATTCAACCTTTAAAAAGTAAGTTTCAACTTGTTTTGGGCCAACTTCAAAGAACAAAGTTCCGGCCGGAAGCTGATGCATAAACTTTTTCTGAGGTTCATAATCTAATTTTCCTTCTTCGCATTTAATCAAAGAAAGAATATCAAGTATGCAGTCTGCCTGATTCTGATGTGGCGGCAGATAAGGAAAACCCGAACCATAAGCCGCAAAGCCGCAGCGCTGTCTTAACACACGGGATTTTTCCACGATACTTGCCGCAATCTCAATTGCCTTTTCAGAATAATAGCCTCGATTATGTAAATCATAATCTTCTTTTGCAAGATTCAAAAAAACAAAAATTGGAGCATCAAAGGAATCTTCAAATTGATTTGTATAAAGAGAACCGAATTTTGCACTTGTACGCCAGTTTATTCGCTTAAGTTCGTCGCCGTTCATATACTCACGAATTGAGCGTCGCATGGTAATATCTTCATAACACGGATTATTGATTTTCAGATGTCCCTGCGGAAAGCCCGGCATAACCTCTGTAATCAGCTTTATTCGGGCCGGCCGTACCGTAATTTCAAGCGGGCAGGAAATCTCCATATCAATCAAAAAAAGTCCGAACGGATCACTCGTTCTGATTCTCACCGGTCCTGCATGAAAAAGTCCTCGTTCCTGGGACGTTACCTTATAAGTAATTTTTTTGATTTCATGAGGTCTTAATGCCGTAACGCCCTTATTTCCTTCATCAAAAATATAAAAATAAGGAACAGAATCAAAATAATAACAGACATGAGCTGTAAGCGGAGAAAAGTTTTTTATAGTAAAAGTGATTTCTGATTTTTCCTTGCAGGCAAGTTTTAAGGCTTTTGTATTGCGCTCAATCTGAATATTGCTTTTGAGAACTATTGCATAAAAAAACGAAAGCAGAATCACTCCTGTAATGCCAAGACATATAAACTGCAAAAGCTTAAAAGGACAGATTAAGAAAAATACAATACATGCAATAAAGACAGTAAATACCAGAGGTGAGAATCTTATATTAAACTTTTCCTGCACAATATTTTGCACAGCACCTGCAAGATTAGCATTTGACATAGAAAACTGCCTGCAGGTTATACATGAGCCTTAAAAGCCGGAACCGGAACAGATTCAATCAGCTCGCGGACAATACTGTCTGCCGAATATCCTTTAAGAAGAGAATCACTTGTAAGAATAATTCGTTTTCTGAAAACAGGAAGTGCAAGCAGTTTAACATCTTCAGGAGTTACAAAGCTGCGTCCCTGAACGGCGGCATATGCTTGAGAAGCTTTATACAATGCAATAGAACCGCGGGGAGAAATTCCGGCCGCAATTCTAAGGTCTTCGCGGGAAGCTTTTGAAAGTAAAATCAGATATGCAAGAACTGCCTCATCCACATGGATTTCTACTGCTTCCTTCATTGCTTCAAGAATTTCTTCTTTGCTGACAACTGCCTTTACATTTTCTACCGGGTGAATAAGCGAGCGCTGAGCCGTAATAATTTCTGCTTCCTGACTTTCACTCGGATAGCCCATAGAAAGAGTCATCATAAAGCGGTCTTTCTGGGCTTCCGGCAGAGGGAAGGTTCCTTCTGATTCCACAGGGTTTTCCGTAGCAAGAACAAAGAAAGGCTTTTCCAGTTCGTGGCGGCTACCATCCACGCTGACCTGACCTTCGGCCATACATTCAAGCAGGGCAGACTGGGTGCGGGGAGTTGCACGGTTAAGCTCATCTACAAGAACAATGCTTGCCATTACAGGACCTGCACGAAATTCAAACTGCTTAGCGTCCGGGAGCCACACAGAACTTCCTGTTACGTCGGAAGGCATAAGGTCTGGTGTACACTGAATACGGCTGAAAGCGAGGCCCGAAGCCTTTGCAACAGATTTTGCGAGGACAGTTTTTCCAGTGCCGGGCACATCTTCCAAAAGAACATGACCGCCCGCAAAAAGGCAGGCGAGCACCATATCAACAACGTCAGAGTTTCCTTTAAAAACCTGACAAACTTCATTTTTGATTTTATCTGAAACTTCTTTGATTTTTGACATGATTAAAGTATAGCATAAAAAATATGATATTGTCACACGGATTCGGAATTACTACGTAATTCCATATTAATATATAAAAAAGGAAATGCCGTAGGTATTTCGAATCCGTGTGACACTTTAAAAACATTTGAGTTTTCTATAAAATACACCCAATGACTAAAGATGATTTTCTATTTCTGGTAGAAACTGAGACTATTCACGACTTTGTATATAAGGGTAAAACTTATACCATCACTTATGACAAAAGCCCGGATGGCCGCAAATGGATTATTTTCGGAGACATTGCAGACAAGCAGAAGTATGACTCAGTAGGAGAGTTTCTCAACAAGGCAAAAATCGAGAATCATTTCTTTAAGGACATGCTGGATATCTTTTAATGAATATAAATCATAACATTGGTCACAAGACCGTAGTAGCCCGCGCCTCTGCAAAGGCAAGCAATCAGATTAACATGACCGAGGGGCCAATTTTTTCCAAGCTCCTCAAGTTTTCAATTCCTCTTATTCTTTCGAGCGTGCTGCAGCTGCTTTTTAATGCGGCTGATGTTGTAGTTGTCGGCCGCTTTGCCGGAGATAATTCACTGGCAGCAGTAGGTTCTACAGGTTCTCTTGTAAATCTTTTGATTAATCTTTTTATGGGCCTTTCTGTCGGAACTAACGTAGTTGCCGCAAACTATTTTGGAGCAAAAAAAACGGAAGAGCTGCATGACACAGTTCATACGGCAATTCTGGTTTCGGTTTACAGCGGCCTTATTCTTACAGTTGTAGGTGTGCTTGGCGCAAAGCCGATTCTCACTTTTATGCAGTCCCCGGCAGAGGTTTTAAACCTCGCAGCAGTTTATCTTCGTATTTACTTTGGCGGAATTACAGCCACAATGGTTTATAATTTTGGTTCCGCCTTGCTCCGCGCAAAGGGCGACACCCGCCGACCTCTTTACATATTGCTCGCTGCCGGAATCATCAATCTGATTCTGAACCTGATTTTTGTAATCTGCTTTAAGATGGATGTAGCCGGAGTAGGGCTTGCAACCGTTATTTCTCAGGTGATTTCCGCAGTTGCCGTTCTTTTCATTTTGATTAGAGAAAATGATGATTTTAAGCTGAATCTTAGAAAACTTCACATAAACCGCATGATTTTTACCCGCATCGTAAAAATCGGCCTTCCAGCGGGCTTTCAGGGAATCATGTTCAGTTTTTCAAACGTAATCATTCAGAGCTCGGTAAACTCTTTTGGCGCCACCTTGATTGCCGGAAACGCCGCCGCAGTAAACCTTGAATCCTTTATCTATACCGCGATGAACGGCTTTTCCCAGGGCTCTTTGACCTTCTGTTCCCAGAACATGGGAGCCGGCCGCACAGACCGAATCAAAAAAATCGTCTGGATTTCCCAGGCCTGCATAATCGTAATCGGCGGAATTCTCGGGGCAATCTTCCTTTACTTTGGCGACGAGCTCTTAGGAATCTTCTCGCCAAATCCCGAAGTTATCAAAGCGGGCATGGGCCGCCTCTGGATAATTTTTACAACCTATTACCTCTGCGGCATGATGGACGGTATGGCAAATTCCATCCGCGGAATCGGCCACTCACTTATGCCCGTCATTTCCTCACTTATCGGAGCCTGCATCTTCCGCATCATCTGGCTCTTTACAATTTTCCTGATTCCACAATTCCACACCCCGGCAACAATCTTCATCTCATACCCAATCAGCTGGATACTGACCTTTGCGGCAAATGTGATCTTCTATAATAAATACATGAGGAAGCTAATCAAACCTGTAACAGAATAAATATTCTTGACGGATATTTTATTATGATATATATTTAAAAAAGGGCACCCGCAACAAGCGTCTTGCCCCCATTGTGTTTTTTTAGTCCTTTCGGACATTTACTCCACTCTGTGTGGTCAGACAGGGTGGAGCTATTTTTTTAACTTCTCTTTCTTCTTCCGTCTACGGTGAAGGGAGCTAAGTATGTCGTAGATAAACTTGACGGCGCGAAACACCAAATCAAGAATTTCATACCAACTCAATAGCTTCGCCTCCTATTCTTTTATTTCAGCATTATGCTGATTTGAATAGGGGGCAATCCGCCCATGCTGCGGGTGCAATTTTACAACATTGATTAAACTTATTTTATTAAAAACTAAGCATACTCCTTAATCTCAAAGCATTCAAAAATCTCGAAATCACCAGGATTTGCAGTGATTATCGACGAAACACCATTCGAAAGATAGCAGGACGCCATTTGAGTATCGTTGATTCGGTTGCGGCCAAGCTTGTACATATTCATCCAGGCAAGAGTTCGCTTAAAGGAAGTATCGTCGGGGTAGAGGACTGTTACGTTTTCTATGTCACACCAGAAATCAATTACTTCAATTGCTTCCTGGATTGTAAATGGATTTTCGAAGCGTTTTGAATCAGTTATAACGTGAAGGAACTCATTAAAACAGTTGAAAAAAATCGCAATTTTCGCTGTATCATCATCTGCAAGCTTTTCGTACAAGGCCCTTGCATTCTTGTGCCGGGGAGAGTCCTTCCAGTATAAATCAATCAGAAAACAGGTATCTAAGCCAATCACAGATTAATTCTCCCGCTTGCAAAATCTTCCTTCCATGAGGAATCATTAAGAAAATCAGAAGCCCCAGCTTTAAGACTGACCGTACGCGAAAAATCCAGATCCTTCAGTTTGTTTTTGGATTTAAAATGAAGGTCAGCATAATCTTGCATAGCATTGCGGATAAGTTCTGCGGTTTTTCGTCCCTGTTTCTGTGCCTGCAGCTGATATTTTTCATAAAGTTTGGTGCCAATATATAAAGTTACAGGTTTTAAGTCATATTGATATTTCATACTGTTATTATATGTATGTATTGTATGTATGTCAACAAATAATTGCACCCTGCTTAACTTCAAAACCCTATATTATCTTTACCAGTAAAGCTTCCTAAATGGAAACTTTACAATTCCAATTTCCTATTATATAATAAAATATTATATAAATTAGAGGGTAAGACGTGTCAGCTACTTGCATAATTTCTAACAACCTGTCAAAATTCACAGCACAGCACAGCACAGCACAGCACAGCACAGCACAGCACAG
>CAMVDX010000005.1 GCA_947166355.1 uncultured Treponema sp.
GGCCAGTCTTAGGATTGTGAGCAAACTGAACGTTAGTACCACCGATTACACCGATGTTCTCAACAATCTTGAATGCCATTTCCTGAAGCTTCTTTTCCAGCTCCTTGTCGATCGTCATGAATGGAGCGGCACAGAAAGAGTCACCGGTGTGAACACCAACTGCATCAATATTTTCAATAGTACAGATTGCAACCATCTGATTTTTAGAATCGCGGACAACTTCAACTTCAAGCTCTTCCCAACCAAGAATAGACTCTTCAATCAAACACTGGTGAGTCATAGAAAGATCCAGACCGTTTGCAACAATAGTGCGCAGCTCTTCAACATTGTAGCAGAAACCGCCACCCTGGCCGCCCATTGTATAAGCAGGACGAACAACCAGAGGGAAGCCGATTTCTTCAGCAATCTTTTCAGCACCTTCAACAGTGTGACAGATTCCCGAGCGAGGAGTGTCGATACCAAGCGACTTCATAGTCTCCTTGAAAATCTCACGGTCCTCACCGCGCTCAATAGCGTCCAGGTTTACACCAATAACTTTTACACCGTATTTATCAAGAACGCCGGCCTTGTTCAGCTCCATAGCCATGTTCAAACCAGTCTGACCACCAAGGTTAGGCAAAAGTGCATCAGGACGTTCCTTTTCAATAATCTGAGAAAGACGCTCAACATTCAGCGGCTCAATATAAGTAGCGTCCGCCATAACCGGGTCAGTCATAATAGTAGCCGGGTTAGAGTTTACAAGTACAATCTTGTAGCCAAGTTCGCGCAAAGCCTTACAAGCCTGAGTTCCCGAATAGTCAAACTCACAAGCCTGACCAATAACAATCGGTCCCGAACCAATAATCAAAACTTTGTTGATGTCTGTTCTCTTCATAATCTATATACTCCTATATGTGTAAGGCCGCTGGCGGCCGTTGTTTAATCGAAAACCGTTAAAAAAATTGCGAAAGCAATTTTTAGGTTATCCACCTTAATTTCATAAAGGAGGGGAAAGCCTTCCCCTGGGCTCAGCCCTGCGGTCTTCGCCCACCCCTTCTAACGGGGGCTCCGCCCCCGTAACTCCCCCGATTCATCACCGAGGATAAAAAAATTGGCGAGCCCTAAAAAGAACTCGCCATTAAATTCAAATAAAAATAGTATGAACAGTGTTTTTAATTTTGAGAATTAACATATCAAAACACGCTTCAGTTTTCATACTGAGAGTAAATAATATCAAAAAACCGCAACTTATTCTAGTAGTATTTAAAATCTTTAAAATTATTAAAGCTCGTACTTGAGAGCAGAGCGTTAGGGATTGTAGGGGCGCGAAGCGTTGCGTAGTGAGCTTGCGAACGTAGCAATGAAGCGTTAGCGGAACCCCGAAAAGCCCGACCCGGAGCGAAGCGGAGGGGAACGCCCAAAGCATGTTTAAGTTTTGAAAAAAAATCTTATATATAGTACAATTAGGCAAAGGTATTTTATGGAATTGTTTCTTTCTAAGCCCGGCGTTATGAGTTGCGCGGGCAATGATATTGACGAGCTCTGGCAGTCGGTAACCGGCGGAAATCAGCGGGGAATAAAAAAAGTGACTGCCTGCAACGGCGAAGAATATTTTGCGGCGCGGATTGATGAGTCTGTTTTGAAGCCGAGTGGTGCACGTTATGATATGAAAATTATGCGCATAGAAAATGCGGCGCTCGAACAGATTGCTTCTGAGATTGAGGCTGTAAAAGAGCGTTATGGTGCAGACCGGATTGCTGTTTGCGTGGGTTCGTGTGATAACGGAACTGAGTTCTCTCTGGCGAATCACCGTAAATATTTTTCACAGGGTGAGTTCTCTGCCGACTATTCGCTCGAGATTCAGGGTGCAGATTATGTTTCTACTTTTATAAAGGAAAAGTTTGGGCTGAGCGGGCCGGCGGTTACTTTTGCGACGGCTTGTTCTTCCAGCGCGGGGGCAATTATAAAGGCGGCCGAAATGATTAAGGCTGGTATTGTTGATGCGGCGGTTGTCGGCGGAATTGATATTGCTTCTGACACAACGCTGATTGGCTTTAGTGCGCTTGAGGCGGTTTCTTCTGAAATTACAAATCCTTTCAGTAAAAATCGTCACGGAATTACTCTTGGTGATGGCGCGGCATTTTTTGTGTTGAGCCGTGAGACGCTTTCGGTGGTTGAGTGCCCGCAAGGCGGGTGTATCGAAACCATCGGAAGCACTGTGCGTCTCCTCGGCTGGGGTGAAAGTGCCGACGCTTATCACATGACTTCGCCTGACCCGACAGGGGCAGGTGCAGAAAAAGCAATACGGCGCGCGCTTGAGAGCTCGGGAGTTTCGCTTGCGGATGTTGGCTACATCAACCTGCACGGAACGGGAACAAAGTTCAACGACAGTATGGAAGCAAAGGCTGTGGCGGCAATTTTTGGAGAAGGCGGAACTTTCGGTACGGATGGTGCATCCGGCGAAAATAAAGCCGGAGGTGCTCACGCAGCATCGGTTCCGGTTTCCACAACAAAGCCGGTTACCGGGCATACGCTTGGAGCGGCGGCGGCCCTCGAGGCGGCAATCTGCTGGAAAGCTCTTGTAGAAAATAATGGAAAGAAAAATATAAAATTGCCGGTTCAGGTTTGGGACGGCGAGCGCGACGAGGAGCTTCCGGCACTTAATTTTGTGGGCGGAAAATCCTGCGGGGACGGGGAGTCTGGGGCTGGCGGTACGGCCGGCACTTCGGAACTCAAAGTCTGCCTCTCAAATTCCTTTGCCTTTGGCGGGGCTAATGCCTGTCTGGTATTGGGTGTATGACAATGGATTGCTTCGTCGCTGCGCTCCTCGCAATGACGAAAGGGCGGCAGCGCTCCTCGCAAAGACGAATCTGTCATTGCGAGCGTAGTAACCGGTAATGCAGGCACAGTACCGTTATTGCGAGCGTAGCGAAGCAATCCATATTAATAAGGAGAACAATAATTTATGGAAATTCAACAGTTAATCGAACACGACGAGCTTATCAACTATCTTCCTCATAAGGGAAAAATGTTTCTGCTTTCGCGTGTTACTCAGCACGATGTAAACAAGCACACAATTACAAGTGAATACGATATTACAGAAAACTGTATTTTTTATGAGCCGGAGTTTGACGGCGTTCCAAGCTGGGCCGGCTTTGAGTTTATGGCTCAGTGCATTTCGGCACTTACCGGAATTACAAATACAATTAAGGGACGTAAACCGCTGCCGGGATTTATTCTCAGCGTAATGGAATTTAAAGCGGATGTAGGTTACCTCAAAAACAATACAACAATTCAGATGAAAGCTGTAGAAGATTTCCGCGACGAAGAAAATCATGTTTACCGCTACATCTGCGAGCTCTACGCAAACAAAAACGACGAAAAGCCTGTTGTTACAACAAAAGTTTCTGTAATGGAAACCGAAGACGCCGAAGCTCTTTTTGGCGATAAATAATAATTATATAAATCGATAAACTATTTGGTCTTTTACTAAAACTAATTTATAATTTATCTGAATTATTTTACCTGAGGATATTTATGAATAGTGATTTAGAAAAACTGACCAGAGACGAAAAAATCCGTCTCTTCAACGGAGTGGGTAACTGGAACTCTTTTGATGCCGGCGGAAAGCTGCCTTCTTTTTCTATGAGTGATGGGCCGCATGGACTTCGCAAGCAGGATCCGGTGCAGGAAACCGAGGCCTATGCGGACATAAACCGCAGCCGGCTTGCTACCTGTTTTCCGACTTCTAGCTGTATGGCTGCCAGCTGGGACAAGGCTCTTTTAAGCGAAGAAGGTAAAGCGATTGCGGAGGAAGCTCAGTGCCAGGAGGTTGATCTTGTTCTTGGCCCTGGAACTAACATTAAGCGCTCTCCTTTGTGCGGCCGTAACTTTGAATATTTTTCAGAAGACCCTTACCTTGCGGGAACTCTTGCGGCCAGTTATATAAACGGCATGCAGGCTCTTGGGATCGGAACTTCGCTCAAGCACTTTACCTGCAATAATCAGGAAAAGCGCCGCCAGACTTCTAACTCTATTGTAGACGAAAAAACTCTTTCGGAAATATATCTGCGGCCTTTTGAAATTGCGGTTCGCAAGGCTCAGCCGGCCAGCATTATGGTTTCTTACAACAAGGTGAACGGCGAGTATGCGGCCGCAAGTAAGTTCCTGCTAACAGAAGTTCTCAGAAAAAAATGGGGCTTTAAGGGAATGGTGATTTCTGACTGGGGTGCTTGCATTGGTGCTGCAAACTGTCTTAAGGCCGGAATGACTCTTGCCATGCCTGATTCCAACGGATATTTTTCTCACCAGCTTTCGGCTGTTTATGATGAAGATTCTGAACTTCGCGAAAAGTTAGATGAGGCTAACCGCCTTGTTGTTGAAGCAGCTGAAAAATGGAATGGCGGCCACAGACAGAAGGCTGATAATTCTAAAATTGATTTCCCTGTTCACCATAAGGCTGCCCTGCGTTTTGCAACCAGCTCTGCAGTTCTGCTTAAAAACGACGGTGTTCTCCCGCTCCCGGCCAAATCAAAAATTACAGTAATTGGCGGTCTTGCTGCCACAATGAAATTTCAGGGTGGTGGTTCAAGCCATATTAATGCGGCTGAATACCCGAGTGCGCTGGAAAGTCTTAAAGCTCTTGGCTACGAAATTGATTACACAGAAGGCTACCCGACAGACCTTGGCAACGTAAGTGAGAAAGGCTACGCCCAGGCCCTGGAGCTTGCGAAAAAGGCGGCAAGCGAAAAAGTGCCTCTGCTTTTCTTCTGCGGTCTTACAGAGGAGTTTGAAGGCGAAGGCTTTGACCGCGAAACAATTGCCCTGCCTCAGGTTCAGACAAAGCTTCTGGATCAGATTCTTGAGACTGGAGCAGAGGTAATTGCCGTAACCTTCAGCGGCGCCCCGATTGATATTTATTTTGCAGACAAGGTTCGAGCTGTACTTCATATGTATCTTTGTGGCGAGGCTTGTGGAGAAGCCTGTGCAGAGCTTTTGAGCGGAAACGTAAACCCGAGCGGAAAGCTTGCCGAGACCTTCCCATTTTCAGAAAAGGACACACCATGTTACGGTAACTTTGGCGGCGAAGATGACAATATTGAATACAAGGAAGGCTGCCTAGTAGGCTACCGCTATTACGAAGCAAAAAATATTCCAGTGCGCTATGAGTTTGGTTACGGGCTCAGCTATACAACTTTTGAATATTCTAACCTGGAAGTTGATGCCGTTGCTCGCCGGGTTTCTTTTGATATTAAAAACACAGGCGCGGTAAAGGGAGCAGAAGCGGCCCAGATATACATACAGAAGGCTGGGGCCGAATACCCGGAGCTTCGCGGTTTTGAAAAGGTTGAGCTTGAAGCAGGCCAGACTAAACGCATTAATGTTGAGCTCGACGAAAATACTTTTAAGACCTATGACACTACAGCTCACGATTTTGTGCCAGCTGCAGGCCAGTATAAAATCAAGGTTGGAAAGTCTGTAAGGAAAATCATTCTTGAGCAGGGGCTTACGCTTAGTGCAGAGCAGGCTGCTCAGGCCGGTGCGGAGAATTCAGGCTACACTCCGGACACTGCCCTCTACAATGACTTCTTTACAAACACTTTTTACGAACAGCATCACCGCGGCACCTTTACCACTGCTGACAACCTTGGCGACATGGCGAAGGAAAGCTTTGCAGTACGCATGATTCTTCGCTTTATAATCCGTGCTATGCTTTTTACAATGAAGGGAAAATCAAAAGATGATCCTTCAGTAAAAATTGCAATCAGTGCGATAGAAGAAAATCCGCTTGAAAGTCTGATTAGCATAACAAACGGAGTTTTGTCAGAAAAGAGAATGCAGAGAGTGATACGTCTTGCAAATCGCGGTGCAAAGCGCAAGGCAAAGAACTGAACTAAAAAATAAAAGAGACTTGATGTAATGACAAAATCTACTAAAAATGTCATAATGAGAATAGAAAACGGCCGCACAGGCCTTTAACAGGAGTAAATAAAATGGAAAACGCTAATGCTGATAAGAAAGTTCTTGTAACTGGAGCGAGCGGCGGAATTGGCCGCGCAATTGCTGTTGAGGCTGCTAAGGCCGGATATTATGTAATCTGTCACTATAACGGAAGTCAGGGAAAGGCAGAGGAAACTCTTGCTCAGATTCAGGCTGCCGGCGGACAGGGCGAACTGATTCAGTTTGATGTTTCTAACCGCGAAGACTGTAAGGCAAAGCTCGGAGCCCTTTCAGAAAAATATGGCGCTCTCTGGGGAATCGTAAACAACGCCGGTGTTACCCGCGATAATACTTTTGTTGCTATGAGCGGTGAAGACTGGGACAAGGTTATCCACACAAACCTCGACAGCTTCTATAATGTAATTAATCCGCTTTTAATGCCGATGGCAAGCCGTAAGAACAAGCGCGGTGGCCGTATCATCACAATTTCTTCTGTAAGTGGCGTTGACGGAAACCGCGGTCAGACAAACTACTCTGCTTCTAAAGCCGGAATTATCGGTGCTACAAAGGCTCTCGCAGTTGAGCTCGCAGGTCGCGGAATTACCTGTAACGCAATTGCTCCTGGTGTAATTGAAACAGATATGACTAAAGCAATCCGCCCAGAAGTTTATGAAATCATTATGAAGTCTATTCCTATGGGCCGTGCCGGTAAGCCGGAAGAAATCGCAAGCGCTGCAGTATTCCTGCTTAGCGAAGGTGCCGCTTACATTACCCGCCAGGTTATTGAAATCGACGGTGGTATGTAATTTTAAAAGACAGGAGGGAGGGGCCCCTCCCTGCGGCCGCACTTTGTTGCGGCCTACCCACCCAGCGGGGGTAAAATCAAAGCCAAATTCCACCCCCGCAACGCCCCCATCCCATTTTCCACATTTTTACAAAATAAAAAATTATTTGCGAATATCCTTTTAGCGTGTTAAAATTATCTGAAACTGAGCATAATCTAATAAAGTCCTTATATACTTGTTTTTAATAAAAGTTTTTTAAATGTAAGCTAAGTATTTCCAAATTTTTTGGAGGACGATATTGAAATATTTTAATCGAAAGAATCTCCTGATGGCCCTTCTAACCATTTATGGGCTTGCGTGTATTGTGGGAGTAACAAGATTAGCAACAATTTCTGGTCAAATAATACGCTACGGAAACTTTGTTTTTCCGATATCTTCGATACAAGGCATTATTGCGACTTTAAATTTTTTGAGCTGTATTATTCTGGTTTTTATTGATTTTAAGAAGGGAAGCAAGCTCGCTTTTGGTATAATGGCATTGAGCCTTCTGGCTGCCTTGAATCCGATAATTGGTTCCCACAATCTGGCTCCTCTTCCAAGTGTAGTAACTTCTCTTGTTTCTTTTATAACGGTTTTGATTATTTATTCCTTTTATAAAAAATCTACAATCAACAGTCTTACAGATTTTATTACCGGTCTTCCGAACAGACGTTACTATGTTAAATATGTAAATCAGCAGTTAGAAGCAAAAAATAACTTTCTTCTTGCCTGTATCGAAATAGAAGATTTTAAAAATATAAATGATGTTTATGGCATTCAGGCAGGAGATTATATTCTTAAGGAAGTTGCACCAAAGCTTAAAAGCATGATGGGAAAAGATGAAATGCTGTTTAAGATTACCGGTGGAATTTTTGCAATGATTCTGGATGAAAATAACTACGCAGAGGAAAAGTTAAAGCTGGTTATTCGTTCGGAAGTTATGACACTTCCTCCAAAGCATGGTGAAGACACTTCTATAAAAAAGACCTGCAATGTTTCGCTTGCGGCCGGTGTAGTTAATATAAATCAGGATTACGACAAAGAAAGAAATGCTTCTGGAATTCTCCGCTATAGTGAAATTGCTCTTGCGGAAGCCCGTAAATCTTCTGAACAGAAAATTTGTTTTTATGATGATTCCCTTCTGGATTCTGATTTTGAGCAAAAGGAAGCTGAGTTCCTTATAAAAGACGCAATGGCTCACAATTGGTTTTATCTTGTTTATCAGCCGCAGTATATTACGGAGGGTAAAAAACTCCGTGGCTTTGAAACTTTGATTCGCTGCAGAAAACCTGATGGCTCAATCGTAAGTCCTGCTATGTTTATTCCTGCTGCAGAAAAAACAAATCTTATCACAGAAATTGATGATTACGTTCTCCGCCGTGCAATGACAGAAATGAAGCCTGTGCTCGAAGCCAACGGAAACAACTTTGTTGTATCAATCAATGTATCTGCAAAAAATATTGCTACCGAAAATTTTGCTGAAAAGATTAACCAGATGATTGAAGAAATTCAATTCCCTGCTGAAAATCTCGAAATCGAAATTACTGAGTATTCTTTTGCAGAATCTATGGAAAATACTATAGACAATATTCTGACGCTGCGAACTCTTGGTGTTCAGATTGCCCTTGATGATTTTGGAACGGGCTATACTTCTATTGCCCAGCTTATGAAGCTGCCTGTAAATCTTTTGAAAATTGACAAGAGCTTAATCGATGAGATTGAAAATGACCCCGTAATGAGCGACATGGTAGATTCTATAATCTACATGGGCCACATCATGGACTGCGAAGTAATTTCCGAAGGTGTAGAAAACGAAAATCAGCTCGCAATTCTCAAAGAGCACAAATGCGACTTCATCCAGGGCTTCGTCTGGGGCAAACCTCTGCCGTACGAAGAAGCAAAGGCTCTGGTGAAATAAGCTTATAATGGATTGCTTCGTCGCTGCGCTCCATCGCAATGACATTGCGACGTGGCTGTCATTCCGAGCGGAGCGTAGCAAGCCACCGCAAGACGTCATTGCGAGGCCGAAGGCCGTGGCAATCCACCTTGTTGAATTAAACCCATTTTTCTTATATTCTTAGAATACTCTTTTTATTTTTTTTGATTGAGGAATTAATATGGAATTTACAAAACCTAATGGAAAGCGCCGCGTTGTTGTTACTGGCGGTGGTATGGTTTCGGCACTTGGCCGCGATTGGGAAACTGCTTATGCTAATTTGAAAACCTGTAAAAATAAAATCCGCTATATGCCGGAATGGGAACGCTACACAAAGATGAATACACGTCTGGCTTGTCCTTTTGATGAGCCGCTCCCAACTTTCCCACGTAAGAAGGTTCGCGGAATGGGTCGTGTTGCTTTGCTCGGACTTCTTTCTACACACGATGCTTTGCAGATGGCAGGCTTTCTTGCAGAAGACGGCGACGATGTAATAGAAGAACTCAAGAATGGTCGTACTGGTATTGCTTACGGAACCTGCATGGGAAGTATGGATGCCATCGGCGATCTTGCAAAAATGGTTGAAACAGGTGACTCAAGCCACCTCAACAGCCAGACTTATATTAAGGCTATGCCACAGACAAATGCCTGCAATATGAGTGTTTACTGGCAGATTCGCGGCCGTGTAATCATTACTGATACTGCTTGTACTTCGGGCAGCCAGTCTATTGGTTATGGCTACGAAGCAATTGAAGACGGACGTCAGGAAATTATGATTTGTGGTGGTGCTGAAGAGCTTTCTGCTCCAGATGCCGCAATTTTCGATACTCTTGGTGCAACCTCTTGTATGAACAAAACTCCAGAAGCAACACCTAAGTGCTTTGACAAGGACCGCGATGGTCTTGTAATCGGCGAGGGTGCCGGAACTTTAATTCTTGAAGACCTTGAACATGCTGTAAAACGCGGTGCAAAGATTTACTGCGAAATTGCAGGCTTTGCAACAAATATGGACGGTTCACACATCACATCTCCAAACAGCGAAACTCAAGCAAAATGTCTTGAAATGGCAATTGAAGATGCTGGAATCAGTAAGGATCAGATTGCTTACGTAAACGCACACGGAACTGCAACTCCACATGGAGACATTTCTGAGACTCAGGCTGTTTACAAGGCATTTGGCCGCGCAGTTCCAATCAGTTCAACAAAGAGCTATATCGGTCATATTCTTGGTGCCTGCGGTTGTGTAGAAAGCTGGCTCACAATCAATATGATGAACGAAGGCTGGTTCCATCCGAACGTAAACCTCGTAAATATTGACCCTGAATGTGCTCCTCTTGATTATATTCAGGGAGAAGGCCGCAATATTGATGCTGAGTATGTTATGGCTAACAACTTTGCATTCGGCGGAGTTAACACAAGCTTGATTTTCAAGAAGTGGCATGACTAATAGTTGTCATTATGACATCAAATTGTTATGACTAAGAGATTATTTTTTCTTTCAATATTTTTCTTTCTTTCTTGTGCTTTTATTTTTGCTGAGAATATAATTTCTGATTTTACCCGGCAGAAGGTTGAAGAGTTTGTAACTTACCGTGTTACGCTTAAAAGTGAAGACCATGATGTTGCTTATAAAAAAATTGATGAGCTGAAAAAACAGACACTTGCTGAGCTTCCGAATTACGCAAAAGATTTTGAACAGGAGCAGTGTCTTCTTGAAAGCCTTTACTTTGCGGAATATTACGAGCACGCGCTGAATGCTGATGGAAATCAAAAAGAGCTTCGTGCTGAAGTTAAGCGGCTTATGAAAAATAATTTTGCGTGTATTAATGCGCGAAATAAAAATGATGTCTGCGACTGGCTGTATCTTCTTACCGGCGATGTAACGGCATATTATATGACCCGTTCTCTTGCGGCAACTTTTTTATATGGAATGAAAGTTCGGGATTGTTATGAAAAGGCTGCAGAAGTAAATCCAGAACGTGCCAGCGCTTATGTTTCTATGGGGAACTGGTGTTTTTATGCTCCGGCTTTTTTTGGAGGCGGTAAGGCAAGAGCACAAAAGAATTTTGATATTGCAGAAAAATGTGTTGTAATTCCGGGTGAAAAATACCTTGTTTATATTGCACAGTCTCAGCTCAATTTTGAAAACAAAAAAACGGCTGTCGCAAATGAATATCTTGAAAAAGCTATTGCACTTGGCTTAGGTCGCAAAGATCTTGATTTAATTGCAAAATGCAATAAAAAAGGTATTTCATACTTTGAGTATCTGCGTAATCGTTCCGGCGTTGATGAAGAAATGTCAGAAGACGAAAAGGATGAAGACGATAAATAATTTATAATTTCAACACATACTGTCATTGCGAGCCGTAGGCGAAATAATTCACTCCACACTGTCATTGCGAGCCTGAAGGGCGAAGCAATCCACGATAATAGATTGCTTCGTCGCGGTGCTCCTCGCAATGACAAAAGTCCTTCATTGCGAGTCTTGGGCGATGTAATCCAACACATACTGTCATTGCGAGCCGTAGGCGAAGCAATCCATGTTATAAATATTAAAAATCATTGTGAAAAAAAAGTAAATACATTATAATTAAGTACCGTATGAAAAACGGATTTGATAACGATAAGTATCTTAAGATTCAATCAGAACACATTAAAGAAAGGATTGCCAAGTTTGGCGATAAGCTCTATCTGGAATTCGGTGGAAAGCTTTTTGATGACTACCACGCTTCCCGAGTTCTCCCAGGTTTTCAGCCGGACAGTAAATTGCGAATGCTCATGCAGCTGGCCGACGTTGCGGAAATCGTAATTGTAATCTCAGCAGTTGATATTGAAAAGAACAAGGTTCGCAGCGACCTTGGAATCACCTACGATAAGGACGTTCTTCGTCTTCGCGATGAGTTCCAGAACCGCGGCCTTATGGTTGGCAGCGTTGTAATTACCCACTACACAGGTCAGGAAGCTGCAAAGGCTTTCCGCAGCCGTCTTAAGAAGATGGGAATCAAGGCCTATTATCATTACACAATTCCGGGTTATCCTTCTAACGTGCCTCTTATTGCCAGCGACGAAGGCTTTGGTAAAAATGATTATATCGAAACAAGCCGCCCTCTCGTTGTAATTACAGCTCCAGGCCCTGGAAGCGGAAAAATGGCAACTTGTCTTAGCCAGCTCTATCACGAAAATAAGAGGGGAATTAAAGCCGGCTATGCTAAGTTTGAAACCTTCCCAATCTGGAATCTTCCACTTAAGCATCCTGTAAATCTTGCTTACGAAGCAGCTACTGCAGACCTCAACGATGTAAATATGATTGACCCGTGGCACCTGGAGGCTTACGGAAAAACCACAGTAAACTACAACCGCGATATAGAAATCTTCCCGGTACTGGACGCAATCTTCAAGGGCATTTACGGAAAGAATCCTTACAAATCGCCTACAGATATGGGCGTTAATATGGCGGGCTATTGTATTGTTGATGATAAGGCTTGCTGCGAGGCAAGTAAGCAGGAAATTATCCGCCGCTATTATGAAACAGTCGGCCGCCTTGTAGAAGGCAATGCAGAAGAATCTGAAGTTGATAAAATTAATCTTTTGATGCAGCAGGCTGGCGTTACAACTGATGACCGCAAGGTTACAGTGGCAGCTAAAGAGCGTGCAGCTAAATCTAAATCTATCTGTGCGGCTATTGAGCTTGCTGATGGTACGATTATTACTTCTGAGACCTCGGAGCTTTTGGGAACTTCGGCAGCCCTTATTTTGAATGCAACAAAGCACCTTGCAGGTCTTGATCACAAGCTTAAGCTGATTCCAAAAGAGATGATAGAACCAATTCAGAAGATGAAGGTTGATTATCTGAGCGGAAACAATCCTCGTTTGCACACAGACGAGGTTTTGGTTGCTCTTGCAATGCTTTCTAAAACAGATGAAAACTGTCATAAGGCAATTGAACAGCTGCCAAAGCTTCGCGGCTGTCAGGTACACACAACAGTTATGTTGAGCGAAGTCGACAGAAAGATTTTCAAAAAGCTCGGTGTTGTTTTGACTTGTGAGCCGGTTAGTAAAAAACAGAAGCCACTGATTGGTTAAAAAAGATTGCCCGGTCAAGCCGGGCAATGACAAAAATATACGTCATTGCGAGCACGAAGTGCGAAGCAACACATACGAATGGATTGCCACGTCGCCTGTCGGCTCCTCGCAATGACAAAATTGTCACATCGGGCACTGACGCATTTGTCATCCTTGACCGAGTTTGCTACGCAAACGTCGCAGGGCTTGACCCGGGGATCTTTTTTAACGTTGAATAAACTCCCACTTTTCCAGTGTAGTCAAAAACTGTACAAGTCTGTTCAGCATTTTATCTGATTCCGTCGGAAAGGTTTGGTTCATTTTTGAAAGAAGATCGTTTACTGTAGCAGTGCCGTCAAGGGCAAACCACAGTGTACTTCCGTATTTATCCAGAGCAATGTGGCTCACACGCGGGCGATGAAAAAACTTCTGGGCAATAGAATTAAAAAATCCCTTGTTTACCATATCAACTTCAACCATGCTGTTTTCTTTTACGCGCCACCGAATATCAGCATTTTTTGAAAATACAATATCCATATAGTTTGCAGAAAGAGTTCGAGTTTTAGTTTTGTTTTTCATCGTTTACTCCAATATGTCATTGCGAGCACGAAGTGCGAAGCAATCCATTGTAGATTGCCATGTCGCCTGCCGGCTCCTCGCAATGACAAAAAGTGACAAGCTACTTCTTATTCTTCTTAGTTGTAAAGAACACGAACGAACCGAGCAGCAAAATAAAGAATGCAAGGCCGCCGAAGTTACCGAGAACTCCGCCGAGGTCAATTGTATCAAGCAGGCTCTTTCCGTTTGCAAGTGGAATTACTGCAAAAAGAGCAAGAAGAATACCAATGAGACCTTCGCCCGCAATCATACCTGAACCGTAAAGAATACCCTTTTCAGTAATCTTAGCTCCTTCTTCACCCTTGCGGTCAAAGAAAGCACGCAAAAGTCCGCCCGCAAAAATTGGAGCAGAAAGGTGAATAGGAAGGTAAAGACCAATTGCAACAGGAAGAACAGGAATACCAATAATTTCAATAGCAATTGCAATTCCGGCACCAGTAAGAACCAGAGCCCAAGGCAAAGAACCGCCCATAACGCCTTCAACAACAAGCTTCATCAAAGTAGCCTGAGGAGCAGGAAGTTCTTTTGAACCAAAGCCCCAGGCAGCGTCAAGCAGGTACATAATTCCGCCGATAGCAAAAGCAGAAACTACGCCACCAATCAATTCACCAAGCTGCTGATTTTTTGGAGTAGCACCAACGATATAACCAGTCTTCAAATCCTGAGAAATATCACCAGCCATAGCGGCAATAATACAGATGATAGTTCCAATACAGATTGCAGAGGTCATTCCAGCAACACCAGTGTGACCAGTTCCCTTAAGAAGAGCAGTAGCAATAATCAAAGTTGCAATAGCCATTCCGGATACAGGGTTGTTAGACGAGCCTACCAGACCAACCATGCGGCTTGAAACTGTAGCAAAGAAGAAGCCGAATACTACAATAATCAGTGCACCAAGAATTCCAACAGGAATTGCAGGCAAAATCCAGATAACAAGAACAATTACTGCAGCAAGAATCAAAAGGAAGAGAGAAGGAAGGTCGCGGTTTGTGCGCTCTTCAACTTCTTCTTTATGACCAAAGCCGCGGATTGCCTTGTTGAAGGTTTTGATGATTGTAGGAAGAGATTTAATCAAACTGATGATACCACCAGTAGCAACGGCACCCGCACCAATGTAGCGGATATAGCTGCTCCAGATTCCCCAGGCACCAAGCTCGCTTACAGGAGCCGAAGCAGGAGGAAGAATGCCGTTTCCACCAAAGAAGTAAATCAAAGGAATTGCAACGAACCAGCCGAGTACACCACCGGCCATCATGTAAGCAGAAATCTTTTTTCCACAGATGTAGCCGACGCTGGCAAGGGCAGGAAGTACATCCATACCAAAGCCGGTTCCAAAAGGCTTAATAGACCAGTCAATTTCTGATGGGAAGAGCTTGATTCCGTCTGCAATGAATTTGTAAACAGCAGAAATACCAAGACCAGAGAAAACGATTTTTGATTTTTCTCCGCCTTCTTCGCCGGCAAGAAGAACTTCTGCACAGGCAGTTCCTTCAGGGAATGGTAAAACGCCATGCTCTTCAACAATCAAAGCAGAACGAAGTGGAACCATGAAGATGAGTCCGAGGATGGCAGCACACAAAGAAATGATTGCGATTACCCAGAAAGAAGGCTTATGAACAGCGTCGCTTTCTGAAGCCCACATAAAGAGGGCTGGTAAAGTAAAGATTGCTCCAGCGGCAAGAGATTCACCGGCTGAACCAATTGTCTGCACGATGTTGTTTTCCAGAATAGAATCTCGCTTCATAATGATGCGGATGATTCCCATAGAAAGAACAGCAGCCGGAATAGAAGCCGAAACTGTCATTCCAACTCGCAGACCTAAATAAGCATTTGCCGCACCAAAGAGCACGGCAAGAAGAATTCCCAGCGTGATAGAAACCGGAGTAATTTCCGGCATAATCTTATCCGCAGGGATAAAAGGTTTAAAAGATGATTTATCCATAACCTTTTCAGTATACTGAACTATAGTTATGGCTTCTATAGGTGATATTTCGTTTATTTAAAAAATACAATTAAAGACTTAGTTTTTTCCTAATACTGTAAAATCCTGAGCCTCATTACAGAATATGATGCCGCTTCCGGCTTCTGCAAAGCAGGGGAGTGCAGTGACTGCTTCGACAATGGCGGCTTTTTTTTCAGAAGGAACCAGTATCATAAGCATTTCTTTTTCAGGAACAATTTTCATGCCAAAGAATGCAGCGTCGCCTTCTTTGGCTGTTCCGCGTGCTCCTATTATGGTACCGCCGCCAGCTCCCGCCTTTCGTGCTGCTGCCATTGCATCTTCTGCATAGCCTTTATTTACGATTATGTTTATCATCTGATAGTTGTTTGCGGTATTCATAATATCTTCTCCTTTTGATTTGTCTGATTCTTTTGATTCATTGCTGACCGGTTCAGATTTACCGAGGTCTTGAGATTCACCGAGGTGTCCGGCGCGGATAAAGTCCGGAGTGTCGAGTGTAAACATTACACCAAAATGCGCCTTCTTTTCGGAAGCTGTTTTTATGGCATCACAAACGGCCTGTTTTATGCTGTCTTTTATAATGATGTAAACAATATCTTTGGAAGTATCACCCAAACCAAGCAGCTGTAAAACACCGTTAGAAGCAGTTCCCCGCCCCATAGCGATTGTGCCGCCACCGGCTCCCGCTGATTTAGCTGCATTTGCGATTAGTTCCCCGCTATCGTGAGGAACTATTGAAATCAATAATTTATACCCCATCAGATACCTCCTGAACGGAATTATCATTATCCGGATGTTCCTGAGTTTGTTGACTGGCCGAATATTCTTTTGCTCTTTTCTGTTTCATCTTAAATATGATTCCCATAATCTGAATTGCAAGCAGCGGCATCATGGCAACCAGAGCAATTACTCCAAATGAATCGTTGCTGCTGTTTCCACTGCTGGCGGCTCCCAAAGTAAAAGATAAAACAAAGGTAGAAGTAAGAGGCCCTGAAGCAACTCCGCCAGAGTCGAAGGCAATTCCGGAAAATAGAGAAGGGCAGAAAATCATCAGAAGCATAGCAATAGCATAACCCGGAATCAAAATATATTTAAGATTAAAACCTGAAACGGCGCGCAGCATAGAAAGTCCAATTGCAATTGCTGTTCCAACTGAAAGGAAAATAAGAAGAACTCGACGTTTAATTGTACCTCCGCTTACCTGTTCCACCTGTTCACTTAAAACCCATACAGCAGGTTCTGCGCAAACAATGATTGCACCAAGCAGAAGCCCAGTTCCAATCAAAAGAATATACCAGGCGCCGCCACGACTAATTGCAAGAGCTCCGAGCTTTTGACCTAGGTCTGCTCCTGCCTGCGAAAATCCGCCGTTTACTCCAATCAAAAAAATTGTAAGGCCGATAAAGGCATAAATAAATCCGATAATAATTCGGATAATCTGACGTTTTGTCATCTTCAAAAGTAAAATCTGGAATACTATAAAAAGAGCAAAGAGAGGGGTAATTGAAATTAAAGCTTCCTTAAAAACGTGACCTACAGCTGAGCCGAACGGGGAAAATATCTGAGAGAAGAAGCCTGGCTGGGTAGCGTTGCTTTTAGCAAGTTCAACCACTGTATTTACTGCACTCTCTGCGTCTGGGGTGGTTGAACTTGTCGAAACCACCATATTTCTTATAACAATCGCATAAATCAAAACAGCCATAACCGGCCCTACAGAGCAGACTCCGGTAAGTCCAAAGCTGTTTTCATCATCATCACGAACAGAAGAAACTCCAAGTCCAAGTGCCATGATAAATGGAACTGTCATAGGACCTGTGGTTGCGCCGCCAGAATCAAAGGCAATGCCAATAAAGCTGTCTGGTGCAAAAAAACTGATTCCAAAAAGCACAAGATAAGAGATAAATAAAGTCCACTTAATTGAAAGATTTAAAACTGTACGCAGAAGACCCAGCATAATAAAAAGCCCGACTCCGCCAGCGATTACAAAAGTTATGGAAAGCTTATTTACAAAAGGAAAAATGCCGCGAACCTGATCTCCAAAAACCTGAATGTCTGGTTCGGCAGCGGTAACTATAAAACCGATTATAAAGGCCACAATAAGAAGAAGTCTGAGAGAGCGTTTTTTTGTAAGCTCTGCACCACAGCGTTCACCCATAGGTTGAATACCAAGGTCAACGCCAAGAAGAAAAATTGTAAGCCCTATTATAAGCAAAAGCCCGCCCACAACAAAGCGTGCGAGCAGGTATTTGTCGAGAGGAACAAAAGTTAGTCCGAGGAGAAGAACGATTGCCATTACCGGCGATACGGAAACGGCCGTCTCCTTTAATTTATTCAGAATGTTCAATTAGCAAAGCCCTCTGTTACTCTGTTACCCTGTTTATGCATCAGCAAAAGTTTTTCCATCATCAAGAGTAACCTTAAGTTTTGTATACTCGCAATGAAAGTCGTTCTTAAGGCGGTCAAGATAACGCTTGCTTTCCCACTTACACATAGGAAGGTCGTGGAGAAGGTAGTTGCCGCAGGCTTCCGGACGGGTTGCAGGAACTTCATTCTGAGTTAGAATCCATTCAAGACAGCGGATTGTAAGCTGGCGCATATCTTCTACAGAATATTTTCCCAGCATGATGATATACATACCGGTAAGACAACCCATTGGTCCAACGTAAACAACATCTTCCTTAACTTCTGAATTGCGGAACCAGGTTGCCATAAGGTGTTCAAGACTGTGGATTGCACCGGGAGCCATAGCAGGTTCTTTGTTTGGTTCTGTAATGCGAAGGTCGTAGGTTGTAAAACCTTTGTCTTCGCGAGAAATGTAAATGCCAGGCTTTAAGTGAGTGTGGTCAATTGTAAAACTCTGAATTACTTCCATATTAAATCTCCTATTGTCATTGTCGGGCTTGGATTGCTTCGCACTTTGTGCTCGCAATGACGGTTGATGTCATTGCGAGGAGCACAGCGACGTGGCAATCTATTGTTTTTGATTGCTTCGCACTTTGTGCTCGTAATGACGTTTTTTTATAGTTCCTTAATTACTTCCATTAAGAAGGCACTGCTCAATTTAGAAGCTGTATCTTCTGAATAAGTTTCCTTTACCGAATCATCAGCAGTATCAGACATACAGCGGATAATTACAAAAGGTACTTTGTTTGCAAAACAGGTATGGGCGATGGCACAGCCTTCCATTTCGACGCACTGAGGCTTAAAGTTAGATACGATGAAAGCCTTTTTTTCACCGCCAGAAATAAACTGGTCGCCCGAAGCTATAAGACCGCGGGTAATTTTATGCTCCTTTGAAAGAGAAGTTTTTCCGAAAGCGGCAACTGCGGCATCTGCCAGCGCTTTATCAGCTGCAAACTGCTCAGGCATTCCAGGAACCTGCCCCAGCTTATAGCCGAAAAACTGAACATCAAAATCATGATATACAGCGGCATCAGAAACTACAAAATCATAAATCTTAAGACCTTCACCAACTGCACCGGCAATTCCTGTGTTGATTACCTTTGAAACCTTAAAGTTCAAAATCAAAAGCTGAGTACACAAGGCAGCATTTACTTTACCAATTCCGCATTGAACAATTACAACATCTTTCTCAAAAAGCTGACCTTTGTAAAAAAGAAGATTGTTGATTTCGATTTTTTCTTTAGAAGTCATCTGCTCAAAAAGGGCTTCGACTTCACTTTGCATAGCTCCGATAATTCCAATCATTTTTTAAGTGCCTCTTTTTCTGCGTTTTTTACGCGCTTAGAATAATGACCTAAAACTTCGTTAGAAAGTTTATCAATCAGATTAAATTTTTCAATGATAAAATTTGCAAAGGTTTTATAAATTACGAAACCAAGAAACAGGCCTCCAATAAAACTAACAATTGTGCAAAGCTGAAAGATTGTTTTTGCAGCTTCTTCCGGTAATTTGAAAACCCTGAAAATTAAAAAAGAGAAAAAAACAAAAAGCAGAAGTATGACTGCAAGAGTTTCAACTATTTCAAAAATACTTCCGAAAAAAAGAAAGAGACGTGAATTTCGTCTTTTTTCCTTAAGCTCCAGTTCTTTTTTTTGTCTTGCAAGTCTCTCTTCTTTTTCTGCATCAGTCATGTCCATTTTATGTTCTCCTTAAACTTATGTAACCACCCGGTTATCGCAGGGGCTGAGCCGATATATTATTCTTCGGTCTTTTCTTCTATCGATTCTTTTGATGCTTTTGATTCTTCTGATTCTTTAGATTCCCTGATTGATGTTACAATAAACGAAATCACCAGCATAATTCCGCAAACAACTACAGCAGAGTCTGCAATATTAAAAGTAGGCCAGCGTTCAAGGCCAAAAAGTCCGTAGAATTTAACATCGATAAAGTCTACTACACCTTCAGCTCGGAAGAATCGGTCAATCAGATTTCCAACTCCTCCACCAACAATTCCCATAATTGCCCAGCGCTGAAGTTTAGTCCAGGTATTATTTCTAAAGTAGATGGCAATAACAATTCCAATCACAATAAGTGGAATTAGAGAGAACAGAAAACGGCGTGCAGTTTCAGACCATGTTGCACCTACGCTGAATGCAACACCTGTATTTGCAACATGAATGATTCTAAGAAAATCGCCGAAAAACGATGCGCCGACAGTAAAGAGCGGAATATTTTTCATTATCAGAATTTTTGTAATCTGATCAACAAGGATTACGAGTACTGCCAGAGAAATTGGCAGAAGTTTAGTTTTTAATTCTTTATTCATATATAAAATATACTTATAAATTCGTAGGTAGGTCAATAAAGATTGTTGAAACTCCGAGTTCCTTTTCAACTTTTTCTTTAAGAAGAGAAACTCCCATAGTCTCAGTGCCATAGTGACCACCGGCAATTACGTTAATGCCGCATTCTTCTGCAAGATGGTACTGCTCATGCTGAAACTCGCCGGTAATATAACAGTCGAGTCCAGCTTCTATAGCCTGATCAACATCGTCACTTGCGCCGCCCGAAATTATGCCTACTGTGCTTATTTGAGATTTACCGAAGTCTAGGATCCGCGGTGAAGTTTTTGTGATTTTAGAAAGGGCGGCTCCGAGAGCTTCTGGTGTTGCCGGCGAGGGGAGGGAGCCTGCGGCTCCAATTGGCATTCCACGCCAATAACCGAACGGTTCAATTTTTTGCAATCCGAGGGCGGCGGCCAGCCCGAAATTATTGCCATACGGATTGTTAGCGTCGAGCGGAATGTGATAGGCAATCAACGCCAGATCATTTTTTATAAAGCTGGCCGCCCTTGCATAAAAGTTCCCCGTTAAAGTCTGACAGTGTCCCCAGAAAAGCCCGTGATGAACTACCAGAACCTGAGCGCCGGCAGCCACGGCCGCCTTAGCCGTAGCCTCACAGGCATCAACTGCAAAAGCAATTTTTGTAATGGGCAGCGAGTCTGGGGCGCTGTTTTGAATCTGAATGCCGTTGAGCGAAGGGTCACCTGCAAAATCTTCTTTTTTTAAAAAAGCATTAAAAAATGCGTCGAGTTCATTTAAGGTCATTCAGCACCTCCACAGTTTTCGAAACATCAGATTTGTCTGGCTGATTGTCATGCTGAACTTGTTTCAGCATTTCTTGTGTTTTTTCAGCCAGTAGTGTAGGAGTTGCAAGAGTTTTGTCGCGGCGAAAGCCCATTGCCACTGCCAGAAGCGGGTCTGTCTGTTCAATACAGCCGTAGCCCGGAGTTTTGTATCCTTCTATTTCAGAAAGCTTAAGTACACCTGCAATTATATCAGGATTTTTTTTAGCTAAATCTTCGGCCGCAATATCAGCCATAAAATCACTTACAAGAAGAATCCGTTTGTCTGCACCATAGCGGGAACGTAATAGAGGAATTAAAACTTCAAATTCCTGGGAAACATTGTAAGAATAATATTCGAGCTGAGCTTCAAATGCCTGGCGGTTAAGTTCACTATGAGTTACCATTATAAGACGGCGTAGAATTTTTGAATCGCCAATAGAATGAAGCCATAGACCGTCGTCTGCATAAAAGTCTGCTGAACATGCGGTAATGCCACGCTGTGCAAGCTGTTCGAGGTAAGGTACATAATTTACTGTATCTGCACGTTTGTCTGGGGCAAGCAGAACGATAATATCTCGAGAACCCTGTGCAACTTCTTCTGGACTAAATTCCCATAGAGACATAGACTTAGGAGCGAGAGCTCCTGCTTCTTCAAAACCGCTTCTAAAGCTTCCCTTATAGTATGTTTGATTTCTGGAAATTTTAAGAATACGTTTATTGCTTTCTACCGGCGCAAAATAAATAGTAGCGGCAAGTGCAACAGCAGAAACCGCAATTGTAAACACAGCCCACACCTTCATCAAAGGACTGTAATGGTCAATATAAAGTCGTTCAATATATCGGAAAATGGCATGAAAGTTTGAAAGAAGAACAAAAAGCGCAATAAAAAGCCCCAGCGTAGTAAAAGCATCAATTCCCCAGGCCAGAATCTGAAAAATTGCTACGATAAAGGTGAACGGTGCAAGCACAACCAGCGGATCTCGTCTTACCTGTTGTACAAAAAAAACGCGCAGATTAGTAATAAGTAGAAGTACAAAAACTAAAAGTTCACCATAAAATTTCATTCTTAAATTATAATTGCCTGAGGAATTATTCGCAAGGACTTTATTGAATTAGTTGATTTATTGAATCAGCTAACTTATTGAATCAGCTCGCGGAGTTTGTTTGCGGCGGAATGTCTTTCTTCTTGTGTGCGAAAGAAATTTGCAAGCGGCATTACAGGGCCTTTTGATGCGGCCAGCCAGAAGCGTACATCATCAGCCTGATGGTCTGGAACTGCACAATTTTTTTGAACCGGAGAAAGGCCTGTTTTTGTTGCAAGCTCGGTCTGTAAACTATCTGAAAGATTTTTTACAAGCCGGGTTGTTTCAGCAGAATTTTTTATCAAACTGATGGAATACTGCTCGGCGGCGAATTTGCGGTCTGCGGTAAATACCTTTGATGGACAATAAATTGAAGTGTAATTATTTACAACCTTGTTAGAAATTTTTCGATGCTGAGAAAGCTTTGTAAAATAAATGCCGCTTAGTTCATGATCCATATAAAAAAGAATATCTTCTGGTATGAACTTTATTGAGTCATATGGCATTAATCCGTATTGCAGAAAACCTCTGATTTCATTTACAGCAAGAGAAAGTGGTTTTCCCTTTTCTAGAGCGGCTTCAAAATTAAAATTTTCTAACATGTTTTCATAAGCTTTGCTGCCGCTGAGTGCTTCTGCAATAAGCCCCATAAAGTTTAAAAATTCTCTGTCATCTGCTACAGGCAAAATCACAGGAGCCTTTGTATAAGGAAGCTCGCGGTAAGCAGTTTCTGCAAGGTCATCCCAAACATTAAGAGACTTCATTCCCGATTTTTTATAAAGAGGATAATTTACATCCAGCTCATAAAAGTCATAGAGGAATGGAAGAATCTTTACGGACTGGGCCGAATTCTCAGCACCATCCGCAGCACCTGAGCCCCCCGCCCCGCTAATTTTGAGCGAAGAAAGAATTGAACTTGGGTAGCCGTCTGCGATGTTTGCGAGAGCCAGGTTAATTGGTTTTGTGACTGGGCTCTCGAAGAACTCTGCTGTCTGAATATCATTAATAAAAATTACAGCATCGCACTTTTTGATTTTCTTTTTCTGGGCTTCAAGCGTAAGGTCTTCATTTAAAATCAGCACCTCAAACGCTTTTTCCTGATTTTGATTTTCAGAATCCGCGTTCAAAACATTAATTATCGCATTCTGAACATTTTGAGGCACCCGATAAAAGGCGATAGTATTGCTGCTTGCCGCCCCAGATTTCCGGAGCAACAAGCCAGCCACCAGCCCGCACACCGCAAGCAGGGCAAGCGCGAAGATACAAATTATCAGCAGTTTCTTTGTTGTAGTTTTCATAATTCTTTTTATTCTCCGCGGAGGAAGTCCAGGGCAAGCATGTCGGAGTTGAAGCCAACACCTACGGCTGCTTTTCTGTTATTATTCTTTGTTTCCTTTACATCTGCCATAACAGAAGTTCTCTGGTCGCTCGGAGCATAGCGGGCAGGGTCTGTCATAGCTTCGAAGATTGGAGTTCCATCTGTTTCTGTTCCTACAAGGTAAGCTACCTTAATACCTTTTGTAGTTCCCATGAAGCTTGTATCGATGTAAGAAATTACAGGAGCCTTTGCTACAAGAGTTGTTCCAGCTGGGTTAGTAAGTTCAATATCTGCCCAGCGGCCTGCACCAGCAGAACCATCTACAGCAATACTCTTAGAAACTGTATAAGTATTACCAGTCTTTGTAAGGTACAGATAGTAAAGAATTGAGTTATCTGCATCCTGTGCCGCAATGTGCAGGTTGCCGGCAGTATCCATTGCACCACTTACATAGCGGCCAAAGTCTGAGCTTACACCTGTTGGGCGGATAGCCAGGGTCTTTGTCCACTCGTTTGGACCTTGTGGGAATGAATTATTTCCGCGAGCAATTTCAAGAGACTTAGCTGTCTTGTTATAGTAAACGATTACTGGAATTGGATTAGCACCTGTTGAATCTACAAATATATCACTCCATTCACCGGCAACTACTGTTGGGCTTGGATTGTTAACAGTATAATCGCTACCAGCAACTACAGATTTACCGTCTGTCATATGGTTGTAAGTTGTCTGGTCAGGTTGATTACCAGCTGTGTTTGGAGAAGATGACATTTTTGCAACAATATCAATATCATGGTCAACATCTATCTTACCCCATTCCTTTAAGGCTGTATTTGAATACTTACTATCGTTTGTAGCAAATCTATGACCAACCTTATAAGCTGCATATTTAAGACACTTAGCATAAGAATCAAAGTAACTGATATAGATATAGTCTACACCATCAATATATTTATTGCCACCTTGTTTTGTATATAACAAACTTTCATTTGCATTATACCAGCCTGTAATTCTAGGATTCTTGAACTGATAAAGAATAGAATCATATCCAGTTGTAGAATCACGCTGCCAAGAAGCTTTGTTATATCCCTGTCGCTCAACAAAGTATGGCAGTTTTGCTTCTTCGATTGTATTTCCCTTGTATGGATTGAAATAGTTACGGTCATACCAGATACCTTCGCGCATCATAACAAGTCCAAGACCCCAGACAGAACCTGAGTCGCCGCCAAGTCCGTTATCCTGGAATACGTAGTAAGGCATACCGTTTACAATCGTGTAATCCATTTCATCTACAGGAGCAACATAAGCTACCTCAGAAGAATTGAATGCAATATTATCTCCATGTCCAAGTGTTGTATAATTTCTTCCGCTTACATAACCATAAAGCTTAAGGTCATCAGAAGACATTGCTGCATAATAACTGTCATTCATTCCAGTTTCTGGAGTTACTTCTGTTGAGTAGCCAGGTTGTTTATAAATGTATCCGCCACCTGGTCCCGCTGCTGCTGTAATATGTCCATTATTTCCAGGGTTAGTGTTATTAGGTGCACCAGAACCACTATTCTGAGTTGTTAACTTTTTAATAACACCGCTATGTGGATTAATACTTCCATTAAACTGTGAAGCATCCGCAACATTCCAAACACTCAAATAAACATCATCAGTCCAGAAGTTTGTACCTTCTGCATTTGCGGTAAGGCGACCGTATGTTTTATTACCAGCATTATCTTCTTCATCTGCGTCATAGCCTTTCTGAATATTATAGCCAGAAGCAGAGTTAGAGTTGTTTATTGCAGTGAGTGCAGTACCACCTGTTGGAGTAATAGTAAGATTAAGGAAGCCGGAATAGTCTGGTGCGGCTGTAATCTTAATTCTATTATTATCACCTGTTACTCGTGTTGCAGTAAGTGTATCCGTTTCAGCAGTTGTACTTGCAATTCCGTTTACAGTTTTATGGCGTTTTACAGACAAAGTTCCATCACCAAAGTTAAAGCCTTCCAGGTAAATAGATTTTCCCATTCGTACAGGGTAGCGTCCAAGGCGTGAACGTGTTGCCGTATTCGAGTTCTCATCAAGAACCTTAGTAATATATGGAACAATATCCATTCGATAAGTTGGCTTGCTGTAAACAGAATCTTCTGAATCTGCTGTTCCCGTAGCAGTAAGATTTGATGTATGTGCTGTAACGACTGTTGCCGTAGCTCCCGCTACATCTCCAGTAGCATCGATAGCACGAACATATACCTTCTTATCAAGACCCATGCGGCCTGTTATTCCAGAGGTATCAATATCAAGCTGCCAAGATGCCTTATGTCCGCTTGCACGAATATAATTGTTTGTTACCTTGAATGCCCATGTTGTACCATTAACGGTTGCAGTATCTGATGGACTTGAGCATACCCAGCTTCCGTTTGTATAAGAAGCAACCTTGTAATAGGTTAGTGAATCCAAGCTCTTGGTTGCTGTATAAGTTCCTGTCGCAGGTGTAAATTCGTCGAAGGCAACCCAGATTGAGCTCAAGGTGTAATCATCGAAGACAGTTCCGCGAATAGTAATCTTTCCAGAAACCTTAGGATCACGGTCCAGTAATCCGCTTGTTGCAGTAAATACTGTTGTCGGTAAATCATCTTCAAGCTCGATATGTCCGTTGTTTGAAGAATTCTGATAGAGGCTGTTCTTGCTCTTGCTGTTCCAATAGAATGGACTTACAACAACCTTTGGAGCAGTTACATCATCTACATTAACTCTAAGGTCTTTTATGCGGAGGTAACACCAGTTACTGTCCACACCAGGAGCTGTTTCTTCTGTAGAATCCCAGAAGGTGAATGACATAGCACGATTTTCTGTAGGGCTGCTAGGACGCAATGTATCATTATCAATTACATAAGCCCATGTTGTATCTCCTGTACGGGCAAGTGTAAAGTTGTTAATTCCTGGAACAGCAGTAGCCCCCTGGCTTGTATATAGAGCACCGGCAGCTGCCGCAGCTTCATCAGTTGCATAAGAAGTAATTGCAGTTGAAGTTGCTGCATCATTGTTCAGGGCCATCTTAATTGCACCATTACCACCAGTAAATTCCGGAATTATGGCAAGCTTATTTTTTGCGATAAAGTTTTCACCATGGTAATCTACAGTATTCAAATCTTTATAATTTGTCTGTTCACCGACCTTACTTAATACATTGTATTCAACAATTTCGGTAATGCCTTCAGAAGCAATATCCTGGAATGTACCGTCTCCACTCAAATCTGTTGCGAGCCAGAGCTTTGTAAGACGAGGAGCATTATTCTGAACACTTACCGGGTATTCTTTTGCAGAAACGTTGCCTGCTTTATCATATACAAATACGACAAGCTTTCCCGGACCATCTGGAATATTTGTACTATCGAATGAAGCATCATAATCCCAGTTTGTCTGACTCTTTCTGATAGATTCACACATTTCGTCATGATCATCACCGGTAATTGTAGAAGGGTTATCATCATCACGTCTTTCTGAACCAGTATTATCAATTGTCTGCAGGTAAGCAAAGAATACAGTTTGTGTTCCGGTTGCATTGGTTGCAGTTGTAAGGTTTACGGTAGTTCCCGAAATTGATTCAATCTTATGCCACTTAGAACCAATTTGTACATAACCGCCCTCATGAACATGAGAATCAGTTGTATAACCTGTTAATGATAAGCCGTCATTATCAACGGTCAGACCAGTCTGATTCTTTCCATAAATTGTGAATGTATTTGAAGTTGTATCATTTGCATTTCCGCTGTTTGTAGTAACGGTCTTTGTATCAAGTCCACTTACAGGAATAGCTTGATTTGCTGACAATACATCATAAATACGTGTTACTGTTGAAGAGCCGGCTCTTGGTTCGCGGATAAAATAGAAACTCATTCTTTCAAATCCTGCACCGGTGTCTTCTGCAAGACCGCCTATAGTAAAGAAGAGGTTTGAATTTACTATTTTATTATCTGCTGCATTTGATGAACCCGTATGTTCAACGCTGTTTAATGTAAGCTTTTTGATTGTAGCTTTATCATTATCAAAATGAACAAGATAACGTTCATAAGAAGTTGTTTCTGTATCACTATCTTTTGTAGCTACAACTTTGAGGGCTACCGTCTTTGAATTGAGATAAGCGCTGCCTGTAAGTAAAGAAAGAGGTATATCTATAGTATAGACATACATTCCTTCAACCTGAGATGCAGGCTTAATTGTATCAAGCTCAGCTTTTTCAATTGTACCAATTCTCTGGCTTGAGCTGAGGGCTTCTATAGTTGTTGCATAAGTATAGGTTACTTTCTTCAAGCCCTGTCTGTCAGAAATCTTGAGCCTGAGTTTTTTATTACCGCTCAAATACATATCCTGTACATATTTTTCGGCAATCTGATTTGCTATAACAGTTCCGCTGTCATCTGTTGCCACAATTTCTGCGGCACCTATTGATGGAGCATTCAAATCAATCTTGAAATACTGCTTTGCACTCCATGATCCGAATGTACCTCCATCATCCATAGCAACGGCACGAATACCAATCTTGTATTGTCCGCTGTCGGCATTTCCAATGCGGGCTTCTTCAATTTGCTGAAGCTCATTGTATGAGTTGATTGTGATGTTCCAGCTATTTGTTCCTCTTACAGGAATACCCCATAAAGTATTTACATTAGTGCCAAGAGCAGCAGTATCTGTTACTCCTTCAACAGTTGTCAGATTCGTTACCAGAGTGTTATCTGTTACAGTGTAAATGAGATGAGACTGTGAAGTTCCTCCACTTGTAGTTGTATAACTCAAGGTCTGTAAAAGAGCAAGGTCTTGATTATCGAACAGGCCGTCTTTGTTCAAATCAAGCTGAATAAAGACTTTACCGTTTGAAATGGAAACATTATCGCGAGCAGAACCAGTAACTCGAATGTCTCCATTCAGGTTAGAATAATTTTCTACATTTTCTTCATTTACATAGGCTCCCAGAGGATATGTTACAGAAGCACTTGGCCTGTCTGCAAATGGATTATAAACAATAGTAACTGGAGATGGTGAATCTTCTACTGTTGTATCTCTTACAATAGGTGTCCAGCTTTCATTTCCAAGTTCATCACAAGTGTAGAATACAACTGTCAGATTGCGGGTATCATCATCTTCTCCATAGCCTTGTGGAACAGGGGCACGATTAATTCCGGTCGTTGCATTTTCTATACCACCGGTACCTGAGCCTTCGCTAGTAGGCAATGAAGGGTTTATTTTGCCCTCTTGTGTTGCAACTCCATTAAGAGTGAAGCTCCATGAACTTGTAGTTCCTGTTCTGTTGTTTGTATCTGCGGCAGTCTTTGCAGCAGCCTTTATCTGATTTTGAGCATTTGTAACAAATGTTCCATCTGCATTGTAGTATCTGTTATCTACAATTATAAAGCCAATCTTTGATACAGCATGATCGTAATCGTCAGTTGCAGTACCTTCCAGACTTACAGGGTTTGTAACTTCTTCTCCTCTAGGACTGATAAGTGAAACCGAAGGTCCCATATTATCAATTATAAACTGTTTTGGTTCAGATATTGCAGAAAGGCCGCTTGCATCTTCAACAGTAAATGACAGTGTATGATTACCATGAGTCCATGTAGAAATATCAATTGGGTCTGTATACCAGGTTTCTGCATTTCCACTTCTTTCACTCTTGTTTGCAGCCGGGAAGCTGATAGGAGCTGATATACCGCTTACAGAAACTTTAACAGACTCTACCGGTACATTGTTTGAGGTTGTAGCGGTAATTGCAAATACAACATATTTTCGTACAGTTCCACCTGCGTAGCTTGTATTTGTAAATGCACTGTATGCAGAACTAGTTGTTGTAGTAGCGGCTGTGGTTGCGGCTGTTTCTGTATTGCCGTAGCCGAATGCTGAATGTGTAATAACTGGCGAAGTATTATTGATTATAAAGCTTGTTGCCGCACTATCAGAATGCTTAGAAGTATTTCCGTTGAATACAAAGTACGGCTGACTCAAGTTACCTGCAGTGGCAGCTGTAATAAACTCGGTACCGGCTGTATCTTTTACATAAATCCAGAGAGTCTTTGAACCGTCAGCGCCAAGAGCTTTTGAGAAGGCTCCGGTGCTGTTTACAGTGATTTCATAAGAGCTATTTGTTTTCAGATCAGAAGGCTGGCTGTCTGCGACTGCAATACAAAGTTTTGTAATTCCGTCATCATCTGTGATGATACCGCTGAGGGTTGAAAGATTTTTGTTGTATTCCTTAACTCCGCCTGCATTGCTGTTTGCCGTAGAATCCCATGACAGATTATTGTAGCTGAGTACAGGGCGGTCTGTATTCTGATCAACTTTTACCTTTACAGGAACTGCACAACTGCTGTTGCCGGCCTTATCGGTTGCTTTTACTGTAAAGTAAACGACTGTTCCATCAGCAATAGTTGAACCGCCAAGACTTGCAGTGTTTATTCCACCAAAACTCCAGCTGTTTGCATGGGCTCTTGTGCCTATGCTTACCCATTTTGTTTCAGCATCTGCTCCGGTAGAACCGATGTTACCCTCAACAGGATTTCCATCAGCATCAGTTGTATCTTCGCTTAAAGTTGGTGCTGTTGTCACGCCTCCGAGTGTACTAGACTTTGTAAAGTAAAGCTCCATGTTAGTTGATGTACTCAATCCGTTAATATCACTTGCAGTACCATTAAGAGTTATGAGCTTGTTTACTTCAATTATATTACTTGTAGAAATATCTGCGTCTTTAGGACTATTCAAAGTAACTTCAGGTCCATCAATATCGCGGATAAAGGTTGCAAGACTTAACATCTGCTGATTTCCTACACCGGCATCATCAGTTACAATTCCGTAGAAATTGATATCATCTGATGTGGCTCCTTCAAAGGCGCTTGGATTTATAGTTACTGACCAGTGAGTATTTTGCTTTGAATAAGTTCCTGAATCTACCAGTGTAATAGTTCCATAAGTTGTATCATCTTTTGTAATTTCATGATTATTTACTTTAAAGCTGACACTTCTTATACCTGCAAGACTATCTGTTGCTACACCTGATAAGGTAAGATTTTCTGAACTACCATTATAGTAACGCATAGAATCCTGACCTGCATCTAACGAAATACTAGGAACTTCATTATCTTTATTTATCTGGCAGAAATAATGCTGTACTGTACTAGATACTGTCACATAATCAATACCTTTGTTTCCTACATTATCTACAGCCGCAATTACAAGATAGTTTTTGTCATAGTTGAAGCCTGAAATTGTAGAACGGTAAGTTGTATTGATGTTTTTATAATATCTGCTACTGCTACCCGAGAGTGGAGATCCGCCGAGAGTATGAGTTGCATCGCCAGTATAGAAGACACGTTTTTGTTCTGCTGTTTCAAGCGGAGCAAATGGATCTGAAGTAGAGTTTGAAATTACATAGTCACGAAGTTCATCACTATTTCTGAATACATATTTAGCAACACCCTCAATTGTCTGTTGATGTGGTACTTCAACATTTGCAGCCAAATCTGAATCAAAGTGTATTGGTTTGTCAAATACATGATAGTAAATAAGACTTACACCACTTTCACTATCACCAATGTTTCCACTGATTGTTATAGTAGAAGAGTTTCCATAAGAATCATTTGAGTATTTTTTACCAACTCCAGTATCAAGAGAGTTACTCCATTGAGGAGTTGTTGATGAACTTGTTATATCATCATTATTATTTTCTCCGATACGGAATGTCAAATCTTTGGATTCTGTATCTAATTCGTGGTGTCCTAAAGGAGCAGTTGTATCAAAATAGATATACAGCTTATCTGCAATTTCTGTTCCTGCTGTAACTGTGTTCTGGTTTCCTGCAACATCAGTCACAGTGATAGTTGCTGTAGCGTCTGCGGTTTCTCCAGACACATTTGTAAGCGAACTTAAATCAATGTTTTCAAATTTCCAGTCTGAAGCTGTACCTGTATTATTATAAGAAGTACCGTTTATTGAAAGTGTTACTTTTTCAACGCCGATATTATCTGTTGCAACTCCCGAAATTATGAGCGCTGTACTTGTTGTGTTATTGATATAGTAACGTTTCTGTCCAGACACAGTCTTCTTGTAAACTTCTGTATTTGCAGAAGTAAGAAGCTTGTAGTTACTGAGGTTAGGCTTTGTATCATCAATAGTTACTGTGAACGGTGTGATAGAAGTCTGGCCGCCTGTAGTTCCAGCTACATAAGTTCCATTCTTACCGTTTATACCAAACTCACCGCCTTCATTCATAGAGAAGGTAGCCTTCCAGTATGTATAACTTGTTGCATTTGAAGCGTTGTATGCTGAATATGTGAGAGCAGGAACTGTTGTTGTTGTCTGTTCAGTAACTGTTCCAGTTGTATATTTGATTTCTGATGGAGTTATTGCAGTTCCTGCTCGTGTAAAGGTGAGAGCCTGAATTCCACTTTCTCCGTCCTTATATTTTCCGTAAACGGTAATGCTTGTGCCGCTCTTTACATAAATCGTACTGCTCACACCTTTTACGGCTCCGGCAGCAGTTCCTGTTCCTACCTGATAATAAAGAGCAGAAAGCTCTGGTGCAGTTGTATCGATGTTAATTGTAACAGCAGCGTTGTTATTATTGAAATATTTTATGTTACCTGCATTATCCTTTACACGGATATAAAGCTTCTGTCCGGCTCCTGTTCCGCTGAAGATTGCTGAGCCTTTATACTCTGTTCCCTGTAAGGTAAGCGGTGTCCAGTCAGACTCTGTAAGGGTCGCTGTACTGCCTGCTGTCTGTGTTGCATATTCAACAGAAGCTATTCCCGAAACTGCATCACTCGCATTAATGATAAGAGGAATTGTTTGTGACCTGTACCATACAGAAGAGTTATCAGCGTCTGCTGCTACTGCAGTTCCGTTTATCTTTACTTCAGAGTCAGAGATTGTCGGTGGTGTTGTATCTACAGTAAATTGTCTTGTTTCAGATGCTGTCTTTCCAGAAAGGTCTGTTACTGTTGCAGTGAATGTATATGCTCCGTCGGCAAGAGGTGTAGAAGTTCCTGTTGCCGGTGCAGGCTCCGAACCTACCCTGAATGCTGCTTCATAATATCCTGTTGTTGAATTTAGTGTAGCGGCAACACTCTGGCCGGCTCCGCTTCCGTATGCTATATTTACGCCCTGTACACCATAAGAGTCTGATGCACTTACCTGAACCGTAAAGCCCTGTTTGTTATATGAGTTTGCCTGTGGTGTTGTTCCTGTAAGTGAGATTGTCGGAGCTGCCGTATCATATACAAAGTTCTTTGCATTTGACCATGCGCTTGAGTTACCGGCCTTATCGTATACCTTTACCCACAGATCCTTTGTTCCCTGTGCGTTTGTTCCGCTGAATACGGTTCCGAACTTTGTGTTTCCAAATTCTACTGTTGACTGCCATGAGCCGTCTGCAGCAGGGGTTGCAGTTTCCTGTGCTGCTGTAGGTGCAGTTGGTGTATCTGTTGGATTTTCTCTTGCTGTAAAGGCAATTTCTACCTTGTCTATGCCTGAACTGTATGCTGTTCCCGAAGTACCGTTATCAGTTACATTCGAAGCAAGACCTTCAAACTTAAAGAGGCTGCTCTGTGTTTCTGTTGCTGTAGGTACCTTGAACTTTGTCGTGTCTGTACTTACTGTCGGTATTGTTGTATCTACGGTTACCTGTCTTGTAAGGCTTTCGTTTGTTTTTCCTACAAGGTCGGTTGCTGTAATTGTGTAGGTATAGTTTCCGTCTCCCGGTGTTTCAGTGAGAGACCACTCTCCAGTGCCAGCTGCATAGCTCCAGGTTACTCCTGATGGTGCAGTCTGTACAGTACCGTTGCTTACGATATTATATGTTGTTGTTCCGCGGCTTACTGTAAAGCTCTGGATTCCGTGGCTTTCTGTTATTGTTCCACCCAGGCTTACGCTGCCGCTGTCGGCCGCATTTACATAGCGTGTACTGCTGGTTTCTGTTACTACAGGGGTTGCCATATCTACATGATATACACGGCTGTAAGGCTGGTTTCCGTTTGTAGCTGGGTCTGAATCACTGAGGTTTCCGGCTCCGTCTATTGCATACATGTAAAGCTTGTATTTGCCCTGTGTTATCGGGCTTGTTTCTGAACCGATTACAAATGACCAGCTGGTTCCTGGCGTTACTGCTGTCCAGCCTGCTGTTGTCCATGAACTGTCAGTCATTATATTTGAAGCCGGTGCTGTAGGAGCGGCTGCTGTATCAGTTAAAGCCTTGTAATATATCTTTGATATTGTATTTATCTCGGTTATTGTTCCTGAGAACTGATATGAAGAACTGTTGATTGCATTTACTCCGGTTTTTGCTGTGTCTGTATTCGGTGTCGAAATAATTATAACTGGAGCTGTCTTATCTACGATTGTTGTAAATTGGGCTGTTTCAAAGTTACCAGCATTATCTGTAAGTGTAAAGACATATTTAAAAGTTCCGTTCTGCTCTGAGGTTCCAGGAAGTGGAACAGACTGTGACCATGCTCCGTTTGTTCCTGGTGTGACTGTTATTCCGTCTGTGCCGGAAGCACTTGTCAGGGCGAATTCTGCATTTGCCTCAGTTCCCTTGTAATATTCCTTTACCTTGAGACTTGCTATACCAGCACCTGCCGCAGGACTATCAGAAGCACTACCCTGTACTGTAAATCCAGTGGTTCCAATGTAGGTAAGGATTGTATTTTGTGTTATTGAGAGATTAGGCTTATCTGTATCGATGTTAATTGTAACAGCAGCGTTGTTATTATTGAAATATTTTATGTTACCTGCATTATCCTTTACACGGATATAAAGCTTCTGTCCGGCTCCTGTTCCGCTGAAGATTGCTGAGCCTTTATACTCTGTTCCCTGTAAGGTAAGCGGTGTCCAGTCAGACTCTGTAAGGGTCGCTGTACTGCCTGCTGTCTGTGTTGCATATTCAACAGAAGCTATTCCCGAAACTGCATCACTCGCATTAATGATAAGAGGAATTGTTTGTGACCTGTACCATACAGAAGAGTTATCAGCGTCTGCTGCTACTGCAGTTCCGTTTATCTTTACTTCAGAGTCAGAGATTGTCGGTGGTGTTGTATCTACAGTAAATTGTCTTGTTTCAGATGCTGTCTTTCCAGAAAGGTCTGTTACTGTTGCAGTGAATGTATATGCTCCGTCGGCAAGAGGTGTAGAAGTTCCTGTTGCCGGTGCAGGCTCCGAACCTACCCTGAATGCTGCTTCATAATATCCTGTTGTTGAATTTAGTGTAGCGGCAACACTCTGGCCGGCTCCGCTTCCGTATGCTATATTTACGCCCTGTACACCATAAGAGTCTGATGCACTTACCTGAACCGTAAAGCCCTGTTTGTTATATGAGTTTGCCTGTGGTGTTGTTCCTGTAAGTGAGATTGTCGGAGCTGCCGTATCATATACAAAGTTCTTTGCATTTGACCATGCGCTTGAGTTACCGGCCTTATCGTATACCTTTACCCACAGATCCTTTGTTCCCTGTGCGTTTGTTCCGCTGAATACGGTTCCGAACTTTGTGTTTCCAAATTCTACTGTTGACTGCCATGAGCCGTCTGCAGCAGGGGTTGCAGTTTCCTGTGCTGCTGTAGGTGCAGTTGGTGTATCTGTTGGATTTTCTCTTGCTGTAAAGGCAATTTCTACCTTGTCTATGCCTGAACTGTATGCTGTTCCCGAAGTACCGTTATCAGTTACATTCGAAGCAAGACCTTCAAACTTAAAGAGGCTGCTCTGTGTTTCTGTTGCTGTAGGTACCTTGAACTTTGTCGTGTCTGTACTTACTGTCGGTATTGTTGTATCTACGGTTACCTGTCTTGTAAGGCTTTCGTTTGTTTTTCCTACAAGGTCGGTTGCTGTAATTGTGTAGGTATAGTTTCCGTCTCCCGGTGTTTCAGTGAGAGACCACTCTCCAGTGCCAGCTGCATAGCTCCAGGTTACTCCTGATGGTGCAGTCTGTACAGTACCGTTGCTTACGATATTATATGTTGTTGTTCCGCGGCTTACTGTAAAGCTCTGGATTCCGTGGCTTTCTGTTATTGTTCCACCCAGGCTTACGCTGCCGCTGTCGGCCGCATTTACATAGCGTGTACTGCTGGTTTCTGTTACTACAGGGGTTGCCATATCTACATGATATACACGGCTGTAAGGCTGGTTTCCGTTTGTAGCTGGGTCTGAATCACTGAGGTTTCCGGCTCCGTCTATTGCATACATGTAAAGCTTGTATTTGCCCTGTGTTATCGGACTTGTTTCTGATCCGATTACAAATGACCAGCTTGTTCCAGGGCTTACTGCTTCCCAGCCGGCTGCTGTCCAGGTACTTGCAGAAAGACGATTTGAAGCTGGTGCTGTTGGAGCGGCTTCAGTTATAGCTAAAGTCTTATAATAAATTCCAGCAATAGAAGAAATTGTATTATCATCTTGAATTGATCCAGAGAACTGATATGATGAAGTGTTTATTGCATTTACACCGGTTTTTGCAGTGTCTGTACCCGGATTTGCTATTGTAATTGAAGGAACTGAAGTATCTACCTGACAATCAATAGTTTTTACATTACTTGGATTTATGTTGCTGTCATAAATCATATAGTAATAGGTTTTATTAGCAGTTGGATTTGCAATAGTATCATATATCACTTGTGGAACTGTATTTTGAGGTGTTACATATACAAGACCATCTGGACCTCCAACCGTTGAAGTTGGAGGGTCTGGATTGAAATCTTCAGCAAAAGGAGTTTCACTTCTATAAAGATAGAACGGAGCTTCTGTTGCATTAATTTCTATTTTATTTTTCCATTTTGTTTTTTCTGCACCGGTAGCACCTACATATTTTCCTATATTAATATCAGATGAATCTGAATCCAAGGTTGTTACATTTACAAGAATTGGAGCCGCAGTTGTTACCTTTACAATAAATGGTCCCTTTACTGTTGTTACCGGAGTTCCTGTAGCTTTTGTATCTTCTACTAATACTTTATACCAGTAATAACCAGAAGCGGTAGAAGAGTTCTTTGTTACAGTAAGCTGAGTTGAACCATTTCCATCTTCCCATTCAGCATCATTAAAGCGGCTGTCTGCAACCTGATCAGCTGTTTCAGTTGGATTGTCATTAGAAACCGACGCAGAAAGAATTTTATATCTGCCAATTCCATCATCATCAATAATAGTAAACAAAAGCTGGCCGCCAGAAGGAACTTGAGATCTTCTCGCTGTAGCGGCATCTCTCTGTGCTTTAGACGTGTATTTTAAGCTTAAATCGTTGTTAGTCGGCAAAATAACAGGATAATCTGTCTGCTGATTTACTTTAAGAACAGGCTGACTTGTTGCAGTTGGCTCCGGATATGTATATACCTTAGCATTACCTGCACGGTCCCAGGCATAAATCTTAAAAATAATACTTTTATCAGTTGAACCAGTCTGAATTTGAGTTGTATCAATCTGGAAGCTTCCGTTTATCAGCTTTGTGATATAGTGTTTAGCTGTTGCAGAGGTTTCGCTGACAACATCCGGGCCGGTTACAATTAAAGGCTTAACTGTCTGAATTCCATTATTAACTTCAATAACTTCAAAATACGGCTTTTTATCAGCGGCAGAAGTTTCTACAGTATCATATTCGTCATTCAAAGAGAATCTGAGTGTAATATTTCCGTTTAAATAATCTTCTGTTGAAGGAGTGTTAGTTTCAACTTCAGGATTATATTTTTTTGCAAGAGGCAAAATACTTCCTACAGAAATTGTTGGAGCGTCTTTATCGTAAATTACAGTCTTAAAGGCGGTAGTTTCCAAACCATCCTGAGAAGCTGTAAAGGTATACTGATTCTGACTGTTTTCTGAATCTGCATAAGAAATAGTTGTATTAAATACAAATTCGCGAAGTCCATTTTCAACGGTTGCTTCACTTTCTGTAAACTGGTGAGTATAAACAGTTTCTGTTCCCTTTTTGATTGTAATTACCGGAGTTCCATCCTGACAATTAACAGTTCCCGCAAAGGTCTGACTTCCACCAGCTCCTACATAAGAAATTGTCGGAATAGGGTTAGTAACTGTAAGACCCGGAGCTGCACCATTGCTTGAAAGCTTAAAACCGTAAGTTCCACCCTTTGGAATAACAGTATTACCACGCTGGTCGGTACCTTCAACACCAAAAATATAGGAATGTCCGAGTGTTAAAGTCTTGCTTTCAGCGTAAGAAAGAGTTGTATCGAAAGTAACTGTAAATTTATAAGAAGTTCCTGATTTTGCACCAACGCCAGCTTCAGAAAGATAGATTCTGTTTTCTGGGATATTATCTACACTTGCATTTCCATTAGCATCACAAGGCAAAAGATATGGACGCAAAGATGCGGCATTAAGAGAGATTCCATCCAAACCAGTTGAAATTTCTACTACAACACTTGAACCATTAGTTATAAGATAGTCTGAACCTGTAAAATCAGCACCGTCTTTTCTTAAAACATCTTTTCCGTTAACAAAGAAAAGCGGATTATTTTCCGGATTAAGACTAAAGTTACTTTTTTCCATCTCATTATTGCCGAGAATAGAGATAACCTGTTCTATAGAACCTGCATCACGTTTGTTGTTTGAAAAAAGATAGGTTCCGCTCAGCATTTTGTAAACATCTGTGATGGTATTATTTTCAAGAACTCCAGAATAAATATCATCATAAAGATAATATGTTGAAGTTGAGTTTCCTGTTTCTTCATCTGTACTGCCAGTTCTTTCCAGAGGATAACGTTTAGCATTGTCATAAGCAGTAATTTTACAATAACGATATTGAGTTCCATTTTTTGTAACACTGCCATAAATTTCAGAATAATCGTTGGAAACACCTTCTTCAAATACTGCAACGTCAAGTTCAATTGTTGGAGGTACGTTTGATTTTGTAATTGTTTTTAAAAGATTAGTACAAGCTTCATCACTATAAATTTCTACATCAATGTGATCTATTGTATTATCATCGGCTCCCATACCGTTAAGAGAGAAAGTTTGTCCGTATGCATCTGCGGGTTCTGTAATCTTTGTTCCAGGTCGCTGCAAAACAATAAGAGGAGCTGTATTATCTACTGTAAATGTTCGTGATTGAGAAACAACGTGTCCGGCTTCATCAGAAATTTCTACAGTTGCTTCGTAAGTTCCATCCAGAACACCTTCAGTGAATGGATTTATAACGGCATACCAGATTCCTTTTTCTTCTGTTTCCGCAATTTCAGCTTCATAAGACATTTCGGAACCGAATCCATCAGGTCGCTTTAAGGTTACGGTTACACTGGCAATGGCACCGTCGTCTTCCCAGCTTCCCTGGATTGCGAACACATCTCTAACAATTGCGTCTACGGGAGGATTTTCAATTGTTAGTACTGGAGGATCTGTATCGACAGAAGGACCAAGTCCAATTTCGCAGGCAGCGAAAAGGTTAAGACAAAGTGCTAAAAAACCGACAGCGGCTTTTCCCAACTTGAGACAGAGACTTTTTTTCATAATTTACCTCGTAAAGCTATCTAAACGAATCTCTCAATACGGGTGGGTCTGAAAAAAGATAGATGAATTGAAAATAAAAAATGTGGCTTAGACTTTTTTTACCTTTTTCCCGACATCTATAATACTTATAGTATCGTCAGAATTACATAAAATATTTATTATGGTAGATATTTTTAATTCTTTATAATTATTTTATCACAGAAAAAAAAAATTGCAAAAATAAATATTGTTTTATTTGAAAGGTAAAACGTTTTATCTCTTTAATAAGCTTATATTAGAGATGAGTTTTAGTCGGAATGAGTTAGATAAAAGATAAATAAATATAGAAGAAATGTTATCTCTGGAAACTACCTCCTTCGGTATGTATTTTTCTACTTCAAATTTCCCGCCATTCCTACTATAATAAACTCTATGTCATACGAAGTAACAGCGACGAGACGTCGTCCGCAGCAGTTTGGAGACCTTGTTGGTCAGGAATTTGTTGCAGAGACTCTCAAAAATTCTATAAAGTCGGGGAAGATTGCCCACGCCTACCTTTTTTCGGGACCGCGTGGTTGTGGTAAGACCTCTACTGCCCGTATTCTGGCTAAGGCCTTAAACTGTCAGAACGGGCCTACAGACCAGCCTTGCGGCCAGTGTTCAACCTGTCAGGAAATTACAAAGGGAACCTCTCTTGATGTAATTGAAATCGATGGTGCGTCTAACACCAGTGTTGAGAACATCCGCCAGATTAAGGATGAGGTTCTTTTTCCACCGAGCAATTCAAAATATAAAATCTATATCATAGACGAAGTCCATATGCTTTCGACTTCGGCTTTTAATGCACTGCTCAAGACAATTGAGGAGCCGCCTCCATACGTAATCTTTATTTTTGCAACTACAGAGCTTCAGAAGGTGCCGGCTACAATTAAGTCTCGTTGTCAGCAGTATAATTTCCGCCTTGTGGCAGTTGATAAGGTAAAACAGTGTCTTGCCGATGCTGCCGCAGAACTTGGAATTCAGGCTGATGATGAAGCACTCTTCTGGATTGCCCGCGAGTCTACCGGTTCTATGCGCGATGCCTACACCCTTTTTGACCAGGTTGTAGCCTTTAGCGACGGTCACATTACTTATGAAAAGATTCGCGACAAGCTTGGTCTTGTTGGAATCGACCGCCTGAACACTGTTTTTGAAGCCTGTGCACAAAACCGCACTGCAGATGTAGTTGGTCTTTTGGACGAGTTCCTGCAGGCGGGCGTTTCAATTGAACAACTGATTTCTAACTCTGCAGACTATTTGCGTAGTCTTCTTCTTATTAAAAACGGCGTAAAAAAAGAGTCTCTTCTGGGCAACAGCGCAGAGCGCTACAGCAGCATAGTTCTAGGCGCATGGAATACAGTTCAAATTGAACGTGCACTTTCTCTCTTTTTACAGCTTTACCGCGATATACGTTATTCACTTTCACCGCGCTACGAGCTTGAGCTTGCCTTTAGCCGTCTTTGCTGGCTTGGGAACTATGTTTCTAATGCAGAAGTTAAAAAGGCAATTGATGCGGCCCAGGGGCTTTTAATGAACGGTGATATGGGTGGCAAGTTTGCGGAAGCAAACTTGGTAAGGTCGCAAAGCGACCGACTTGAGTGTCCGCCAGGCGGACGTATCGAAACCACCGCAGTACACAGTAATGTGCAGAGTGCAGCGGTAGTTTCGACAGGCTCAACCACTGGATCTGCCGAGACTGCGCAATCTCAGCAAACTCCTGCAGGCATGAATCCTATTCCGGCTGGTATGCCGCGGCTTTCCATGCTTGATGAGTTGATAGCAAAAGAGCAGGCTGGCATTTCTGATGATGATACCGGCGACCCGGGCAGTCCAGGGGAAGGCGCGGGTGGTGAAGGGGAGAACGCAAACCCTTTTCATAATGGCGGTCCACTGCCGCCTGAACAATCAGTGGCTGCGACTCAGAATTTACAGAATGCGCAGACAGAAGGCAGTAATGCAGGCTCGGCAGAACTTGATGAACGTCTAAAACTTCATATTCCTCAGGAAAATGTTACCGACGAAGGTCAGGTTGTGCCTACAATGGATATTCCTCTTTCTGAAACAGGTTATACAGAAAATCCTGATGCAGAAGAGGGGGAAGCGGGCTGGTCTAATATGGAAGCCCCTCCAGATGATGATTATTATCCTGCAGAACCAGATTTCAGTTCGCAGGCAGAACAGCTTTACGAGGGCGCGGAGGCTTCTGAAAATCAGGGGCAACAGAATGCAGCACCTGTTCAGCTTCAGGATACCCTGACAATTGCTAATGGTCAGACAATATCTGTGGCTCAGCTTCGCGGGCAAATTACAGCAGCCCTCGCCATAACAGACGGTTTTGCTGCTTCGAACGTAGAAAAAACAGGTTTATGGGTGGTTACAGAAGATTCTATTAATACTACAGTTGAAACTGCCTATGATCTTAGTCTTATAGAAAAGAAAAAAAATGTGATTGCTGCGGAGTTATCAAATACCTGTGGCCGTCAAATGAAATTTAACGTAACTCTTAAAGCTGCTGAGCCACAGAAAACTGCTGCTCCGGTAGAGATTCCGGTACAGGTAAGTATTCTTGTAAATGCATTTAAGGGAACAATTGTTGCAGGGAGGATGTAAAATGAATCCGTTTGAATTACTCAAAAATACTCAGGCAATTAAGGAACAGTCAGAAAAGCTTCAGAAAGAGCTTGCCGACATCCGCGCAGAAGGTTCTTCCGGCGGTCGAATGGTCACAATTACACTCAACGGAAAGTTTGAGATGATGGGCATTAAACTCGACCCGATTTGTGTTGATAACCGTGATGTTCAGATGCTCGAAGACCTGATTGTTTCTGCTCACAAAAATGCAGTAGACAATGTTCAGGAGCAGATAAAGGCTAAATCAAGCTCACTGCTCGGCGGGCTGGACCTCGGCCAGTTTGGATTATAAGGAAGCAAAACTGTTATTGCCCGGCTCATAAAATGTCATTGTCGGGCTTGACCCGACAATCTTTTATGGAAACTTTATGAACGCATTTGATGAATTAACAAATAATTTTTCCCGCCTTCCTGGAATTGGCAAAAAATCTGCCAGCCGCATGGTAAACTGGCTTCTCAAGCAGGATGCAAGTTATGTGCAAAAGTTTGCGCAGAATCTCGGCAGCCTTCAGGAGCGCATAAAGCCGTGTTCAATTTGCGGCACCTGGACAGAAATCGATCCATGCCCAATCTGCTCAAATCCATTGCGTGATGCCAGCCAGATTTGTGTTGTTGAACAGCCGCAGGATGTATCTACTATAGAAGCTTACGGTGAATACAAAGGTTTGTATCATGTGCTCGGCGGATTGTTAAGACCTCTCGAAGGAATAGGACCAGCGCAGCTTTCTATTCAACAACTGATTACGCGCATAAAAAATGGGGTGAACGGCGCTTCGGGTGAGAACTCGGTAATCAGTTCTGTAAACAATTCAGCAATCACAGAAATCATCATAGCTACAAATCCTACAGTTGAAGGTGATACAACAGCGCTTTACCTCAATAAAGTGATTACAGAACTCAATCTGCCGCAGCCGCCAAAGGTTACCCGGCTTGCTACGGGAATGCCTGTGGGCGGCGATCTCGAATATGTAGATAAGCGTACTTTATCACTAAGCTTTCGGGGACGCAGCGAGATATAAAAATTTATATAGACAAATGAAAATTTCTGTTTTATAATTGCATACAAGGAGTAATATAAATGGAATCAAACAATTCTATCGTTTCAGGCTTTGACAGTGACAAAGACGATTCTCTCAAAATCACTTTGCATAAGATTCCAGGTGTCCAGAACGGCTGCCAGGTTGTACTGGAAGGTTATATAGACACCTATAATTCTTCATTCTTCCAGAAGCAGCTTACAAAGGTAATCGGAGCGGGGTATTTTAATCTTTTGTTTAACTGTGGCGGTTTGTCATACGTTTCATCTACTGGTCTTGGCTCATTTACAATCCTGCTTAAGATGGTAAAGGTTAAAGGCGGTGATATCATCCTTTCTGAAGTTCAGGAAAAGGTTGCAGAGGTATTCCAGATTTTGGGATTCTCTCAGTTCTTTAATCTTAAAGATACAACAGAAGAAGCTTTGGAATATCTTCGTCATGATGAAGGTAGTTCTACAGGACCTGTATTCCCTAAGATGCTTGTATGTCCTTCTTGTGGAAAGAATATTCAGGCTGCACATGCCGGACGTTTCCGCTGTACTAACTGTAAGGCAATTATTACAATCAGCGAGGCAGGTGCTATAACTCTCGGCTAATATAGATTATCGGGATAAGCCCGATAATGATAATGCTTGGCATTCGACCGATTAAAAGATATGTCATTCGACTACTAACAAGATGCGTCATTTGACAGCTAACAGGATGTATCATTCCCCGGCTTGACCGGGGAATCTTTTTTTAACGTTGTATGTTTAAAACAAAAAACCGATGTTCTTTCGAGCATCGGTTTTTTTTATTCGGTGGTTGAGTGTCCGCGGAGCGGACGTGTCGAAACCACCGTGGAGTCTACTAGCGGAGCAAGCTGAGTACGTTCTGGCTAGACTGATTAGCCTGTGCCAGCATTGGACGCAACTCTTCGAGTTGCTTACTCAGTTTGCTTCGCAAACTGACTTCGCAATTGCTGGCAAATCAGCTTAGCTCTATGCAACCATCTTACTAGCGCAAGAGTGAAAGTACGTTCTGGCTACTCTGGTTGGCTTGTGCCAGCATTGCTGTTCCAGCCTGAGAAAGAACGTTAGAAGTTGTGAACTTAACCATTTCCTGAGCCATGTCTGTATCACGGATGCGTGATTCAGAAGCCTGGAGGTTTTCTGCACCAATGTTAAGTCCTGAAACTGTCTTTTCAAGGCGGTTCTGGTAAGCACCGAGGTCAGCGCGCTGCTTGTTAATCTTCATCAAAGCTTCATCCAAAGTACCGATTGCGCGGTTAGCTTCATCTGGAGTCTCGAGAGACATAATTGATTCATCACCAACGTTGCGAAGTCCGAGAGCCATAGCAGACATTGTTCCAATGTATACCTGAGTTCTCTGATCCATGTTAGCACCAATATGGAACCACATAGAACCTGTAACAACGTTTTCACCTGTAGGACGAGCAAAGCGGCCTGTAAGCATGTTCATACCGTTGAACTGAGCTGTAGATGCAATGCGGTCTACTTCTGCGATCAAAGAAGAAACTTCAACCTGAATCTGCATACGGTCTTCAGAAGAGTAGATACCGTTTGAAGACTGAACAGCAAGTTCGCGGATACGCTGAACGATGTCTGTTGTTTCCTGGAGGTATCCTTCAGTTGTCTGAATGAAAGAAATACCGTTCTGGGCGTTTGTAGAAGCCTGGTTCAAACCGCGAATCTGTGCACGCATTTTTTCAGAAACTGCGAGTCCAGAAGCGTCGTCACCGGCACGGTTGATTCTCATACCAGAAGAAAGTTTTTCCATGCTCTTCTGCTGGTTAAGATCCTGAATTCCCTGGGAACGCTGAGCGAACATAGCGCTCATATTGTGATTAATAACCATAATAATCTCCTTATAGTTTAGGTTATAAGATAAAACACATGGTGGGTTTCAAACCACAACGTGGTTTATCTCACGGGTTTCCACCACCCTTATACTTGATTGTCGGGTAAGGCAAAAAAAAGTTTAGAAAAAAATTAAAAAAATTTTTGATTTTTTTTCGGGCGTTCCCCGCCGTCGTCACTTCGTGCCGCCCGCGGGTCGGCGCTTCCACCCTTAATAGGAGTTCCGTTAAAACCGACAGTCCATCGGGACTGTCGGTTAGGAACATCCGAAAAATGGGGGTGTGAGATTTATCGAGCCTCTGCTACGCTCGGTGCTTCGCACGGCCTGCGGCCCCCTTCAGTGCCTAACGCAGTTGTGATATAATTTATCTATGGACTACTTATTAATTGGTGGCGCGGTTTGTGTAATAATCGCACTCATTGCCTGGTACATCAGATATAATAGTAAAAATCAAAAAAAAGCACCTCAAAAGCACCTGCAGCCGGTAAAGTGCCCTCTTTGCAGTTCAAGCCTTTTTGTTGGTGAAAACATAATCTCAAAAGTTTACCGGCCTATGAACGTACCAGACCAGCTTATGATAGTTATGGGATGTCCACACTGCTACCCGCGTTGTGAACCCGGCCTAAAACGCATTTGTCCGGTGTGCCATAAAGAAGTCGCTCCAGACCAGAGTCTCACAGCACGGCTCTTCAATAAATCCCTTGGAAAAAAACACGTCCACGTAGTAGGCTGCTCAAATTGCCATAAACCACGTGCAGAGTAGTAGATTGCCGCGTCGCCCTCGCGGGTCCTCGCAATGACGGAATTCGTTACGAGGAACGCAATAACGCATGCCGTGCATACCTTGCAATGACGTAAGTTGCACTCGCAGCCCTCGTTATTACGCCGCACTCCCCGTCATTACACTCGCACCCCCACGTCATTGCGAGCGCAGCGAAGCAATCTAAAATCAGTGCAGACTTCCATGTAAACTAACGAAAAATTTGACTTATGCCGATAATGAATTATACTTAGAATAATATAAAAAAATTATAAGTGAGGCGGTCTATGTCAGATGAAATCGGCCAGAATAATGAGAAAACTCAAAAAAACAAAAAACAGCACAAGGAATCTCTTCTTGCTAAGTATGGTGTAATAGCCTTCCTGGAGATTCTTGTAATAGTTTCTGTTTTCCTTGTTTATCTTTCGCGAAACATTAAGGCTCCTATAAAGAGTATTTATGATGAATCTATAGAAAATTTTTTGGATTCATCAGTAGATAACGTAAAGGCCTGGTTTGAAAATCAGGTTACTGTAATGAATGTGTTCCAGCGTGCAATTGTAGACCCTATTGATAGCCCTGAACGCATTAAAGACCGTGTAAAGACTGTTCCAAAACCAGATGGTTTTGAATATTGTATGGTTTTCTGGGATACAAACCATGATGCAAAGGATGGAGGCCCTGAAACCTTTAATACAAAAGGAGGCTCTTCTGTTGCCGGAATTTTGCAAAAGGAATATTACATAAATCATAAGAACAGTAATGTTGCTGTCTGGCTTGAATCTCCTCGTGTTGCTGCTGCGGGTGGCTTTACAATGCCTCTTTTTGTTAAATCAGACTTTACAGATGCAAAAACAGGCGAAAAGATTTCTGGTGGTTGTGTAGGCTTCCTTGAGCTTGAGCCAATCACACATCTTGGTAAATCCTTCTATAAAACAGGTCGTATTTCTATTTATGATGATAATAATGAGATTCGTGCCGGAGACGATATTCTTGGAGAAGAATCTCTTGATCATCTTGAAGTATATACAAAGACCTTTAATCTTAATAACAAGGTTTGGACAGTTGTTGCTTCTGTAGAAAAGAAAGAAATACATAAGATTTCAAATCAGCTGCAGACTATTTCATTAATCGGTGGTTTTGTAATTGCCATCATTCTTATGATTCTTGAGCTTATTATTATCAAGATTATTATTGGTAAGTTTAACTCAATTAAAAAGAATATTGATGACCTTAATACCGGTGATAAGGATCTTACAAAGCGTCTTACAATTTATCATAACAATGAGATTTCTGAGGTTAAAAAGTCTGTAAACATATTTGTAAATACTGTTCACGAAACTGTGAGTGAAATTGGTACTGCAAACTATAATCTTAAATCGACCTTTGAAAATGTAAAAAAACAGCTTGATGAAACCAAAAAGCAGATGGACGATATTTCAAAAGAAATCACCACTGCTACAGAAACTCTCAAAGCAGAGGATAAGAGTGTTAATGATACAAGTGAACTTGTTTCACAGATTTCTTCAAATATTACAACTCTTAACCAGATGATTGATTCTCAGGTGGATTCTATTACACAGGCTAGTGCCGGTATTGAAGAAATGATTGGTAATATTCAATCTATTACAGGCTCTGTTGATAAGATGGCTGGTGAATTTACCGAGCTTAATGCTGCAACTGTAGAAGGAATTGAAAAGAACCGTATTGTAAATGAGCTTTTGAATTCTGTACTTGCTCAGAGTAAGACCTTGCAGGATACCAACATGGTTATTGCAAGTATTTCTTCTCAGACAAACCTTCTTTCTATGAATGCCATGATTGAGTCTGCACATGCGGGCGAAGCTGGTAAGGGATTCGCAGTTGTTGCTGAAGAAATCAGAAAGCTTGCAGATACATCTGCTACTCAGTCTAAGAGTATTGGTGAAAACCTTAAGTTGATTGCAGAAAATATCCGCAAAGTAGTAGAAAGTGCAGATTTGAGTAAGGCTTCGTTCGAGGTTGTTTCTGAAAAGACAAATAATACTTCTGAACTTGTATACTCTATTAAGAAGGCAACAGAGGAACAGAGTCAGGCTTCTAAACACCTGCTCGAAACTCTTTCAACAATGAACAATATTTCTGTAAGTGTACAGCGTTCTAGTAAAAAGATTGGTGACCGTGCAAATACTGTTCTTGATGCAATTAAGGGACTTAAAGAGTCTTCTCAGAACATGGCTCAGAACTTCAACCAGATTGTTTCTACAACAGAAGTTACACAGCAGACAACAAAGAACCTGCATAATCTTACAGAAGATATGAACAATGCTGTAAACGATATTTCTGAACGAATTGACGAGTTCAAGGTTTAAGTTACGTAGAGAATATTTATAAAATTAATATATATATGAACTCCGAAAAAATGATGAGCGGAGCGGGATGGGGATACGGACTGCCTCTTGAGTTTTTTGACGCTTAGCCATAAAAAGAATCCGAGGACTTTCGGAACGAAAGCCGCAGGATTCTTACACAAAAAAAGGAAAGCGAGCATGTTCGTATCCCATTCCCGCGGGAGCTCATCATTTTTTTATATGTACATTTCTCAATTTTTTTATTAAAATCATTTTATGAATATTATCGTAGTTGGCAGTGGTGGTCGTGAGCACACTATCTGCTGGAAAATTGCTCAGAGTCCTGTTGTTGATAAAGTAGTTGTCGTTCCTGGAAACGGTGGTACTGCTTATGAAGCTAAATGTGTAAATATTAATCCTAAAGATTGTGACTATATCAAAGAGGGTGAAAATCCTTACGTTGCTATTGCAAAGCACGAAAACTGCCGAATGTGTGTAATTGGACCGGAAGATCCTCTTGTGGCTGGTCTTGCAGATGAATTCTGGAAGGCTGACATTCCTGTTGTAGGTCCAAAGAAGGCCGGCGCTCAGCTCGAAGGAAGTAAAGATCTTTCTAAAAAATTCATGAAGGAATACGGGGTTGCCTGTGCTTTCAGCGAAACCTTTACAAATAAAGATGAGGCTTGTGAATATATTAAAAAGCACGGTGCTCCAATTGTAGTTAAGGCCGACGGTCTTGCTGCCGGTAAAGGAGTAGTTGTTGCGGCTACTGTAGATGAAGCTCTTGCTGCTGTGGAAGACATGATGGCAAACGGCAAGGTCGGTGATGCAGGTAAGAAGCTTGTAATTGAAGAGTATCTTGAAGGCGTTGAGATTTCTGTTCTTGCTGCAGTTTCTGTAACTCCAGAATATGCTGTAAACGATGTTGCAACTATTGTTCCTTTTCTGCCTGCCCGCGATCATAAACGATTGATGGATGGTGCCAAGGGCCCTAACACTGGTGGAATGGGTGCTGTTTGTCCGCTGGAAGATGTAACTGATAAAACAATGAAGCAGTTTGAAAAAGATATCCTTCAGCCTACCTTAAATGGTCTTATCAAAGAAAAATTTGATTATCGCGGATTTATCTTCTTTGGTGTAATGCTTACAAATAAGGGACCAAAGCTTCTTGAATATAATGTTCGTCTTGGAGATCCAGAAACTCAGGCTGTTCTTCCTTTGATGGATTTTGATTTTACTTCTATGTGTACTGCAATTCTAAATGGTACACTCAATAATTTTGAAATGAAGTGGAAGCCTGGCTATCAGGTTGCGCCGGTTGTAGTAAGTGGCGGATATCCTGGAGCATACGAAAAGGGCAAGGAAATTACAATTAACAAACCGCTTTTAAATGCAAGTACAGCAAAGATTTTTGTTGCGGGAGCCGTTGCCGGTCGCCGTCACGATAATGATCTTCTTACAAGCGGCGGCCGTGTTCTTGCCTGCAGCGCTTATGGTTCATCCTTTAAGGAAGCCTGGGCTCTTGCTTATCAGGGACTTTCTGCAATCAAGTTTGAGGGCGCCTTCTTCCGTAAAGATATAGGTTTGCCTGGAGCGGCCGAAAGCGGTAAGCTGTAAAATAGATGCTGAAACAAGTTCAGCATGACATGTCACCCCGAACTTGTTTCGGGGTCTATTTTTTTTAAAGATACTTCAAAAGATTTGGCCGTATTCCATCAAGACGGCTATCACTAAGTCCAAAGTCCATCTGACGATAAGACCAGGCTGCACGACCGATTCCGTGGTTGTTAAAAACTGTAGAAATCAGCTTGTACCATTCGAGCGTATCTTCTGGTGTGGCTTTGTCTATTACGCCATATTCACCGCAGTAAAGTAAAACGTTGTGGTCTTCTGCAGTTTTTACTGCTTCTGCAAAAATTGTTTCAAAATAATTTACATCTACAGTTGCATCAGGAGCAAAGGCGCCAAAAGCTGTTCCAATCTGGCCGACTTTTGCTGAAGTCATTTTTGTATAATCTTCATATTTTGATTTTAGAGGGAATCTGAAATCAGAGTTCATATTCGGACCAACCCAGGGTGCTCCCTGATGTGTAAAAAGTAGCGGCTCGTAGCAGTGGAAGTTGTAAACAATGTTTTCATCGTAAGGAGGATCGAGGTCTTTTACAGAAGCAAGAGAGTTATTCCAGTAACTTCCAACCAGAATTTTTGTTGCAGGAGCAATAGCGCGAATACGTTGAATACAGGTCTTTGCGATTGCGTTCCATTTTTTGCAGTAAGCCTGATCAGTTACTTCGTTTAAAAGCTCAAAACAGATTTCATTTTTTGTGCCTGCAAAAATATCTTTAAAGTTTTCAGCAAGAGATTCCCAGAGTTTATAGAAACGTTCCTGGAGTTTTTCGTCATCAAAAAATCCTGCTTCTTTGTAGCCGACATCAAAAGAATAACCACAGGTTTTATGAAGATCCAGAATCATGTTAAGATTATTTGATGCACACCATTTTACTGCCTGTCTGATTCTTTCATAACCTTTTTCAATTTTCTGACCATCAGCAGTTTCAACAAGTTCATAATCAATTGGAAGACGGATATGATCTAGTCCCCAGCTCTTAATTGTGGCAAAATCTTCTTCCTTGATGAATGTGTCGTAGCGTTCTTCTGTATGATTACACTGCGAAAACCAGCCACCGAGATTTATTCCGTGCATAAAGCCTTTGAATTCTTTCATAAAAACTCCTTAAGAAGTCTGCATCTGCAAACTTTTGTAAGGATAACTGATAATTGCTGAAAGTAGACTAGGGCAATTTTCTTAATTTATTTATTATGATTTGATAGTTTTTCGATAAGTTGTTTTTCTAATTCAATTCTAAGGTTTGTATGTAGCCAGTTGATTTTATTTTCTATCTGAGTTGAAAGTCGTGCATAAAGATGATCAAAGTATACCTGATTCAAATCCTCTCCAAAAAGAGCTGCAGGAGGAATATTTAGTTCTTTAGAAATTCTGGAGATAAGAGAAGCAGATGCAAATTGAGTCCCTGTTTCGATAATTGAAAGATGTTTTTGTGTGATTTCAAGTCGTTTTGAGAGTTCTGATTGAGTGAGACCTGCTTGCTTTCTATATTTTTGAACGTTTTGACCAAAAAGGTGGGGAATATCCAGTTCCATTTCTTCCATAAGAGTATTATCGCATTGACTAGGCCTTCTTGGAACTTTTGGAAAGGTAATAAATATTACTAAAATATATGTATTTTAGCGATTTTTTATTTTATGAATTCTATTTTTTATGTTACAATATTACCAAAATAGTTATATATTCTTTTTGATTGGGGGATTGAAATAAAAAATGAGAAAGAATAATTATGTTATTTTTGCGCTGGTATGTGTAATTTTTATTGCGCCTGTTTTGTTTACGGGCTGTGAAACACTTGATCAAATTGGAGATAAGGTTTCCGGAATTTTTGATGGTGGTAAAAAAGCTGAGAAGTCAGAAAGCTCAGAATCAGTGGCAGATAAAGGCGAGAAAATCAGTAAACCGAAAGCTTCTTCTGTAAAACCAGATTTCAGTAAGGCAGTAAAAACAGCTTCTTATAAGCTTCCGGATTCTTATGATACAGCATATTCATACAGAACAGATTCAGCTGATAAAACAATTTCGACCTTCATTAAATCAAAAAATGTAGATTCTCTGAGGTCAACAAATCCAGATGGATATGTAAAAACTGTTGTGGCAAAAATAAATGAGATTGGCGGGAATGATTTTGAGCGTGTAAAAATGGCTCACGATGCAATCTGTGTTCTGGTAAGTTATGATGCAAAGAATTTTTGGGCTGGAACTGTGCCAGACCAGAGCTGGCAGAATGTAGTGAAAACAAAAACTGCAGTTTGTGAAGGGTACGCAAATCTGTTTCAAAAATTCTGCACGGAGTTAAAAATCAATTCGCAGAAGGTCAGCGGTTATGCGCGTGGCGTTGGTACAAATATTTCTACAGAAAAAAGCATCAGTTCAAATCATGCCTGGAATATTGTCTGTATTGATGGCAGCTGGTATGTAATTGACTGTACCTGGGATTCAGGTTATATGAGCGGAAAATCGTCAGTGCAGTCGTATACTACAGACTGGTTGTTTTTAAAACCGGAATATTCTATTTATACTCATTTTCCGTCTGAAGCAAAAAATCAGCTTATTCAGCCGCCTTTGACTCTTAATGAGTTTTCTTTCCTGCCTGACTTCCGCCCTAAGCTGTTCGAGATTACAGGAGACAGCTTACTTTCTGTTAAAAAGACAAATCCTGCTGATGATATTTATGAGCTTGAATATAAGGTCAAAGAGGGTTACTCCCTTTCATGGACTGCAAATATGGTTGGTGGGAATGAGCTTAAAAACAGAATCTGGACTGAAAATGACGGAAATAATGGAACGACGAGTTTTTCATTCCCTGAGCCGGATGTTTATATGATTACGGTTTATTACTGGAAGGATGGTGCAAAATCTGGGCATAGTTGTGGTCAGTTCCTTTTTAATGCTTTTAGCGGAAGCGATGTAACTTATGCAACTTCATATCCAACAAAGTCAAAATCTGCAAAGCTTATAACTCCAATTCAAAGTCCTTTGAAAGCTGGAGAAACTGTTTTGTTTGAAGTATTCTGCGAGGACCGCCCATTTGTAGCAGTAATTGCAGGTAAAAACTTTATCCAGCTCGAAAATGATGGTACCGGTACTTTCACAGGTGAAATTGAAATTCCAGCCGGCACTAAGAGAATCTCCATTGGTCTTGCGACCAAACAAACCGGCAGTTATGAAACTCTGGCTGTGTTTGAGGTGAAATAATATTTTGGAAAAATGGAGAAGAATTTGAAGAAATTATTTAGTCTTATTTGTGTATTATTAGTATTTGTAACAACACTGTATTGTGAAATCAGATATATAGAAATTGACAGCATCAAAAATGTGCCTGTGATTGAAATAAAAAATATTGAAGATTTTGAAGCAATTATTAATGAATATGGAGTCAGAATCGGATATCTTCAAAAATCAATTGATTCGACTAAGACGGGAAGAAATATTTATAATGGTTTGACACTTTATATTATCGCTGACTCGGTATATTTCTCTTTTCCGATGAAAGGGTATTTGACACTAACTGATTATAAGAATGGTATTACAAAGAAATTTGAAAATGGTTCTGATTATAATAGAGCCGTTTCGCTTGGATTCGATAGTTCCAAAGTTTATTATTATTATACGTGTAATTCTTTTTCTTCTGTTGAAGATTGCATGGATGCTTTTAATAATGGATTTGTAGATACTCGAAAAAATGATTATGGAAGCCGGGCAGATGATTCTACAGCATATTATAATGCAAAAAAATTAGGTTATTCAAATTATTCTGATTATAGTGAATACATTGAATATACAAATAAAGGGTTTAATAATAAGGCTGATTGGCAAATTGCAAAAGCAAAAGGATTTAATAAAGGTGGGGACTATTATAATGCTACAGAAAATGGATTTTTTGATTATCAGTCTTTCAATGCAGCACAAGGATTAGGACTTTCAAACAATGAGGACTATCAAAAATATAATCTGATTATTTCTAGCATTGAACGAATAATGAAAGAAAGAAATCTTGAAAAGAAGAATGCAATTATTTATTACTACATTCAAAATCTGCAAAAAGGCGAGATGGCAATTTCTGCATTAGTATCATCGATGGAAGAATTATATAACACTCAGTCAGAAAATCTTTCAAAAGCAATGGACTTTTGGTATAGCAATATGAAGTATCAAGATGGAAGTGCTTATAAGAATGATTCGCGTTATGCCAATACAAAGATTATGAAGATAAAAACTCTTTTTTCACAACAAAGTTTAGTAGATTTCTTAAGTACAGAGGATATTTCTGGATTGGGAACATTTAATAAGAAAACAGAGATTTTTAAGAGGAAATAGATTTTTATCTGCGCAAGGGATTGGAGGGGTGAGTGTTAGCGAAAACACGCGATAGCGTGGTCGGAGGCGAGAGCCGGAGCCCCGCAAAGCCCGACCGACAGCGAAGCTGGCGGATGCGCCCAAAAGGCTTTTATGATATAATTTTATCGTATGGCTGGCAGAACGAAAATTGTTTTTCTTGCGACTTTGCTTTGGGTTTTGTGCGGGGTGCAGGGACTGTTTGGGGATGAGGAGAACTCGGCGCTTTTTTGGGGGAATCCTTCGGATGCGGTATCTGATAAAGACGCTGATGAGGCGCTGCATAATTATCTGATGGAAAAACCGCAGTTTACACTTTCATATAACCGCGAGGCTTTGATTCCAAACTGGGTTGCCTGGCATCTTTCTTCTTCTGACCTTGGAAATGCTGACCGTGCAAATACATTTCGCCCGGATACTTCGCTTCCTGAAGGCTGGTATGCAGTTCGCAAAAATGATTACAAATTTACTGTGTATGGTTTTGATCGCGGGCATATTTGTCCTTCGGCAGACCGTACGGCAACCGCTGAAGATAACAGCATGACTTTTCTGATGACGAACATGGTGCCGCAGGCTCCTGACAATAACCGCGTAGTCTGGGTGGCTCTGGAAAAATATGAGCGTGAGCTTGTTTTGCAGGGTAATGAAGCTTATATTTTTGCAGGTTCTTATGGAAAGGGCGGTACGGGAGATAAGGGTTATTTTGAAGAAATTCCAGTTGTGCTGAAGGATGGAACGGAGCTTTCAATAACGGTTCCTTCTTATACCTGGAAAATTATTTTAATTTTATCTGAAGGTGAACAGGATTTTGAGCGGATTACTGGTGAGGTGGAGAACTCTGGTGGAATAGAACTGATGGCAGTTTGCGTTCCAAACGAAGAAGGCTGCGGAAAAAATGGCAGCTGGCAGCAGTATTTGTGTAGTGTTGATTATATTGAAGAAATTACAGGGTATGACTTTTTCGAGCTCCTGCCTGATGAAGTTGAAGAGGAGCTAGAAAGTAAGATTTTTAGCTGGGAAAAAGACTGAGGCGCTGTAAAATAATTGAAATGAGATCCTGAAACAAGTTCAGGATGACATAGACCGATTAGGAAGACATATGCTGTTTTTGTTGACGTACGCCGGTCGTGATTCGGCTTATTTCTTATTGAACGCTGTAGAGCAGGTCTTCGTAGCTTGGGAAAGGATTGTACTCTTCGCCAAGCAAAGGTTCAATCTGATCAGCGATGGAACGTACGGCTTCCATTGCAGGAATTACGATTTTTGCGTAAGCGTGAGCGCGCTGCATAAGGTCTGCAATTGCGCGTGTTTCTTCGTGCTTCTTTGCGAGCTCATCGGCTTTATTTGAAAGATCGTTTACCAGAGTGTTCAGCTTTTCCATAAGCTTGAGGCCGGCGTTACACATTGTCATAACTCGCTGCATTTTGAACTCTGTGTCAGCAAGAACATTCAGATATTTGAAGGCAGCCGGAATAATATCCTTGTGAACCATCTCAAGCATTGTGTTAGATTCAATGTTTATAACCTGGCAGTATTTTTCAAGCTTGATGTCGTAGTGGCTCTTCATTTCCTCTGGTGTATAAATGCCGAGGCGTGTAAAGAGGTCGATATTTTTCTGGTCAATATAGTGCTCGATTGCTTTTGGTGTTGTGCGGTAGTTTTTAAGGCCGCGCTTTTCTGCTTCTTCAATCCATTCCTGGCCGTAGCCGTTTCCGTTGAAGAGAATGCGCCAGTGAGCAGTGATTTCGCGCTTAATCAGCTTCTGGAGGTCTGAGTCGAAATCCTTGGAACCTTCCAGTTCGTCAGCAAAGGCGCGGAGAGAATCTGCCAGAATTGCATTCATTATTGTATTTGGACCGCTGATAGAAAGAGCACTTCCTACAGAGCGGAACTCAAAACGATTTCCGGTAAAGGCAAAAGGAGAAGTTCTGTTGCGGTCTGTTGAATCCTTTGGAATTGGAGGAAGTACATCTACGCCGATTGTAAGCTTGCCGCCTTTTTTACCGTCGTAGTCTGTGCCGTCTTTGATTGCTTTGAGAACGGCATCAAGCTCATCACCAACGAAAACAGAAATAATTGCAGGAGGCGCTTCGTTTGCTCCAAGACGGTGGTCGTTTCCGGCAGAGGCTACAGAGTAACGGAGCAAATCCTGATTTTCATCTACTGCTTTAATTACGGCTGTGAGGAAAAGAAGGAACTGGGCATTATCGCGCGGAGTTTTTCCAGGACTGAAGAGGTTTTCGCCAAGGTCTGTTGCGATAGACCAGTTGTTATGTTTACCGCTTCCGTTTACGCCTTCAAATGGTTTTTCGTGGAGAAGGCAGATAAGGCCATGACGGCGTGCTACCTTTTTCATGATTTCCATTGTCAGCTGATTCTGGTCAGCTGCGAGGTTAGAAGTTGTAAAGATTGGAGCCATCTCGTGTTGAGCCGGTGCAACTTCGTTGTGTTCTGTTTTTGCGTAGATTCCAAGCTTCCAGAGCTCTTCATTCAAATCTTCCATGTATTTGATTACACGAGGTTTGATGGCTGCAAAGTACTGGTCATCCATTTCCTGGCCTTTTACAGGGCGGGCACCAAAAAGAGTTCGGCCGCACATTTTAAGGTCCTTGCGTTTCTGATAGAGCTTTTCATCAATTAAAAAATATTCCTGTTCTGGTCCCATGGTTGTAGTAACGTGTTTTGCCTTGTTACCAAAGAGCTTGAGAACGCGGAGGCTCTGCTCATTGATTGCTTCCATTGAGCGGAGGAGCGGAGTTTTTTTATCGAGAGCTTCGCCATTATAAGAACAGAAGGCTGTTGGAATACAAAGTGTATGGTCTTTTACAAAAGGATAAGAGGTTGGGTCCCATACAGTGTAACCGCGGGCTTCGAAGGTAGAACGCTTACCGCCGTTAGGGAAAGAAGAAGCATCAGGTTCACCTTTAATCAGTTCTTTTCCGCTAAAGCTCATTATGATTTTTCCTTCTTCGGCAGGAGTAAGAAAAGAGTCATGTTTTTCTGCGGTAATACCTGTGAGTGGCTGGAACCAGTGTGAATAGTGTGTGGCGCCTTTTGAAATTGCCCACTGTTTCATTGCTTCAGCAATTTGATTTGCGGCTTCCAGGTCGAGGGGAGTTCCTTCTTCCATTGTGTGCTTAAGTGCCTTAAAGGTCTGCGAAGGAAGCATTTCCTTCATAACTGTCTGATTAAAAACAAGACAACCAAAAAGTTCAGGAACATTAGTGTTTGACATGAGAAACTCCATATTTTACCCGAGGAGGGCCGCATCATTGCGAATAAAAATATAAAGATATTTTAATGATTTTAAGGGTTAGTTGCAATTGAATAATTATTTTCTTTCTTTGTTATACAGGGCTTCCGCATTATAAAAGATTTACGTAATCTTGGCGCGAGGGAGCGGGGCGTGGTACAAAAACACTCTTTTTGTGGCTGCCGCGGAAGCGGCAGGTGTAATAGTTTCTATACCACAAAAAGCGTGTAGCGCATTATTGCGCGGTTTTGTACCACGAAGCCGCGACCGGAAGCCATGTTTTCAGAATTTTGTTTTATAATGCGGAAGCCCTGCTTTGTTATAGGTGATGGCCCAAAAGCTTACTTCCTAGTGTCATTCTGAATGCTACAGTGTATTCGCACGTGTCTGGTACTAAGGTTCAGCATTTCGATACTTTTTGTAAATAAGTGTGCTTTAATTGGGGTTAGAAAGATTTGTATAATTCTTCCAGAAGTTTTTCGGGGGTGAGGCTGTAGGATTGGGGATCGAGTTCTTGAGAAAGAAGTGCGTGATGTTCTGCTGCTGTTATGGCTGCTGAGCGGGCAGTGTAGTCCTGGGCGAGTAGGGCGGCGGTGAGGCCTGCTAAAATGTCGCCGCTTCCGCCTTTTGCGAGTGACTGTGCTCCGTCCGCGATTATAAAAGTTTCGCCCTCACTCGCAATAAACGTATTCGCGCTTTTCATAATTACTGTGGTACGCGGAAAGAGCGAAGTAAGAAAATTACCGGCGGTGATTTTTACTTCCGGCGAGTTAGCGAGAGCGGTAATTGAACAGATTTCTGGCGGAAGGTTTGCGGAAAGGCTGGAGATTTCCGAGCTTTGCTGTGGATTGTCAGTTGCGCTCGCGCCGGATGCTGCGCCTGATAATGCGCCTGCCCTTGCCCAGCTTATGCAGACTTCGAGAAGTTTACTGAGTTCTGAAAGATGCGGCGTGAGCACGATTCTTGCGTCCTCACATTCGTTGAGCTCTTTTAAGAACTGCGGAAATTCCGGGCTCGTGAGAACTCCGGCGTCTAATACTGCGGCCGGTGATTTTGAAGATTTAAACCATTCTAAAAGTGTGCTTGCGGCCTGTTTTGGGAACTCTGTAAAGCCCGAGCCCATTGCGATGCAGGTTGTTTTTTTTGGAATGGAATCGGCAATCATAAGTGAAGGGGAGATTCTGAACTGATTGAGATTTGACTCCTGCGTTTTTATAAGACTTGTAAGTCCGCTGCCAAAGTTCATAGCGGCAGTTGCGGAAAGAATTGCAGCACCGGCTTTGTCGCCGCACATTACCGCGGTGTGGCCGTATTTTCCTTTGTGGGCGGCGCGGTCTTTGCGGAGGGGGAGGACTCGGTCGTCGGGTTGTATAAGATATAGATTGCTTCGTCCTTTGGACTCGCAATGATGGAAATCTTGACTTTCGGACTCGTAATGACGGGCATCTTGTCCTTCGGAGTCGCAATTATGAGAATTCCGTTCTTCAGACTTCCAATGATGGGAATCCTCTGGTTTGGAATGATTTGGATTTTCAAACTTATGGCGTGAAATTCCAAGGTCAGCGACAATAATTTCTCCGCATACAGCCTTTGCCTTATCCGAATAAAGTGTGAGCTTTTGACAGCCCATTGTTATAGTATAATCTGCCGCAAACTCAAGAGCAGACGGAATGTCGCAGGCAATTTTAATTGCACGGTTGGCATTCATTATGTCTATGATTTTTTTAATTTGGGGAGAAAGTTCACCATGAAAACCGGTGCCATAAATGCAGTCAATCACAAAGTCGCCGGAAGCTAAAGCTTTACAGATTTTTTCGAGGTGGCTGACATCTGTGCTTTCCGCTGTGTTTGTGTCTTTACTTATTTCTTTGATTTTTACTCCAAGCCGTCTGCACATTTCGTATTGAGCTTTTGCTTCGTCGGCGGTTGGTGGTTCTAAAGCTGCCACTGTTACATCAAACTTATCCTGCAGAAGTCTTGCGAGTGCGTAACCGTCTCCTCCGTTATTGCCTTTGCCACAGATGATTAGTACTGATTTGCATATTTCATTTTGTCTTGCTACGGATTTTTCTTCAACAAAATCAGCCATAGCCCTTGCGGCATTTTCCATCATGAGAAAAGGCGGAATAGCGAAATTTTCTTTAGCGAGTTTTTCGAGTTTGGAAGGATTTATAAATATTTTTTGCATAGGTAAAACATGTGGTTTCGATACGGCTTCGCCTACTCAACCACCGGTTAATTAAAAATATCTTTAAAAGCATCACCGATATCTTTACCGGCTTTTTTTATGCCTTTGCCTGCTTTTTTTCCGGCATCCTTAATATCTTTTCCGGCATCTTTTGCGCCTTTTTTAACGGCATCCTTATCCTTTTCGGCTTCTTTTTTTGCCTTAGCCTTTTTCTTTTCAAGCTTCTTTTTTGTACGGTCAATTTTTCTATTGAGGGATGCTTCGCTCATGTCGGCATATTCGCCGGTACGAGTTTTCATTTTTGTCAGTTCAAGCTCGAGAGCAACGATTTCTTTTGCGAGTGCTGTATCTACGGCAAACATTACCGGTTGTAAAAACATAAAGGCGCTAAGTATAATGGCAATTTTTCTTGTTGATTTTTTCATAATGGGCTTTATCCTCCTGAGGGAAAGTCATTAAATAAGTTTGACAAGGCTTTTATCGTAGTGTGTGAAGTGTGCCTTGACAAACTTATATTTCATGGCTTTTTAATTTAGAAAGTCTCCAGCAGACAATTGCAAAAATGACAGCAAAGGTCATCATCAAAAAGCAGAGAATCTGTCCGGTTGAAAAATTAAGCAGAGATGTATTTGTATAAATAGGTGCGCTTGCATCTTTTGCAATTCTGTAACCCAAATCTGCGTCAGGCTCGCGGAAATATTCAATAAAGAATCGAACAAATCCATAACCGCCGGCATAAATTGCAGAAAGCATTCCGTCGAATTTCTTGTGTTTGCGGCAGAACCAGATTATCAGCCATAAAACGATTCCTTCAAAGAAAGCTTCGTAAAGCTGACTTGGATGGCGCGGTAAATTAACAAGACCGCTTGCCGGCAATTCCATTCCGATTTTTTCTGCAAATTCTTTTACCCATGGTAATTTTGCAGAGAATCTTTCAGCGGCAGGGAATACAATACCCCATGGCATTGTGGTTATGCGGCCGTAAAGCTCACCGTTCATAAAGTTGCCGAGACGGCCAAAGGTGTAGCCGAGTGGAATTGCACAAGCCATTGCATCACACCATTTTGGGAAAGGTTTCTTTTTGAATTTACACCAGAGAATCATACCCAAAAGACCTCCGATAAAGCCTCCGTGGTAAGACATGCCTTCAAGACCGGTAAAATTTCCTGCTCCATCAAACGGCCAGAAAATCAGCCATGGTTTAGCCTTGTATAATCCGCTTGTATCATAAATTAAAGTTGAGAAAACTCTGGCGCCAATTAGGAGAAAAACAATTCCGGTAAAGATAAAACTGAAAATGTCATCTTCTGTGGCCTTATAATTTGGAGAATCCAAAGCGCCTTCTTTGAGAACTCTTTTGAGCAGATAATAGGCAGTAATGAATGCAAACGCATACATAAGGCCATACCAGCGCAGAAGAGAAAGAAATTTTATATTTGGAAAAATCTGTGGATGAATCCATGATGGAAAATTGATAAATAAAAACATGTTGAAATCCTTTTTTGTCTTTGCGAGGAGTGAAACGGGGGCTGTCCAAAAAGTATTGTCATGCTGAACTTGTTTCAGCATCTACACCACATCTAGTTCTATAGATTCCGAAACAAGTTCGGAATGACACTAGGATGTAAACTTATTGGTCATCCACTTCGTTCCCGCAATGGCAAGTGTTTAAACCTTAAAGCCCTGCTGTGCCGCTTTTATCAGTTTTGATTTTAAGAGATTATTTTCTTTTCGCAACTGAGTAATTTCGTACTGCTGGGTTTTAATCATTTCTGCAAGCTCGCTTATGGAAAGAGAACCGCTTGAAACAATATCATCAATTCCAGAAAGGCGGAAGTTGAAATCTTCATTTGCATCTTCTTCAACATCCTGGAAGTTGTCGCCGTTAAAGCTGTCCGGATTAAATTCCGCATCAAATTCATGAGCCGGCGTAGAAATTACCTTATCTGCAATGCGGTAAATCGCCTGACCAAGTACAGACTGCGGCTTATAAACTACAACAGGCAGCTGAGAAGCAAGGGCTTTATCCTGAAGCATGTCACGATACATAAGACCAAGATATTCGATTTCAAGCCCAAGATACTGATTGCAGGAAGATTTGATTCTTGTTGCTCGGTCAGCATCCTTCGGGTCTTCAATCATATTCATTACAAGACGAGGCCGGAACTGCTGCATTCGGTTTATGAAAAGCTGAGTTGTCTGAGGGTCACGCTGAGCAAGAGCCTGAATCAGCTGAGGAATATAAAGCTTTTGCATACTTTCCGAGTTCTTCTTAATCTCGTCCAGATAAGCACGGCCCGGAGTTCCTTTTTTGAAAGTCGTGTAGAGAAGTCGGAATACAGCGTTCTTTAAGAAAAGATAACCGTTAAGAGTTGCTGTAACCGCAGGAGCCGAAACAATAATTCCCTGAGGAGAAAGAAGGAACATATCCAGAATAAACTGATGAGTTCCAGCGCCCAGGTCCAGAATAATATAGTCAGCATCAATATTTTTAAGATTTCTGATAAGCTTTACTTTTTGTAGATGTTTGAGAGATGTGAGGTCTGGAATCTGACTGTCACCTGCGATAAAACTTACGTTCTGATAGTCCGTAGGCTGAATGATTTCCTTAAAATCATTTTTTTCTGTGAACCACGAACCAAGACTAGCTTTGCCAGGTCTCTGACCAATTACGAGATGAAGATTTGATGCACCGAGGTCCAGGTCTGCCAGAACAACGCGCTTTCCCTGCTGACCGAGTGCAATTGCTAAGTTTGCGGATAAAAGGCTCTTTCCAACGCCACCCTTTCCGCTTGCTATCGGTATAATTTGTGACATAAAACAGATTATATCACATTTATCTATAAAAAGGTAGATTTTTTAATTTTAGTGTCATACAATAGATTATTATGAAGAAAATTATCAAAGTAATTTCAGTAGCTTTTTTACTCTGTTCATTTCAGTGTTTTGCCGAATCTTCGGTTGAAAATGATTCCAAAATTACAAGCTTTCAATATGTAAAAAAACTCAATTCTGTTTTTGATTTTGTTCAACAGAATTATGTTGATGAAATAGATCCAAAAATTCTTTACGAAGGCGCACTCAAGGGAATGCTGGATGCAATTGGAGATCCGCATACACTTTATCTGGATTCAGATTATATGCGCGAACTTAACGATACAACATCCGGCAGCTTTGGCGGCGTAGGACTTTCCATTTCAAAAGCAACAGAATCTACACCTGCAAAGCCTGCTTACGTAGAGGTTGCGTCTCCAATAGATGATACTCCAGGGGCAAAGGCAGGTATTCAGGCCGGAGATTTAATTTCTGCAATTGACGGAATGCCTACTCCAAGCATGACGATGAATGAGGTTTTACAGCATCTTCGCGGAGAGATTGGAACTCCGGTTACAGTAACAATTCTTCGTGGAGCAAGCATGAAGTTTGATGTTACTCTGATTCGTGCACTTATTGAGGTTCCTACAGTAAAATACGGAATGATTGAAGGAACAAAAATCGGTTATGCCCGTCTGATTCAGTTTACTCCGGATACTGCACTCCGCCTTCAGGATGCCCTGGACAGCTTTCAGAAAAACGGATATACAGGTTTGATTATTGATTTACGTGATAATCCTGGCGGACTGATTACAAGTGCAGTTGATGTAGCAGATAAATTCATAGATGAAGGACCGATTGTTTCTACAAAGAGCCGCCTTCTTTTTGAAAACAGCCAGTTTACTGCGAACAAAGATAAAACAACAGTAAAGCGCAACATTCCGGTTGTTGTTCTTATAAATAAAGGTGCGGCAAGTGCTTCAGAAATTGTTTCAGGTGCGCTTAAAGATTATCATCTTGCATATCTTGTAGGTGAACGAACTTACGGAAAAGGTTCTGTGCAGCAGGTTATTCCGCTGAGTAATACAGATGGAATCAAAATCACAATGGCTCGTTATTATACTCCAAGTGATATGAATATTGATAAGATTGGAATTCCGCCTGATTTAGAGATAAAAAATCTGGATAGCCTTTCTGAAGAAGAAGAAAAGCTTTATGTTGAAATGGTAAATTCTGACATAATAACTAAAACCGTTGAACAGAAGCCTGGCATGACAGAAGCAGATATAGCAGAGGCTGCAAAAGCAATTGCTGCTGAATACCCGCTTGATGAAAGACTTATCAGAAGGCTTTTGCGCATTCAAGTTCAAAAAACTCAGACTGCCCCTCTTTATGATTTAGATTATGATTTGCAGTTAAACGAAGCCATTAAAGTTGTTCAGAATAAAGATTTCAGCACAATGGTAAAAAATGCAAAGACAATCCGAGAATTACAGGAAGAAGTTGAGGCTGCTCAGGCAGTCGAAGGCAGTGAGCTTACTGCAAGCCTGAAATAGCCGGGGGCCGGGCTAAAATAATGCGGCAATTTATTGTTGAAAAAAATCAGATTAAAAATGGACTCATAATACTGGAGGGCAAGGATTATAAATATTTTCGGCAGGTGCTTAGGGTACGCTCTGGAGATATGGTAAGTGTAAGACTTCCTGATGGTGAGTTAAAAAATGCAACTGTAGCGTTAGTAGATGAGGCGGCGCGGCGTGTTACTTTGCAGACTTGTGCAGATACCGGCTTAAAGTCCGAAAAAACAATTACCCGCGGAGTTCAGGCAAATGAAATTGCCGGTGGTGCTGATGGAGCAACAGGGATTAATGGATTACAGACAGTTGAATACTGGCTTTTTCAGTTTATTCCAAAGCTGCAGAAGTTTGAGTTGATTGTACGTCAAGCTACTGAGTGTGGAGTTTCAGTTATTGTGCCGGTGGTCGGGGAATTTTCAGAAAAAGGCAGTGTGCAGGGGTTGTCTGGAGCAAAACGCGAGCGTCTTGACCGCATAATTAAAGAGGCACGGCAGCAAAGTGGTTCACCTGTAGATACACGTATAAACGAGCCTGTTACTCTGGAAAAAGCAGTAGAGTTGTGGCAGGAAAATTGCAGTGGTGAAAATAAAGTTTCTTTTGTACTTTCAGAGCGAGATGATTGTTCCGGCAATCTGAGAAGTGAAGTGCAAAAGGCTGGCGGACTTGAAAAAATAAAAAAAGCGGCAATTGCAGTTGGCAGTGAAGGTGGAATCAGTCCAAATGAAGTAAAATTTCTTGAAGAAAAAGGACTATTTGTACCAATCCATTTTGCCGTAAATATATTAAGGTGTGAAACGGCTGCGCTTTATGGAATTGCGGCCGTTCAATCAGAAATTATGCAATAGATTGGGGCCGACCCAAAAGAATTGTCATGCTGAACATTCGCAGCAGGTGTGTGCGAAGGTGGCGTAGCGTTCGGAATGGCACTAAGTTGTAAACTTATTGGTCATCCCCATAACTTGCAGGTGGAGTATATAAATGTCAATCAAACGGATTTCATTAATAGGCGTGCCGGTAGATATTATTCATCCGGAAAATATGGAAACAGAAATTCTGGAACTGCTTGCAAAACCCGGTACAAAACAGATAGTTTTTCTTTCAATCTGGAATCTCTTAAAAGCAAGACATAAGAATGTTTATTCAGAATGCTTAAAAAATGCAGATCTCATAATTCCTGTTTCAAAAAGCATTCTGAGGGGTGCGAAATTTCTAAAAAAAGAAATACCAGTACGTTATAATCCATTTAACGCGGTTATCCAGATTCTTTCTGTACTGGATTCACATTATAAAACTCTTTATCTTTTTGGTTCATCTAAAAAAACTCTGAATAAAACAGAAAAAAATATCAAAGATACCTTCCGAAATCTGCGGGTAATCGGACGTTATGGCGGATATTATCCAAAATCAATTGAAGATGATATTGTTGAGGCAATATTTAAGGCACAGCCTTCACTTGTTCTTATGAGTGATGGAATTAAAGAAAAAAACTGCTGGCCTTATAAACGCCGGAATCGTTTTTCATCAAGTATTTTTCTTTATTACAAGGATGCCTTTGGAATTTTTTCGGAGCGTGTAAAGCGTGTAAAAGAATCAACCTTTAATAAGGGGCATGAAATTTTTGTAGAAGTGCTTCATAACCCTTTTAAAATATTTTTGATTTTGCCATATTTATGGTATATAATTGTTTTAATATGGTACAGACTTTTTAAAAAATAGAGGTCTGAGCATATTGAGGGAGATTTGTCAGGTTTTTATAGTTTGGGTGGAATATCCTTAATTTCGCTGCGTGCTGATATTATTCGTTTTGTAAAAACAGCATGCAGTGATATGATTCCTTTAAATGTAAGCTCATCTTTTTCTGAAGCCTCTGTATCTTTATGCTCTCTATTAATTATTGATGCATCTATATTTCAAAACGGCAATTCTGTATTTGCCGAGCAGGCAGAAGCTAGAAGTAATTTTTCAATTTGTATAATTCCAGCCGGAATAAACAGTAATATTTTAGGATATGTTGAAAGAAAATTTCCTTATATAATTTCCTATCCGATTAAGACAGAATACTTTCGTGATTTCTGTATAAGAATAATGAATCAGATATATCTGGAAGATGGTAGTTGTAATTCGTTTATTAAACAGGGAGAAATAATTCCAGAATCAATTTCCGGTTACTTTTGCGGTGAATCTGAGTTAATAAAATGTGTTCGTAAGCAGATTTTGAATGCGGCCTGTTCTTGTGAACCGGTTCTTCTTCTTGGTGAAACGGGAACCGGAAAAACTACTGCTGCAAAAATGATTCATATAATGTCTGAACGCAATGAAAAAGAAATGATTTCGGTTAGTCTTTCTACCGTAGTTGAATCACTTGCAGAAAGCGCCTTTTTTGGTCATACAAAGGGCTCTTTTACAAGTGCAGATTCTGAAGGTAAAGGATATTTTGAAGTTGCAGATGGAAGTACTTTGTTTCTGGATGAGCTTGGAACAGCTTCACTTTCTATTCAGGCAATGCTTCTTACTGTTCTTGAGACAGGAAATTACAAGAAAGTAGGAAAGGATGAGGAATGTCATTCAGATGTAAGGCTAATCTTTGCAACCAATGCAGACATTCCAAGAATGCTCCGGGAAGGAGCGCTGCGTTATGATTTATATTTCAGGATTTATGATAATGTTATTAATTTGCCGCCGCTTCGTAAGCGCAAGGAAGATATCAGGGGGCTGGTACTGAAATATCTTGAGCATGAGAGTGTGTTAATCAGCGAGGATGCTATGGAGCGGCTTGAAAATTACAACTGGCCTGGAAATATCCGCGAGCTGCATAAATGTTTGAGACGTGCATTGCGTAATGCAGATAATAATGTAATTACGGCAGATTCAATCGATTTTGGAGTTGTCAGCTTTCTTCAATAATCTGAAGTATAGCACGGCCGAATTCTTCTGCTTTTGCACGGCCAATTCCATAAACATTCAGAAGGTCTCCGCGTGTTTTCGGTTTTTTTGCAGCGAGATCTAGCAGTGTTTTATCACCAAAAATCATGTAAGGAGCTATGTTCAGGTCGTCGGCCTTGCGTTTTCGCCAGGCTTTAAGATTTTTTATAATTGCATCGGCCACTGCATCATCTACAGCCGGTTTTTCTGCGGAAATCTTTTCACCGCGGAGATTTGTGAGGCCGCTGTTTTTTGGGGTACTGCCCGAGGTCTTAGCACGAGTTTTGTATTCGTCAGGACGGAGCGGCAGCTTGAGTTCCGTACGTTCAGCAAGGAATCTTTTTCCTTTTGGAGTTATTTCCAGAACATTATAATCGCCGGTTTTCATGATTAAGCCTTCATCTACCAGAAGATCGCAAAGTTCCATCCATTCGCTTTTGTTGTATTCTTTTCCAATTCCCCAGGTAGAGATTTCTGTGTGACCATTATCAACGATGCGGCTATTGTTTGAACCAAGTAAAACATCTGTAACATAGCCTGCACCGAATCTTTGATTTGTGCGGATTATACAGCTAAGGAGTTTGAGGGCAGGAATAGTGACATCCTGTAAAGGAACATCGCCAGAAGAACAGATGTCGCAGCAGCAATTCTGGAGAGATTTTTCATCATATGCTTCTCCAAAATATGCAAGCAGAGTTTTTCTACGGCATACACGCGAGGTTGCATATTTAATCATTCCCTGTAAGAGAAGTTCGTCTTTTTCGGGAGAAGAAGATTCCTGAAAGAACCAGCGGATTTTGTGAATATCTCCGGGCGAGTAAAGCAGAAGTGCGCTGGAAGGAAGTCCGTCTCGTCCGGCACGGCCAATTTCCTGATAGTATTCTTCAATTGACTTTGGTAAATCATAATTGATGACGTATCGAACATTAGGTTTGTTGATTCCCATACCAAAGGCAATTGTCGCTACGATAATCTGAACTTCGTCCTTTATGAACAAATCCTGATTTTTAGCTCGAATTTCATCTGATAGTCCTGCATGGTAGGGCAGAATGGAATAGCCTTTTTTATCGAGAGTCTGAGCAATTTCTTCTACCTGCTTTCGGGAATTGCAGTAAATTATTCCGCTTTCGCCGGCATGCTTTTTAATGCAGTTAACGACAGTTTCCATAGCCTTGCGTTTTGGTTGAACTTCAAGATAGATATTTTCACGATTAAAGCTTGAGATAAAAACTGCCGGTTTTTTCATGCCGAGATTCTGGCAGATATCCTGACGAACGTGTTCTGTTGCTGTGGCTGTAAGTGCGAGCATTACGGCTTTTGGAAAAAGATTTCTTATAGCTTTGATTTCTAGATAATCCGGGCGAAAGTCGTGCCCCCATTGTGAAACGCAGTGCGCTTCATCGATTGTAATACAGGCGATTTTGAGCTCAGGACTTGAAAGCAGTTCACGGATTCTGTTTGTAGCAAGGCCTTCGGGTGAAACATATACAATTTTAATTTCGCCGCTTTTAATGTTATTTACAGCATCGCAGTATTCTTCCCAGCTTTGGGTACTGTTCAAAAATGCGGATTGAATTCCGGCAGTTTTGAGTGAAGCGACCTGATCCTGCATAAGCGAAATAAGCGGAGAAACGACAACGGTAATTCCGGGCATAATGAGAGCAGGTAACTGATAGCACAGAGATTTTCCGCCGCCTGTCGGCATTACGGCAAGAGTGTCGCGGCCTTTGAGTACATTTGTAATTATGTCTTTTTGGAGCGGGCGGAATTCATCGTAGCCGAATATGGTTTTTAAAACCAGAGATGGCGAGGCGCCTTCAAAAGCGGAAGAAATAATTTTCACATAATTATTATAACACATTTGTACTTGAAAAATCCTCATTATTTTGATATATTTAGCAAATCTAGCCGGAGTGGTGGAATGGTAGACACGACAGACTCAAAATCTGTTGCGAGCAATCGTGTAAGAGTTCAAGTCTCTTCTCCGGTAAGATTTAAATGCTCTGAGTACTCAGGGCATTTTTTGTTTAACCTCAGAGTTCTGGCGGCAGCGTTGCGCAGAGCTTGTGGAATTCTACGGCTTCTGTTATATGTTCAGCAGTAATATCCCGAGCACCTGCAAGATCTGCAATGGTGCGTGCTACCTTCAGACACGAAGAAATTGCCCTTGGTGAAAAACCGTGACGCAGGGTTGCCCTATCAAGAAGCTTTCTTCCTTCAGAATCCAGTGCGCAGTGGTCTAGAATCTCCTGCGGAGAAAGCCGGGCATTTTTTATTCCCTGGCGCTTTCTCTGAGCTTTGACGGCGCAGGCAATTCCCGTGCGGATTTCTTCTGTAGTAGTAAGTCCCGGTCTTTCTTCAATATCGGTTTCTCCTTCACATTTATTTTCAACGAAAACCCGCAGGTCTATGCGGTCGAGTAGCGGCGCGGAAAACTTTTTCCAGTACTGATCGATTGATTTTAAGCTGCACAGACAGATTTTTGTACGCGAACCGTAGTTGCCGCAGGGGCAGGGGTTTACGGCCATTAAAAGCTGAAAACGCGCGGGGTAAGTGGTGGTGCGGCCGGCGCGGCTGAGTGAAATGGTGCCGTTTTCTAACGGAACTCTGAGCATTTGCAGGACAGATGAGCGGAACTCGGCGGCTTCGTCTAAAAACAGGACGCCGTTGTGAGCAAGGGAGATTTCGCCGGGGCGGCAGGTTGGGCCGCCGCCGCAGATGCCTTCTATGGACGCGGTTTGGTGCGGAATTCTGAAAGGTGGAATGCGGATTAGAGGTTCGTTTGGTTTTATGAGGCCTGCAAGTGACCAGATACGGGTAACGGACTGCGCTTCATCAGTTGTAAGAACAGGATTTATGGCAGGAAACTTCTGGATAGCCATTGTTTTTCCGCAACCAGGAGCTCCTATCGCAATCAGATTATGTCCGCCTGCGGCGGCAATCTGCAGAGCTCTCACAAGCTGCCTCTGCCCTTTTAATTCTGCATATTCATAGCCAGGCGCAATTTCCGGAAAGTAAACTCCATCAGTTTCTGTACAGCCGGCTGGAACCGCCCCCTCGCCGGTTAAACCTAAAGAACTACCCGATTCATAAAAAGAAATGTCGTTCAGGGCGCGGAACGCATTCTCCAGAGAATTTGCGCCATAAACCTGAACCCCCGAGATCTCGCGGGCCTCATCCGCGTTCTGCACGGGTACAATACAGCGCATAATTCCGCTCGCCGCCGCCGTAGAAACCGCCGCGTGCACCCCTTTAACGGCCCGCACCTTTCCCGAAAGCTCCAGCTCGCCCATTACCAGAACGGGGTCGGTCAGAAAGTCTGACTGCCCGTCCGCCGCCGCTTTAGCTGCCAGAACTCCCAGCGCAACCGGCAAATCAAAGCCGGCTCCTTCCTTGCGTAAATCCGCAGGCGAGAGCGAAATCAGGACTCTCTCAGGAGGATATTCAAATCCCGAGTTCCTTATTGCTGCCTGCATGCGCTCCCGCGACTCCTTTACAGCTCCATCAGCCAGGCCTACAATATCTGTAGCCGGAATGCCTCGCCGCAAATCAACTTCTACAGTAACCAGTGCTCCTTCGTATCCAAAGGGCGAAAATGAATAAATCTGCATTTTTCCTCCAGGTCGTTTCTGTGTCATTACTCAGGCTGAGTCTGGAATGACAATATACGACCATGTACAGTTAATGGTTTTCTATTGTTAATAAATGCCGCACTTTATTTTTTTAGGAAAAGATTATTGGTGAAAAACCAAAAAAAATGAAAAAAATAAGCTTTTTTTATTTTCAGAGGTAAATTCGTGTAAAAAGCAAGAATTTTTCAAAAAATAGCCTCTTACTACTTGAATATGGGAAAAAAATTTGTATAATTTTGCGAAATTTTTTATCTATTTTCTAAAAAATGTGTTATAGTATATATAGCGGTTTTGTCACCAAAAAATCTGGCAAAATCAGCCACCGCAAAAAGTAGGAGTTCTTGTGAATAAGCATGATTTTCCAAAAATCCATTTTTATGATCAGGATTTTGTAGACATTTATAATAAGACATGGTCTTGGGTTTCATCATTGTGGGTAAACCCAAAAACCGGAGAGCAGGATTCAGAAGGCTTATTTATTTATCCGGAAAAAGACAAGTTGATTATTAATCAGTTTGAATCAATTTTTTCTTCTTTCTTCCTTGTATATTCTAACAGAAATTTTGATGCATGTAAGAATATTGATTATTTTTATGCCCGCCAGGAAGCATCAGGTGCTATACGCTGGAAGTATGATATAAAAACAAATCAGCCAGTTCTTGATAAGGATAATAAAGAAGGCGTAGGTCTGCCGCTTTTTGCTTTTGCAGAATTTAATCTTTTCCATAAATCAGCTAATAAAAAACGCATTAAAGATGTAATGCCGGCTCTTCAGAAATATATGGCCTGGCTGGATGAAAAATTCAAAAAGCCTAACGGATTATATTCTGTTCCGGTTTCAGCTTCTTCAATGACAAACAGCCCTCGCGAAAAGGTTTATTACCCTGTAGATTTTAATGCCTGCATGGCAATCAATGCATCTTATATGTCGGCTCTTGGTGATATTCTTAATGATAAAGATATCAGCTTCCAGTACCGCAAGATGTATTTCTCACTTAAGACAAAAATTAATTCTCTTATGTGGGATAATAATTCGGGTTTCTATTATGATCTTGATAAGGATGAAAAGCAGACAAAGGTAAAGACAATTGCTTCTTACTGGACTATGCTTGCAGAAATTCCAAATGCTGATAAAGCTGATCTTCTTGTTGCTCATCTTAATAATCCGAAAACCTTTGGAACAGAGCATCCTTTCCCAACTCTGAGTGTGGATAACCCTAACTTCAGCGAAGATGGAAACGGCTACTGCGGTTCTGTAATGCCAGCCTTTAACTTTATGGTAATTAAAGGTCTTGAAAAATATGCTCAGTACGAATTTGCCCGCGAATGTGCAATCCGCCACCTTTATTACGTTCTCGAAGGTCTTATGCCTAACGAAAACAAAGAACCGGGAGATTTGTTTGAAGCTTATCTTCCGAATAAAGAAGGCCGTGCAAAAATCAATAAAAAGGACTGGGCTCGTTCACGCTATCTTCTTACAGCAGGCCTTTCTACAATCGCACTTATGATTGAAAATGTTATCGGACTTTCCATCAGCCTTCCTCGTAAGACTGTAGACTGGATTATTCCGAACCTTGAAATAATGGGTATAGAAAATCTTTCGCTCAAGCGCAACTTAATCACAATTCTGTCGAACAAAAGTTCACGCGGCTGGGAAATCCAGATGGAAAGCGAAAAGCTCTATTACTTTACAATCAATATTCTTGACCAGAAGAAAAAGACATTGCCGATTCCAAGCGGTAAATGTTCAATGCTGATAGATAAGCTGTAAAAAGGAGGCATAGAATGGCAGCCCCGGAATCAGTTATTGAAATCGGTTCGACAGGGGTACGTCTTCTTGTCGCCGATTTCTCAATTGATGGAAAACAAAATATTCTCGACCGTTCCGATAAGCCTCTTCCAATCGGAAAAGATGTTTTTACCAGCGGCAGTTTAAGTCAGGAAACTCAAAATCAACTGATTCAGATTCTAATCCGTTACCGCGAGCAGCTTGCGGGCTGGGGAATTACGCCTTCTGAATGTACCTGCTTTGCTCTTTCTGCCTTCCGTGATGCAAAGAACTGCGACCCGATTATGGACCGTATTCTTGTACAGGCTGGCTTTCATGTCCGCATTATCGATGGCATTGAAGAAAATAAGCTGATGTATCTGGCTGTTTCGGATTGTATTAAAAATCAGACGAAGGCTTTTAAAAACGAAGATACTGTAATTCTTGTGGTTGGCGGCGCTACTACCGAAATTATGATGATGTCTGACGGTAAGATGGCGGGTGTGCACAGTCTAAGGCTTGGTACAGTTCGAATTGACCAGCAGATGAAAAATCAGACGAGCTCTTACAGCGACATTCAGCGTTATGTTCAGGAATCGATAAATAATACTAAGGGCTCTCTCGAAAGTGAATTAAACCTGAGCGAAGTAAAGCAGTTTATAGCGGTTGGCCCGGATATTACGCTTGCGGCCTTAAATGTTGGACGTCCTATTTCTACCTTCCTCTGGGAAATTTCTAAAGAAGATTTTGCGGAATTTGCCCGCGAGATTCAGGGCTACAGTGTTGATGAATGTGTTGCCCGCTTTAAGATTCCGTATAGCGAGGCAGAAACGCTCCAGGTTAGTCTTTTGATTTACAACCTGTTCCTTCATCTTACTAAGGCAGAAAAGCTTCTGGCACCGGAAACTAATATAAGGCACGGTCTTTTGCTGAGTCAGCATTCGAGCGAAAACGAGGAGCTTCAGAAAGAATTCAATATGCAGATTACGGCTTCGGCACGTAACCTGCTTCGTAAGTATCACGGCGATGAAAAGCATGCTGAATGTGTGCGCATGATTGCTGTAAAGATTTACGATACGCTGCGGGCAGAGCTCGGCTTTAATGAGCATATTCGTACTTTGCTGGAGACGGCGGCGATTTTGCATGATATCGGCGGGTTTATTCGTTATGACAACCATAATCTGCACAGCTCGTATATTATTAAGAACTCGGAGATTTTTGGTCTTTCGCGCAAGGATAATACGATTGTTTCGGAGATTGCAAAATATCACAAGGGTAATTCTGTTCCGCAGGATGAAGACAGCTTTCTTATGCTGCCGCGTTCTGACAGAATGACTATTCTGAAGCTGACTGCGATTCTGCGAATTGCAGATGCTATGGACCGCGGTCACATTCAGAAGTTCAGTGATTTTTCTATTAAGATTCAGGAAAACTCAATTGTGATTCATACAAAGACTACGAACAACACGGTACTCGAAAAAATTGCCCTGAACGAAAAGTCGGGCATGTTTGAATCTGTGTTTGGATATAAGGTGATTTTGCTTTAGAAAAATCGTCATCCCGAGTAAGCAGTGCGAATGGCGAACAAAAGAACGTCATTGCGAGGAGCCAACAGGGCGACGTGGCAATCTACAATGGATTGCTTCGCACTTCGTGCTCGCAATGACGAAGCAGATTGCTTTGCACTCTGTGCTCGCAATGACGAAGCAGGTGGTTTTGCACTCTGTGCTCGCAATGATGAGGTTATCAGGAGGCCTTTATGCAGGAACGATATTTTAACCGAGAACTCAGCTGGCTCGAATTTAATGCCCGCGTTTTATTTCAGGGACTTAATAAAAATCTGCCCCTGCTGGAGCGTCTTCAGTTTCTCTCAATTGTTACTTCAAACTTTGATGAATTCTTTCAGGTTCGCGTAGCTTCTGTAAAACGTCTTCTTCAAGAAAATCCGGGGCAGGCAGATGTTTCCGGCCTTACACCACAGATGGTTCTTACATCAGTTTCTGCGCGGGCACATCAGATTATCCGAAGTCAGCAGGAATGTCTTATGTCAGATATTCTGCCATCTCTTGCAGAAAAAGGCCTGGTTTATGTTACCCCTATGCAGTACACACAGCAGCAGTCAGAATATTTGCAGGGCGTTTTTAATTCTGAAATTTTTCCACTGCTTACTCCGCTCCGCACAGATGCGGAAGCTTTTCCACATATCAAAAATCTTACAACCTATGCAGCCTTTCTGTTAAAGCCGATTGCAGGAATTAAGGTTTCTTCACAAGATTTTAAGGGCAGCGATGACTTACCGCGCATTGCCTTTGTTGAGATTCCTGGGGGCTCCGGAGGTCTTAAAAATATTTACTGGCTTCCGAATACCCGGCTTTCTGCAAAAGGAAAACAGTTTGCACTTTTACAGGATATTGTTACTGAATTTGGAACAAAGCTTTTTCCTGGTTTTGAAGTTGAAGAGACTATGCTCTTTAAGGTTGCCCGCGATGCAGACTTTGCTGTAGATGAAGATGCCGGAAAGAATTTTATTCATGCCATGGAAGATGTTCTGATTCAACGTAAATCATCTTTCCCAGTTCAGATGACCTGCAAGGCTTCGAGCCAGACAATTTTGAAATTTATTATGGAGCATCTTGAGCTTAAGGAAGAGGATGTTTATCGCATAGATCAGATTATTAATCCTGCAGATTTGATGGAGCTTCGTGATACAGATGAGGGCAGCTCTTTGAGCTTTGAACACTGGGAGCATTTTTATCCTGCTGACCTTCCGGAGGACGAGCCTTACTGGGATACGCTTAAGCTTCGGGATAAAATTCTTCATGTGCCTTACGAAAGCTATGATCCTGTTGTTAAATTTTTAAATGATGCTGCAGATGATGATGAAGTTCTTGCAATTAAAATGACGCTTTATCGTACCGGTCGTGACTCTCCGATTATTGATGCTCTTGAACGTGCGGCTCAGCGCGGCAAACAGGTTGTGGTTCTGGTGGAGCTTAAGGCTCGCTTTGATGAGGAGCGAAATATTGCCTGGGCAAATGAGCTTGAGCAGGCCGGCGTTACAGTAATTTACGGGCTTGTAAATCTGAAGGTTCATGCAAAAATTCTGATGGTGATTCGCCGCGAGAGTGATACAATCCGCCGATATGTGCATCTGGCAACCGGAAACTACAATACTAAGACAGCAAAGCTCTATTCTGATATTTCTTTGTTTACTGCGAATCCGCAGATTGCAAATGATGCAACTCTTTTCTTTAATCTCGTAACGGGCTATTCAATCCTGCAGAATATGAACTGTCTTTCGATGGCACCGGTTACAATCAAGTCTCGTCTCATTGCAATGATAAACCGCGAAATTGAACGAAGCTCTCCGGAAAATCCGGGACTCATAATTGCTAAGATGAACAGCCTTACTCATGAGGAAGTTATTTCTGCTTTGTATAAAGCGAGTCAGGCAGGTGTTAAGGTTCTTTTGAATATCCGTGGAATCTGTATGCTGGTTCCGGGAGTTGAAGGCTTGAGCGAAAATATCCGCGTAGTCTCAATTGTTGACCGCTATCTTGAGCATTCGCGAATTTTCTATTTTCAGAACGGTGGAACTCCAGAGCTCTATTGTTCTTCTGCCGACTGGATGAGCCGCAACCTTGACCGCCGTATTGAGCTTATGTTCCCGATTCTGGATAAGACTGCCTTTGAAGATGTAAAGTCAATTCTTGATACTTACTTTGCTGATAATTCTTCTGCAATGCAGCTTCAGTCAAATGGAAGCTGGCAGCCGGTTGAACGCGGTAAAAAAGAAGATGCAGTTCGTGCACAGGAAGTTCTCTACAAAAAATATAAGGCACTTGAAGAAAAAAAACCAAAGGAAACAGAAACCCGTTTTGAGGTAAGACGAAAGTAGATTTTGTTCAGATGTCTTACGAGGTCAGGCTGGCAGATTTTAAGCTTACTTCGCCGGAGTTTAGCGTGCGCATTGTGCCGTCCTGCAGGGTAACTGTAAGGGCTGCGTTGTCATCTATTGAAGTGGCGGTTGCTTTGTAGCTTGATTTGTCATCGCCGATTAAAGGGAAGACTGTGATTTCGCGACCCAGCAAAATTGAAGCATTGCGGTATTCCATCATGATTGCGGAATGTGCAGCGGGGGCAGAAGTATCTTCTTCAAAAATCTTTAATACCTGACCGATTATTTCTGCAGCGAGTTCGCAGCGATTCAGGCGTGGGAGTGAGGCCAGAGAGTCTGACTTTTTTTCAAAAGCTTCTTCTATAGAGCCTACGACTTTTTCAAGCTCTGTTCCGGCAAGCTCCGGATTTTTTCTGAGGTTTATTCCGATTCCAATGATTGCAGATTCAATCTGTCCGCTTTCAAAATTTGTTATGCCCTCTGTTCCGATTCCGCAGACTTTTTTTCCGCCAAGAAAAATATCATTTATCCATTTGATTTTTGGGTTGATGTTAGAAGTACCGTAAAGCTTTTTTAATGCGCGGCAAACTGCAACAGCGGTGCATGCTGTGAGACGTGCAGGCTCTGTAATTCCGCCCTCGGGAGCATAAATGATTGAAAAATAAATTCCAGCCTTTTCTGGTGAAACAAAGGTACGCCCAATGCGGCCGCGACCAGCTGTCTGACTTTCGGCAATAAAAATTGCTCGATGAAATTTTTTTCCGGCTTCGGTGAGCGCGCCGTCTGGAGAGCGCAGATTTCCGCATTCTGCAAGCAGTCGTTTTGCATAAGTATTTGTCGAATCAATCTTCTTAAAACATTCGATATGACATTCTGCAAAATCAGGAAAAAGAGAAGAAAAAGTTTTTGTAAAAATCTCCGGACTAAAGACATCATCTTCTTCAAGAATATATCCGCCGTTTGTTGTACCTTCGATTTTGTGACCTTCTGTGCGCAGTGCATTTACTGCCTTCCAGATTGCGGCACGGCTTACTCCACATTCGCTCGCAAGAGTCTCTCCCGAAACAGCCTGCTCATTAGAATCAACCAGCAGCTGCAAAACTTTTTCTTTCGTTGTCATAAGTAAGTGATACTATAAATTTTAAGAAAATTCTATGAGTGCGAAGCCGCGACCGGGAGTCTCGGCGTAATCGCTGTTATTATTGATAGTAACGACGATTTTCTTTATACTGTCTGTTATGGCAAAACAAATGATTATGGGAAATCAGGCGATTGCGCTTGGTGCCCTTAAGGCTGGAGTGAATCTTGTTGCAGGCTACCCTGGCACACCTTCCAGCGAAATTATTGAATTTATTTCCAAATATAAGAGCAAAACCGGAACCTATGTTGAATGGTCCGTAAACGAAAAAGCCGCTGCCGAGGTTGCGGCCGGCGCATCTTATGCCGGAAGCCGCACTCTGATTACAATGAAGCAGGTAGGCCTGAATGTTGCAAGCGACCCTGTAATGTGCCTTTCCTATGTTGGCGTTAAGGGCGGCATGGTGATTGTAAGTGCCGACGACCCGGGCCCTATTTCCAGCCAGACTGAGCAGGACACCCGTAACTTTGCCCAGTATTCAAAGCTTCCTTGCTTTGATCCTTCTACTCCGCTTGAAGCCTACGAGATGATTCAGGAGGCCTTTGAGCTTTCCGAAAAATATAATACACCTGTTCTCCTTCGCCCGACTACCCGTGTAGACCATGCCTATGAAAGTATGGAATTCCCAGAATTGACCGAGTGCCGCAAACGAGGAGAATTTGAAAAAGATTCCAAGCGCTGGGTAATTTTCCCGCGCGCTTCATATAATAATCACAAGCGTATTTTTGAGCGTAACGAGAAGATTCTGCCGAAGGAGTTTTCTGAAAGTAAGTGGAATGGAGTCGTTAATTCTTTTGAAGGGGGAAGTCTCCCCCTCGCTCCAGCCGCTAGCGCGTCTTCCACTACCCCCTCTGCGGGGACACCCCGCAACGCCCCGGCCTTCGCCGCCGGCGGAATATCTTACTGCTACCTCATGGAAGCTCTTTCCATTCTCGGAATCAAAGATATCCCGGTTCTCAAGATTGGAACACCATATCCATTCCCAAAACCTTTAGCAGAAGAATTCCTTAAGTCGCACGAGCAAATCGTCGTTTTTGAAGAATTAGACCCTGTTATCGAGGAAAACTTGATAAAAATCGCAGGTCTCGCTCGAGTAAACTGCCAGATTCGCGGAAAACTCGACGGCACCGTTACTGAGGCCGGCGAACTCAGCGTTGAGATAATTAAGAAGATAATTACTACGGTGGTTGAGTGCTCGCGAAGCGAAGTGTATGCATCGTGCGCGCAAGCGCACAAGAAAATAACTTCCTTGAATGCAAACGACACGAAGTGTCGTATCGAAACCACCGCTAATGGCGAAAATGTGGTTTCGATACGTCCTTCGGACTACTCAACCACCGGTGCACCCGACCTGCCCGTTCGCCCGCCGGTTCTCTGTGCAGGCTGTCCTCACCGCGGAGCTTTCTACGCTGTAAAGCAGGCAATGAAGGGAAAGAAAACCGTTTACTGCGGAGACATCGGCTGTTACACATTAGGCAACGCAATGCCGCTTGATATGACAGATACCTGTCTTTGTATGGGCGCCGACATCACAATGGCTCAGGGCTTTTACCACAACGAGCCGGACCGCTACTGCTTCAGCTTTATTGGTGACTCAACCTTCTTTGCAAGCGGAATTACAGGAGTTGTAAATGCCGTTTACAATCAGGCAAAGCAGACAATCTGTATTCTCGATAATTCAACCACTGCAATGACAGGCCACCAGCCACACCCGGGAACGGGCGTAACAATGATGGGCGAAATTGTCGAAAAAATCAGTATAGAAAAAATTCTGAATGCAATCGGTGTAAAGCCGGTAATTACTGTGAATCCATTCGATCAGAAGTCCGCTGTTGAAGCCGTTCAGAAAGCAAGCGAAACTCCGGGGGTAAGTGCAATCATTTTCAAAGCACCATGTATCGCAATTGCACAAAAAGTCGGCTGGGAAAAACCTCACGCACTGACCGTAGACTCAACAAAATGTATCGGCTGCCGCAAGTGCATCAACGAGCTGGGCTGCCCGGCACTGAGCCTTGCGGTGGTTGAGCCTGTCGAAACTACCGCAAAAGGTAAGAAAATAGTTGAGATAGATAAATCACTGTGTACGGGATGTAGCTTGTGTTCGCAAGTATGTCCTGTAAAGGCTATTAATTAATTGTAGCATAGAATCACACGGATTCGATTTTGCTAACGCAAAATCATTAAATTATAAAATATGGAATTACGTAGTAATTCCGAATCCGTGTGACACTAATGGAGAAAATTATATATGAGCAAAAATATCATAATTTGTGGGGTAGGCGGACAGGGAACTGTTCTTGCCGCAAAGGTACTTTCACAGGCAGCAATTGCAAACGGCGAGCGCGTGCTTTCGGCTGAGACAATCGGAATGGCACAGCGTGGCGGCTCGGTTGTGAGTCATGTGCGAATCGGCGAAGATATTTATTCTCCTCTGGTACCACAGGGCCAGGCCGATGTTCTTATCGCATTCGAAGCAGCAGAAGCTGTTCGAAACATCGCGTACCTTAAGCAGGGTGGTACAGTTATAGTAAACAAAAAGGTTGTTCAGCCGGTAACTGCCAGCCTGAGCGGAAAAGCTTTTGATGAAAATGAAATGATAGACTATCTCAAAAAGGTAGCCGCTACTGTAGTTGTTGTGGACACAGATGAAGCCTGTCGCGAACTTGGCAGCAGCAAGGTTGTAAACATGGTATTGCTGGGAGCCGCAAGTCGTGCCGGTCTTATAGACGCCAACGAACTTAAAGCCGCAATCAAGCAGCTTGTAAAACCAGACTTCTACGAGCTCAACGTTCGCGCTGTAGACTGGGGAAAATAGGAGTTTTTATGTCTGATTTAGAAAAAGCGCGCGAGTTTTTTAGTGGAGATTTTTATGCCACAAAGTCTACTGGAATTGTGATTGAGGAAGTTGGTGAGCATTTTGCGCGCTGCTCTTTTGAGGTAACCCGCAACCATCAGAATGCGTATGGCGGCGTTATGGGTGGCGCAATCTTTACGCTTGCTGATTATACCTTTGCCGTTTCTTCAAATTTTAATCAGCCGCAGACTGTTTCTATTACAAGTCAGATAAATTTTATTGGCATGGCAAAGGGCAAAAAACTGATTTCTGAATCGCGGCTTATAAAAGATGGCCGTTCTACCTGCCTTTATGAAATAAATATTACCGACGAGCTTGGAACTAAGGTTGCATTTGCAACTTTTACGGGTATGAAATTAAAATGATAAAAATTTGCGTAGATGAGAGATCTAAAGGTTGATAAAGTTATAACTTTTTGTTAAAGTTAACAAGGTTATGAATTAACCAAAATATTTAAGAATATTAAAAAATAGCCAAGAGAGGGAGAATTCGGATGGTAACGAATAAAAAAGAAAAGCTCGTCGTAGATAGTGTTGATAAAGCTATCAAATCCTACATGGATGAAAAATGTTCACCAGCAGCCTACAAAAAACTGATTTTTAAGCTTGAAGGAGGGCTTGTAAAAGCTGTTCTTCATAAAAATCTTTCAGTTGTAGAATTCGCAAATGCTGATAGAATTCTGAATGAATTTGAAAGCAGAAAAAACGAATCTGTATAAATCTAAAAAAATTGACATCAAAAAAATCCCCAATTAAACATTTAATCTTTGGAATAATTCTTGTTTTTTGCCTGTGTTATATTACTGCACAAGATACAAATATTGATAAAGCCTTTGATGCTTTGTTCAGTAATGATTATGTAACCGCAAAAAAATTATTTGAGTCAGAAGCGGCTAATGGTGATTTAGACGCACTTAATGGGCTTGGATATTTGTATGAGCGCGGTTTTGGAACTGAACAGAATTATGAAAAGGCTTTTCAGTACTATTTTGAAGCGGCAATAAAAGGTCATGCAAATGCTCAGTCAAATCTTGCTTTGGCTTATGAGTATGGTCGTGGTTGTAAAGCCGATATGGAAAGCGCAATTTACTGGTTTACAAAAGCAGCAGAAGGCGGATATGCACAGGCTCAGGCTAATCTTGGTGATATCTATTGTGATCGTGAAGATTATGAAAAGGCTCTATATTATTATGAATTAGCTGCAGAGCAGGAAGATCCTGGTTCAATTTGTAATATCGGATATTTATATGCTAATGGATATGGCGTTGAGCAGAACTATGATATTGCTTTTGATTATTATTTGAAGTCTGCCGAATTGGGAATTTCAACAGCACAGTCGAATGTTGGCGCATTCTTTGAGCAGGGAAAGGGCTGTACTAAAGATCTTACAAAAGCAGTTGAATGGTATCAGAAAGCAGCTGCTCAAGGTGATGATTACGCTATCTACAGATTAAGGCAAATGGCCGAAGAATAATCATAACAATTTTTAAAGATTACTATTGACAGAAACAAAGTCTCGTGTTATTGTGTTACTATAAATAGAAGCATAATATAACGGTCATTGAGCCTGTCGAAATGACCGTCTTTCAACGGTGGTTTCGAGAGCCTCAACCACCGTAAACAGGAGATAAAAATGAAATTAACTGAAAAACAGCTTGAACAGATTCGCGCACAGATTAAGCGCGTTAAGGAATTTGGAAATCCTTTCTATACAAAACGCTTTGCTAACGTAAATCCAGAAGATATTAAAACCCAGGAAGATTTTGAAAATCTTGTTCCTTTTGTAACAAAACAGGAGCTCCGCGACGCATATCCGCTCGGACTGGCTACAGTTCCGGAAGAAGAAATTGTGCGCATTCACTCGTCTAGCGGTACCACTGGCGCACCTGTAGTAATTCCATATACAAAGAAAGACGTAGAAGACTGGGCTATCATGTTTGCCCGCTGCTATGAGCTTGCAGGAATCACAAATAAAGACCGCATCCAGATTACACCGGGTTACGGACTCTGGACAGCTGGTATCGGCTTTCAGGCTGGCTGTGAACGCCTTGGCGCTATGGCCGTTCCAATGGGGCCAGGTAACACAGAAAAGCAGCTTCAGATGATGCAGGATCTTAAATCAACAGTAATCTGCGCAACTTCTTCTTATGCACTCCTCCTTGCAGAACAGGTAGAAGCCCGCGGACTCAAAGATAAGATTCACCTTACAAAGGGTGTAATTGGTTCAGAACGCTGGGGTGAAAAAATGCGCAACAGAATTCAGAGTATTCTCGGAATTGAGCTTTACGACATCTACGGTCTTACAGAATGCTACGGACCTGGAATCGGAATCAACGCAGTTGGCGACGATGCAATCAGTATTTTTGATGATTACGTTTATATTGAGATTCTGGACCCACAGACAGGTAAGCCTGTTCCAGAAGGACAGATTGGTGAAATTACTTTAACAACTCTTGTAAAAGAGGGAGCTCCGTTGTTCCGCTTCCGTACACATGACCTCGCTGCCTTTGTAACAACTCCAAATCCAACAGGCCTCAAGTATCCACGCATCACACAGATTCTTGGCCGCAGCGATGACATGGTAAAGGTTAAGGGCAACATCATCTTCCCAAGCACAATCGAAGACGTAATCAAAGGCGTGCCTGGAACTTCAAGCGAATACCGAGCCCTCATTGAGCATGTAGACGGCAAAGATAAAATGACCCTCTCAGTTGAGGTAGAAGGCGGCACAGACCGCACAGAAGTTGCCCTCGCAATTGCATACAACTTTAAGCAGAAGTACAACATGACACCGGAAGTTAAAGTTGTAGGAATCGGCGAGCTTCCTCGCAGTGAAAAGAAAACAAAGCGTATTGAAGATAAACGATTTGATTAACGAGCTGGGGCTGTCCAAAAAGTTTACTTCCTAGTGTCATTCCGAACTTGTTTCGGAATCTATAGACCTAGATATAGTGTAGATGCTGAAACAAGTTCAGCATGACAATACTTTTTGGACATTCCCATGACAATTTAGGGGCGTTGCGGGGGCACGATGTCGGAAAATTTTGCCCCCGCTGGGTTGGGTAGCGCGCAACAACGTGCGCGCGTAGGGCGGGGCTCCGCCCTCTTTTTTTTTCTAATATTTTAAATCCTGTGCTATAATTAATCTATTCTGGAGTTTTCTATGAAATGTATTAAATGTGGCACTATGCTTCCTGATGAAGCACGTTTTTGTTTTAATTGCGGATATCCTGTTGGTGATGTAAAGATTCTGCGTTCCTGCGAGGAATGCGGTAATGTTTTGAGCACGGTGGATAAGTTTTGCTCTCGTTGTGGAATTCCTGTGAAGGTTATAAAAGAAGGCGAAAGTACGGAGCAGGTTACGGATAATCCGCGTGTTCAGATTGGAAAGACGCCGAAAATGATTTTAGTGCCGGGCGGTCAGTTTGTAATGGGCGGCGGCTCTCACAATAGTCTTGTAACTCTTGTAAGTTATTATCTTAGCGAAGTTCCGGTAACACAAAGTCAGTACGCTCATGTGATGGGAAAAAATCCGTCGAAGCTGCAGGGCGAAAACCGGCCTGTAGAAAGTGTGAACTGGTGTGAAGCAATTATTTACTGCAATATGCTCAGTAAGCTGAACGGGCTTATGCCTTGTTATAGCATTGGAACTTCGACGGACCTCAGCGTATTCGAAGCAACGAGTCCGGTCTGGAAGCGAATCAACTGTAATTTTACGGCAAATGGTTTCCGTCTGCCTACTGAAGCTGAATGGGAATATGCGGCCCGTGATGGAAAGACTTCTACTCCGAATCCTTATGCGGGAAGTGCAAATATTAATGCTGTTGCGTGGTATGGCGAGAATAGCGGAATTACGACTCACAGTGTTGCAACAAAAGATCCGAACGGGCTTAAGCTTTATGATATGTGCGGAAATGTTGCGGAATGGTGCTGGGATTATTATACTCCGAATCTTGCGTCTGGAGCTCAGACAAATCCTCATGGACCTACAACCGGAGATATGCACGTGAAGCGTGGCGGCAGCTGGCTTGATGATCCTCAGCAGTGTACGGTGTTTTATCGCAGTGGTAGTGCACCAAACGGTAAGAGCAGCAGCCTGGGCTTTAGAGTTTGCTGTAGTGCGGTTGGGCAGACTATCTGATAAAGGCTTAAAAAATAAAGGCTGATAAAAAATGCGCGTGAAGTAAGACGGCCGTATAAAGGCAGATTCGGTTTTTCGGGAGCGATTTATGAAGGGCGATTCAAAGAAAAAAAAGCTTCGTATTTCTGTACTTGGTTTGGAATTGATTTTGGGCACGGTGATTTTTGGTGTGCTCATGTGTATTGTGAACAGCTATACCGGCTATAGGGAATTCCAGGAAGAGCTTGAAGTAATATATGGCACTGTAACTGAACAGTTTGCGGATACTGCCGCAACCTGTATCAATGGTGACAAGCTGGATGTCTGGCTTGAAGATGGTCCTGATGCTGAATGGGAAGAAATTAACAGCCGTCTTATTGATATTACGCAGTCTGCTGAAATTGTATACATTGCTGTAACAAAAATTGCGCCGGATTATAAATCGCGGACTTATGTTTTTGATACGGTTAATAGCAAGGAATTGAATAGTACTGTAATTGAGCTTGGATATGTTCAGTCGCTTGAAAAAAAGACGGACGATTATATTGAAAACTTGCGCGGAGTAATTGAGCGCGGCGAAAGATACAGTATGTTTTCTTATAAAAAAGGTGGCGGTCATGTAACCAGTGCTGTGCCTCTTTATGATTCTAACCGCAAACCGTGTGCCATTGTAAGCGTTTATAAACCTATGCATGAAATTAAGGAATACAAAAAGAAATTTCTGCATTCTATAATTTTATGGGCGCTTGCGCTTACTGCTCTTTTTATTGCGCTTTATGCACTTTTGATTTATTTCGGAATTATCAGACCTATTCTTTTTGTAACTTATGAGACCTCGCATTTTGCGGAGCATCACGGCGAGCTTACGGGAATTCTTAAAAAAGTCCGTACTCACGATGAAATAGGAACTCTTGCAAAGTCCGTAGAAAAGATGAGTGCTGATATGAACAAATATATAGAAGATCTTACTCATGCTACAGCCGAAAAGGAAAGGCTTGGCGCAGAGCTTAATGTTGCAAAGCAGATTCAGGCCGAAATGCTTCCGCGTGTTTTTCCGCCGTTTGAAAACCATCCGGAAATTGAGCTTTTTGCTTCTATGGAACCGGCAAAAGAAGTTGGCGGTGATTTTTATGATTTTTACATGCTTGATGATGACCACTTTGCAGTGGTCGTTGGAGATGTAAGCGGTAAGGGCGTTCCAGCGGCATTGTTCATGGTAATTACAAAAACACTTTTAAAGGATACCGCAATTCAGGCAGCTATTGGATACGACCCTGCAAAAATCTTTGAGCATGTTAATTCTATTTTGTGCGAAGGAAATGAGAGCGGGCTTTTTGTTACCTGCTGGCTTGGTATAATCACTCTTTCTACGGGAGAAATGAAGTTTGCAAATGCCGGTCATAATGCGCCGCTTATTATGCAGAATGGGGAAGTAAAATATCTTACGACAAAACCGAATCTGATGCTTGCCGGAATGGATGGAATTCCGTACACAACTTATACGACAAGCTTTTCAAAAGGAGACAGGCTTTTTGTTTTCACTGATGGTGTTACTGAGGCTACGAATGCTCATAACGATTTGTATGGAGAAGAAAGGCTCCTTTCGGTTGTAAAGGGAATCGGCCAGAAAAAGCCGCGTGAGGTTCTGAATATTATCCGCGAAGATATAAATATTTTTGTAAAGGATGCATCTCAATTTGATGATATTACAATGCTGGAAATGATTTTTAACGGGCGCTAGGGGAGTTGTATGGGTGAGAGCATTTTAAGAGTAAAGGCAGCAGATGAAAGTATGCAGACGGTGAATGATTTTATTCATTCTCAGCTTCCAAAGGGCTGCGACGATATGCTTTTGAATCAGATTGATTTGGCGGTGGAAGAGATTTTTGTAAACATTGCGCATTATTCTGGTTCAGAAGAAGCCGAAATTGTTTTAGATTATCATATTGGTGGTGATGGCAGTGGAGTTTTGACGGTGATTTTTAAAGATGGCGGCAAGCCTTTTAATCCGCTGGAAAAGCCTGATCCTGATTTGACTCTGAGTGCCGAAGAACGCAAAATTGGTGGGCTTGGAATTTTTCTTACAAAAAAATTTATGGATGCTGTGGAATATGAATACAGCGACGGAAAGAACTGCCTTAAGATTAAAAAGAAAGTATGTGCCGGTTAGAGCCCGGCTTGACCGGGCAATCTTTATTCCACTGTCAAAATGCTGTCCATGCCGGTTGCAGCGAGCACCTGCTTGCAGAAAGCTGAAGGTGAACGGATAATCATTTTTCCACCGATTGGAAGCATAAGCTTGTGTGCAAGAAGAACTACGCGCAAGCCTGCACTTGAAATATATTGAATGCTGGAAAGATTCAGATAAAGAGTCTGAATATCCTTTGGAAGCTGCTTGAGTTTTGCTTCCAGTTCTGGAGCTGTTCCGGTATCAAGACGACCAGAAATTACGAGTTCAATTGAATTTGCTGTTTTATTTTCTGTAATTGTCATAATTTTATTTTCTCACGATTATATAGTTTTTGCAAGATAGAAAGTCTTTGTTGGAAACAGGGTTTCCGCATTATAAAAGATTTACGTAATCTTGGCGCGAGGGAGCGGGGCGTGGTACAAAACCGCGACCGGGGGCCTGGAAAAACCTACCATTTGAACAACATCAAGAATAATGATATATTAGTCTGAATTAACATGGAAAAGCGAAACAGCAGTATATCAATTTTATTCAAGGCAATATCAAGAAACTTTTTCAAAATCATCGTATATTATCCAAAAATGGTCTATATGGCCTTTCATCAGAGTAAATATACAGAAGATGAAATGTATGCTTACTGTCTTAAAATGATAAAATTTGCCGTAGATACTGCAGGACTTCGTGTTGAAGCTTACGGACTCGAAAATATTCCCGAAAATGACGGTTTTTATATCTGCGCAAATCATCAGGAAAAATTTGATCCGCTCGCAATCTGGTATACTTTTCCGCGTAAAACTGGTGTAATTCTTGATGATGTGGCAACTCACCGTCCGTTTATCCGCGAGGTTTGCCGACTTATCAAATCGCAAAAGTTGATAAAGCATAATCCTCATTCTGTTGTAAAGGCTTACAGCGAAATCACTAAAGAACTTAAAGCTGGAAATAATTATATGGTTTTCCCGGAAGGTGGCTATGAAATTACTGCCTGCCAGCTGGATGAATTTCATGCGGGCAGCTTTAAAAGTGCTCAGCGTGCTCACTGTACAATCTTGCCTGTTGCGGTTATAGATTCCTACTGCATTTTTGATAAAGGTTTTAAAACATCTCGCCCGATTCAGATTCATTACCTTAAACCAATTCTGCCGGATGAATATGATGGAATGTCTACTACAGAGATTGCGGAGCTGGTAAAGGGGCGCATTAAGTCTCATCTGGATATTTATCAGAAATAAAAAACTTCATAATCCAGTTAGAAATAAAAATCACTAGTAAAATCTCTATAAAACTTGATTTCTGGAAAAAGTTACCTTATCTTTTTAGTATAGATTATTTTATAAGAGGCATGAAAATGAAGGTACTTTTAGTAAACGGAAGTCCAAGGGCTAACAGCAACACTTTGCTTGGTCTGCACGAAATGGAAAAGGTTTTTGCGGCAGAAGGAATTGAGACTGAGATTTTTAATATCGGGAATAAAGATATCCGCGGCTGTATTGCCTGCGGCCGATGCGGGGAGTTGGGACGTTGTGTTTTTGATGATGCAGTGAACGAGTTTGCCAAAAAGTTTGAGGGTGCAGATGGCATTGTTGTGGGGTCGCCTGTTTATTATTCAGCTCCAAACGCAACTGTTCAGGCTTTTTTGCAGAGACTCTTTTACAGCAGTCATTTTGATAAAACAATGAAGGTTGGGGCTGGTTTTGTTTGTGCCCGCCGCGGTGGTACAACTGCTTCTTTTGATGTTTTGAATAAGTTTTATACAATCAGCGGAATGCCGGTTGCAAGCAGTCAGTACTGGAATAATATTCACGGGGGTGCTTGTGGAGAGGCTGCTCAGGATGCAGAAGGTATGCAGACTCTGAGAGTTCTCGCCCGCAACATGTCCTTCCTTATTAAGTCCATAGCTCTCGGAAAAGAGAAGTATGGACTTCCGGAAAAAGAAGAACACGCCTGGACTAATTTTATTTAATTTGCCGCGGGCGTGGTTTTGCGAGGTTACCGGCCTCGCTGCCGGCCTTGTTACCGGCGTGGTTTCGACTTATTCAGCCGAGGTCTCGCCGGTGTTGCTGCCGGCAATTTTTCTTGCCAGGTAAACGAAAGGTGTATCCAGCAGGCTGGTTGCGATGTAAATTACATAGCAGCTTCCTGTGATTGCGAGAAGCTCGCGGAAGGTGTAGATTCCAAGGAAGGCACCAAAGTTAAAGAGCACGATGTTTATAAATTGAGAAATCAAAGTAGAAAAGTTGTTACGGAACCAGAGCATTTTTGTGTGGCTTCCGGTTTTCTTTTCTGTGAGCTTCCACCAGGCGTGGTAAAGCGAAACATCAACGAACTCAGAAATCACATAAGCAATCAGGCTTGAAAGGAGCATGCGCGGAGTGTTAGAGAAAAGTCCGCGAACAAATTCGCTTGCCCAGTCGCCCTCTGCAGGATTGTAACGAACCCACATAAAGCTCAAAAGAATAAAGCTCAGGCTTGTGAAAACGCCGGCAAGAACACCCTTGTTGGCTTCCTTCTTTCCATAAAGCTCGCTGAGAATATCAGTTGCGAGGAAGGTTGCCGCAAAAAGTGTGTTACCCAAAGTCTGATCCATACCAAAGGCGTGTACGAGAATTGTAACTTCAATGTTAGCAAGAACTGTACAGATACCAATCCAGGCGAAAAGTCCGCCCTTACCAAAAACTTTCAAAAAGAGCAGAGTGCCCCCGAAAGCCACTAAAAGTGTGATAACGAGAAAAAGTTCATTCATTTGAAATGACCTCAAAAAATAGAATTGACCTGGTTTTGATTCGCAGCAAACGTGGCCGTGCGCCATGTTGTAAATTATCGTGTTGCCGCCGGCAGGAAGGACTTCGAACTGCCGTAGTGTTCCGATTAAAATATAGGATTTTTATGATTTGTGCAATAGTCGTCATTGCGAGGAGCGAAGCGACGTGGCAAACCATCAATGCCATTGTCGTCTCTCGACAAAAGTCTTATTTTATTGCAATATACCTATATATATAGTGACATGGAGTGATTTATGAAAAAGATTTTTATTTTATTTGGTTTATTGAGTGTTTTGTTGTGTAGTTGTGCTTCAACTTCTTTAACAGAAACTAGATATGGTAATACAGATACGAAGGTTTCAAAAAAAGAAGTAGAATGGTTTTTTAATCAAGAATATTGGACTACAGAAAATTATTTAATGAAGAAGACCTATACATATACTATACCCAACTCATGGTGGGGAGGTGGTGACGCACGTCGTTTCCAAAGAATGACCAATGCTTTTAAAGCCAAATTTAATGAATTAATTAATTTAAATGAAATGTCAGGTGAAGATTTTCTCTTACTCCAAAGAATTGATAACGTATTATATGAACATCCTCAAATTGATTATAAAAATATACCAGAATGGTTTTATTCTTTTTTAAGAAATAAAGAAATTAAAAATAAAACCTTTACAGTAAAATTTACTAATACAACAGATGAAACATTTCATCTAAAAATACACACTAATTCTCCGTGGAGATGGTATGCGGTAGATATTAAACCTCATGAAGAAAAATATTTTACATTGCCTGATATGGATGAAAATACTTTCTTAAGTTTTGAGGATGATAAATATAAGCTTTTTACTTATGTTGGATTTGAGGGATGTGCATGTGATGAAGGTTATGAATATTCAAAATATTTATTTTCAAACTATAGTCTTGATTTTACATTCAGTCCAGACAAAATTATGAAAGGGACCGGCACAACAGCTCATTATTATGATTGGAAACTTGTTCCAAGATATGAAAAAGAAGATAATATAATTAAGCATTATCTGGATCGTTCAAATCAGGTATTGCCAACTAATACAGAAAATCTTGGAAAATAAAAAAATAGGGGATGTCCAAATAGTATTGTCATGCTGAACTTGTTTCAGCATCTACACTACATCTGGTTCTATAGATTCCGAAACAAGTTCGGAATGACACTAGGATGTAAACTTATTGGTCATCCCCCATTTTTTTCAGGGCACCCGCATTATAAACTAAAACTGTGAATCTGGCGCGAGGGAGCGGGGCGTGGTACAAAAACACTTTTTTTGTTGCTTATTTTAAATATTGCTCTGCGAGTTTTTCTATCTGTCTGGTGTTTATGGGGAGCTCCGAAGTTTCTACAGATATTATAAGATTCTTGCCGGGGTAGATGATGTTGCTTTCGTAGAGGCGTAGTTTGCGAGTGGCGGCGGCGGAGTATTCGGGGTCATCCATCATGCCAAAGTGTTCCCAGAGAAACTCTTCGCGGGTGCGCAGGTTCAGGCAGATGAAATCCGGGTTAAAAATGCGGAAGTCGCCGTTTTCGGTTTTTAGATTTATTGGGAACTCGTAGCGGTAAGGAATATTCAGGCGGTTCAGAGTGTCCTCAATTATGATTTCAGATTTAGAGCGGACTCGTTCGTTGCTGGCTGTGAGTAAGACTGGTGCTTCTGGAGAAAAGGGCTTTGTTTCATAGGCTACGTTTTGCCAAAGTTTTGAAAATTGTTCGTCTGGCAGGCAGACTGGTGTAATGAGTGGCTGTCTTTTTTTGTGGAGCAGCGAAAAAAGGCGTTCGGCGAGAGTTGTTTTTTTATAGCTGTTTATGGCTGCCTGCAAAAGCCGAGATTCTTTTTTAAGTGATTCAATTAGCAGTTTGTCGTAATCTTTTTGGGCCAGAGCGTTTGCAAGCTTAAAGTTTTTCGCAGGGATGTAGATGCCGCAGGTGTCGCCGTGCAGAGTTCTGTGATAATACTGGGTGACTTGGTTGCTGCTGGTGATGCGCAGGGAACCGGCCGGCGCCTTTTTGACTTCTTTGAGTTTTGTTGCGAGCAGAGTATTAAGTTCTGCCAGCCGCCTTTGAAGCAGTGGCTCAATAAAAAGAGGGGTCAGAGGCTGGTTTTCTATAGTTTTGGTAAACTGCATACTATAAATGTAAAAAGAAATGCGCTGGAAGGCAAGAGAAAAGTGTGAAAATATGGCTAAAATATGAAAAAAATGGCTAAAAATTGAGAAATGTGGAGGGAATAATTGTAATGTTACGGCTAAGATTGTGTTATGTGGCGGTTTTAGCCGTAAGCTGGCTGGAAAAGAATCCCGGGGAAGCCGAGAATCTGCCGATATTACGGCTAAAAGTGCCCTTTGCGTGTTTTTTAGCCGTAACCACGCAAAGAAGATGACACAAAATAAAGCTTGAGAAGGTGACTTATCGATGATGTTACGGCTAAAAACGGTGTCAGCGAAACTTTTAGCCGTAGACAGACTGCGAAATGAGGCAGAAGAGGCCTTAAATCTTCCTGCATTACGGCTAAAAAGTCTTAAGCGAGGCATCTTAGCCGTAAAACTCCTGATTTAAGTTTTGAAATCAGGCTGCTTTTCGCGGAAATTACGGCTAAATCAGAGGTTGCTTAGGTTTTTAGCCGTAGCACCTCCTGGTTGTGAAAGGATTTCGGTGCCTTGTACAACTACAGTCACCGTGAGGCGCGTAGGCGACCTTGAAATCTATAAAGTGGATTGCTTCGCTTCGCAATGACAGTTGGGGATTTTGATAGTAAATCCTAGATAATTGCTCCAAGTTTTCGCAATTATCTTTAACGGATTTGCTATTGTATTAGGTTTCGATACGCCGCTATGCGGCTACTCAACCACCGGAGATTCTTCTGCATGTCTGTGAGTGTATATATAATTCACCACTGCCATACTTATAATGATGATATAGCCGGCCAAGCTCATCCAGTCCGGGAACTGGCCAAAGAATACGAGGCCGAAAAGTGTAGAGAATAAAATCTGCGAATAATCGTAAATCGAGATCTTGCTGGCAGGGGCGTGGTAGTAAGCAGCTGTAATTGAGAACTGTCCTCCGGCCGCACAGGCGCCTGCACACAAAAGCATAAGAGTCTGCTGCAAGGTCATAGGATTAAAGCTTGTAATCATGTAAGGCACCGAAAGCATCATTGAAAAGGCAGAAAAGAAAAGAATTATGATTTTGCCGTTGCATTTGAGATAGCTTAGTTTTCGGATGCTTGCATATGCCAGACCGGCTCCAACACCGCCCATAAAGGCTGCCAAGGTTGGAATCATCTGAGTAAAATTAAAGGAAGGTTTTACAATCAGAATGGAACCAGAAAAGGCAACTATAATGCAGGCAAGCGGCACAGGTCTGATTTTTTCGCGCAGAATTATGTAGCAGAAAATAATAGTAAAAAACGGCGCCATTTTATTGAGGATTGCGGCGTCGGCAAGCAGAATGTGGTCTATTGCGTAAAAGTTCCCGAAAACACCGACCGAGCCGGCAAAGGCACGCAAGAATAAATAAAGCGGGGCTCCTTTAGGAATGCGCACAGCTTCGCGGCCGTTAAGGCGCACATCTCTCAAAGTGCCGCCCAGTGCAATCAGAAAGGCAACTGCGTTTCTGAAAAAAGCCTTCTGCACAAAATGGATATCTCCCGCGAGCCGCACAAAAACAGCCATGAGTGCAAAGAAAAATGCCGAGCAGATTATAAAAAAGATACCCTTCGTGGTATTTGAATGAGGCTTCATTTTTTTAATTATACTGTAATTGCAGGGATTTGTCATTGAGAATGAATATGGATTGCTTCGTCGCTTCGCTCCTCGCAATGACGTGGGGTGTGTAAGATCTTTGCGCTCCTCGCAATGATGCATGGAGCCTCGTCATTGTGAACGAATCAATGAAGTGAGGTCTGGGGACCCCTGTCATTGCGAGCGAAGCGAAGCAATCTATTATACGAAATCTTCTGCTTGACTTTTAGCACTTTGGTATTAGACTTTATCTATGTTCATTTTGGGGCAGACACTGATTCTGCTGGGATTTGCTTTGCAAATCTTTAACTTAATAATAGATATCCGCTTTATTCTTTCTAAGAGACACACTGTTACGCAAAACAGAAGGAGTCAGTTTCTTGATTTCCTGATTTTAGACATGATAATGCTTTTTTGCGTAGTTTACCTGATTATTTTTTTTGTAAAGCTTCAGACTGTCTGGGTGGGAATCCTTTTATTTGCCGGCGCGGTTTTTGTAACAACGGTGCTGCTTTGGATTTTTACGCTTACAAAAGAAATCAGAACTTCGGCCTTTGCTATTTCCGAAACCCTGATTGGAATTGTCGAAGCCCGCGACCCGAACCTAAATGGTCACAGTCTTCATGTTCAGGAGCTTTCACTTTTGATTTATAAAAATCTGCCGGCCGGTTTTAAGCGCAGAATAAATGAAGAAAATCTTAAGTATGCGGCCCTTTTTCATGATGTCGGAAAACTCGGAGTTCCAGAAGCAATTCTGAATAAGCCCGCTGCCCTTAATCCTGAAGAATGGAATGTCATGCGCCGCCACCCCGAAATTTCCGTGCAGATTCTGCGCCCGCTAAAATCCTTTGAGCTCATTAAAGAATGGATTTTGTATCACCACGAGCGCATTGACGGCTCAGGCTATTTTGGCATTCCCGGCGACAAGATTCCTTTTGCCGCCCGCATAATTTCCGTTGCCGACACCTATTCTGCAATCACCATGGCCCGTTCCTACAAGCCCGGCAAGTCTCACGAAGAAGCAATTGAAATCCTTCAGCGAGTAGAAGGCAAGCAGCTGGATACCTACATCGTTTCGCTTTTCTGTACAATCCCAAAAGAGGATGTGCTTGCCTGCATGGACCGCGTAAAAGAAAAAATCCGCAATCAGTCTTCGGTATCAGATATGCTGGAGGTTTAAGGTAAGGGTGGGGGGAAGTCTCCCCCTCGCGTCGCGAGTTTCCAAAGGAAACTCGGTAGTGTGCGAAGCGAACGAAAAAAGGAAATTTTATGACAACATTCATTTTTCTATGATATAATAAAAATGGAGGAATGCTTATGCCTTATGACGTATTAGAAAAGAAAATCGAATGTCTCACAGTAGAACAACAGCAGTCTGTTTTTGATTATGTTGATTTCTTATTTTCTAAACATTCTGCTGTACAGAAAAAAGAGCATAAGCGTAGACCAGGTGGGCTTACTGGAAAATTCTTTATGGCGCCCGATTTTGATGAAACTCCAGAATGTTTTAAGGAGTATATGTAATGTATATTCTTGATACACATACTCTGCTTTGGTACTTGAGAGATTCTGAAGAACTTTCTGATACAGCAAGAAATACAATTAATGATGCTGAATATATTTGTACCAGTGCAGTTTCTTTGTGGGAGATTGCTATTAAGCATAGTATTGGAAAACTAGAGCTGGAGTTTTCTATTTCTCAAATTGAAGAACTCTGTTCAGAAAAAGATATATATATTCTTCCGATAAAAGGTAATCATCTTGATGAACTTGATAAATTACCAGATTATCATAATGACCCATTTGATCGTTTAATAATTTGTCAGGCAATTACAGAAAACATGACAATTATTACGCGAGATACAATTATTCCGAAATATCCGGTAAAGACCCTTTGGTAGATTTAGATTTTGGGGTTTTTAAGGGGCTTGCCCCTTAGGAGAGAGGGTAGGCCGCAACGAAGTGCGGCCGAGGGGGAGACTTCCTCCTCATTTATTACATATTTTTTGATATAATCATACAATTTCAGGGCGCGGCGGCTTGTTATAATCACCATTAGTATGAGAGATAATACTGTTAACATGACGGAAGGCAGTCCTGTCCGTCTGCTGCTGGCTTTTTCGGTTCCTATGCTGATTGGTAATATTTTTCAGCAGCTTTATAATCTTGTGGATTCGGTGATTGTTGGTCAGTTCGTTGGGGCCCAGGCTCTGGCGGCTATTGGGGCTACCGGCTCGATTACCTTTTTCTTTTTTGCGCTTTGTAACGGAATTGGCGCGGGTGGCGGAATTGTTACTTCTCACTTTTTTGGCGAAGGCAGTACCGATAAGGTAAAAAACTGTATCGCAAACACGGCTTACATCATGCTGGTGATTCCAACTACTATCGGCGCGATTGCATTTTTTACTGCGGGCCCGATTCTGCGCTTGCTCAATACTCCGGATTCTATCATGGCTGATTCAAAAGTCTACATGCAGATTATGTGCGTTTGCATGGTGATGATTTCGGTTTACAATTTTGCTTCTTCTATGCTGAGGGCGCTCGGGGATTCTAAAACTCCTCTTTATTTTTTGATTTTCTCCTGCATCCTCAACGGCGTGCTTGACGTGATTTTTGTTTACAATCTTAAGCTTGGTGTCTGGGGTGCGGGTATTGCAACGCTGATTTCCAACATGGTCTGCGGTACCCTCTGCCTTGTTTTTGCTTTTAAGACAAACCCGTATTTTAAGATGAGCCGCGGCGACTGGCGTGTGAACCCTGTGATTATTGGCCGCTGTATAAAGCTTGGTGTGCCGCTTTCGCTTCAGTTCTCTTTGATTGCGATTTCCTGCATGGCGCTTCAGCGTGTTGTAAACTCCTTTGGTCCTGTTGCGGTTGCGGCCTTTACTGCGACGAGTCGTATCGAACAGTTGATTCACCAGCCTTACGGAACTCTGGGAACGGCTCTTTCTACTTATACCGGCCAGAACTACGGAGCAAAAAAACACGACCGCATTATCGAGGGCTACCGTAAGAGTATGATCATGATGGCAATTTTCACTGTGCTCATGATTCCGCTGATTCAGATTTTTGGCAGCCCGATAACCCGTCTTTTTGTAAAGGAGCCTGAGGTAATTGAGATGGGCGCCCGAGCCCTGAGAATTACCAGTTGGTTCTACATCTTCCTTGGCGTGATTTATGTTGTGCGCGGAGTTCTCAACGGAATCGGCGACGCCACCTTTGCCCTGATTAACGGCATAACCGAAGTTGTTGGCCGCTTTATTGTGCCGGTGGCCTTGTGCGCGGTTGCGGCAATCGGCGTCTGGGGCATCTGGTGGTCGGTTGGAATCGTCTGGTTTTTAAGCGGGCTTACGGCCTGGCTGCGATATCTTTATATGAAGAGCCTACAATCGAAGAACCGTTAAAAAACGGGCTGCGACAGCGGGCCGTTTTAGGTTCATCGAAAAAATGGCTCAGAGGCAAGCTGTGCTTGCCGACTTGCTTCTGTTGATAAAAATCATTATTCCCGCAGTAAGCAGATAGAGGACTGCATAAATCACCAGGGCAAAAATCAGACTGTTCTGATTATTATCAATAATAAGGAGAGCATTCAGAAAGTTAAAGAGCAAATGGATGATAGTACAGTAAATCAGATTTCTGTGCTTTCCGAAAATGTATCCCATAATAATGCTTATACCTATGACAGCCCCTATAAAGGAAACTGCATAAACTATCAGACTCAATGGAGATAAGCCTTCCATTAACCAGAGCGGCGTATGCCAAAATCCCCAGACAAGGCCTGTAATCACAGAACCTTTAAGAATCCCTTTCTTAGCTGATACCTCCGTAAAGAAATATCCTCTCCATCCGGGTTCTTCTGCTGTGGGACCCATGAGCAGCTGTAAAATAAACAGCAGCGGGTAGGATGCATAATCCTGATTAATCAATTCTCCTATGCTTTTATGATTAACCGTACCAAGAACAATAACAGTAATTGCAAATATAAGTGACGGAATAATGATTGAGATTAAAATCCATTTGATTCTCAGCTTCTCGGCAAATAAACCTTTTAGAAATTCTTTTCTGGATGAATCCTTAAGCAGGCGTTTTGCCCAGATCATCAATACGACCAAAGACACCCATGATATGACTAACGGTGCATAATTTGACATGCTCTCCATTGGCACGCCGAACGCTACTATCAGCAGACATAAGCCCAGGGCAATATAGAAGCCCACGTATGTGAGGATAGCGAAAAAGCACAGATTTTTTTTACTTGCTTCCATGATAAATACCTCTTTCTTTATGTTCTTATACCGTAAAGCATAAAGTATGGTATCGTACCAGAGTCAAGCGTAATTTTATGATTTTATGACTGGTGCAAAAACTTCCAGAAAACTCTCGGCGCATTTTCCCAGATGAGATACGAGCAGTGGTTTTATATAGCAGTATCTGCCTAACTTAATATTGTTCTCTGCAACCCACTTCATACACTTAGCATATTCATCCATCAGAGGATCATAAGAGGCACTGTCTCTTACCACAGTGTAAACGCATTCAATCTCTTTTTCTTCAGACTCTTCTGCCACAAAAACTGCATTTTCGCCAATGCCTTCGGGAGTTAATTCAATTCGTCTTACCATGCTTCTGATTATTATCATCTGCTCATCAGATTCTGTCTTGAACTTTGCCCCCGTTTCTGTGCTGACTAAATCGTCTATCTTATCAATGAGTTTTAATGGTTTTACATTCTTAATTGTGTATTTTCCGAGATAGCTTCTTATTTTTTCACAGTCTTTTATACCTCTTAACACACTGTCTTTTTGTTTTTGTAATTCGGCCAGCTGGATTTGCAGTTCCTTCTGACGTTTCTTAAATACATTGTATATTCCCTTGATTGTGTCTGAGTCTTGAATCTGCTGGATTTCCTTAACACCCAGGTCCATCGATCTGTACAACTGAATACCAAGAAGTTTCAATACTTCTTCGTTATCATATTCGCGATAAGAGTTATCAGCGCATCTGACAGGAGTGATAAGCTGTTTTTCTTCATAGTACCTTAAACGGTCTTTGGATATTCCGGTTATCTTTTCAACATCTCCTATTGATAAACCCATTTTAATACCTCGGTCAGTAAAAAACATGATTGTCTAATTTGTCTGAAACATTATAATATATAAATACAAACTGATGAAATCCCGTAAAAAGCATTTTATAATTATTGCTGCAAATGTGCTTGTGATAACTGGCGGGCTAGTGATTTTAATGGCCTCCAGTTTTACTGCCTGCAGCCAGCCGAAAGGTGGCCAAGGAGAAATAAAAATGAGTAAAAATTTTGATCCAGAAGTTAAACGTTTAACTAATATAAAGGCCTTTGATCTGGCAGATGTAAAGTTTGAAGACGAATATTTTCTTGATGTAACTCAGAAAGATGTTGATTTTCTTAACACCTTTGACGTGGACCGGCTTTTGTATAATTTCCGGCTCACGGCGGGGGTACCGAACAAGGCAAAAGCTCCGTATAGCGGCTGGGAAAATACACGAATCGGAGGACACACTTTGGGGCACTATCTTGCGGCTGCGGCACAGGGGCTTGCAGGCGGTTATGGGGATTGCAAGGGGCGGGATGGTCTTGCTCTGCGCGAACGTCTTGCTTTGTTGATTAATGGCCTTGCCGAGTGTCAGGCTATGGCTGGCCGCGACGAACGCTGCAAGCCGGGCTTTATCTTTGGCGCAACAATGGCAGACCCCGCAAAGCCAGAGCTTCAGTTTGATAAGCTTGAAGAAGGAAACCAGGCAGATACCTGGGTGCCCTGGTACACAATGCATAAAATTATGAACGGCTTGGTTGAGGTTGCAAAACTCGCGGGTGGCGAGACTGGCAGTCGTGCCCTCGATGTCGCAGAAAAGCTTGGCGAATGGATGTACGAGCGAACTTCCCGCTGGGATGAGGAAACAAGAAAGCGTGTGCTCTCTGTTGAATATGGCGGAATGAACGATTGCCTTTACGAGCTTTATAAAACTGCGAAGGCAGCCGGCTATGCGCAGGCAGATCACTTTATGAAAGTGGCTCACACCTTCGATGAAGAATATCTTTTTAAGGAGATTCTGACGGCGCCGGCTGTAAAAGGAAAAGATGCCAACATTTTGAACAACCGCCACGCAAATACGACAATCCCGAAATTTGTTGGCGCGGTGAATCGCTGTCTTACCTTAAAGGAAGAAGGCGACCCCGCATCTGAAGCAGAGCAGAAGCAGTATCTTGAATACTGCAAGGCTTTCTGGAATCTGGTTACTCAGCACCATACCTACATCACTGGCGGAAACAGCGAGTGTGAGCATTTTGGAAAGGATGATATTCTCGATGCCGAGCGCAGTAATACAAACTGTGAGACCTGTAATGTTCACAATATGCTTAAGCTTACCCGTGCCCTTTTTATGCTGACCGGCGAGCGCAAGTACGCAGACTATTACGAAAACACCTTTATCAATTCAATTCTGGCTTCTGTAAACCGCGAGACCGGAATGACAACTTATTTTCAGCCAATGGCTACGGGCTGTTTTAAGACCTACTGTAATCCTGATGTAAATAAAAACTACTTCTGGTGCTGTACCGGAACCGGCCTCGAAAACTTTACCAAGCTTGGCGACAGTATCTATTTTTATGATGAAGAAAATGCGACTCTGATTGTGAACCAGTATTTCAGTTCGACTGTAAACTGGAGGGCCCGTGGAATAAAGCTTTCCCAAAAATCAGATATCCCGATGGGGGAGGCGGTGACTTTTACAGTGGAAGCTCCGGGCCAGTCTTCGGCTGCAGTTTCTGATTTCACTCTGGCCCTGCGCATTCCGGACTGGTGCTGCGGCACTCCATCACTTTTGATAAACGACGCCGAAGCGGCTGACGATGACTTCTCAGAAAATGACGGCTACCTCTTAATCAACAGAAAGTGGCAGACAGGCGATATCCTAACCCTGACCCTTCCAATGGAAATCAGGGCTTACACCCTGCCGGACAACGCAAATGCCGCTGCCTTCAAATATGGCCCGGTAGTTCTTGCCGCAGAACTCGGCCGCGACGACAAAATGAAGCTGCGCCAGGTCGGGGTTCAGTGCGATGTCTGCGCAAACAAGATTATCCGCGGAATTGAAATCCCTCTCAACGGAAACTACGGTGGTACCAATAACCTTAAGCCTCTCGCTCCGGAATACATCAAAATCAAAAATGCAGACAGCACCGAGGCCTTCCTTTCTGATATCAACTCGCACTTTGAGCGGGAGGCGGGAAGTTTGAATTTTGTTTTGCATGATATTGAGTTGAATGATGGTGGTTTCGACAGGCTCAACCACCGTGAAGCTTCAGAACTCAAGTTTTCACCATACTACCTTATCAACAATCAGCGCTATGGCATTTACTGGCTTTACGTTACGGAACTGCCAAAGCAGACAGAAGCCGACGATGCAGAAAAGGAGCTGGCAAAATACACTTTTATTGAAGGAATTGGTGTAGGCTACGGAGCCCAGACAGAGGGCAACGAGACAACCGCCCCATACATGCAGGAAACAGGTTCCGGCTCTGTTGGCAATGCCGGCGAACTTACCCGATACGCAAAGGACAAAGGCAGCTTCTCTTATGTCTGCAAGGTTATGCCGGACAAGAAAAACTTCCTGCAGTGTAACTTCCTCCGCGAAGACAACGGCAAGCGCATCATCATCAAGGCGGTCGAAACTGACACTCTTATTGCAGATTACATTCTTTCCTGCGACGGTTCGGAAGAAAAGTTCTTTAAGATTTTTGAAATCCCGGAAGCCCTTACAAAGGGAAAAGACGGAATCAGAATAGATTTTTCTGCCGCAAGATGGTCTGATTCAGCCCGCCTTGCAGCGCCATTAAACACTCTTTTTCTCGGCAGCAATTAAGGCTTCTACCTCTTCGCGGTGAAGGGGTACGTTGTCCAGGTAGGCTTTTTTGTTTGCTTCGATTTCCTCATAGGGCCAGACGCGGCCCTTGTTCATGCCGGGGCACTCGGTGGCACATTCATCCCAGGTCTTTTTATCGGCAATCATCCAGGACCAGAAAGGGTAGGTTGAACACTGGACAGGGCGGGCCTGGTAAGCCGAGCAGCCGTTTTTCCAGAGAATGCAGTCGTAATTTTTCTTTTCCTGCAGGGACAAAACCTGGGTGCCGTAATAGTAGTCGGCCCAGCGGCAGTATCTGGCAACAAATTCACCCACACTCATTTTAAAGTGCGCACACAGAGTCATTAAATCTCGTCTTGAAAGATACACAAAGCCCGGCGAGTGTCCGCAGCAGTAGGAGCAGCGCTGACATTCAAAATTGAGTCCATTTTTATAAAAGCATTCAGTAGAAGTTGGATCCATAGGATGTAGTATACGAAAAAAAGAATCTTATTGCGAGCACTTTTGAAAAATTCGTGTTATAATTCATAAAAGTTAGGAGAATTGAAAAATGAAAATGGAAAAAATGCCGGAAGTAAAACACACAGAAGATGGTGCTTTCTGGAAAAATTCTTACGAAAAATTTGAAGCCCGCATTTATGTGCCAAAATCTACCTTGCAAGGCGATATTTTGAATTATGGTTTTATTGCACCGTATCTTCTTGTTTTTGCAGACCACTCGTTTTCTGAAGACGAGGCTGTAAAATTTGCCCGCGAAAAAGGTCTTGAAAAGCTTGCAGCAGATTTTGATTCCAGCGTGGTTTTTATTACTCCTCTGGAAAATGGTAAGCCTTGTGATTGGAAATCTGCCGCTCCAGACTTGCTTTCCGAAATCATATCAAATTCAAAAATCCATCAGTATCATAAGGATGGCGTTGTAATTGCTAACAATGTTTTCCGCCATGCCATAGACGGCTACTTTATTCGCGGCGCAATTTTCCGTGCAACCCTCATAGGCTACGGCTCAGGCGCAGATTACATCGCAGAAAATTGTCTTCATCATTTTGAGGGAGACGGGCTCTGGGGGCGCTCTGACCTTGCACCTGCTACTTGTATTCTTACTGGGCTTTCCCAGGCTCCAGAAATTGGCGCTGATGACATTCCAGTAATTTCTTATGGAAACAGTGATGAAGCAAACGAGCTTTTTGAGCAGCGCTGTAAGCATTTTTTGAAGCGCCCGGCAAATCCTTCTGCCGAAGACTTCCTCGCAGATTATTATAATTTTGCAAAACAGTTCCGCCGAATGAACGGTCCTCTTCAGATTGACCCGGATCTCGAAAAAGAAGGCCTTGTAATTGAACCGAATATTGTAGAGGTAAAAACTTCGCCGGATAATTGCGGCGACGACAAGGGAACAAAAACTCATAAAATCGGATATTTTGCTTTTTATAATAAAGACCTCTTCGAAAGTGAAATTGCCCGTACAAAAGGAGTTCCTCTCGTGCTTGGCTTCCATGGCGGCGGCGATTCTTGTTTCTTCTTTTCGACAATGGCAGGCTGGGCAAAAATCTGTCATCGTCATAATTTTCTGCTAGTTACAATCGAAAACCATCTGAACAGTACAGCAACTGAGATGATTGAGCTCCTCGAAATCCTCAAGAAAAAATACCGCATTGATACTACCCGCATTTATGCAACCGGATTTTCAATGGGAGGCTGTAAGACCTGGGATATGATTCAGGAATATCCGGAAGTGCTTGCGGCGGCGGCTCCAATGGATGCAACCTTTGATGTAGGCTGCAATGTTTATGGCAACAAGGTTGAAAAAGGCATTAACGAAACAGTTCCGGTTCCGGTTTTCTATGCAGGTGGAGAAGTGACTCCGCTTCCAGAGCTTCCTTTCCAGGCACAGAAGTGTCTTGACCGCATGGCTTATACTCTGATGCTCAACAACGCAGATGCGGCAGAGCGTTATGAAGAAGAAGTAACTTTGGAAAATAAAGACAGCTGGGAAAATAAAATCTGGGGAATTAATGGTGATGAAGTTGAACAGGATTATGATGAAAGCCGTGATGCAACTCTTACCATGCAGAAGTTCCGAAGCACAGATGGCAGAATCTTGAGTGTTTTTGCAAGCATCAGCGGGCAGGGACACGACTGCCGTGAACATACCTGCGAACACGCCTGGCGATTTATGAGCCAGTTTACCCGTGGCTAGTTTGCGGCACGGTTATTGTGTGTCACGGTGAGTTTCTTGGTGCAGCTAGTTTTTGGCGCGGTCGGTTGATTCCAGCAGCTTTCGGAGCCGTTTGAAAATTTGAACGGCTTCGAAAGTGCTTACCAATTCAAGATGATTAAAAAAATCAGTCTCACATTCTATAAGCCCGCGGCAGTAAATCTGCGCTACATGGGCGGCGCAGCTTCTGCAGGTATAAAGATCTTTAAGTTTTTCCGCTGCAGAAATGTCCGCAAGGTCTTCTATTTTTAATTCAATTCTCATAAATTGATGAACAATACGGGCAGCGGCACGGCGGTCCACCGGAGTATACGGAAATCGTTCGTCGCTGTCTTCGAGCCAGCCGCGTACATGCCCAAAACGCAAAAGCTCAGGTGCGGGTAGCTGTGTGTGAGGCTGACCCAGATTGCCGGCGACCACGCTTCTGAGAATCCAGAGCTTTTCTACAAACTCATCAATCTGCATAAATTAATTATTACAAGGAGTGATTTTTATTGTGAGGTTATCACAGGCTTCGAGACTTCCAGACTGGAATTTTCCATCCAGACTTTCATTTTCTTTACCGCTCCACAAATCTTTTATGACAAAACGCTTTGCTGAGTTAAAGGCAGCTGTAGTTGATGAAGGAAGTTTTTTGCCAAGGGAATTCAGAATCAGAGGAAGGTCAACTGTCAGGCTTTCCTTTTGAGATTCGCTTACATTTATAAAAGACAAAGCAAGGCTTGTGTCGCTGAGAGGCTTTGCAAGAACATCGATGCGGTCGTTGTCGGTGATGTAGGCTTTGTCTGGCGCAGTGGCAGCCTCTGAACTTTGTATTGTTGTAAAAATTCTCTTTGCCTGAATTCCAAGCGAATCCTGATTTAGTGCAATTATTTCTCGGTTGGAAATAATATTGTAAAGCTCATCACCCTTTGTAAGACGGCGTAAATCAAGACCGAGCATAAGAGGGGAGTTCATCATGCACCACATTGTAAAATGAGTTTTACACATTGTAAGAGTAAGACCGTTCATTCCAATCATCAGCATGTCAGGATCATTCCAGCCTTTATCCAGGCCGGAAAACTCGTCCATGATTACAGCCTTGTTGTACTGCGAAGTTACACTCGGAGTTCCCGGATCCGTCCACGCTCCAAAACCCGGATTGCCGTCTGAGCCAACGCGGAAGGTTATATCATTCAAAATACGCCAGGAATCTCCAACCTTGTAACCCCAGTTCTGCGGTTGAGTTTTGCCCCACTCGCAAAGAGAAATCAGCATTTCATGGCCGGACTTTGCTTCGTTCAAGCCCTTGAGCATTGCAGCATAGGAACAGAGAGTATTTTCCTGCCGTCTGTGATTCATAAGGCGGATTCTGTTTCTGCCGGCCTTAAGATTGATTTTTATAGGAGCCGAGTTCTCAAAACTCTCCGGCCCCTCTGTCGGCGGAAGAAGGTCATCATAAAAAACCGTAAGGTCCTCTCCAGCGCCTGTAGCAATCTGCAGCCATTCACCAGTTCCATTCTGGCGGGCCGTTGCGTACAAAACCGTGAGCGAATATTCCCCGGCTTCTGGAACATCAACTTCAAAAACAAGCTCACCGCTCATTGCGCCTACAGGGCTGGTACCCGTATTTGTTCCATCAAAAGTCCCGATTCCGGTTACATAGCGACCGATTGATTTATCGTTGCTCGCAGCCCCATCGGCCCCATTGGCTCCGTTATTTTCAGCCCCCTTTCTCGCCAAGCCGTCCTTTAGCGAGGCGCCGACCCCTTCCAGAATTCCCTCTTCAGCGCTGAGTAAAATGGAAAAATCTCCCTTTTTCAGCTGAATTTGCTTCAAATTTGGGGCAAAAACGTACTTTGCGTTCTCAGGATTTGAAAAAGTTGCGTTATCCCAAAGATAGTAGCAATTATCAATTTTCAGAAAATCAACGCCCCAGTCCAGATAAGACTTAGCATCCGTTTTTTCAAAACCACAGGTTCCAACTGCGGCTCCGGCACAAAGATTTGTTCCGATATCATTATACATGCCAAATTTAAGTCCGCGCGCATGCACATAATCAGAAAGAGCTTTAAAACCGCCCGGGAATTTTACAGGCTCATTTGCAAGCTTTCCATCCTCTCGCTCAGATTTATAACAGCCGTCGTCGAGAACAACATATTTATAGCCAAGCTCCGAAAGCCCCAGCGAGACAATAGCGTCGGCCATAGCTTTTGTGAGCTCTTCTGTATTTCCGCTTCCAAAAGCATTCCAGCTGTTCCAGCCCATTGCGGGAAGGCGGCCGGTTTTCTTTCCGGGTAAGGCTTTTCCATCTGAAAAGGAATCAAATCTAAAACGGTTGTCTGTAATTTTTTCTGGTTGTGTAGGAATCATCTTTACCTCAAATTTTTTTACAAAATATAAAAAAAGTATAGTGACAAAAGCAGATAGCCGCAACAAATTTGGCAGATGTATAGAGTTCTGTTCAATAAGTTCAGAAAATTAACCTACATTCCGATATTTGAAATATGGCAAAGGCAAATAAAAAGAACAAAAAATCAAAGAAAAACGGCAATTCCTCAAAAGGTTTTCACGAAGCGATAAACACAATAATCGCAAAAATTAAAACTAACCGGAAAGCCGTTATAAAAATCAGCTGCATTCTGCTGGGCATTATTCTGATTTTCGCAACCGTTTTTACTGTGAAAACAATAAAAAAACGAAATGCAGACCGCACCGTTCGCATTGCATTCTTTGATCTTGATGAAAATTATATAGATATTCTCAAAGCAAAAATCGCACAAGAAGATAATATCATTTTAAAAATTGATGTTCTCACGCCGGAAAATTTTAACCTAGAAGAAATAAAAAACAATTACGACATGCTTTTCACCTGGCGTGGAGAAGTTACAGATGCACTTTGTGAAGGCGCAGAAAAAATTCCAGAAAAAATTCAGGAAACAATGCCACGGTCTCTTCGCAGCGAAAAATGTCTCCCGATTTTTCTGGATCACTTTGAAATTGCTTACAAGAATGAAATTCTGAAAAAAACAGAAATGGAAATACCATATTCCTTTGAGCAGTTTCAGGATTATCTGAATGCGGCAAAAAGTTATGTATTCAGCCCGTTTTTCTGTAACGGTGCCGAAGACCGGATTCTTATAGATTTTATCGGTGCAATTGTAATGGCAAAGGGAGGTCTCAAAGCTTACAATAAACTGATAGATGAATTGCGAAAGTTACCGGAAGCTTCGCCAGGTTCCCTTGATGCAATTATTGATATTGATCTGGATGGAAGTGGCTGTACAGTGCGCTCAATTTTGGATTTATTCAAAACCTGGCCAAAAGAAGGACTCGCACATCCGGCATGGTTTAATGGGCTTGGTAATGACCTCCTGTATTTTGCTCAGGCAAATCAGCTTGCCTGCTTCTTTACCTCTTTGAGTGAACACAGAAAGATTCCTTATAACGTGATAAAAAATTATGAGTCAGCTCTTGTGCCTTCAAATCAGGATGCAGGAAATTACGGACTTATTGCGCCGGCAGTTTCTGTGATGTTGATTTCTGATAATTCAAACTGTAAACGTTATCTTGCCGAGTTCTTTACAGAAGATGCGCAGGCTGATTTTTCAAATCTTACAAATATGGCTCCGGTTCATTATCGCGCGCAGGCTTATGACCGGCAGGCAGATGATGTACGCTTCTGGGCGGCCTCATGTGCGGGCGGCGCAGTTCCAGATATCTATCTGGCCGCCTTCCAGCTCAGAACAGAAGACTTAAAAAAGCTCTGCGACGAGATACGTACATATGTCCGGTAGTTTAACAATTGACGCAGGCAAAAAAAGGCGCAACAACATCTTCTTGTTGGTGCGCCTTTTTTATCGCCGAAAACCTTTTTACCTTTTTATATTAAGGAACTAATATGTCTTCGCCGTAAAGCTTCGTTTAACCTTTTGAGAGGTAGTCATTTCCAGCGGCTCTTTAAGCAGCGTAATCTTAGAAATCTGTGAGTAAGCCTGAAAGTTCTTATTCACCTTGCTTACAATTTTCTGTACGGCTTCCATAACTTCATCCTGTACAAAGGTGTTGTTACGTTCAACGCCAAGACTCTTAAATAAATCATCACTCGGGTAAATCAAAGCTTCAATTTCTTCAGAAGTTTTTTCTTCATCAGCATAATAACCGCGAACTGTTATCTGCTGAATCTCATCGTAAAGTTGGAATGCATCTTCAATCTCTTCAGGATAAACATTTTTTCCGCCGCTTGTTACAATCAGATTCTTTGCACGGCCGCAAAGCTTAATGTATCCTTCCTTATCGATGCTTCCAAGGTCGCCGGTTTTTAGGAAGCCGTCATCAGTAAACATTGCCTTGGTTTCTTCAGGCATGTTAAAGTAGCCCTGCATTACCATAGGTCCCTTAACGGCAATTTCACCGACCTCTTCAATTCCCTTCTTTGTAATTACTTTTTCCGGATCAAGAATTTTGATTTCTTCATACGGTGCAAATGAACGGCCAACACTTTCAATCTTAAAATGTTCAACCGGATTCAGTGCTATAATCGGTGAAGTTTCTGTAAGGCCGTATCCCTGAATAAAATCAATACCCATAGCGTTGTACTGACGGCATACACTTGCAGCGAGCGGACCTCCACCAGAAATTGCAACACGGATTGTGTAAATACTTGCCTGCTCCAGAACCGGCTTAAAAAGACGTTTTCCTACATTTACGTGGAAAAGCTTTTTGATAATAAAAGAAATCCAGCTTACACAGCCGAGGAGCCCTGCAACAACAGGACCTTTAGCCTTAATTCCTTTTCTGATTCCCGAAAGCAGCTTGTTGTAAAGGAGCGGAACTCCGAGCATTACGGTAATCTTACCTTCTTTGAGCTCGCGCAAAAGCTTAGAAACTGCCATGCTTTTTCCAAAAACAATGGAAGCTCCGCTTTCAAGCGGATTTATAAACGCTGCCTGCATTGTGTATGCGTGGTGAATCGGGAGCAGTGCATAAAAAACATCAGTGTTGTAATGATTAAAGTTTCGCTGAGCAATAAAGCCGTCTGCAATCAGATTCTTGTGAGAGAGCATTACGCCCTTAGGCTTACCGGTTGTGCCGGAGGTAAACAAAATAGCGGCCGTATCAAATTCATTGCAAGGCTCGTTCTTTTTGTTATCAGCTACAGGTTCGGCCTTAAGATTATAAATAAACCGTTCGTTATCTTCTGGATTTATAGAATAAACCTTGAGCTTTGGAAAATTCTTAGTATAGATTTCTGCCTTTTCGTCATCACAGAAAACAAAAACAGGCTCAGCCGTGTTTACAATATTAATAACTTCAGGTTCATGAAGACCGTTATCAACAGGAACAACAATTCCGCTTGCAAAAAGTGTTGCAAGATAAGCAGTGGCCCACTCAGGAGAGTTTTTACCCATTACTGCAACACGGTCACCTTTTTTAAGCCCGTTTGCCGTGAGCCAGTTTGCAAGGTTCTGAATATTCGCCAGAACTTCATTGTAGGTGAGGGTACGCTTAGAATCATCCGGACCGTCAAAGGCCACAAAGAAAGGTCTCTCGCCGTTACGTTTTGCCTGAATCCGCACAAGCTCCGGGAATGTCGGCCATTCACCTTTAAAGTCTGTGCCCCTAAAATCATCAAGATACTTCCATGGAATATTATTAATGTCTGCCATAAGTAATATTTTACACCCAAATTTCTCTTAAAGCAAAAAATAAAGTGTTATTAGAATGGAGGAGGGGGAAGCGTGCGCAACATAGTTGCTTCGAGACTCGCTAAAAACAGTCCACCGGACTGTTTTTGCCCTGCTTCGCAGTGCCGCTCCCTACCCCCTCGCTCCCAAGTCCTCACTCACTTCGTTCGCTTCGGTCTTGTCCGCTACCCCTCTCCTAAGGTGGTCCGCCCCCTTAAGAACCTCTGGATATTCCCAGCGAGTTTGCAAATTTGGTAGTGAGACTTAGCGAATATACAACGTGCGAATTAGCCTATTAAACAATTGCAGGAAAACAATTTTCGACAAAAATAGACATTTTTATGCTATAATTAAATTTATATTATAAGGGATATAAAAAATGATAACTGGCGAAGTAAAAAATAAACTTGATAATCTTTGGGATGCAATGTGGTCAAATCAGATGACCAACCCTCTTATTGATATACAGCAGATAACTTATCTTATTTTCATCAAAATGCTTGATGACCAGCAGATTAAAAAAGAACGCAAAATCAATGACATGATGGCTCGTGGTATCAAAATTGATAATTTTGACAAGGACCTCATTTTCAAAGATGGCTGCTATGTTAATGATGATTTGAATATTAATGTTTGTTATGCAGATCTTCGCTGGAATGTTTTTTCTCACTTTGAATCAAAGAAGATGTTTGCAAATCTTCGAGATAATGTTTTCCCATTTATCAAAACTCTTCACGGTGACAAGGCAACCTCCTTTACTGATTTTATGAAGGATGCACAGTTTGCAGTTTCATCTCCATACATTTTGCAGAAAATGGTTGATGCCATTAATGATCCTGGACTTGGGTTTGACAAAGCCGATTTAATGGGAGACTGCTACGAATACCTTCTTTCAAAATGGGCTACATCTGGTGACAACGGACAGTTCCGCACTCCACGCCACATCATAGATATGATGGTAGAAATTGCAAAGCCTACACTCAAAGATACAATGATTGACCCAGCAATGGGCTCTGCCGGATTCCTTGCTGAAACTGCAAAATATATAGAAGAACATTACTCTGCAGAACTATCTGATACAGAAAAACGCAAACATTTTGATAATACAATGTTCACTGGCTACGACACCGACCCGGACATGCTTCGCATTGGCTGTATGAATATGACACTTCACGGAGTAAATAATCCGACTATCAAATACAATAACTCGGTTGGAGAGGATTACGAAGATAAGGAACTCTACTCTTTGATTCTTGCAAACCCACCATTCAGCGGAAGCCTTGATCCTAGTACCGTTGCAAAATCATTGAATCAGATTAGCGGTGGAACAAAGAAAACTGAGCTTCTCTTTTTAAGCCTCTTCCTGCGACTTCTCAAAACTGGCGGCCGTTGTGTAAGCATCATTCCTGTTGGCGTTTTGAACAACACAAACGACAAAGCCTACACAAAACTTCGCAAGGAACTTGTAGAAAATCAAAAGCTTGAAGGTGTAATCTTTATGCCGGGCGGAGTTTTCTATCCATATTCTGGAGTTCAGACAGGTATCCTTATCTTTACAAAAACAAATGCCGGCGGAACCGACAAAGTCTGGATGTACAACATGGAAAACGACGGTTATAGTTTGGACCAGAAGCGCGATCCAATCGAAACAAACGACATCCCCGACATCATCAACCGCTGGAGCAATCGTGATAAAGAAGCAGAACGCACTCATTATGAAAAGTCTTTCCTAGTAGATAAACAGGAAATTGTAGATAACGATTATGTGTTCAGCTTTAACAAATATCAGAAAAAGGAAGTTGTAAAGAAAGAATATCGTCCTGTAAAAGAAATCTTTGCTTCGATCAATGAACTGGAAAAGCAGTTTACTCAGATTATGAATGAGTTACAGGGAGCTGCGGAATGAAAAAATTTTTTGCAGAAGTTCTTGAAATAAAAAATGGTCGCAATCAAAAAGCTGTTGAAAATCCAGATGGTCTTTATCCAATTTATGGTAGTGGTGGTATTATGGGGAGAGCAGATGATTATATCTGCAATGCAGGTACAGTTATTGTTGGCAGAAAAGGGACAATAAATAATCCCATATTTGTAAATGAACCATTTTGGAATGTTGATACAGCCTTTGGTCTTGAAGCAAACAAAGATGTTCTTTATCCAAAATATCTTTTTTATTTTTGTAAAAATTTTGATTTTGAATCCCTAAATACTACAGTTACAATACCAAGTCTTACTAAGAATAACCTTCTCAAGATTCAAATGCCAATTGTTTCTCTTTCCGAACAACAAAAAATCGCCGCAGAACTCGACACCATCCAATCTGCAATCGATAACAAAAAACAGCAGCTTGCTTTGCTTGATGAAGCTGTCAAATCCGAATTTGTCGAGATGTTTGGAGAGAATCCCGTTGAGAGCGGAAAATGGAAAGTGGAAAGATTACAGTCACTCTCAAAATCAGGAGGGGCATATGGTGCACAGTCTGCTTCTTCTGAATATAAAAAAAATCGTCCGAGATATATCCGCATTACAGATATAAACGAGGATGGTTCTCTAAATAATGATGTGGTTTGTTCCAGTAATAATGATGATGATACTACATATAAATTGGTTAAAGGTGATTTCCTTTTTGCACGTATGGGAGCTACTGTAGGAAAAACCTATGCTTATTCTTCTGGAGATATGATTTTTGCCGGTTACCTAATACGATTTCAGTTGAATACTGAAAAAATAGATCCATCTTTTCTTTTTTACTTTACTAAAACAGAATGGTATCAAAAATGGGTTAAAAACAATCAGAGTGGTGCTGCACAACCGGGAATCAATTCAAATAAATACGGAAATCTATTAGTTCCAGTACCTCCCCTCGACCTTCAAATCAAGTTCGCCAGCTTCGTCGAACAAATCGACAAATCGAAATTTGTTGTAAAACAACAGATTGCAGATTTACAGGAACTGTTAGACAGCAAAATGCAAGAATATTTCTCGTAAATTTATCATGAAATTTCTTTCATAATAGCAAGGAAGGAGTCTATTATGAAAGAAATTCTAATCAAAAATATTGAACAGCAAATGTGTTCAGTTTTAAACAATGCACAAAATCAAAAACTTCATGAAGTTCTTATTCATTGTTTTTATGAAGTAACTGTTTCTTCAGGCATAACAAATAACAATCAATCTGTTAAAGATAATTCTTCTCTACTTGAAAACTTTCTAGCAGCAAAACATGTAGAAGGATGTTCTGAACGCTCTATAAATTATTATAAATCTACTTTACAGAAAGCAATCGCCATACTTCACAAACCATTTAATCAAATAGAAACCGAAGATTTACGGAAATATCTTTCAGATTATCAAAAAATCAACAATGCAAGCAGAATGACAATAGATAATGTAAGGCGAATCCTTTCCACATTCTTTACCTGGCTTGAAGATGAAAACTATATTCTTAAAAGCCCGGTTCGCCGTATTCATAAAATCAAAACAGCAAAACTTGTAAAAGAAACTTATTCTGATGAAACGCTGGTATTGCTTCGTGATAATTGCAAAACAGCCCGCGATCTTGCAATTATAGATATGCTAGCCTCTACAGGAATGCGAGTAAGCGAGCTTGTAACTTTGAATCGCCAGGACGTTGATTTTGTAAACCGTGAATGTGTGGTATTTGGAAAAGGTTCCAAAGAACGACCTGTGTACTTTGATGCGCGAACAAAAATTCATCTTCTAAACTATTTGAACGAGCGCAAAGATAATAATCCAGCTCTATTTGTAAGCCTTCTTGAACCGCACAACAGATTACAAATCAGTGGTGTTGAAATAACCCTCCGAAAGCTTGGTCGAAGCCTTAATATCCAAAAGGTACACCCTCATAAATTCCGTAGAACTCTGGCAACCCAAGCAATAGACAAGGGGATGCCTATAGAACAGGTCCAAAAGCTTCTAGGTCATCAAAAAATTGATACAACTATGGAATATGCCATGGTTGACCAGCAAAATGTCAAAGTTTCTCATAAAAAATACATTGGTTAGAGTATGAACATTTTCAAATCCGAATTTATAGTGCCAACTAGATGGAGTATAAAATGGAATATCGCTTAACAGATTTATGTGAATTAATAATGGGACAATCTCCGGATTCTTCTAGTTGCAATAAAGATGGAAAAGGGATTCCTTTTTATCAAGGCAATGCTGATTTTGGAGAGAAAAATCCTACACCAAGGAATTGGTGCTTACAGCCTAAAAAGATTGCCCAAAAAGACGATATTCTAATTTCTGTTCGAGCTCCTATTGGGGATTTGAATATTGCAAATGAGGATTGCTGTATAGGGCGAGGTGTCGCCGCTATTCGAATGAAGTCCAAAGAATGTGATAGAGATTATTTATATTTATTTCTTGAAAGCAAATCTAAATATCTACAAGACTGTGGAACAGGTTCAACTTTTACAGCAATAAATAAAGGGGTATTAGAGTCATTAAAAGTAAAATGCCCTGAATTAAAGAATCAAACAAGCATTGCGAATGAAATTGAAAATATAAAAGCTGCAATTAAGTATAAAAATTCGGAATTAATATGCTTAAATGAGGCTGTACAATCCGAATTTGTCGAGATGTTTGGAGAAGGTAGTTGCAAGCAAATTCCATTTTCTGAATACGCAGAAATAATCGATGGTGATCGAGGTAAAAACTATCCAAAAAGCGAAGATTTTTCAGATGATGATTATTGTTTATTTTTAAGCGCTAAGAATGTCACAAAAAACGGTTTCCTATTTGAAAATAATCAGTTTATTTCAAAAGAAAAAGATGAAATCTTGAGGAAAGGTAAACTAAATAGAGGTGATATTGTAATCACAACTAGAGGAACTATAGGTAATATAGCATATTTCGATGATTCAATTCCTTATGAAAATATAAGGATCAATTCAGGAATGGTAATTATTCGTAATAAAGATTTAGAATTTAATCAAAGATTTTTCTTGGAAGCTTTTAGAAATAAAATTGATGAAATTATTGCAACTCAAGTTACTGGAGCGGCACAACCACAATTGCCAATTCATATTATGTCTAAAATAACACTACCTTACCCTGATTTACCTCTTCAGAATAAGTTCGCTGCCTTCGTCGAACAAATCGACAAATCGAAATTTGTATTGCAACAACAACTACAATTTATCAAAAAATATGATATAATGACATCTTGGAGAAAAATATGCTTTTATACCACGGTAGCAATGTAGAAGTTTCAAATCCTCAAATATTGGAATCAGACAGACGCCTAGATTTTGGCAAGGGATTCTACCTTACCTCCAGCTTTGATCAGGCTAAACGCTGGGCCGAATTAACTGTAAAAAGACGAGGAAGTGGAAAAGAGACTGTTTCAGTTTTTGAGTTTGATGATACCTCTGTTTCAGGCTTAAAGATTCTACGTTTTACTCAGGCCCAAAGAGATTGGCTTGAGTATGTCACAATGAATCGTAAAAATCAGATTATTCCAAACGACGATTATGATATAGTAATAGGTCCTGTAGCAAACGACAGAACAATGCCAGTTATAAGTCTTTATTTTGCTGGAATCTATGATATTGAAGAAACGATAAAAAGATTGATGCCGCAAAAATTGTGCGACCAGTATACTTTTAGAACTGAAAACGCGATAAAAAAACTAAAATTTCTGGAGGCAAAATAAATGGGAAAAGAGCTGCCATATATTCTTCAGTTTTATGATAACGAAGTTTCTCTGCTTATAAGCAATAAATATGGATATCCAATTATGGATTCCTACAGAAAGTTTTTATTTTCTAAGACCTACCAGATGCTTTGCAATCCTGAACTCGAAATGTGGGAATTTAGTCCTGCAGGAATTTTTGATATGTGGGAAGCTGAACTTGTTACAGGAGAACCTCGTAATTCCTTGTATTTAAGGAGGGACTAAATGTCAAAAGAAATGGAATTCTTTACTTTCCTTATGGAGCAATACGCACGCTATAAAAATACAACAGCAGATAAGATTCTTCATAAACTTGATGAATTAAAACTGACTGATTATGTTTTTAATATGTACGAAATGTATCATAGCGAAGCATTGGAAAATGCTTATGCAGATATAGATAAGCTTATTGAAAGTAAGTCAAAATGTTAGCAGAAATAGATATTCTCAACCGACAAGAATTTATTGATAAAATTATTTCTACAGTTGAATATCATTCAAAAAACAATTTGAAAGCATCTTTTTCTATTCAAGGTGAATGGGGATGTGGTAAATCTTGGATATTAGATAGAGTTTTTGAAAATCTATATGACATTCAAGATGAACAGATTGCTGGTGGCCGTTATTGTGTTTTCAGATACAATGCATGGAAATACGACTATTATGATGAGCCGCTGGTTTCTTTACTAATCAGTCTGAAAGAACAGTTAGAATCAGAAAACTCAATTATCCTTAAAACTCCAGAAGCCCAGAAAAATTATCAAGCTGTAAAACTGATGATAAAGGAAAAACTCCTAGATACTTTGGATGTAATTCAGAAAAATCCTTTATTTTCGATTATTGATTCTCAAACTTTTCATATCCCAAGTCTGTTTTGTTTTGGTGCATCTGTTAAAAAGGAATTTGAAAAGTATAAAGATAAGGTAAAAGAAGAAATCAGGCAATATGATCCTCATTATGATTTGAATCAGCTGATGAACTCTATGATAAAAGGATTGAATCAGATTTCTTCAGAAAAAACAGTTGTTGTAATTGTAGATGAGTTAGACCGATGCTTACCTGAACACGCTATAAAAGTTTTGGAACGAATGCATCATATCAGCCAGAATGTGAACAATATTCAATTTATTTATGGCATTGATAAGACTCAAATTGAGAATAATGTAGTACAGATTTTTCTTTCCAATAATTCTAATGTTAAAATACAAAGAGAAAGAATTAACCAATATCTTTCAAAGTTTATTACATTTGGTCTACATGTTCCAAAAACAAAATATACTGATGCGATTGAAAGGAAATATCCAGACCTATTTGAGACTTTTACTCAGGTAAATGTATGCAATTTTAACCTAATTGAAAACATACAATTAATCTCGTCTGCTGTAACTCCAAGAATTCTTGAGCAGGCAATAAGTAAAATTGTTTTAACCAATGGTGTTTTAAATCAAAATTGCGAAAAATTGGATAATTCAATTCTTGTTTTTGAATTATTTTTCGCGGTTTTGAGAGAAGTTGGAAAAGGTTTAGGTGGCCGTTATTTTAAGAATGATTATAATAATCATTCACTCGAGTTGCGAAATACAGATAATGATACATTTAATGATATTTATAACAAATTGATTTTACCAAATCCTGTTATGTATGGTCATATACAAAGATCAAAAGATGATTATCCATTATGGACGGACTTTGATAATGGGAATAAAGCAATTTTTCCTTCCGCAATGGTTTTCTATTTCGAAAAAATCATGCAATTAAGAAATTTTTATTTTGATGATAAAGAGATACAGAAAGAAATGGAGAACAATGTTGAATATCTAAAACAGTTTATTTCTTATTATGTATCTTTAGATATGTAATTCCAGAAGTCTGTGGTATAATTATTATGGAGTAGAAACTATGAACTTTGATTACCTGAAATCAAATGCAAAACTAAGTGAGCTTTATACACTCTGTAATGAAACTGAAATATTTGCCGTTAATTTTCCAACACCTTCAGCACGTTCTGCTCGCAATGCTTTGGAATGGGTAGTCAAACTTTTTTATCTGACTAAAAAAGGTAAATATTCAGAAACTTCAACTATATTTGATTTAGTAAACTCCGCTGATTTTACTTCTTATATTGATGAGCCTTTATTAAGCGCAATTCATTTAATTCGTATGATTGGAAATAGTGCCAGCCATGCAGAAGTTGTATCAAAGAATGAATCATTAAAAGTTCTGGAAGCTCTTCATAATGTTGTAGGAGAGATTTTAAAATTCTTAGGAATAATAGATTCATATCCTGCTTTTGATAAATCAAAAATTCCATCAGTAAGTCCTGTTACTCCTGAACCTGTTAGCCTTGATTCTAATGGGCAGCCAAAGAAAAAATATAAAGTTGTAATTGTTAAAAAAGATTTTGAAGGGTATAAGAAGAAAATTGATACTTCTTCAAAAATGTCTTCATCAATTGATTTTTCTGAAGCTGAGACTCGTAAGATTTTTATTGATGCGGCACTTCGAGAAGCCGGCTGGACTGTTTGTCAATCAAAAGGCCTTATAAAAGCCGGAACTGCAAGTATTGAAATCCCTGTAAAAGGAATGCCTTCTACAAGTGGTGATGGTTTTGCGGATTATGTTCTTTTTGATGATGATAATAAACCACTCGCAGTCATTGAAGCAAAACGTACATCAAAAGATGTAGATGCCGGAAGTGTTCAGGCACGTCTTTATGCAGATTGCCTAGAGAAAACATATAATGTCCGTCCTGTAATCTTCTATACTAACGGTTATCAGATTTATATGGTTGATGGCGGATATCCTGCAAGAAGAGTTTTTGGATATTATTCTAAAGAAGAATTACATTCGCTTATCGTAAAGAGAAAACTTGATAAGATTACAGATAATCGTGTAGACACAAATATTTCTGATCGCCCGTTTATTCAGATGGCATGTACTGCCGTGTGTGATGCTTATTCTGCAAAACGCCGTAGCGCCTTAAATGTAATGGCTACAGGAACAGGAAAAACTCGTTTTGCAATTTCTCTTGTTGATATCTTAATGCGCAATGACTGGATAGAACATGTTTTATTCTTGGCAGACAGAAAGGAACTTGTGAGCCAGGCATTTAAAGCTTTTGAAAAACATCTACCGGATTCTTCACGTTGTGCAATCTATTCAGGTTCCCCAACAGAACTTGATTTGAATGCACGTATTGTTGTTTCAACTTATCCAAGTATTTTAAATCTTATTGATGCTGATGAAAGAAAATTCGGTGTTGGTCATTTTGATTTAATTATTGTAGATGAGTGTCACCGCTCTGTTTATAACAAATACCTTGCAATCTTAAGATATTTCGATTCGCTGGTTCTGGGATTAACCGCTACGCCAAAAGACCAGGTTGATGCTGATACTTACACTCTGTTTGGCGTTGATAAAAACAAACCAACTTATGAATACGATTATGAGACTGCAGTAAAAGAAGGCTTCCTTGTTGATTATACTGTAATTGACAAAACAACAAAGCTTCTAAAAAGAGGTTTAAAGTATTCTGATTTATCTGATTCAGAAAAATCAGAATATGAAGATGAATTTACAGAAGATGGCGTTATGCCACAGGAAATACCGCACGATGAATTTTACAAAAATATAATAAATCTTCCTACAATAGATTTGGTTATCAATACATTGATGACACAAGGCCTTAGAACAAAAGGTGGCGAAGAGCTTGGAAAAACAATTTTGTTTGCAGTGGATCATGAGCATGCGGTAAAAATTGTTGAGCGCTTTAAGTATTTATATCCAGAAAAAGGAGACACTTACTGTCAGCTGATAGACTATTCTGTTAATTATGCTAGTACTATTATTGATGACTTTAAGGTTCCAAATAAAGAGCCTGTAATTGCTGTTAGTGTTGATATGCTTGATACAGGAGTTGATGTGCCTGAAGTTTTAAATCTTGTTTTCTTTAAGAGAGTACGTTCTCCTATTAAGTTCTGGCAGATGATAGGTCGTGGAACTCGTATCTGTAAAAACTTTGAAGTATTCTCTCCAGATGCTTCTACTTTTGGAAAACATGAGCAGAGTGAACCTGCAGAACCAGTTGAATGCAAAGATTATGATTCAAAACAAGGCTTCTTTATTTTTGATTTCTGCGACAATTTTTCATTCTTCAGCATGAACCCTAAGGGAGTTATTCCAAAGCATACACTTTCAATTACAGAACGAATTTTTAATCTTAAGCTTGATATGGTTGCAGCTCTTCAAGGAATTGAACATCAGGAAAATCCAGATCATAAAAAGTATTATGACAAATGGCGTAAAGAACTATGGACTTGTGTAAAAGGCTTGAAGCGTCATCTTGTAAATGTAAACTGGGAAATTGCTTATGTTGATAGATATTCAAATGAATTTGAATGGTTTGATTTACATAAAATCAAAGTTGCACAAATAAAATCTCAGATTACATATCTTGTTGAAAGTAATGATAGCGATATATATGCAAAGACTTTCGATGCCTGGCTTTTCAATATGGAACTTACTGAAATTTTGGGAGAAAAGGACTATAACAAGGCAATCGAAAAGGTAACGACAGTTTGTTATAAGCTCTTGGAAAAAGTTCAGATTCCTCAGATTAATGAAAAAGCTGAAACCCTTGAGAAGATTTGCTCAACTGAATTCTGGCAGGAAAGAAGTCTTGATAAATTGGAGTTTGTAAGAACTGAAGTTCGCGATTTAATGAAATTCCTTGTTGAAGAAAAACCACCAATCAAAGTAACAAACTTTGAAGATGAATTGGTTGATAAAAAAGATTCTGGTGGCCATGTAACTCCAAGTATCAAAAATTATAAGCAGCGAGTTTTAGATTATCTGGCTGAAAACGATGATTCTGCTGTTATCTGGAAAATTAAGAATCTTGTTCCTATCACAGAAAATGATGTAGAAAAGTTACAGCAGATTCTATGTGAAGAATTGGGTACTCCAGATGAATATGAAGAATTGGCAAAAGGCGCACCTCTTGCAGTATTCGTTCGTAAGATAGTTGGTCTTGAAGTTGAAGCAGTAAATAAGATTTTTAGTGATTACTTGTCAAAATACAATTTTAATTCTGCACAGGAAGAATTCTTGCATCAAATTGTTACTTATGTATTGCAAAATGGTGATATTGTCCCAGCAAATATTATTTCAAACGCACCATTTAATAATCTGGATTACACAGAAATCTTTGATGATAATTCTGATGCAGTGTTTGAATTGATTGATGTACTACATGGAGCAATTGCGGCATAATAATTTATAAGTTTTATCTCACAGGGGGAGTTCCCCTCACTCTTATGTTTATGCAGAAAAATCACGACAATATAAATATGATGATTTTGGATTACTTTTCGTTTTTTGGAGAGAAAGGGGCGCGAGCCGCTGCTAAGAAGGTTTTATCGGTGATGCTGCTGGCGTTCTGTATTTGCTGTGTAAAGCTTTGTGCGGAAGATACGAGTCCGGCTGAGGCGCAGGTAATGCGCGAAAAATTTGTTGCAGAATCTAAAAAACATGTGGGAGCTCCTTATGTGCTTGGGGCTGTTGGGCCTGATAAATTTGACTGTTCGGGGCTGGTTTATTATTCGGCACGAGAGTCTATTCAAAAACAGCTTCCGCGTACGGCTAAGGCAATTTACAATTTTTGCCGTATTGTGCCAGATAAAGATAAGGAAGTTGGCGATCTTTTATTTTTTCAGACAAATAGTACGGCTCCGATAACTCATGTAGGTATTTATATAGGAAACAATCAGTTTATATCTGCAATTAGTGACGGGCCGAATACTGGTGTAATTATATCTTCACTTAATCAGGATTATTGGAAGCCTAAGTATAAGGGCTGTGGGCAATTTTTACCATCAGGAAAAAATAAGTCTGGCAAAAATGGCGGATCTGGAGGAACAGGAGACGATTTTGAGGAAGAGGACTTTATTGACGATGAAAGTGGAGCTGTTGCTCGTGCAGATCGTTCCGGCGGTTCTCAGATTGGAGGAAGCAAGGTAAATTTTAAAGGCAGCAGTTTTTATAATCCTAAGGCTGAAGGACTTGATACTTTGACGGCGGATGCTACGATATTCTGTAACTGGTCGCTACTTTCTCCTAAATCTTTTATGTTCCAGTGGCGTGGTATAGATTTGCAGACAAATATTCGTTATTCCAAATGGGTGCTTGAGCCGGGCCTCGGTTTCGGACTGCATTTTGATTACGGACTCAGAATTTTCCAGATTCCGGTTTATTTTTCTGCAACTGTAAATGATTACTTCAGATTTTATGCAGGGCCGGTAATTTCTTTTGGAAACGGCAAAATGATGGTAACTGGTGATGAAATTAAGCCTTCTGTGTTCCCGGGGGTTCTTGGAGTTTCTTTTTCAACTCCGGCATTTAATATTGCAAAGACAAAGCTCCAGGTAGTTCAGGATATCTGTTATACGGTTTACAATAAAATAGATAATTCTGCACTTTCACTGCTGGATTCTGTTTCTGCGGGCTTAGTTTTTTACACCGGCGTGCGGGTAACCATGAACGCGGGAAGTTTGTTTGGTAAGTGATGAAGTTTTTGAAGAGATGTTATGCCGAACTCGTTTCAGCATCTTTGTTTGTTAGATTCCGAAATAAATTCGGAATGACTTTGATTTTATTTTTCATTTTCTCTTTTTTTCTGATTTCCTGTACGACAGAAGTTACGCTGACTGTGCAGAAGGACGACAGTGTTGCTATAAATTTTGAAGGCGGCGCTGGAGATGCTTTTACTAAAATGCTTAGCAGTGCGGCTGGAATGGGTGATTCAGGGCAGACTGATGCCGCTGTAATTGATGCAGATGCAGTTTCTTATGAGCTTGCAAGGGCTGGTTTTGAAAATGTAAAAATCCAGCAGAAAAAAGGCGGCGCGGTTCAAATCAGCATGAATGATAAAAAACAGAGCTCTTATATTTTCACCTCTGGAATCATAAAGAACAGCAAGGGTAAGCTAAGTGCTGCGGTTTCTCGAAAAAGCCTGGAAGATTTTTATGAAGCTGCTGATGAACAGACCCGAATGCTTTTAGACTTATTTCTTGCCCCGGTTTTTAATGATGAAGAAATGTCTGAATCAGAGTATCTGGAAATGGTGGCTTCTTTTTATGGTAAGAATGCTGCTAATGAAGTGGAACAGAGTATTGTAAAAATCAATTTGATTTCTAAAGACGGCAGCAGAGAAACCTTGCGTTATCCTTTAACACAATTATTATGTGGACTTTTGTAATTTTTTAGACATATAAAAATCAACTACAAGCATAGATTTTTATTCAATTCTTTTTGATTGTTTTTGACTATAACACTATGTTATGAAAGAGTCAGAAATTTTTATTAATCAGATTGGTTATAATCCGCTGGACAGAAAAAACGTTGTCGTAAGTGCCTCAGATAAAGGTGATGCTAAAGAATTTAGTGTTTGCCGCAAAATTGATGGCGCAGATAACGATAAGGTTGTTTTTTCAGGTGCGCTTACTGCGGCTCCTGAAGATGAGCAGTCTGGTCCAGGATATTTTACCGGAGATTTTTCTGCAGTAAAGGAAGACGGAGAATACTATATCTGTATTGATAGCGGAGCAGGCAAAAAACGAAGCTTTGATTTTAAGATTTCTGAAGATATTTATGCAGGTGTGGCTCTTTCTACCTTAAAATATTTTACAGATTCACGCTGCGGACAGGGAATCTGCCATACTGGAATTGCCGAGGTCTACGGAACCGGCGAAAAGAAAAACGTTCAGGGCGGGTGGCATGATGCCGGAGACTACGGCCGCTATATTGTTGCCGGAACGAAAACCGTTATGGATTTGCTGCTTGCTTACAAAAAGTGCCCGGAAAAATTCGCCGGCTTTGATTTACTCGCCGAGGTCCGCTTTGAACTCGAGTGGATGCTCCAGATGCAGCGCGATGACGGCGCGGTTTATCATAAAATTTCGTGCTATCACTTTTGCGCATTCATAATGCCTCAGGAAGAAAAAGAGCAGCTTGTTCTTGCTCCTGTTTCAACAGCCGCTACAGCAGATTTTGCAGGCTGTCTTGCGTATGCGGCAGGCTTTTACAAGGCAGAGGGGCCTGCGCAGGATAAGGCCTTTTCTGAAAAATTACTGGCCGCAGCTCTCAAGGCGCAGAATTATCTTTTTTCACATGATGATGAGCTTTATATAAATCCGCCGGAAATTACAACAGGCGGTTATGGTGACCGCGATGTTCGAGATGAGCGTTATTTTGCACTTTGCGCGCTTTTTGCTGCAACCGGCGACTTAAACTATCTTAATCACGCAATTAAACTTCGCGAAGATAAAAAACAAGATAAGCCAGATCCAAAGCATCCGTGGAATAATGGCTGGCAGGAAGGCTTTGGCTGGCCTTTTGTTTCGGGCTATGGCACAGAAATATTGCTGGAGGTTTCGGCAGGAGATTATTCTGCTAATGGTGCTGATCCTTCAGCACTCCCGGCAGAGCTTCTTACAGAAATTAAGAGTGGAATTATCAGGCAGGCAGAAAAATATCTGGCTATAGCAAATGCATCTGCATTCCATTATTGTTCATATTTTGTTTTCTGGGGAAGTAATGGCGCAATCTGTGACTTATCTCACATTATGCTCATGGCTTATGACCTTACCGGCCGAAAGGAATTCCGTGAAGCGGCAAAGGCACAGATTGACTACATTCTTGGCTGTAACCCTGTAAATTACTGCTATGTGACTGGAGAAGGTACAAAGAGTCCTATATATCCTCATCATAGACCGAGTGGTGCGAGCGGACACGTGTATCCGGGAATGCTGAGCGGAGGTCCTTGTGCAGGTCTGATGGACGCTTATGCAAAAGAACATCTGGCCGGACGTTCTCCACTAAAATGTTATGCAGATGCTGAGCCGAGCTACAGCACAAACGAAGTTGCAATTTACTGGAACAGTGCCTTTGTTTATGTACTTGCACGTGTTCGATAGTATGTTATAATTCAACTGGAGGACAAGTTGAATTATGGATAACAAAGCCCTTTATAGTTTACAGTATGGTGTTTTTTTACTCGGAACAAAATCAGAGAGTTCTGACAGCGGGTTTGCGGGCAAAAAAATTAATGCCTGTATTACAAACACCTGTTTTCAGGCCGCAAACAGTCCAACTCGTATTGCAATTTCAGTAATAAAACAGAATCTTACTTGCCAAATGATAGAAGAAAGCGGAGTATTTACACTTTCTGTTTTAGATCGTTCGTGTAGTTTTGAAACAATCAGACGTTTTGGATATCAGAGTGGGCGTAATGCAGATAAGTTTGACGGCTTTGAATATTCTCTTGCTAAAAATGGTTGTCCCTATATTCAGAACGGTGCCTGTGCAGTTATTGAAGGAAAGGTTTGCAACAAACTTGATTTAGGAAGTCACATTCTTTTTGTCGCAGAAGTAACAGAGGCTTGTGTACTTGGAAACGGCGAGCCTATGACTTATTCATATTATCAGAGTGATGTAAAGCCAAAAGCCGGCGGAGTTGATTCCGGGGCTGCGCAGTCTAAGGACGAGCCAAAGAAAATTAAGGGCTGGCGCTGTAAAATTTGTGGTTATGAATATGATGGAGCTGAGCTTCCTGCGAATTTTGAGTGTCCTATTTGCGGCCATCCTGCAGAAGATTTTGAGCCGATTTATGAGGCGTGAAAAGTGATTTCTTTAATTGTGGCGTATGCCCAGAACTACGTAATCGGCAAGGACGGAAAGATTCCATGGAATCTTGAAGATGACAGACAGCGTTTTAAGAAACTAACGCTCGGTAGTGTAGTTATAATGGGGCGACGCACCTTTGAAGAGATTTATAAGAAATTTGGAAAAGGGCTTCCCGGTCGCGAAACAATCGTCATTTCTAATACAAAAGCTTTTAGTGGTGAAAACTACCGAACGGTAGCTTCGTTGCAAGAGGCATTAAAAACTGCTGCCGGGCTTTTTCCACAGAAGGATATTTTTATCTGTGGCGGGGAAAAAGTTTACCGCGAAGCAATTTCTCTTAATCTTCCGGAAAAGCTTTATATTACAGAAATACAAATGCCTGAACCTATAAAAGGCGATGCTTTTTTCTCGCAATTTAATCAGAAAAATTTTATAATTGAAGAGTGTCAGACAATAGAAAATCCTGTTCTGCATAAATTTTTAACCTATACTCGAAAGACAAAATAAAAAATAACACGGGGGAAGAAAATGTTTGAAATTAAAAACGTTTCTAAATCTTATGGCAAAGACGGCGTAAAGGCTGTTGATTCACTTAATCTCACAGTAAATAATGGAGAGATTTTTGGATTTCTTGGACCTAACGGTGCCGGAAAAACAACTTCTATCAGAATGCTTACAGGTATTCTTCAGCCGGATGAAGGAACTTTAGAGCTGGACGGCATTTCTATTCTGGAGCGTCCGGTTGCAGCAAAAAGACAGCTTGCTTTTGTTCCGGATAATCCTGAAACTGTTTCTCGTCTTAAGGCAATTGAATATCTGAATTTTATTGGTGATGTTTATAAAGTGCCTGCCGATGTTCGCAAAGAAAGAATCGAAGCTTATACAGAAAAGTTTGGTCTCAAGGCTGTGTTGAATAATAAAATTTCTTCTTTCAGTCATGGAATGAAGCAGAAGCTTTTTTTGATTGCGAGTCTTATAACTGATCCTCAGAACTGGATTCTCGATGAACCGATGGTAGGTCTCGACCCGGAAGCTGCCTTTATCGTAAAGGAAATTATGCGTGAACGCGCAAATTCCGGTAAAACTGTTTTCTTTTCAACACATGTTATGGAGGTTGCAGAAAAGCTTTGTGACCGCATTGGAATTATCAAACAGGGAAAACTGATTTTTATTGGTACTATGAATGAACTGAAGGAGCAGCACGGAAAAGACGGGCAGTCGCTCGAAGATATTTTCCTTGAGCTTATTGGAAGCGAGGTTCGTCATGATTTATAAGCTTTTTAAAATCTTGAATTCAAGCTCTTTTTCCTTTTCTGGAATCGTAGAGGGATTTAAGAAAGGGCCAAAAGGAATCATAAAGAGCATTTTTTTAATTCTGGTTCTTCTTTATGTTCTCTGTGTAATGGTTGGAATGTACACAGTTTATATGATTGGAATCTACAAGTATCTTGCGACAAACGGTAATCAGCAGATGATGCCTGTAATTGCAATGATGGTTGCGCTTGCGGTCATAATGTTCTTTGGCTTTACTTCGGTTGCTTCAACTTACTATACCGGAACCGGCGAAGAATTCCTTATGAGTCTGCCGATTTCTTCAAAGCAGTTTTTTGGAGCAAAATTTGCAGTTTCCTTTGTTTCGGATGCTGTATTTGGAATTGGAATGTTTGCAATTGCTTCTATTGTATATGGTTATAATGAGGGGCTTCTTACAAATCCATTGTTTTATCTTGGTTTTATTGTAACGGCGCTTTCCTTTTCTATTACTTCAGTTTTTATAATATATCTGTTATTTATTCTGATTCTGTATTTTATTCCGGCACTCAGAAAGAAGAAGCTTCTTACAATTGTTGCTTCAATTCTTGTAATCTGCTTTTGTATGCTGTACGGACTTATGAATTCCATGGTTTCCTTTTCGTTCTCGAATCCTCAGTTTGTGAACGACAAGGTTGGAAATTCAGTAGACAAACTGTCTGAGCTGGGATCAAATATTCCGGTAATTAAGTATATTTCCGGAGCTCTCGATGGAAAAATCCTTCCGATTTTAATTCTTATGGCACTTGGCGCTCTGGTTCTGTTTGTACTTATGCCGCTTTTCAGCAATATGTACATAAAGAGCCTTAATGGTTTTTCTGATGTAAAGACAAAAAAGATTTCTTCGGAAAAAGCAGAAGAGGTTATCAGTAAGGATGTGCATTCACTTTCTGTGTTCCATGCGCTTTTCTTACGTGATTACAGAAACGTTGTAAGAGAGCCTGCATTCTTTTCTAATGGTCCGCTTTTTGTTTACCTCTTTCCGGTAATCTTTATTTTGTCATTTACAATTGGATTTATTGCTACTGGAAACGGATTGGGAAAGCTGCTTGCTGATATCAGATCCAGCGTACAGGAAATTCCAGCAGATTATAATGAAATGATAAAATATTTCATAGCATTGGGAGGAGCAGGATTCACAATTTTTTCTGGAACCTTTGCAAATCTTGCAACAACTTCTTTTTCACGCGAAGGAAAATCTTTGAATGACCTCAAAGCAATGCCGGTAAAATTTGATATGATTATAAAAGTTAAATTCTGGCATGCAATGCTTTATGTCGGAATTGCAGATGTAATATCAATCAGTCTTATTGTTGCGGCTTATCTGCTGCTGAGGCTTCCTTTTGCTCTGACAGAAATAATTCTGATTTGCGTTGTAATGACTTTAGTGGCAGCTTCAATTTCGCTTCTTTTGATTTTTATTGATATGTTTATTGATACATTAAATCCGAAATTGGATTGGGAAACTCCGACTGCGGCATCAAAACAGAATTTTAACGTTTTGTGGTCTATGCTGCTTTCGCTGATAACAATTGGACTTGTGGTTATTCTTGTTATTTTTGTGATGCCTAAAAAGTTGAGTTTTCTTATAGTTTTAAGTGCGTTTTATGCTATAATATCTGCACCAGTTGGAGCAGGGTATTTCAGATATGCAGAAAAACGTCTTAAAGAAATGTAAAAAACTTGCAATTATCATTTCGATAGTTTTGCTGTGTGTGCAGTTTCCGCTTTGTGCACACAGCGGAATGGTTTCCGGCGAAAAAAATCTTCGTGTAGCTAAAACAAAATGGTTTGATATTATTTATCCGTTACGCAGTGAAGAGAGTGCTGCCATTCTTTATGAAAATGCCGACCGTGTTTATGAAGAAGTGAGTGCACAGTATGGGCTGGTTCCCTCCTTCAGAATGCCGGTCGTAATTACTCCCGCAGTAGAGCAGTTCAATGCCCTGTGGATGGCCATTCCATATAATCACATAACAATTTATGATACGGGCTTTTCCGGTTCTATGGAGCTGGCTGTATTTAGTGAAACTCTTCTTTCTACCTTCCGGCACGAGCTTACGCATGCTGTTTCTTATAATATGAAAAATGGTTTCTGGCGTTTTATGGGGAACGTATTTGGTGACTGTGTTGCTCCTGGAATGCTTTTTGTAACAACAGGTATGGCAGAAGGTGTTACTTTGACTAGTGAAAGTGCAGGCGGCGAAGGAAGACTTAATGATGAGTATGCAACCCATTATGTAAAGCAGGCAAAGCTGGAAGATTGTTTTCCTGCATATCATGATGTTTCGGGCTCTTCTGATGTTTCTCCAAGTGGAGATGCCTATTATTTTAATGGCGCTTTTCATCAATGGTTACAGCAAAAATACGGAATGTCAGCTTATGCAGATTTCTGGTTTAGGGTTGTAAATGGAAAAAGTATTACAATCAGCGGAGCTTTTAAAAAATCGTTTGGAGTAAAATTAAAAACAGCCTGGAAGCAGTTTGAAGAAGAATACAAGGTGCCTGAGATCTCGGCAAATCCTGTGACAGCTGGTGAAGTACTGGATTTTTTTAAGCCTCAGGTAAAAAACTTTTCAATCCAAAATAATGCAGGAGCCCTTTATTCCTCTTTGTCAGAAGGTTCTGGCAGACTTGTATGGTTTGACTATTATGGTGGCCGTGTGTTTATGGCAGATTCTTCTGAAAAAACTACCAGAATACGTCATATTTTTGATTTAAAGGGTATTTCATCCGTAAATATTTCTAAAGACGGACGTTTTATTGCAGCAAGCTATGCCAGTGAAAATGGAGTGGGAACTGTTTCCCGTGTAAAAATTTATGACGTTGAACACGGAACTTTTTTTTCTGTAAAAGAAACCGGTTTGAAAGAGGCGGCTGTAATAAAGAGTGGTGAAGACTGGTATCTTGTTGCTCAAAAATATTTTGCACAGCATTTTTCAATCTCTATTTCGAAAATCATTTTGAATGGAGGCGGAGCGAATTCTTCTGCGGAACAAGGGCGCATAGCTGCTGTAAAGCCTGTTACTGAAATTAAAATGGAGCGTGAGGTAAATCTGTTTGCCTTTTGTTCTGCAGCTGATGATAACTTTGCATATCTGAAAAAAAATGGTTTAACTTACAGCCTGTGTATAAGTTCAATAGATGGTACCGTGCTTTCTGAAGCAGTTTTTCCTGAGGGAATGGCAGTTCGTTCGCTTTCTTATGATGAAAAAGCTGGTTTTCTTTTTAGTTATGCACAGAAAGGTACATTGCCAAGAGCTGGAATTATTAATGCACGGACTAAAGAATTTTGCCTGAGTGATAAAGATATTTCGGGGGGTGTTTTTAACCCTGTTTACTGGAATGAACAGCTTGTATATATAGGAACCTTTTACAGACAAAACCGGATTCTTGTTTTGCCGCAAACGGAACAGTTTACCTTATCGTCAGGTTCAGCAACTTCTTCAGAATCTTCTGCATCATCTGAAACGTCAGGCTTAGCATTTACAGATAAAGGCTATAATTTTTCAATTCCATCAAAACGATATAATCCAATTCCTTATTATCTTAAAGGGATATTTATTCCAGTCAGCATATATGAATCTGGATATTCAACTTCTGCCTCTGTTTCTGCTTCAAGTTATGTTTCAAACCTTAAGAATATGTATCTCGGGGCAACTTATATAACTGCCAACCCATGGACAGAAGGCGTTGCAGATTTAATTACGCTTACAGGCGGATGGAATATTTCATCGAGAACTCTGGGAACAGCTCTTACAATAAATAAAGGAACTTCGACATCACTTTTTAGAACCAAAACGGAAGTTAAGTCTGAGTTTGATACAGCCGGCTGGAAACAGAGTGGTGGAAATCTAACGGTTTCTTCTTCTGTAAAAGTAGGAAATGTTTCTTCAATATCGTTATCAAATACTGCAACTGTAAATTTTTCCAGAAAAGAAAACAGGTTTTATGATGTAGTTTCATTACAGTTTTCAACAATCAGAAAAGGAGGGCCTGGTCGTTTTGAGAACAAAGGATTTTTAATTTATGCTTCATATTTAAAATCAATAGGCGTTTCTCAAAGTGAAGGTTTAGCAGCTACGGCAAGGCTTTGTATACCTCATCTTCTTCCGTTTGAGTCAAAATATGGTTATACCTATAATCTTCCGGTGACAGCGCAGTTCAAGCTGCTGCCTTCAGCTCCAACCTATGGATATACCTTTAATGCGGAATCAAATCAAAAGAATAATCCCGGACGAGCTATTTTTGACATACAGGTTGAATCGCCTGTATTTGGAATGGATATTCAAAAGGCAATCCCTGGGGTAACTTCAGTTTATGTTAATGATTTTTATGTTTCCTGCGGATATGTAGCGACAGGAACTGCTGGTTCCGCTACAGAGAACGGTTTTCAGGCCAGATTTCTTGATAAGTATTTTAAGGCACTTGCCGAAGGAACCGGTTACTATCTGGATTCTGCCTATTTCAAAGCGGGAATGGAGTTTACGCCGAATGTAGGGCTTTTTGCGGCATCCAATTTTAAAATGAATTTTTATGCTCTTTGCAGTTATAAGCTGCATGCTATGAAAAAATTAAAGCCGGCAGAAAGAATAGAACTTTCTATAGGCTTTGATTCGAGTTTTTAGCTTATCCAGTCAAGCTGGATAATGCCAAAGCCGAGGCACACCCTGGCAGACAGGTCAAGCCCCGTGTCATTCTCTGACCGAGTTTGCTTCGCAAACGGCACAGTCCTGAACGGGGAATCTTTTATACTTTTATCTGACTTAATACCTGGCCGATAGGCTCGTGAATTACAAGAGTGGCCATGCTGTCCTGCGGTGTGCTCGATTTATTCAGAAGAACAAGATTTTCGCCGTGGAAATAATCAATCAAGCCTGCGGCAGGGTAAACTGTAAGTGAAGTACCGCCAATTATAAGTGTGTCTGCTGCTTTAATGGCTTTTACGGCTCCTTCAATAACGCTCTGGTCAAGGCCTTCTTCATACAAAACTACATCCGGTTTGACGAGACCTCCGCACTTAGAACAGTGAGGAAGCTTATCAGGAGCGTTTTCACTTTCGATAATGATTTTTTCATCATAAAAGGCATGACAATCAAGACAGTAATTGCGAAGAGTGCTTCCGTGGAGCTCAAAAACATTTTTGCTTCCGGCCAGCTGATGTAATCCGTCTATATTCTGAGTTACTACGGCAAGCAGTTTACCGGCTGCTTCAAGCTCGGCAAGCTTAAAATGCGCCGCATTCGGTTTAATTCCCTGTGGCAACAGCTTTGCACGGTAAAATCTGTAAAATTCGGCTGTGTTCTGGTAAAAAAATGTGCGGCTTATAATCTGTTCAGGTGGATACTTCCATTGCTGATTGTACAGACCATCAACACTGCGAAAATCAGGAATGCCGGATTCTGTAGAAACTCCAGCTCCTCCAAAAAATACAATTTTTTTGCTTTTATCGATAATCTGTTGTAAAATAGCAATATCAGTTGTACCCATCTTTTGTTCTCCTTAATAGAAAGTATAGTCATTATTATAACTCAAAATTTATTAATGAAACAGAGTTAACCAGCCGATAATATTGTGAGAGAATTTATTTTCAGATTTTTTTTTCCGAAAAATGAGGTAAAGGATGAAAAATATGAAAAAAAGTATATTTTGTTTTATTCTCGGAGCGATAATGCTCATTTCAGCTTCTGCGCATGGAAAAGGAGACATTGAAGAAATCAGTGTTGAAAACATGAATAGCTGGCAGGAGCAGTTTGATTTAGATGTTCGCAAGCCTGGAAAATATAATATTTTGATTACAGCCAGGGACCTTGGTGGAAATACACATATTGAGGGACCTCATAATCTTTATCTTGATCCGAAATCAGATCTTCCAATCTGTGGTATTACAAACCCTTATCCGAATATGCGCGTAGTAGGAAACCTTAATATTGTAGGTACCTGTGTTGATGATGATGGAGTTTCCAGAGTTGAGCTTATTCTTGATGAAGGTAAGGAAACAGAAAGACGTGTAGATGCAGAAGGAAAGGAATTCTGGTCTTATTATCTTGATACAAATGACCTTGAAGAAGGCGATCATACAATTAAAGTTATTGGATATGATATTAATGATGAGCCAAGGGTAAGCACTCCGTATACTCTTACCTGGCAGCTCGACCGTAAACAGCCTGTAACTGAAATTCAAGACAAGTCAATGGGACTTCTTGTTTCTGGAACTGTAAAATTTGATGGAGTTGTAACAGACGGTAACGGAATTAAGGAATTGTATTATTCTGTAGATAACGGCGAAAACTTTATTCCAGTTAAATTCGGCGGAGACAAAAATAAAGTTCTCTGTGATTTTACAGTTTCTGTAGATACAAAGAAATTTGAAGATGGACCGGCAGTTTTGTGGTTTAAGGCAATTGATAAGGCTGGATCTGTCGGAATGTATTCGTTCCTTTATTTTATTGATAATACAAAGCCTGATGTTGCCATTGTTTATCCTGAAGAAGAACAGGTAATGGACGGTATTTTTACGGTTGCCGGTTATGCAAAGGATACTATTGGTGTGACAGAGCTCTCATGGAACTTTGGCGACCAGTCAGGTGTGTTTGACCTGGTTCCTGGTAACCCTTACTGGGCAGTAAATGTAAATACTCTCGGTCAGAAAGATAAATCAGGAAAGTTTACAATTCACGCAAAAGATCGTGCAGGAAATATTGTAGATGTTACAAAGGTAATTCCTCTTAATCAGGATAATAATAAGCCGGTTGTTACAGTTTCTGAGCCGATAAACGGGCAGAACTTTAGCGATTCAGATACACTTTTTGTGCGCGGTATTGCAAATGATCCGGATGGAATTAAAGAAGTTCGCATTCAGCTTGATTCTAACGAGCCGATTATTCAGGAAACAAAGGGTGTTTTCTATTATCAGCTTTGTACAGCCGCAGAGCTTACGACAGGAAATCACAAAGTAACGGTAACTCCTGTTGATGTAAATGATATTGCGGGAAATCCAGTTGTAATCAATATTGGTTCGCGCGGAATTGCACCAACCTTTGCAGAAGCTCAGCTTGTCAGCGGTAAAGAGACAGAAGAAATTCATAACGGCATGGAAATTCATCCGGAAGCTGGAAAGACAATTTCTTTGGGAATTAATTCGGGTGTAGGTCTTGCAAAAGTAAGTTCTGAACTCAAATGGGGTAACGATGGTTTAAGTGAAACTGTCGTTGAACTGAAAAATCCATCTGCCTATACTTTTACTCTCCCAGTTCTCCCAGACAGTCCTAAGGGAGTTATGACTCTCCGAGTTCAGGCAGAAGATATACTTGGACGCACTTCAGATTATAAACTTCTCTATTATGTAACAAATACTTCTGTAGTTAAAGCTGAAGAGCCGGTAATTGTTTTTGATGACAGTACAGTTGCAGAAGATGGTTCAATTATAAGTGATTATAACTTCCCGGTTTCAGGTTATCTGATTGGGGCTACTGCTGCATCTGTAGAGCTTGTTCCGGCAACTAAATTTGCAAAGGTTGAGCTGGAAGGAAATCAGATAAAGCTTATTCCTCAGGAAGGTGAAATTGGAAGCTCTGAACCTGTAATTGTAAGAATTAAGACAGATAAGGGTAAGATTGTTGATTCGAGGGAACTCCGCTTCCGTGCAGATACTGCTCTTCCAGAAATAACTATAAATGATTATCAGGAAAATACAGCATTATTTGGACTTATAACTCCTTTAAATATTTCAGGTACGGTTACCTGCGAAACTGGAGTCGGCGGATTAAAATATCGGGTTATGTCTGCAAAGGTAGACATTCAGAAAGGTATTATTGCTTCTGTTGAGCAGCCTGTTGCAACTGAGGATTTTATTGAGCTTGCAGTAGAAAAAGACGGTTCATTTAAGTTTGATTTTGATGCAAATGATTACGGCTATGGTGTACATATTGTAGAACTCATTGCAGAAAGCGCTGGCGGAAATCAAGTTGCCAAGGCCTTTGCCGTTAAAAATATTCCTGATGTAGAAGAACAGGCTGCAAAAATGCCGGTTCCTAAAGCTCCTGCCGTTTACTGGGCAGACGGTTTTGATGTTTATGCTATGGCCGTTTATCAGGGAGAAATGACAAATGATTATCAGTCTTTCTATCGTGCAGACATGATAGAAGGAAATAACGCGCTTGGATTTGCTTCTTCAACGATTGAGAATAAGCTTATTGCTGCAAAATACACTGCTGTAAAAAAGCCGTCGCTTTCAGCACATTTTGTACAGATTAATGGAAATGAATATTTAAGCGGTATGCCGGTGGAACTCGGTTATGCAGCAAAAGAAGGCGCTGTTATTACTATGTATATTGATACCGGCGCGGCAGTTAATTCCGTAAACTATGAAATTACCGGTGATGAGGTTGCAGGTGGTCAGGTAAGTGTTAAGGGGGCAGCAAAGCTTACAAAGCCAACACCTGAAGAACCTATGCGCTGGATTGCAGAAATCCCTGTTGCAAATCTGCCGTCACGTGTAAATAAAATCAGTGCAACAATTAAGGCCGGTGCGCTTGAACAGACAGTTACCGGTTCGTTTACAGTAATCCGTACTCCAGATGAAGCGAACATAAACGATGCAGAAAACGTTTATCCTATGGCTGCGGCAGATACTGCTTACGATGAAATTGATAATAATTATGTTTTGAGTAATGGTTCAAAATTCTTCTTCTATGCAAATTATAATGCGCCGCTTCATGTAGAATTAGTTTCTGCAACTCCAGGGCTTACAGTAGAAGCCGATGGAAATCTTATTACTCTTTCTGCTGAAAAGGATGGAAGCTACAAAAATGTTGTTGTAAAGGTTACAGACCGTTTTGGTGATGTACATAATTCAGCTCCGTTTAATTTTATTGCGAATACAAGTAATCCAGAGCTTAATCTTGAAACTCCTGCTTTGTTCCAGTGGGTCGGAAATGTATTTAAGCTTTCGGGAACGGCTGCACATCCGCTTGGAATCAGAAGTGTTGAATACTCGCTTGATAATGGTGAAACCTGGGCAGAGTTTGATCTTTCAAAGAATACAAACCGCATTGGTGTTACTTTTAGTAAAGACATCGATATTACAGATATGCCGGATGGTCTTGTCAGAATTAACCTGCGTGCCCGTGATACTTCCGGTCACGAAACTTATGTACTCAGTTCTGCTTACAAAGACGTTACTCCACCAGAGGTTAATGTAATTGAGCCTCTTATTGTAGATGTTGTAAATGGTCAGAACCTCATAGTATTTGAAGTAAAGGATAATGGACTGCTGGCTAAGGCAGAATATATTGCTCCACCAGAAAAGGGTAAGGAGCAGGCTCGTAAAGATATTGAACTTAATCCTCTTATTTATACTTATGTTGGTACAGAAGAGTATCCTATAAACGATGCAATGTCATTTGTGTTTACAGATGATGCCGGCAATTCAACTCCAATTGAAGCATGGGCATTCAGTATTGATAATGAATCTGACTTGCCGCGTGCAGAAATTCATGTGCCGGAAGACATGCAGGTAATTACCCGCGACTTTACAATTTCGGGCGTTGTTTATGATGATGATGGCGAATCTACAATCTTCTATAAGATTGACGACGGAGAATATAAACAGGTTTCTTCGAATGAAGTCTTCAAGCTGTTTGATCCTGAGGCGGAGTACAAGTCAAATACAAGCTTCTCAATTGATGTACCGCTCGACACAATGACTGATAACGAGCACACAGTAACTGTTTATGCAGTGGATGTAAACGGCGTTAAAGGGCCAGAAGTATCGCGAACATACCGCATTTCTCTGGAAGAGCCGAAGGGTGCTGTAGAAAAGCCTACAATTGATACCTCTGTTCGTAATATGGTTACAATTTCCGGATGGGCAAGCGATAAGAACGGTATTGGAAACGTTAAGGTTTCGCTTGATAACGGAAACAGTTATAACGAAGCTGTTGGTACAGAAGAATGGAGCTATACTTTTGATTCCCGCGCTATTCCTGGCGGAACTCAGGTTGTGTTCCTTAAGGTAACAGATAATTACGGAATTCAGGGTCTTTATTCAAGCCTTATTAATATTGATAACGATGCTCCGGTTTTGAACCTTGAGCTTCCGCTTGATGATTCTACTACAACAGGTGTTCTGTTCTTCTCTGGTTATACTTATGATAATGTTGAGGTAACAGACCTGTACCTTACAATCAGAAACCTTGAAAAGGGAAATAAGCCTGATGTGCGCAATATGAAGATTGACCGAATTATCGGTGAAGTAATTGATATGCGTGACCTTGAAGATGGCTTCTATAACGTAGAGCTTACCGGAAAAGATAAAGCCGGAAATTCTACAAATGTCAGCCGCAATATTCACCTTGAAAAGAATATTGCTCCGGCTACGGTAGACATTCTTTATCCACTTGAGGGTGAACATAAGAACGGTGTATTTACGGTCTACGGACAGGCTTCATCAGAAACTGAAATTACACTTTTGAATCTGTATATTGATGATAAGTTTATTGCAGAAACAACTCTGACAAGCTCTGGCTTCTTTAAGTTTGATCTTGGCCCGGATATGATAGAAGAGGGTGTTCATACATATCATGTTGATTCTGTTCTATCAACTGGCAAAACCGTAAGCTCACGTAATCAGACTATAACCTATAGCCCTACAGGACCATGGGTAACAATTGATAACTTTACTTACGGTGATTTTGCAACGAACCGTCCTTATATTCGAGGTCAGGCAGGTTACTCTATCAGTGAAGATGAGCTTTTGTTCTCAAAGACCAAGGAAGCAACAGCAGAGCAGAAGGCTATTACAGCTGCTAAGTCGGTTGCAAAAATAGAACTTAGCTTTGATAACGGAAAAACATTCACCGAGCTCTCAAAAAATGAAAAGTGGATGTATCGAATAGAGAATCAGGATATTGCAGAAGGTTACCATTTCTTCCTTGTTCGTGCCACAATGAAAAACGGTGAAACTGCAATTACACGAACAATAATTCAGATTGATAATACGGCTCCTTCAATCAAGCTTATAGCTCCTACAAACGGAGGTCGTTATAATCAGTTGCTCAATGCTTCCGGTCTTTCAAATGATGATGTACAGCTTGAAGATGTAACGGTTGCACTGCGAAAAGGTGATAAGGCTTCTTATGAAGTTCCATCTTTCATTCAGGGCTTGTATGTAGACTTCCGCTTCTGGGGTGCTACACTGTTCTCTGTAGGTGCTGGTCTTACCTTCTTTGATGATGTAGTAAAACTTCAGTTCTCTTACGGACAGTTTACACAGCAGCAGCGTGATGCGGTTTCAAATATCTTTAAGCTTGAGCTTACAGATTTGCGATATGGTGGAAATGTCTTCTCTGGAAAGCTTCTTGCAAATGTTGCATCTCTGCCGTTCAGTTACTTCCTTGGTCACGACTGGGACTGGCTTTACGCACAGTTTGCGGTAGGTGCTGAATTTGCTATGTTTACACAGACTAACAGTGGTAAAGCACAGATTCTTTCTTCTGTAGTCGGACAGATTGAATTCCCTAAGGTTAAGCTTCAGAATGTAAAAGCTTTCAGTACTTTCTCTCTTTATACAGAAGGTTCACTGTGGTTTATTCCAACTGATGTTTCTGGTAATAATATCCGAAGCCTTGTGCCACAGGTTTCTATCGGCTTCAGAACTAATATATTCTAAAAGGAGTGAAGATGTTTGTAAAAAAGATGAAAAAAATACTAACAGTGCTCCTGATGCTTTTTATTTCTTCCAGTGTTTTTGCGATTGAAGAATATGTAAGTGAGATTTATAAGCAGATAGATACCTGTTTTACTGCAAAGGATGAAAAGCAGTTAAATAAACTTCTTTCGGCTAATACAACAGATAAATATTATTATCTGATGGAAAATTACACGCAAAAAAAAATCAGACGCCTGATTGTAAATAACGAATATGATTTTGCTATGGAAGCTACTCTTGTTGTCATTGAAAATAATCTTGATAACGAAGAAGCCGTAGAATTGTATTCGCTTATTTCAGATGCTTATGAAATTCAGCAAAAGCATGAGGCTGAACTTGAACGTCAGCGTGAGTTGGAAGAAGCTCGTCTTCAGCTGGAAAAAGAAAAACAGCGTGGTACTGTAGAAAAAGAGTATGTTGCAGCTACAAAGACCTCCAGCGGTTCGGTTTATGTTTCAGGTAAAGAAACAAAGCTTACAAGCACAAACTGGAAGGTTGCGTTTGGTCTGGCAGATATGGCGCATCTTCTTGATACTGCCTCAAGTATAAGTACATTCCATTATGGTGTATCAGCTGATTTCAGATATGAATACACAATGGAAAATAAAACTGTAATGGGAGCAGATGCTTTTGCAGGTGTTCAGTTCCTTGGAATTGCAAAGGAAGATAAGCTTGTTCCTTTACTTGGTGATTTTGATTTGGCATTTAAGGCGGCTTTTCCTCAGATATCTAAAAACCTATTTATTAGAGCAGGATTTGATGCTATAATAGCAGGTAAATCTAATAAGGCTTCTGCAACAGAAGGTGTTGTAGGTGGCTTATATTCTCCTTATCTTGGAGTGAAGTTAGAACGTATTCCTCTTGGAACTATGAAGTTAGATTTTGGAGCAGAATGGCTTGCAGGACACTTATTTAATAAAGATGTAAAGGTTGCAGCGGGCGGCTCTTTAAATGTAGAATTCCCGTTTGCAGAACTGGAGAAGGTAAAACTTAATCTGAACCTTGGAATTAGGGACAGATTCTTCATGAAAAATTCTGGTATGGAAAACCGTGCTAGTATAATACTTGCAATTGGAGTGGAAAATGTTGTTAGGTAAGATTAAAAAAATTATTTCAGCTTTATTTATTGTGTGCTTCATGGCAACTGCTTTTGCAGCAACAACAGATCTTACACAGCGCTTTTTGGACAAAGCAAATGAAGCTTATGAAGATGGAAACATTGAAGATGCGTACAAGTATGTGAATCAGGCATTAGCCGTTGCAAAGGACGAAGATTCTCAGGCAAATGTCCTTATTTTTGCTCAGTCGGTATATAAGATAAAACTGCAGGAGCTTCAGAAAAAGTATGATGATATGGCACTTATCGATATTAAGATGAATCTCGAAAAGTATCCAAATATCGAAAATACTACCATCAAAAAGCTTGTAAAGCAGATAGAACAGGATCAGGAAAATAAAGAAAAGGCAGCTCAGAAAGCAGAAACTGCCGCTCAGCGCAAGGTTGAACAGGAACGCTTTGAAGCCCAGCAGGAGTCTATGGATGCTCAGGCAAAGGCTATGAAAGAGCAGGCAGAAGCAATGCAGAAGCAGGCTGAGGCTACAAAGCAGGGACAGGAAGATTTTAAGAATGCCCTTGAATCCGGCCTTAAAGATATGGGGGCAACCTTTACAGATGCTTTCTCTGAATCTGCAAAAGAAACAAAGAAATCTACCCGTGTAATTGCTTTTTCAATCATTGCAATTGCAGTAATTATTGTTTTGCTTGTTCTTTTGATTATGGTGATTATCAGAAAGGCTGCAAAAGCAAATCTTGTTCAGCAGGAACAGTATGCACAGGCCTTTAAGCTTCTTGCTGCAAATCAGAGTCAGACAAACCGCCTTATGCTTGGTGGAATTACAGATTTGTATGGCGGAAACCCTACAATGAGACTTGCCGGAGCTTCTACCTGGGCACCGGCTCAGGCTTTGCCGGATGTTACCTTCTCAGAAGAGGATGAAGAAGAGCTTAAGCAGCTTGCCGTAAAATGTGAAGAAATCGGTCAGCAGATTGACTATGCTACAGGCCGTAAGAATAACTCTAAAAATGTTAGTGAACTTGTTTATAAGCTTTCTATGCAGCTTGGACTTCCGCAGGGAATGGCTATGCTCAACTTCTGTGCGGCAATGATTTATGATGCAGGCTTCCTTGCAATTGACCCGGATTTACTTTCTGCAACTCAGCTTACAGAAGAAGAAAAACAGGCAATGAAAGAGCATGTTAATCTTGCAGAAAAGCATCTTGAATTTGTTCCAAAGAAATACTGGAGTGTATTTGAAGATGCCGCTATGAAGCATCATGAAAACATTGATGGAACCGGTTATCCGAACGGACTTAAAGGAGACGAAATTCCACAGATTGCACGCCTTATCCGCGTAGCAGAAAGTTATGTCTCACTTTCAAGTAAGCGCTCATATCGAGGTGCTATGGATAAGGAAACTGCGGTAAATACACTTAAAGAGCAGCCTGGCATTTACGATACAGAAGTTGTAGAGGCTCTGGATAAGATTGTGTAATGGTTAATCTTAATACGGATTTTTAAAAAAAGCGCGTGAAGCGCTTTTTTTATTTACCGTATATTGGTTGATTAAATATTTACACAATAAATGCCGATAAAGAGAGTATGAAAAAATCACTTTTTGTACTCTCTTTGTTTTTTTTAACTCTATGTGCTTTTGCGGACGAAGTGAAGCCTTTATATAAACTTCCGGAAAAAAATCCGGTTAATGCCCAGAATGGAGAAGCAGAAAACGATGTTTTCCTTGTGGGGTCAGATAACGGCTTATTCCGCGTAACAAACAGAAATTCCGCTATTCCTTTATGGACTGAAGACCGTGTAGATCAGCTGGTTCGTCTTGATATTTCAGATGAAAATGCCGGCGGTGTTGTGCGCCCGGTCTGGCTTATGCGAACTGCAAAGGGACTTTTTGCAACTAAGGATTTTAAAAACTTCGAAGAACGAGATAACGGACTTCCTTTTCTTACAATAAAGACGTATAAGGAAGGAAAAACTACACTTTCTTTACAAATTCAGGAATTAAAAGATCTGAGTGTAAATCCGCTGAATAATAATGAAATAGTAACGGCAACAAAGGATAATGTGTACTTTAGTCGGGATGCAGGTCTTACCTGGAAGAATCTTGGTTCAACGAGCCGTAATACTCCAGGTGTAAAGGCGGTGGCAGTAGTTACGATTGAAGAACAGACTGTGGTTTTTATGGCGCATCCGATTTTCGGACTTTCGTATATCTATCCTGATAAGCCTAAGGCTGAATGGTGTGATGTGGATTCGGGCTTTGAAAAAATGCCTTCGCTTACTTCGCCTGACGAAATTGCAGATATTCTTCCGGTTTTGCGTACGAATGCAGACGGCTCTGTTTACCCGGAAATTTATATTTCGCAGACTTATATTCCGCGTATTTACCGTTTTAACTGGCAGGAAAAAAAAGGCGAGCTCATTTACACGGGCACTGAGCCTACTGATGTAACGGACGGGCTTACGACTATAGACAATGTTCTTTTGTACACTAAGCTTGAGGGCTTTGGCGCTATTGATCTGGATTCGCTGCAGAGTCCGGGCACGCCGAGTCAGGAGCGCGACTGGCACGAGGCCTTTTCTTGTGTGCCGGGAATGATTAATACGGCGTGGGTTCCTCAGTCGCGCAGCGGGTTTGCCCGCGGACTTCTGCTGAATGAGTTGTGGCTGCTGTATCCGGGCACGGTGAATTCGCCTTATGCGGAAAAGGCTAACGGACGTAAGAGTATTTATGCTTCGGCCTATCAGTGCAGCTTTCCTGAGGGTGTAGAAAAATTTAAGAAAATCGTAAAAGAGCGTAACATGAATTCCATCGTAATTGATATGAAGGATGATTATGGTTATTTGCGTTATGATTCTCACGATCCTCTTGTTTTAGGAAAATGTTCAACTTCAGGATATGCAATTAAAGATCTTAATAAATTTATTGAGGAATTCAAAAAGGAAAACATATATCTTGTTGCCCGCATTGTAACTTTTAAAGACCGTTCGCTTGCAAAATATCAGAATGGAAAATATGCAGTCTGGGATAAAAAACTAAACAAGCCGTGGGTCGGTATAAAAGGCTATGATGATGTAGTTGACGAAAACGGTGAGGTTACAGGAACTAAAGAAACAACATACTATGACGAAAACTGGGTAGACCCGTATTCAGAAGAGGTCTGGGAATATAATGTTGCAATCGCAAAAGAACTGGTAGCCCGCGGCTTTGATGAAATTCAGTTTGACTATATCCGCTTTCCGACAGACGGCTTAAATCTTTATAATGCACAGTACCGCTGGCAGGATAAGGGAATGGATAAGGAATCTGCTTTGATTTCCTTCCTTTCGTATGCGCGAGAAAATATTCAGGCTCCGATTGGAATAGATATTTATGGTGCAAACGGCTGGTACAGAAGTGGAACCAGAACCGGTCAGGACGCAGAAATGCTCGCGGAGTATGTAGACGTAATTGGTCCAATGTTTTATCCGAGCCACTTTGAACAGACGTTCTTAAACTATGCTCCTGTTGCAGACCGCACCTATCGCATTTATTATTATGGCTCTTTCCGCAACACAGTGCTTTGCCGAAATCGTGCGATTATTCGTCCATGGGTTCAGTCGTTCTATCTTAACGTAAGCTACGACCGTCTTTATTATGATTCGGATTATATAAAGAAGCAGTTTTTCGGCGTGCGCGATTCGCTTGATCGCGGTTATATGTGCTGGAATAATTCCGGCGAATATGGAACAACTCCGCCTGATGTCGAGTCGACTGAAGCGTTTATCGGAACCAGTGCGGAAGCAAGCCGTGAATTCCGTAAGCCTGCAATCGGTGATAAGTTAAAACCGCTTTATGTAGATTCTGATGTTTCTATTTTGGACAGTATTCTTTTCCCGTATACCGAAGAAGAAACGACAACAAAGTTCAGACCATTCCTTAAAGTCATGCCATAAGGTATAATTCAGAAAAACTTTACAAGGCTTGATATGACACCGAATCAGTACACTCCAGAAGAACCTATTTCCTCAATTGCAACTGCCCTTGCGCCTGCGGCGCTGGGGATTGTCCGTGTTTCGGGTAAAGGCTGTATAGATCTGGTGAGTAAGGTGTTCAGCAGACCTAAGGCTCTTCTTGAGGCTCCGGGGAACACTCTGGTTTACGGCTGGATTTTAGATAAGGAAGGGGAAAGCCTTCCCCTCGCTCGCACTTCGTTGCTCGCTACCCCTTCTAGCGGGGAGCCCACCCCCCGCAACGCCCCCGGTCGTATAGACGAGGTTATGCTTGCCGTTTATCGTGCTCCAAAAAGCTTTACCGGCGAAGACATGGTAGAAATCTTTTGTCATGGTGGCCCTGCCGTTGTTATGGCAATTCAGAATCTTATGCTTAAATCCGGCTTCAGGCAGGCGAATCGCGGTGAATATACCTTCCGCGCCTTTATCAACGGTAAAACAGACCTTACGCGGGCGGAAGCGGTCAAAGAAATTATCGATTCACACACTGATGTTTCGCGCTCTCATGCAGCGGGCCGTCTCGCGGGCTCTTTATTTTCAGAAATCGACTCAATTAAAAAGCTCATTGTAGATACGCTCGCCGCCATCGAGGTTGAAATTGAATATCCGGAAGATGAAGAAACTATTGCAGACTCCTTTGACCGCAGCGACATAGAACTGGCGGCGAGCCGTCTGCAGGCTCTGGAAGATTCGTGGCGCGGCGAAAAGCTTTATCAGGATGGTGCGAGGGTTGTTTTAGCGGGGCGCACGAACGCGGGAAAATCTTCTTTGTTCAATGCCATTCTAAAAGAAGAGCGTGCAATTGTAAGTGATATCGAAGGAACTACGCGCGACTGGCTTGAAAGCTGGGCAAGTATAAATGGAATTCCGGTTCGTTTGTTTGATACGGCCGGGCTGCGCCAGACCAGCGATGTAATAGAAGCACAGGGTGTAGAAATAAGCCGAAGCCTTGTTCACGATGCAGACGTGGTTTTGTATCTGGTTGATGGAACTCAGGGGCTGAATGACGAGGATCGTTCATTTATAGAAAACTGTAAAGAGCCGCTGATTGTGGTTTATACAAAAGCGGATAAAGGGATCCCGGAAGAGACGGGGCGCTGCGGGGTGTCCCCGCTGGAAGGGGTAGCGGAAGACGCGGTGGTTGAGCCTGTCGAAACTACCGCGGCTGGAGCGAGGGGAAGCCTTTCCCCTTCTGTATGTAAAATCTCTTCAAAAACCGGCGAAGGTCTTTCCGACCTCTTTGCAAAAATTTATGGACTTTTGACCGCAGATCTTGGTTCAGGCGGAGCTGGCAGTACAACAGAACGTACACAGGCAGGGCTTGGCTCGGCACGACAAAAGGAAGCAGTTTCTGCGGCACTCGAAAGCGTCAAACACGCACTTGTGAGCGCAGACGATAATTATACTCTGGATGCGGTAGTTCAAGATCTGGAAGATGCCTTAGATGCGCTGGGCGAGGTCACAGGAGATGTAACTCCAGACGATGTTCTCGGCAGCATCTTTGCAAACTTCTGTGTTGGAAAGTAAAACGCCAAAGTCATTTAGAACTTGAATTGGAATCTAATGACTAGAATCAATAAGAGATGCTCAATCAAGTTCTGAATGATATGCAGGTTCTATCTGATTTTTAAGAAGACTCCGATAATTGCACAGGTAATCAAAAGCTGTAAAATCATAAACTTTAATAAAACCTGGGTAGGTGACCAGCCGCGGTTTTTTCTCATGTGGTCGTGGAGCGGGAATCTTACAGTTTCAAAAATCTTAATCTTAAAGAATCTTAAAAGGAAAACCTTGAGCAGGCCCATTCCGCCGTTTATGAGAATGATTGAAGAGGTTGCAAGAATAATGAATGGATTTCCGCTTACCATAACACCGACGCCAATAAAATAACCGAGGGCTCGGCTTCCGGCATCTCCCATAAGGCAGTGGCTCGGAAAAGCGTTATGCCACAGATAACCCATTACAACGCCGGCCATTGCAAGCAAAAGAACGGCCCAGTTTGCTCCGCTTGGAAGATGCTGAATAAGAAGATATGCCGCAATATCCTTGTGTCCGAGTACGAAGTAAAAAAGAATTCCGAGGGTCAGCAGGGCAAGAAGAACCAGGGTTGAAGAAAGTCCGTCTACGCCATCGGTGCAGTTTGTGGTATTAATAGAAGCCCACAACATGATTGTACAGACAACAATATAAACAATTGGGTTTACGGCGATTTCATTTGCTAAGAATGGCAGCCAGAAGCGTACGACTCCATCCGGGGAAGTCTGCTTAAACGAATAGTAAAGAATAAACGAAGTTACGACACTTATAATTAAATCAAGAGCACCCTTGAGATATTCGCCCCAGCTGTCTGTGCTGCGGTCATCGAGAAAGCCGGTAAGCATTGTAAGCCAGGTGATGATAACTATTGAAGCACGGCTCCAAGACATAGGGCAGATTAAGAAGCTTATTACTACAAATATCGAAATAAAAACAATTCCAGTTCCTGTAGGCTTTCCTTTTGCTGCTTCTGCATTTTCTTTAAGTGTAAATTCACGGCCGCGGTCCTGTGGAAGAACCTTATAAAATTTTGGAATTAATTTATAGGAAAGAAAAAAGCCCAGATACAGAGCAAGCGTAATAAGAACAGCATAAGATGTAAGGAGTCTTGCAGGTCCCCAGTATTGAACTAAAAATTGTCCTAAATAATAAATCATAAAAACCTCTGTTGTAAAAAATTATGTACGACCTTTTTGAAATTTTATAATGAAAGATGGGTGAGCCCGGTAAATACCATAACAACTCCATGCTCATTACAATAATTTATAAATTCATCATCAGAAGGAGTTCCTCCAGTTTGAAGAATTGCCTTTACTCCACTGTTTATAAGCATTGTGGTTGCTTCAGTAAATGGAATTGCGGCATCACAAACCAGAACTTCTCCAAGATTGCTTCTGTCAATTTCGTTGTTAACATGGAAGTCATCTCCGGGTAAGCCGACTGCTCTTTCTGCACATTTTAGAGCTTCATACCACACGCCTTCCAGCGCCCGCTTTGGTGAAGTACACCCCTGTGCAATTCCACAGATTGAATCCTGCTTTAAAAGAATTGCGTTATATGAACGGGCACTCATTGCAAGCAGCATTCCGAATACCATTTCATCAGTTTGAATTTGAGACGGGCGGTTTTTTGTACGAATCTTCCACTGATGGAAAAGTGTTGTATCTTTGGTTTGAACCAGAAGTCCGCCGTTTATATAATGGCCTTCAAGATCAATGTTTGTAATTTTTGAGGAAGGAACAAGTTTAGTTTTTTTGTTCTGCGAGAGAATCTGTTTTGCTTCTGGTGTAAAGCTTGGCGCAACTATTGCCGCAAAATCACCTTTGATAATTTCTTCGGCTGCTTCTCCGTTTATAACGGCACTACAGGCAAAAACTGTATCTTTTGTAGAAACCGAATCATAGGTAAAGGTTTTCTTAAAGGATTCAAGAACATTAGATGCATGTGCCGCACCAAGAATAGAGCCGAATTTTACAACGAGAGAAAAAACTGTTCCGGTAAAAGGAGTAAATTGTGTCGTAAACTCGTAACCGTCACTGTTCATGCTTTTTACTGTCGGCTGATTTTTTAAGAGTGCAAACAGAGAGTTGATTTGTCCCCATGCAAAAGAAATATCATTTACAAGAGTGTATGGCAAATCTTTTCCTTGAGCTTTTAAAAAGTTTCCTACTGTTCCAACTTCAGTTGGCGTTTTATAAAGATATGCTGACTGCTGTGAATTAATTCCGCTGTGAAGCTGAAGCTCACGCTTAAAAGGCAGCATAAAATAATTCATGAACTGTTCGTTGAACTTTTGACTTTGAAGAATAGAAGCAGAAAGACCTGCATCATAGGCTGAAACAAGATTAAGAGCTTTTGCAGCAAGATAGATTCTAAAATCCCTTAAGATATTGTCTGTGCGGAGTTGAATCATTGCTTCTTTGTAATCTGCCGGGTCTGTAAGAATCAAAAGATTTTCATAATTTCTAAAGGCATTTCTGAGCAGCGTGGTTACAAAAAAATTCTTAGGGCAAAGCTGATTGTCGAACTGTTTTGAAACTATTGATGTATTAATTATTGGCAAAACATTCATGCAGATAATGTAGATATTGTTTTCTTCTGAATCTGGACGAGGAATATATTCTTCATCTTCTTCATGATACTTTGTAAGCATTACTTTTCGGATGAGGCTTGAAGTATCGCTCATGAACATATTGTTTTCGGAAAGGGCATTTTCCTTAGTTACCGGAATTTTCTGCTTTCGGAGAATTTCTTCTGTTTTGTTTGCAGAAAGAATTGTCCAGCCGGATGATGCAAGGAACTCGGCAAACTCAACGAGATTTTCTGTGTTTTCTACGTGAATTACAGCTCTCTTTGTCATATAACTTTATTTTATCAGAAAAGAAACTAATTGAAAATAGACAAATAAATAATGTAAAATGACGTCATGAAAGCAATAGCTAAAAAGTCTGTACTGTCGGGACATATTACTGTTCCTGGCTCTAAAAGTCATACAATCCGCGCGCTTATTCTTGCGGCAATGGCGGATGGTATTTCACATATTTCAAATCCTTTACCAAGTAATGATTGTCTTTCAACTGCAGCGGCTGTTCGTAAGATAGGTGCTGATGTTGATTTTGGAAACTCAGAAAATGAGGTCGGAAATTCGAATGAAAACTCGGCAGAAAAATCGGTCGGAAACTCTGCCGGCGGTACGGTGTGGACCGTCAAAGGAGCTGGTGCCGGCTTGCATTTACCGGATGGTGAAATTGATGTTGGAAACTCTGGTTCTCTTATGTATTTTTTGTGTCCTGTGCTTTCGACTTTGAGTGGTGAATGTACGTTTACCGGCGATGAGTCAATCTGCCGGCGTCCTGTAAATCATCTCATTGATGCACTTTGTCAGCTTGGTGCAGATGCCCGCAGCCTTAAAGGCGGTGAGACTCCACCATTCAGCTTCTGCGGTCCGATTGATGTAAATAGAACTCTTGTTACCGAAGGTGCTCTTTCTCAGTATATCTCTGGCTTTATGATGGCGGCTTCTCGTTTAAATGGAACTCTGAAAATGGAGCTCTGGAATCCTAAAGAAACTCCATATCTCACAATGACAAAGCTCTGGCTTGAGAGTGTAGGGGTGCCGGTTAATATTTCTTCTGATTTTAAAAAAATCAGTGTAACAGGTCCTGTGCCGTTTAAAGCCTTTGACAGAGCAGTTCCTTCGGATTGGGAAGGAGTTGCGTTTCCGCTTATTGCGGCTTTAATTTCGGACAGCGAAATTGTAATTGATAATGTGGACGGTTCTGGCAGTCAGGGTGATGATAAAATTGTAGAGGTTCTGCAGTCTGTTGGAGCAGATATTGAATGGAAGCGTGATGAAGAAAAGCTGATTGTTCGCGGCGGAAAAGCTCTTTCGACTAAGAATCTGCCGGGCGGTGAGCTTGTTGTAGAAATGTCGGCGTTCCCGGATGCAATCTGTGCCCTTGCAGTTATTGCCTGCTTTATTGAAGGAAAAACTGTTTTTACTGATATTGATATCTGCCGTAAAAAAGAAACCGACCGTATTAAAGCTATGACTAGCGAGCTTACAAAGCTTGGCGCTAAAATAGTTGATGAAGGGGAACGACTCGTAGTATATGGAGATGGCGGAAAGGCTCTTCACGGCGGCGAGGTTGAATCGTTCAAGGATCATAGAATTGTTATGTCGCTTGCATGCATGGGGCTTGGTCTTAATGAAGGTGATAAAATCACAGTAAACGATGCCGAGTGGTGCAGTGTGACCTTCCCGCATTTTTTTGAAGTGATGAACAAAATCGGAGCAAATTTCGAGATAATTCAATAAAATTTTCAAAAAATTAAAAGTTTTTTTTCAGATTTTTGTCAAAAAAAGAAAATTGAGGCAATTATTATATACGGAGGTTTATATGAAATTGTTTCAATTTATAGGCATGCTCTGTATGTTTTTTCTCATTATGGTGATCGGCGTTTCCTGTAAGGAACAGCTGGTGCCCGGACAGACCTTTGGGAAAGAAGATGAGGCCACTGAAGAGGCGGGGGCGGAGTCAGATTCTGGCGGAAGAAAAGTTACTTTTGCCTGCTGGAATACTCAGACTTTTTTTGATGCGCAATGTGATGGAACTGAGTACACTGAATTTCAGAGGCCCGAAAAGTGGACCGCGGCAATGTATTCAAAGAGGCTGGATTCACTTTGTGAAGTAATGACTGCTTTAAATCCTGACATAATGGTGCTTGAAGAAATTGAAAATGAATCTGTTGTGCAGGATATTGCAAACAGATTTGCCGGAAGCTCCTGGGACAAAAAGAAAAGCTGGCAGTATGCGGGATTTGCAAAGAAGCCTGGAACAGCCATAGGTTGCGCTGTATTTTCACGATTAGAATTATCAGCGTTAAAAGTTCATTCACTTGATATAAGATTATATGAAACTAAACAGCCGGCAAGTCGCCCGCTTATGGAACTGGGAATTAAGTGTGACGACAAAGATTTTACACTTTTTGTGTGTCACTGGAAATCAAAATCTGGAGGCGAAGAAGAAACAGAAATCTGGCGTGACTGGCAGGAAAGCGTACTTGCCCGCAGACTTTGTGAACTTCAGAGTTATAGAATACCTGTTGTTGTTTGCGGAGATTTTAACCGTAATGCTGAAGACTTTATTATAATTCCAAGAAAAAATGATGGTGTGAATATGGTTTTTCGTGGAATGGGTGGACAAAGGGCGGAAGCAAGTTCGCCATGGATAACATCTGCAGGTACTGTAAAAAAAGATAATGGCAGTTATTTTTATAAGGATAGCTGGGAGCGTATAGACAATATTTTTTCATGTGGAGATATAAAAGTATCCCGCTTTCAGGCAGTAGCAATGCCACCTTTTGCAGATGAAGAAGGAAAGCCTGTTTCTTATAAAATGTATAATGAGTCCGGGTATTCAGACCATCTGCCGTTAAAATGCATACTTACATTTTAATTGCGTTATCGTTAATTGATTTATCGGAATGAAAGCATCATTTTATAAGCACCCAGGTTGCACCTGTTCCGCCTTCGGCTTTTGTTTTTGGATGGCCGGAGGTGCCGCAGCGTTTGTCGTGTTCTATAAAACGTCTTACAAGCTCTCCAAGTACCGGGTCAGAACCATGTGAATGAATTCCTTTACCGTGGATAATAAGCACCTTGCTAAGCCCTCGAGCTTTGCAGTCGGTTATAAAACGATTGAGAACTTCTACGGCTTCGTCCTGATGCAGACCGTGAAGGTCAAGTCGGGCTTCAGGTTTCATGTTTAAAAGATAATTACGATCATAAAGCTTTGAACGCTCTTCCTGTTCTTCAGCAATCTTGTCTTTGTCTATAGTTCCATAACGGCGGAGCCACATTTCCATAGGATTAATCTGTTTTGAATTGTCTGCACGAAGCTGTGCCTCAAAATCTTTTTCGGCGGCGCGGGCTTTTTCTTCTTTTGTAGGGGCATTGGCTTTTTTATGAGAAACCTGATTTTTAACGCTTTCTTTCTGTTTTTTTAACTGTTGTTTCTGCATCGAATCCCATTGATCCAGAATATCGCCCATATCCATAAAAATACCTCTTTACTTAATTATAATAATTTTGTCTGTAGTACACCAGCCGCCGTTTTTACCAAGTTCAACGTAAAACCATTTTCCGGTTTTTTCAAGAATGCGGACTTTGCTTCCAGCTGTCAGTTCTACTGCGGATTCAGCTTTTTCTGCCGGAATAGAATAAATCTTACAGCCGGTACAGATTCCGTATTTTTCATTTCTTCTGATAAGGCTGTAAATTGATGTAATCATAGAAACTACAAGAATTGTTATAAAAACAAGCAGTTTTATTTTTTGATTTTTGCGGATTGCAAGAATCAGTAAAATCAGAGAGGCAAGAATCAGCGCCAGTGAAATATACATCAGAATTGAAGGAAAGATTTTTAATGAAGATGGAGGCAGATTCAGAGAACTTTCAAAACTGCTGCGATTTTTTTTTGCAGAAAAATAATTTAAAAAAGCATAGTGTTCTTTTGTATAAAGTTCTGAAAGTTTTTTGCAGTCTTCATAAGTTACAGTAATTTTTTGAGAGGGTGTTTCAAATTCTGTCTGCTGAAAGAAAGCGTCAGAAAAAATATCAGATTCTTTTTGATTTTGAACAACAGATGAGCCTTCAATAAAGTTGATAATAATCTCAGGAAGCAGAAGCTCATTTCTATAGCCACGGTAATCTGTGGCTGCAAGCTTAAATTTCGGAAGAGCCTGTTCACCAGTGGTAAGGGCTGTCCATTCAAAATCAGCTACAGGAATAAGCTCGTGAGAATAATTACGTTCACGAAATTTGATTTCAGAAAAATCATATTCTTTTGTCTGAGTAAAAATAGAATCCTTTGGAATGTCCCAGGTGAACTGAACCAGCTGAGTTGCATACTGAAGATTTACAGTAAAGTGTAATTTTTTACCCATTGATGCTGTAAAGAGAGGAGAGGCGGAGGCAGGGGAATCAGAGAAAACCGTAGTTCCGTTATCAAAAACAATTACGACTCGTGCATTCATTTTTGCAGGATCGTTTGTGATTTCAACTTTATCAAAATCAATCTGACGGCGGTGGTTCTGAATCATAACTGAAAGCGGAGACAATGTGTAACTTCCACTTTTTTCAAAGCTATACCAGATTTCGATTATTGTGCCGTTATAGTCATCAGAATAAAAATCTGTCTTACGCATAGTGCGGAAATTTATATCCTGTTTTTGTTCTGTAGAAATAACCTGCACCTGCGAAGGAACAGCCTTTGGAATTATTACTGAAAATTTTATATCTTCTTTTGCAAAAAGGTTTTGTCCTTCTGATGGAGAAAGCTTGAGATTTCGAATTTCTGCCGCAGTAAGAATCTGAGATTGAGACTGCGTAAAAGCTGGCAGAGTTATAAAAAGAGAACTAAATAGAATTGAAAAAGAAACTAAAAATCTTCTGCAAGATTTGAAGACTGTTGTGATTCGCTGTTTTTCCATTGTTTCTGGTCATTCTCCTTAATATGTTCAAAAACGGCTTTTTCCAGATTTTGAGGAGTCTGGTCATCCTGAGTAGATTGAATTGCATTGCTCTCGTTTTGATGTCCGCGGCCTTCTGCCATCTGCATTGAAAGCTCGAGATTGATTTTTGCTTCGATTTTTGAATTGTCAATCTGTAATGCTTTTTTAAAGAAATCTTGTGCCTCTTCAAAGTCAGAATTTCTGTGGGCAATTACGCCGGCATTATAACAGGCCGCATAGCGGACTTCATCTGGAACAGATTCTGAATCGTCAGCAAGTGATGTAAATAAATTCATTGCTTCATCAGTTTCGCCAAGCATGATATAGGCGGTAGCTAAATCATAAATTGCATAACTCATATTTTGTTCGTTGTTGCGTGCAGTAGAATTTTCTGAGGCCTTCATAAATCGCGAAACAGAATGACGGTATTGCTTTTTGTGATAAGAAATGGTTCCTTTTAGAATCTCGGCAGTATCAGAAGAACAGCCGGAAAAAAGAATTGTAAAAACAGAAAGTGCAACCGCAGCCTGCTTGGGAGAGGCATGGAAGAATCTGGCAAAATTAAATTCTGTGAGGACATAACTGAGAATAAACGAAATTACCGCGAGTGCAAGAAAAAGCTTGTAGCGCGGAACCGGCTTCATTTCATAAGCGGTAATCATGCTTTCTGCGCCAGCCGAATTCAGCTGAGAAAGCAGCGATATTGCAGACCCTTTTTCTTCTGCAGAAATGTAAGTAGGCGCAGAATGTCCTTTGAAAAAACTATATTTTTTAGATGCCTCAGAAACCGCGCTTTCCAAATGGCTGCGGCGGAGGGCCGTCATCACCTGAGTTTTACCGTCGCCGGCCATAACAGGACTTTCTTCTTCTTTGCCAAAGCCGATTATCGTAACCGGAATGCCCGACTTCTGACATTCGTTCAGCGCCGGCACAAGCTGGCCGTCTGTTTCCTCGCCATCTGTAAATACCCAGATTCGGCCGGCAGATGCGTGGTTAGCAGGGAATGCGCCGCGGGCCTTCAAAATCCCTTTGCCAAGGCTTGTTCCCGGCACCGTCATGAGAGACGGCGACATTACAGACAAAAGAGATTCCGTCATTGCAAAATCATCAGTCAAAGGAATTGCCGCAACGCCATCTCCCTTTGCAAGAATAATCGCAACGGAAACGCCTTCCATCCGGCTGATCAGTTTTTTTGCATAAACAGAAGCGGCTTCAAGTCTGGTGCTCGAGCCGTGCGCACCTGTACCAGGACAATCTCTTGCAAGCATGCTGTTTGAAATATCAAAAACCATTGCAACAGAATGACCGTTTTTCTGAACCGGAACAAGATAAGAGCCCCACGAAATTCCTGAGCGTGCGATAAGAAGCATTACAAACGAAACCGAAAGAAAAGCCGAACGCACAAGAAGAATTCGTTTATGACGGAAGCAAATCATTTCTTTTAAAATTATGCGTTTTATAAACCAGGCAATTACGAGAATGATAATTGCGAGAGTCAAAAAGTTTTTATAGTAATAATTACTTACCGTGCGGTAAGTGTAGTTCGGAGTTACAGCTTCAATTTTTGTTACGGTTCCAAGTGTTGTAGAAAGCTCATCCAGAGACTGTGCTTCAAAATATCTTCCGTTCCCAATGGTAGAAATCTTTTTAAGTGAAGCAGGATTAAAGTTTGAATCCAAATGTCCGGAATAGATTTTGCCGGTAGCAGGATCGGTATACTCAATAGGAACTCTTCCTTTAGAGCCGATTCCGACAACATAAACAGTAATCTCATTATCAGCAGCAAGACGGGCTGCTGTTTCAGGATGAATCTCTCCTGCGTTATTTTCGCCGTCAGTTAAAAGTACAATGCACTTTTTGGGCGCGGTAGAAGAAACCAGATGACATACTGCCGTACTTAAGCCGTCACCGATTGCAGAGCCGTTTCCAAAGGAACCAGCCGAAATATTGATAAGATGCTCAGTAAAAAAACTGTGGTCTGTTGTAGGCGGAACCAGAACTGCGGCATTACTTCCGAGGGCTACGAGACCATAGCGGCTTGCATCATTTTCTTTTGTCAGTTTAAGAATTGCGTTTTTTGCAGCTTCAAGTCTCATTCCGCCATCCATATCTTTTGCAGACATAGAAGGGCTTGTATCGAGAACAAAAACAATATCAGTTCCAAGCGAGGTGTAAACTTTTTCCTGACTGGAAATAACAGGATCGGCAAAAGCTGCAATGCAGATTAAAAAGCCTGCGATAAGAAGAATCTGAGAAAGCACAGAAAGAAATTTTTGCGTATGTCCCTTCCAGGTAAAGCTGCGTCCTTCCCAGTCTGCGAGCACAGCCGGGAAAGAGATTTTTGCAAGAATTTTAAGATGCCGTAAAATATAAAGAAGAGGAATCAAAAGAATAAGCAGGAAAGCGGCAGGATTTTCAAAACTAGGCAATTTCGTTTCCTCCTTTTGATTTTTCGGACTTATCTTTTTCAACAGTTTCCAGTGTTTCAATCTGAGCTGTAAGATTTTCTATCATCTTTTTTAATTCATCTTTTTCAAAAACTGCGTTATTACTATAGCGGATAAAATCTGTACGCACAAAGCTTGCTGCAATTTCGCCGAATGCTTCTTCTTTTATTTCTGAAAGAAGTCCGCCGGTTACCTTATAAAAGCCTGGCATAATTTCTGAAGTGGCTGCATGCGTAAATGGAAAATCAAAACGCACTTCAAGATAATTGCGAAGCGTCTTCTGAATTTTTTCGGCAGAAGCTTTTGCACTGCGCACTGGTTCTTCAGAGTTTTCTGCTTCTGCTGCAATTTTATATAAAGCACGGATGGTCTGCTTTTTGTTCTTTTTATATTTTTTCAAAAGGCGTCTTGTGTTCATATAAAACAAAAGGCTTTTTCGTTTTATAAAAAGTCTGATTAAAACAATCACAAGAATTATAATTGCTGCAAGCGTTCCGTAAAGCTTGTATGCTGTGCCCGGTAAAAGTAATGGTGCTGCTGTATCATGAAGTGATGTAGTGTTCAGATTATCTGTAGAAACAAGGGAGACAATAGGAACGGGTTCAAAAACAATTGTTACGTCTTCAAGTGTAAGATTCGGAAATTCTATGAGACCTGTTTTCCACGAAACAAAATTTAATGAGAGCTGGTAAAAGTCTACGCCGGCTGGTGAGAGAGTGATGCTTTTGATTTCGTAATCGTCGGAGAGGGCTGAGATCTCGGCGGTCACTGAGATGTCGGAAAGAGCTGAGACCTCGGCGGTTCCGTTTGCTGTAAGCTGTTTTAATGCAGAACTCGGACTGTTGAAAGTACAGCGGAGCTCGGCTGCATCGCCTATATAAACTTTTTTGGGAACGAGAATCTGCTGTGGTGTAATTATCGTCATCGCTGTCTCCTACCGTGCCCTTGCTTTGCGGGTAAAAATCTGATTGAGTACCTGAACCGGTTCTGTTTTTGTGTCGAGAACAACAGGCATTACGCCGTGCTTTATGCAAAAGTCCTGCCATCGGGTTTGGTTCATTTCATTAAAGTTTCGCCATTCTTTTTTAAAGGCCGGCGAAGAAGTTGGCAGATTCATTTTGATTCCGCTTTCTGCATCCTTAAAAGTTACGGTTCCAAGAGAAGGCAGCTCATCGTCATTTTCATCATGAAGGTTTATTGCAATAACATCGTTTTTCTGGGAAAGATTTATAAGTGGCTTTTCCCAGCCGCCGGAACGAAAATCCGAAAGTATAAAAACAAGGGTTCGTTTTCGCAGAACTTTAGCTGCTGCGGTTATTGCGTTCTGGAGTACAGAACCAGTTACTGTTGTTGCAGGCAGCCGGTCAAGGTGATTTAAAATCTGCATTGTATTTTCTTTTCCGAGCGAAGGTTCGCACGAAAAATGGATTGCTCCGTCAAAAAAAACTGCACCGGTAGGGCAGGAATTGATTTCTGCGGCGATTGCAACCAAAGCTGCGGTTTCGGCTGCGGCTGCATATTTTGTGCGCCGGCCACCGGTATTTTCCAGCTGCATGGAAAGCGATGAGTCAACAATCAGAAAAATCTGTAGCTCACGTTCCTCTTCAAATATTTTTATGTACGGCCGCCCCATTCGGGCTGTTACGTTCCAGTCAATTGTGCGGATGTCGTCTCCACGCATATAATCACGAACACCTGCAAACTCAATTCCCTGACCGCGGTAAAGCGAGCGGAAATTGCCGGATTTCATTCCATCTGCAATATCCTCTGCCATCAGCCTCAGGTATAAAGCTTTTTTTATGAGAGATTCATTGTTTGCAAGATATCGTTTAGCCATAGATTACTCAGTTATTGTCATGCTGAACCTTCGCAGCATAGCTGCTCGGAGACTCGCTAAAAACAGTCCACTGGACTGTTTTTACACTGCATAGCAGTGTCGCTCCCTATGTTTCAGCATCTAGTGAATAGCCCCTGAAACAAGTTCAGGGTGACAGTGCATTGTTTACGGAACCGGAATAAAGTCCAGAATCCTTGTTATAATATCATCAGTAGTAACATTGTCAGCTGCGGCTTCATACGAAAGTACGAGACGATGACGCAGAACATTTAATGCCACAGATTTAATGTCTTCTGGTAAAACAAAGTCTCGGCCTGCAAAAAGGGCCTTAACCTTTGCGCACTGCAGCATCGCAATTCCTGCACGAGGTGACGCCCCAAAATGAATGTAGCGTGTAATATCGTTGGAATTAGCAGTGTTTACAAGTGTACGGCCGGCCTGCTGTTTTTTAGAGTTCTCAGGACGTGTAACGGTAAGTATAGAAACAATGTATTCTACAAGCTTTTCATCGCAGGTAATTTTTTCAGTGGCAGCTTTTAGAGCTTCAATATCACCTGATTGAACAATCTTTTTAACCGGAATATAAGGAGCCTTTCCTGCGGTCTGTACAATTTTGATTTCGTTATCTGCAGATGGATAACTGATTACCAGCTTCATCAAGAAACGATCCAGTTCGGCTTCTGGCAGGTTGTAAGTACCTTCCTGTTCAACCGGGTTTTGTGTAGCAAGCACAAAGAATGGTTCAGGCAGTTTATAGGTTTCTTCGCCGATAGTAATCTGGCGCTCTTCCATAGCTTCAAGCATTGCAGACTGAACCTTAGCAGGGGCACGGTTAATTTCATCAGCAAGAATTACATTTGCAAAAACAGGTCCCTTACGAACGCTGAACTTTCCTGTATTCTGTTCATAAATTAAAGTACCGGTAACATCTGCAGGCAGCAAATCCGGAGTAAACTGAATGCGTTTAAAATCAAGTCCGAGAATCTCTGCTACGGTTTTTATAGCAAGTGTCTTTGCAAGTCCTGGTACACCTTCTACAAGCACGTGTCCGCCTGCTATAAAGGCTGTAAGAATGTCATCAATAAGCTTTTCCTGTCCAATAAGTCTTTTTCCAGCTTCTGCGCGGCAGTCTTCTATTATATGCACTAATTTATTTTCCATAGGCAATGATTATACCAAAAACCGTATATTGTTACAAATATACAGAAGATTGTGTGATGACAGAATGCGGAGCGGAAAACACAATGAGCTGCATCGAGGAGTTTTGGCGTTTAGCCATCGAAAACAATCCGAGGATTTTTCAAAGAAAAACCGCAGGATTGTTAACACAAAAAACTAGCTCGCCCGCAGCTCAGTGTGGTTTTCCGCGGGAGCATTCTGTCATCATAAGAACTCTTAAATATGCATAAATATACAAAAAATTTGTATAATTATTGACTAAGCAATCACAAATTCGCATAATTAGAACATTATGATTAACCCATTAGCACAACAATTAAACGAAACTCTTTCAGGTTCAGTTGTAGACGCGCTCATGTCTGATATGGGAAAGCGCCTTTATTTTCCAAACGGAATTATTTCTCAGGGTGGCGAAGCTGCAAAAGATGCACACTTCGCAAACGGTACAATCGGTATGGCAGTTGCTCAGGGTACACCAATTGAGCTTGATTCCTACAAAAAGAATATGCCGTCGCTCACTCCGCGCGAAACAGTTGCTTATGCAAAAACAGCTGGTAATCCAGACCTCCGTGCTTTATGGAAAGAAAAAATCATAGAAAAAAATCCGTCGCTTAAAGACAAGCAGTTTTCACTGCCAATTCTTGTTCCTGGACTCACAGCAGTTCTTTCTTATGTTTGCGACCTTTTTGTTGATGTAGACAAGCCGCTTCTTGCTGCTGACCCTTGCTGGGATAACTACGAATTGATTGCAGCAGCCCGCCGTGGCGCTGAGTTCCATCAGTTCAAATGCTTTGAGAACGGAAAGTTTAATATTCCAGATCTTGAAGCAAAAATGAAAGCAGATGCAGAAAAATACGGTTCAGTTCGAGTAATCCTCAACTTCCCTCAGAATCCTTCTGGTTATAGTCCTACAGTTTCTGAAGCAAAAGAAATCGTACGTATTGTCCGCGAAATTGCTGAATCTGGTAAAAAGGTTCTTGTTCTTTCTGATGATGCTTACTTTGGACTCAACTATGAAGCAGATATTGAACCTCAGTCGCTCTTTGCTTATATGGCAGACCTCCACGAAAATGTACTTGCAATCAAGGCAGATGGTCCGACAAAAGAAGATTTCGCCTGGGGCTTCCGTGCAGGATTTGTAACTTTTGCTTCAAAGGGACTGTCTGATGCTCAGTACACAGCTCTCGTAACAAAGTTTATGGCTGCAATCCGTTCTTCAGTTTCTTGTTCTTCAACTCCATCTCAGAGTCTTGTAATGCATGCTCTTAAAGATGATGCTCATAACAAGCAGAAAATCGAATGCCGTAAGATGCTTCAGAGCCGTTATGATCGTGTCCGCAATTTTGTAAATACTCATACTTCAAAGGTTCTTGAGCCGCTTCCTTTTAATTCAGGCTACTTTATGAGCTTCCATGTAAGTACTGGAAAAGCAGAAGAAATCCGCAAGGCTTTACTCAAGGAAAAGGGAATCGGAATTATTCAGATTGATCCACATACTTTACGTGTAGCTTTCTCAAGTATTGATGAAGATAAGATTGATTCAGTTTACACAAGCATCTATAATGTAGCTGATGCATTGTAAAAAATTGATATTGAAGCATTCTAAGTTTATTTTTTCATCTCTATTACTCTGTACAGGACTTATGCTGTCCGGCTGTTCTAAAACAGGAAGCCGACAGAATTCCCGTACAGTTTATCAACAGAATCGTATAGTAATCTGGACAAGCTGCCGCGAGTTTGCACAATATATAGAACTTTTTAACCGCCAGCATAGTGATAATAGTGCAATCCTTGTTTATAAAGAAAATCCGGCACTTTCTCTTCCACCTGCAAAAGATGAAAATCCGCCGGATATTATTGTGGGATCCTGGCTACGCACAGATTCTCCTCAGAAAAATTTTAAATCGCTTTCATATCTTTTTGATACAAAAAAACTTACATCAGATATTTTTTATCCGCAGCTGCTTGATTCCGGCAAGCGCAAAAAAGTTCAGTATCTGTTACCTGTGAGCTTTAATCTTCCGGCAATAATTTTTTCAACAGAAAACAGAGAACTTATTCCAGACAGTTATGTTTTGAACCTTCAGCAGATTCGCGAGACGGCGTCTGCTTTTAATGAAAAAAATAAAAACGGCGCTTATACAAAAATCGGTTTTACTCCGCTTGGGAATAATGATTTTCTTTATCTGACTGCAAAAATGAAAGGTGCCGATTTTCACGAAGAAAAGGGTGAAATTGTATGGAACAGTCAGAAGCTTTTAAATGCTGTTACACTTATGCACGAATGGGTAAATACAGAAAATACTTCAGCTCAGGTAGAAGAAGATTTTACGTTTAAATATCTGTTCATGCCATATTACCGTCAGGTTTCTTCTGGCAGAACTCTTTTTGCTTATACAACCAGTGACAATCTTTTTAAGATTTTAAAAGAGCAGGATATTAATGTAGACTACCGATGGGTAGTTGAAGGGAAATCAATTTTCATCGAAGATTCTTGTGCAATGATGGGAATTTATAAAGGTGCTGCAAATGAGGTTGGTGCTACGGAATTTATTACGTGGTTTTTCCAGTCAGAAAATCAAAAGAAAATTCTTGAGACAAAAGAGAGTATGCATCTCGAAACCGATTTGTTTGGAATTGCGGGTGGATTTTCTTCTCTGCGTGATGTAACAGAACATATTCTTCCAGTTTATTATAATCAGCTGCTTGCAAACCTTCCACCTTCACAAATGCTGACAGTTCCGCAGAAACTTCCGGCGCGCTGGGAAAGCTACCGTTCGGCAGTTGTTGAGCCGTACATACAGGCCGCTGTTACTCTGCCGGTCGGCGAACATGCACCAAGCCTCCGCGATTACGAAAAAGAGTGGCGTAAGAAAGTCTTTGATTGATGCTCTTATCAACAGCAGCCTTGCTGCTGTTTCCTCTTAGCAGGGGGCAATGGGGGCGGCGATTAGCCCCCATTTGGTTATTTAAAAAGTTCCAGCGCAAATCTAACAGTATCCATTGCATCTTTGCCGTAGAAGTCGGCGCCAATCTGGTCAGCATATTCCTGAGTCATAACGGCACCTCCTACGCAGGTCTTTGCCCACGGACATTCCTTTCGCAGCAGCTTGATTGTTTCTTCCATAGCGGCAACAGTTGTGGTCATTAAAGCGGACAATCCAACCAGCATAACATGATCTTTTTTGCAGGCTTCAACAACGACTTCCGGCGGTACGTCCTTGCCAAGATCAATTACTTCAAAGTCATAATTTTCCAGCAGAACCTTTACGATGTTTTTTCCAATATCGTGAATGTCGCCCTTTACAGTTGCGATGATAATCTTTCCTTTAGGCGCACCCTTCTTGCCAGATTTTTCCATGTAGTCCCGGATTTCTCCAAAGGCAGCTTTAGCTGCTTCTGCCGCCATCAAAAGCTGGGGCAGGTACATTGTCTTTTTCTCAAAGCGCTTTCCAACATAGTCCAGGCCCGGAATCAGGTGCTCGTTGATGATTGTGAGGGACTCGGTGTTTTTTAAGAGTTCTCGGGTCGCCGCGGCGGCATCGGTTTTCAGTCCGTGAATTATTGCGTTGCTTAAATTAGAGGTGGGGGAAGTCTCCCCCTCGCTCGCACTTTGTTGCTCGCTACCCCCTCCAGCGGGGGTGCCCCCCGCAACGCCCCCGGCATTTCCGCCGGTGGTTGAGCCTGTCGAAACCACCATGTTGGCAAGTCTTTCTGTTTCTACCGTGCTCCACTCAATATAATCCGTACAGTTTTCATCACGGCCTGAAAGCAGGTTGTAACATCTCCATGCCTTAATCATCTCGCCCTGAAGCGGATTCATAATTGCAGCAGAAAGTCCTGCCCCCATGCAAAGGGTAAAGAAGCTGGCGGTTACAAACTCGCGGAGTGGTAAGCCAAAGCTAACGTTCGAAATACCAAGACTTGTGAGGCCTCCCATTTCGTGAATTGCCCGTACAGTTTCCATAGTTGCAATGCCGGCGCGTGAGTCGGAACTAACAGCCATAGCAAGAGGGTCTATAATAATGTCAGATTTTTTGATTCCGTATTTTGCGGCCTCTGCGTAAATCTTCTTTGCAATCTCAACGCGGCGTTCGCTGTCTTCCGGAATGCCGTCTTCGTCCAGAGTAAGGGCAACTACAAGACCGCCATATTTTTTTACAAGCGGGAATACAGTGTCCATAATTTCCTGCTTTCCGTTTACAGAATTTATCATTGCCTTTCCGTTGTAGCGGCGGAGTGCTGCTTCCATAACGTCAGGCTTAGTTGTGTCTATCTGAAGGGGCAGGGTAGTTACATTCTGCAGTTCTTCGAGAACACGAAGCATCATTTCTTTTTCGTCAATTTCAGGAAGGCCTACGTTTACGTCCAGTACCTGGGCGCCGGCTTCTTCCTGTTCCATTCCCTGGTGAATAATGTAAGGAATGTCTCCTGCGCGCAGGGCTTCCTTAAATTTCTTTTTTCCTGTCGGGTTGATTCGTTCGCCAATGAGAACCGGTCTGTTAGGCCCGCCAAAGTATACGACCTTTGTGTTTGAAGAAACACAGCCGATACAGCCTCCGGCAACGGTGGTTTCGATACACCCGCTTTGCGGGCACTCAACCACCGCCTCTCCGTCACTACCGGTGGTTGAGTAGGCCGCAGGCCGTATCGAAACCACATTTTCCGCAATCCCCTTGATATACTCCGGTGTAGTTCCACAGCAGCCGCCAAGAATCATAGAACCCAGCGCTGCAAGCTCTTTCATTGCCTCAACAAACGCAGGAGCTTCAACATCGAAAACTGTTTTGCCGTCCACAACCTTTGGCAGACCTGCATTAGGTTTTACTAACACCGGCACGCTTGCTGCCCGGCAAAGGCGCTCAACGGTCGGCTTCATTTCCAGAGGTCCAAGGCTGCAGTTTACGCCAACGGCAGAAACACCGAGGCCTTCCAGCATGGCAACCATTGTTTCAGGACAGGAACCGCTGAGGGTACGGCATTCCTTGTCATAAACGTTACTGACAATAATCGGGAGGGCACCTTCGGCAAGTCCCAGCTCTTCCATTGTTTCCTTGGCAGCAAGAACGGCAGCCTTTGATTCGTAGCCGTCGTTCATAGTTTCTATCATTACGCAGTCGATTTTTTTGTCAAAGGCGGCCTTAAAGGTTTTCTTAAAAAGCTTTACGCAGTCTTCAAAGTCAAGGTCGCCCATTGGCTTAAGCAGCTTTCCGCAGGAACCGATGTCAAAGGCAATGAAATAATTTCCATCAGGATTTTCTGCAAGAATCTTGTCGCGGGCAGCATTTGCATTATCAATGGCAGCCGCAATAAGGCGTTCAAGCTCCAGGGGAAACTTTGTGATAAAGGCACCAAAGGTATTTGTATTTACGATATTGGAGCCGGCTGCAAAATAATTGTAATGCAGCTGAACAATGCGGTCCGGGTGCTTTGTATTCCAGGTTTCAGGGAGTTCACCGGGCTTTAAGCCCATTCCCTGTAAAACAGTTCCTGTTCCGCCGTCAAAAAATAAAAGCTCTTTTCCTAATAAATCACAAAGTTTTTTCATAGGGCAAGTTTAACATATTTTTAATTTTCTTCCTATCAAAAATGGTGTAAAATATTTTTTATGGCAAAAAGTAAATCTAAAAATGAAGAAGTTAAAAATCCTTATCACAAAGAGTTTGGAATCCTGAGTAATATAAAATATGTTCTTTCGGCAATGTGGCAGCATTCCCGTCTTCTGGTGCTGATTATGCCCCTTTCACTTGTGATTGCCCCGCTTGAACGCTATCTCGGTCCCTTTATGTCAAAATTCGTAATAGACCTCATTTCCAGTCATGGCCAAATCCGCCAGCTTCTTTTTCTGGCAGCAGCCTTTGCCTTGATATGTCTTATTCTGCAGCTTCTTCAAACCTTTTATTACAGCAAGCGGTGGCCACTCTATATCCTTGTACGAATGAAAGTTATACTCGAAAAAAATCACAGGCTCATGACCATGGCTTTCCAGAATACCGAAGACCCGGATATTCTTGACTGTGCCCAGAAGGCAGAGCGGGCTATCGAAAATAATACGGAAGGCTTTGAGGGAATGGAGAGACATATTTTTGATTTCTTCTATCAGCTTGGAGTTTTCATTGCCGGCATTTCAATTATCCTGACGCTGAATCCACTACTTGTTGCGGGCATGCTTGTGCTTGCCTTCATAAACTTTTTCGTTTCAAACGCAACGGCAAAATATAATAAAGTTTATCACTGGGACCCACTGGCACCGTGGTGGAGAAAGCGCTGGTACATGGACCATACAATTTCTGATTTTTCTTATGCCAAAGATATCCGCATGTATGGGCTTCGAAAGTGGCTGCGTCAGAAATTTATTGATTTGCAAAAGGAGCGCATGGATACACAAAAGCGCAGCGCGCGGCTCTGGTTCTGGTACGGAGTTTTTGCCTCGCTTGTCTGGTTTTTATTCCAGTTCTTCGTATATGCCTTTTTGATTTATCAGGTTGCACATAAACAAATTACAGTTGCAAACTTTACGCTCTATGTGGCTTCGGCTACAGCTTTCTTTGGCAGTATTTCTGATTTACTTGGAGTATTTAAAGATATGCTGCAGAAAAGCCGGCAGATAGATGATCTTCGTTCTTTAATGGAGCTTACGGAAATAGATTCAGAAGCAGAAAAAGGTCAGAATCTGGATTCTTCAAAAATCAATTCCTATGAGTTTACCTTTGAGAATGTCAGCTTTAAATATCCGCGGGCAGAAAAATATGCTTTGCAGGGCGTTAATGTTACGCTCAAGGCTGGAGAGAGACTTGCGGTTGTCGGCCTGAATGGTGCCGGAAAATCAACCTTTATCAAGCTGCTGCTCCGACTTTATGAACCTACGGAAGGCCGCATTCTTTTGAATGGAGTTGACGTCCGGAATTATACGCGAAAAAGCTATTATCATATTTTTGCACCGGTTTTCCAGGATGTTAATTTATTTGCCTTTCCCTTTGCCCAGAATGTTTCAATGAAATCTCCTGATGAAACAGACCGTGGCCTTGTAGAAGAGTGCATTCGTAAGGCAGATTTGAGCGAAAAACTGGAAGCCCTGCCTCAGGGCATAGACACTGAATTGCTGAAAATCATTCATGATGACGGTGTGGATTTTTCCGGTGGCCAGAGACAGAAGCTTGCCCTTGCGCGTGCCCTTTATAAAACAGCCCCGGTTGTAATTCTTGATGAGCCTACTGCCGCTCTGGATGCCCTTGCCGAAAGCCGCATGTATCAGAATTTCGATAAGCTGATTGGCGGAAAAACCTCTGTTTATATTTCGCACCGGCTCAGTTCTACACGCTTTTGCAATAACGTTGCCATGTTTAAAGACGGTCGCCTGATAGAATATGGAACACACGAGTCCCTTATGCAGAAAGGCGGAGAGTATGCAAATATGTTCCAGGTTCAGTCTCAGTATTATTTAGAAGAGGGCGAGAACGTACAGGAGGTAGCTTCAGATGAATAAAAATCAGAATGATAAAAATCAGAACGCCAAAAAAGAAAAGCTTCCTGTAAAAAGAGTTATCCTCTTTATGTTAAAAACTGCTGCCCGCGAAAAGCCAGTCCTCTTTGCAGTTTATTTTCTCCGCCTTCTCAGGGAACTCATAAACCGCTCTCAAATGGTAATACTTCCCAAGCTTCTGATTGATGAACTTGTGGCAGCATATAATGGAGCCGGGGCTGCAGAACATCTCAAAATAGCCGCCATTTATGCGCTTATTACCCTCATCGCACAGTTTGTTTCAAATATCATGAACAGCATTGCTGTTCGGGTAACAGATGTCTACAGCGAATACTTTAATCAGTATTTTCAGATTCAGACAAATGACTTTTCCATGACAATAGATTTTGAGCAGACCGAAGACCCTGCGGCTCTGGATCAGCTTAAAAAGGCAAAGGACGGAATGACCTGGTACAGCGGAAACGTAACCGGCATTCTCGATAACTTCTTTTTGATTATAAATAACATAATCGTGCTCTGCGGAGTGATTGCAGTAATTGCCATAAGCTCGCCACTTCTTATTCCTATACAGCTTGGGCTCATTGCAGTTATTGCCGTCTTTAATAAAAAACAACGCGAAATAGAAGTAAAAAGCTTTCAGAAGCTTGCAAAGGTAAACCGCGTTTTTGACTATGTGTTATTTCAATTGAATGATTTCCGCTATGGCAAGGATATCCGTCTTTACGAAAGCGAAGGTCTTTTTCATGATATCAGCGAGTATCATATCGGCCAGATGCACAAGGTCTGGAAGTATCAGGCAGAAGGAGGAAGAAAGCAGCAGTTTGGCATAGATTTTGTGAGTGCAGCGGGGACCTTTATTCAATATGTGTACATCGGAGGAAGAGCCCTTAAGGGAATCCTTTCCATTGGTGATTTTACTATGTGTGTAGCAGCGGCAGACAGTTTTTCTCAGTGCTGTCAGAATATTGTAAGGGGCGGGCAGGAAGTCATAAAGCGGGTCAGCTATGCAAATGAATATCTCAAGTTTCTTGAATATCCGGCCGCCATTCCAAAAGGGAATCTTCCTGTGGCAGACAAGGCGGGGCACGAAATTGAATTCCGTAACGTAAGCTTTAAGTATCCCCGTGCAGAAAAATATGTACTTAAAGATGTAAGCTTAAAAATTCCTTCCGGTCAGCATCTTGCGCTTGTGGGCCTCAATGGAGCAGGTAAAACAACTCTTATAAAGCTTTTGTGCCGTCTTTATGATGTAACGGATGGCGAAATCCTCATAGATGGAATCAATATCAAGGATTATGATGAAAATGAATATCGCCGGCTCTTTGCGGTTGTCTTCCAGGATTTTAAGCTTTTTGCTTTTACGCTGGAAGAAAATATTGCTTTTACAACTGATTCAGATAAAGAACGTCTTTTTGAGGTTTTGGAGCAGGCAGGGCTTTCAGATGATGTGGAAAAACTTCCACTTAGGGAGAAGACCTGTCTCTGGAAAAGTTTTGATAAAGATAACGGCGTTGAGCTTTCGGGTGGACAGCAGCAGAAAACGGCAATTGCCAGAGCTCTTTATAAAAACAGCCCTATAGTGATTTTGGATGAACCGACTGCTGCCCTTGATCCTATTGCAGAAGCTGAAATTTATTCCCGTTTTAATACAAGCCTTGCTGGCGGAAAAACAGCAATTTATATTTCACATAGGCTTTCTTCCTGTAAATTCTGTGATTATATTGCAGTTTTTGATGAGGGAAAGCTTTCTGAATATGGAACTCATACTCAGCTTATGAAGTACAAAGGGCTTTATCACAAGATGTTCACAGCACAGGCAGAACAGTACGTAAAATAAAGCTGTGGATAGTGTAAAAATTTCGAAAAAAAATGATTTTTTTGATAAATTTTTATAAATTTGCTTGACATCTTTTTGTTTTGCATATATATTAGTCCTCACCGTCGCAACACAAGGTTGCAAGGTAAATACAGTTTTTTGACATAACAGGGAAGGAAAGAATAGAACGAATAAGGTTCTAAACGAAATAAGCGAGAAATCGCTAGTTTCGTTCTGTAACAAATTGACTACATTTTTTCGGTTTTATAAACCGAACCAAAATCAATTTCAACTAATATTATATAGTTAGAATTGAACTGTTTATGTGAAATCATTACCCTTCGGGGTATTGAAATAATCATGGAGA
>CAMVDX010000006.1 GCA_947166355.1 uncultured Treponema sp.
TTTCCCCGCACAAAAAATCCAGTGAGTTTTACTCACTGGATTTCAGAAAACTGCCGTTTATTATCCATATCTGGCTAATAATTCGTTTCTGTCATTTACACCCGTCTTTTCATATATCAGTGAAATGTAGTTTTCTACCGCACGCTTTTTTATTCCAAGCTGATTTGCGATTTCGTCGTTTGAGTAGCGGCGGATCAGAAGCTCCATAACTTCTTTTTCCCGACGGGTAAGAGCGTCTGTAAAGCTGTTATATTTTTTTAGGCTGGTCTGGAGTTCTTCCTGAATAAAAACCTGCCCGGCCAGCACCTTTTCCATTCCTTCCAACAGCTCTGCGCATGAAGCATTTTTTGAAACATAGCCACTGGCCCCGCTGCTTACTGCACTCTGTACAATTCCTGCCGCAAAAAACATTGAGTATACAATGATTTTTACATCAGGATATAAAGCATGAATTTTTGACATAAAATCAAAGCCGGTATTTTCGCCATAAAAGTTCAGGTCGCAGATTACAAGAGATGGCAGACCGCCCTGCTCAGCCATTCTCTCAAAATCAGCCAAAGCCTGCTCATGAGTTCCCGCACTGCCGCAACACTTCCAGTCTGAATTAGAAGTAAGCCAGCCGGAGGTTCCTAACCTCAGCATTTCGTGATCATCTACTATATAGAAAGTTTTGCTCATATTATAAATTCCTCACGTCATCCCGAACTCGTTTCGGGATCTTTCTGATAGATGCTGAAACAAGTTCAGCATGACATGGCTAAATCTCCACTGTAATCTGGGTACCGCAGTCCGGTTCGCTTCTGTAAGTCACTTTACCACTCAAAAGCTGCACTCTCTCAATTATGTTTCTAACTCCGAAATGAAAGCTCTCTGTTTTTTCAAAAAGGCCGCTGTTAATCTGCGCCACCATATCCTGGCTCATACCGCAACCGTCATCTGTGATGATAACTTTGAGTTTCCTGTCGGGCAAATCCCCCTTAAAGAGCACCGTCACCTCATGCGCTCCGGCATGCTTTTTTATATTCTGAAAAGCTTCCTGCACAATGCGGTAAATGTGCATCAACTGTTCATCATTCCAAACAGAAAAATCAACAGTCTCCTCTGCCACAATGCGAAGCTCCACTGCCCCCTTTTCGTTTTCCCCAAAAATCTTACTTCCTAAAAGCTCAAGGGCTCCAACCATCTCGCTGCCTGAAATTGCAGGCGGTGTAAGGTTGTAACAAAGCTTACGGATATCTTCTATATTTTGATTCTGTGTGCTGATGATTTTTTCTGCTGCATCTTTATCAGAAAGATTTTCCGCCAGAAGAGAAACATAGCGCATACTCTGGGCAACCGTGTCGTGAAGCTCGCGCGAAATCCTGCGCCGCTCCGCCTCCTGCACTTCCATAGTGTGCCGCAGAAACTGCTCAGACTCAGAAATTACCCTGTCACGCTTTTTGATTTCGCGGGCATTAAGTAAAATCAGAATTACCGCGCCTACCGCAAAGGAAACAATGTACATAATAAAATACTGGTAAAAGGTTTTGTGCGTATCTTCCAGAGCGTAATTCTGATTACGAAGATAAGCCATCATGGCAAGGTCTATTTTCTGGATTGACTGGTCAAGGGCAAGATTCTGCAAGGCATCGAGCCCCTCACCATCTGCACTGCTTACAAGGGCCAGAATATTCTGTGCTTCTGTCTTACAGCTTTTCATCTGATTTTGGGCTGCAACTTTCAGTTCAGGATAAGAATTAAACTTCTCTATCTGATAGTTATCCAGAGCTTCAATAAAAGCCAGACACGAAGTCTCATCTCTTTTCTGCTGAAACTCCACCCACGAAGAATATAGAACCTTAGAGTCGGTAAACTTTTCCTGCGGCTGCTTTGAGCAGGAAGCAAGGATGAGAAGGATTAAGATGATGACAATTACAGATTTTTTCATAAGTATAGATTGCCACGCCCTTCATTTCGCTCAGGGCTCGCAATGACCTCACTGCGATTGCCCCCCCCTATACATATATCTAGTATAAAGAATGTAAATTCCAAAGCCTGTAAAGGTTGTGATTATTCTGTCCAGAATAGTAATAGGAATACGCCCCACAATACACGAAGCAAGAACTCCCATCTGGTCACCACTAAAGGCAAAGATGATTTTATCAAAAGGCCCTGCTTCCATAACCAGTGTATATGTAAAGTAACTTATAATGCCCGACACCACCGAGCAGGCCAGCGCCGCACAAACTGCCGCACTCAGAATGTAAAGAAATGTGAGGTTTACGCCCTTTTTAAGATTTTCCTTTTTGCGCACAAAAGTCCAGGTCACTAAAATTATGGTAAGAGCCGAAAGCGTAAAAAGATATACATAATCATTTTTGCCGTAAAGAATCACAAGCTTGATGCAACCGCAGATTACATTCACTACATAAGTCATAATTGCAGGCAGCACACCGTATGTAAAAAGCACCGCCATGGCAAAAGTCATATCTAAAAAAAGCGGCACATGGAGTACAGTCTGAAACAAGGTGGCAGTTGCAAAGTCCAGAATACCGGCAACTACCACTACAAGACAAATTATAAGATTGTTTTTTAACTTTGCTGTCATATCAGTCTCATTATACTGCAGAAAGGCAAGCAAGACAAAAATTATTTGACCCGCCAATATTCGTCATAAAAGAAAAAGAATTTTCCTTTTTTTATTCTGACTCCATAATCTCCTGTTGAAACAGTACTAGAGATACTATAGGTAATAGTAAAAGTTATTTCCCCATTATCAAAATCACCGCTCGCTAACTTATATGTTCCACGGCAATAGGTTCTCTTATCTTCCTTATAAATATCTACCCATGTATTGTCATCATATAGGGTAACTCTATCAGTGGCTGATTCATAAACCGCAACCTCTTTTCCAGCTGCTTCATTAGAAGCACTACCACTACCTGAAGGATTTGAACAAGAGACAAATCCGGCTGCAAGCATCCCAATAACAAATAAAAATGCAAATAAATTATAAATTTTTTTCATAATAATGTTTTCCTCCATTTGTAATTATCTTTTATGACCAGATAAAAAAACAGTGAGTTTTACCCACTGTTTTGGGCAAAAAAAATCCCGCACAGCGCGATGGCTGGCGGGATTTTGAATGATGGTTTCGATACACCTGCTTCGCAGGCACTCAACCACCGAGGCGCTATTTTCTGAGTCCGAGCTCTTTGATGAATGCGCGGTAACCTTCGAGGTCTGTGCGTTCAAAGTAGCGGAGCATCTTGCGGCGCTGACCTACAACCTTAAGAAGTGCACGTTTAGCGTTAGCATCCTTTGGGAACTGCTTGTTGTGAGCAGTAAGCTGCTCAACACGCTGTGTCATAAGAGCGATCTGAACCTTTACATTACCAGTATCAGTTTCTTTTGCGCCGTACTTCTTTACTGTTGCGGCTGTTGTTTCTTTAGCAAGTGCCATTTTGGAACCCCTTAAAAATTTATAATTTCCAGCCAGGCTGAAAACTCTGTCTGAGCGGAATTTATGCAGGTCGGTCTCCGGGTTTCTGGAAACAAATCACAAAATATTCCGTAAAACAGATTTTATGATTATATAGAAAAAGACAATGTGAATCAATATATCCCCGCACAAACTGCCGCACTTAAAATATAAAGAAAAGTGAGGTTTATGCCTGTAAGAAAAGAGTTATTTTTTCGTGTATACAAAACGCATCTCACCTTTTCCAATTGCATCTTCATCCACATTTTCTCCCATAATTGAGCCTGAAAGTGCCACCTCCATTTCAACATAATCATACAAGGTAACTACAGTACGATTCTTATTGATTTTCACATAGTTATCGGATTTTTTATTATTTTTTGTAACTCTAAGACCAAATAATTGAGCCATTGCTAAACTTTGGTCCATTTCATCAAAATCCTTTTTCCTTTTTTTGGAAGTCTCTTCAAAATCGGAAATTAATTCACGTAAAACAGCATTTGCACTTTCTTTCGTCAGGGTAACTACCTTAGGAAATCCGATTGTATGGCCATCCTTATCAGTATGATTAAGAATTTCATCAATATTAGAGCTTTCAAAATTATCAGCATCAGGCTTTCCATTCTCTGAGTTATAAAGCAAAAAATAAGCCTCAGTGAGCTCCCAGGTTCCGCTTAAATCTTCATCTTTATCCAGAACATCCTTTAAATTGTCCTGAGTTTTTATGTCTTCTGAAGAACCTCCAGAACCAGAATCTGAAGCTGGATTTGAACAACCTGCCATCAAAAGTATAGCAGAAACCAAAACTGATAAAAATACTAGTTTTTTCATAAAAAATCTCCCATAAAAATGTAATACTTTTTTATAGTATTTCCCTCCCCCGGAAAAATCAAGTGAGTTTTACTCACTGTTTTGACAGAATCTCGGCACAAACTGCAATACCTTAACTTTGTTTTACAACAGATTTTTTAATTTACAAGTTTATGTACATAAAGTATACTAAGAAAATCATAAAGTAAGGCGGAAATCATGAGATATCTGACACGTAAAAACATACGATTATTACTTTTAACTTTATTAGGCTTAGCATGTTTTATAGCAGTTAGTTTTAAGGGAAATAGACAAGGCCCATTCTTTACAATCGGTACTTTACAAATTCCTTCTTCTACAATGAATGGCATTTTTTCCGGAATGATGTCTCTTATCTGTATTCTTCTTATTCTGACTGATTACAAAAAAGGATTTAAAATTGCAATTGGAATTAATCTTCTTGCAACTCTAAATCTTATTCTGGGAATGGCAATGCTACATTCCATTGTTTCACTGCCAGGTTTAATAACAAACACAGTTTCCCTCATCACACTTATTACCATATATTCCTTTTACGCAAAGCTTTCTGTCAGTAACCTTACAGATTATATTACCGGTCAGGGCAACCGCCGAAGCTATGTACAGGAAGTAACTGATCATATAGAAGCCAGAAAATCGTTTACAATTGCCTGTATTGAGCTTGAAGATTTTAAACATACAAATGATATTTACGGAATTCAGTTTGGTGATGCACTTATAAAGCTCGCTGCAAATAAGCTTGAATCTATCTTAGATAAAAAAGATAAAATGTTCCGTATTACAGGTTCAAAGCTTGCAATTCTTTTTGAGCCGGGTGAATCCCCGGAAGAAAGACTTAAAAGCGTTATTGCTCCAGAAAATGTTACCGTTACTTTTGGTTCTGGTGAAACTCAGACAGAAATAACAACTACAATTTCTATGGGAGCCGGAATTGTTTATTCACATCCTCCATATAATTATACAAAAACAGCCTCTTCGGTTCTTCATGATGCAGAAACAGCTCTTGCAGCAACCCGCAATATGTCTGATAAGAGAGTCTGTATTTTCAATGAAAATATGGAAAACTCTGATGTAAAACAAAGAGAAGCAGAGTTCCTGGTAAAGGAATCTCTTAAACACAAGTATTTCTTCCTTATGTATCAGCCTCAGTTTACAACAGGTGATAAAAAACTCCGCGGTTTTGAAACTTTAATCCGCTGCAGAAAACCAGACTGTTCTATTGTAAATCCTATGTCGTTTATTCCTGCCGCAGAAAAATCAAATCTTATTATGAAGATTGACAGTTTTGTCCTTAAAGCCGCAATGAAGGAATTTCAGCCTATTCTTGATAATACTGACAGCGGGCTTATTATTTCTGTAAATGTTTCTGCAAAGACCATGTGTAATAAGGACTTTGTAAAGAAAGTCAAAAAGCTGATAGAAGAAATTAACTTTCCTCCTGAAAATCTTGAAATTGAAATTACTGAATATTCTTTTGCAGAATCTCCGGAAACAACAATCTCAAATATTCTTGCCCTGCGCGAAATGGGAGTTCATATTGCACTTGATGATTTTGGAACCGGCTATACTTCTATCAAACAGCTGATTACCCTGCCAATCAATCTGCTTAAAATCGATAAAACACTTATTGATGATATTGAAGTCAATCAGACAATGCGCGACATGGTAGACTCTGTAATTTACATGGGTCATCTTATGAACTGTGAAGTTATTTCTGAAGGTGTTGAAAAAGAAGACCAGATTGATATTCTTCGCGAGCACAAATGCGACTTTATTCAGGGCTTTATCTGGGGTAAGCCTATAGACTTCGAAGAAGCAAAAAATATGTGCGAGCAGGAAGAGTTCTGATTTTTGATTGATGGATTGCTTCGCCTTCGGCTCGCAATGACGGGATTTTCCGCCGGCTCGCAATGACGGGATTTTCTGCCGGCTCGCAATGCCAGGCTTCGTCATTGCGGAGAGCACCAGCAATGCAATAATTCTTCGTCATTGCGGGGAGCACAAACGTCGCAACACTCCTCCGTCATTGCGAGGAGCGAGCAAAGCGAGCGACGTGGCAATCCATTATACAAATCTTACAAAATCACAATCAGGAAGTTCTGTAATTTTTCCATCCTTAATTGTCAGTCGAACTAATTCATGTTTTTCATTTTCGGTGCGGTAAAGCCCGTCTGGTGGAAGCAGCTGGGAACCAGGCAGCGGCGGCGGATTTTCGGTAGCAGCACGGCGCAGCTGTGCGATATCAATTTCGTAAGGCCGTTCCAGAAGTTCATTTGCCGTGGTAAAAAATCCCTTTTGTATCATTGTGCGTATATAAGAAGAACTGATTCTTTCTTCCTCATCTGTTCCTTCTCTAAAATATACGGGATCTACAAAAACCGTTTCTACCCCGTTTTTTTCTGCCCAGTAACGGATTGCCTGAGCATCTGTTGCACCTTTAAAACCGCAACGAAAGTCGATACCTTCTGCAAGAAGCTCCATATTGCAGACATTCAAAAGAATACTCAGAAAATCAGTTCCCATCATACTGGCGAATGAATCATCAAAATCTACAATGATGGCAAAATCAAGACCGAGTTCTTCAAACAAACGGAGCCTCTGATTAAGCGTACTGAGGTCTCCCATATAATCTTCGCTGTGCTTTATACCCGGAAGAGGTCGCGAAAAAGTAACTACCCCACATGAAAGTCCGCGCGCGCGCCCTGCTGCAATCAGTTCACCAATCAGTTTTCTGTGCCCTTTATGAAGCCCGTCAAAACTGCCTACCGAGATTCCGGTTTTTGGGAAGTTCTCATTTGAATCGCCGTTCAAAATTGCAAGAATATCGTTCCAAGTGTACAATTTCATACTTTGATTATAAAGGTTTTAGGTGTCAGGTTCTAGGTGATTAAAAGCTAATAGCTAAAAGCTAAAAGCTAATAGCTTTTAAATCTCTTTACATAAATCTAAATAAGATATATAATATTCAGTATGAATAAAGAACTTTAGTATTATTAAAGACATGGGGGCTAAATATGGCAACAACAAAAACAACTGCTAAAAAACCTGCTGCAAAAACATCAACAGCAAAAAAAACAACAACTAAAAAGCCGGCAGCCAAAAAGAAAATTGACTGGGGCAATCTTCCATTCGGCTACAAAGAAACTTCTAAGAGCTATGTAGCAAACTGGAAAAATGGAAAATGGGATGCTGGAAAGCTTACAAGTGATCACACTGTAACAATCAGCGAATGTGCAGGCGTTCTTCAATACGCTCAAACCTGTTTTGAAGGCCTTAAAGCATATACAACTGAACACGGCGACATCGTAACCTTCCGTCCGGATTTGAACGCTGAACGTATGGAAAACTCTTGTAAGCGTCTTGAAATGCCTGTTTTCCCAAAAGAGCGTTTTATTGAAGCTGTTCTTAAGACAATTAAAGCAAACAAGGAATGGGTTCCACCTTATGGAAGCGGTGCAACTCTTTATATCCGTCCTTATATGTTTGGTTCGAATGCAGTTATTGGTGTAAAGCCAGCTGATGAATATCAGTTCCGTATCCTCGTAACTCCAGTTGGACCATATTTCAAAGGCGGAGTTAAACCTATTAAGGTTCGCCTTTCAGACCTCGACCGTGCCGCTCCTCATGGAACCGGTGATATTAAGGCTGGTTTGAATTACGCTATGTCATTGCACAACATCGTAGACGCTCATAAATGCGGCTATGCAGAAAATATGTATCTTGATCCTGCAACTCATACTTACCTTGAAGAAACTGGTGGAGCAAACATCATATTTATTTCTAAGGATGGAAAGCTTGTAACTCCTAAGTCTGACTCAATTCTTCCTTCTATTACCCGCCGCTCACTTGTAATTGTTGCTAAAGAATACCTCCACATGGAAGTTGAAGAGCGTAAGATTAACAAGGATGAACTTGGAAACTTTGTAGAATGCGGTCTCTGTGGAACTGCTGCTGTTATTTCTCCTGTAGGACAGATTGATGACCACGGAAAGTCTATCATCTACAATGAAGGAAAACAGGAAATGGGTCCTAAGCTCAAGGAAATCTATGATACTTTGACTGGAATCCAGATGGGCCGTTTACCAGCACCTGAGGGTTGGGTTTACACAATCTAAGGTTGTGATTGAAAGATTTTTTTTCGATTTCGTTAAATAAAAAAAGACTGGTGGAGTCGGAATCCACCCGAAAAAAATTCTGCACAAGCGAGCGAAGCGAGCGCGGAAGCCTTTTTTCGGGGGGGAGTTCCGACGGGAGCCAGTCTTTTTTTATTAGCGAACTTTTCTTAAGAACGCATCTTTGAATCCATAACTCTTAAATCTTTCAAGTACAACTTTATATTCATCCATTGTTACAGGTCCAATCAAAATCTGTTTGCTTACACCGCCAGCCATTGGAACAATAGTAACCGGATAATTATTTCCGTACTTATTAATTATCTCAAGGATATTTTCATCAGCTGCGTAAACTGCAATCTGAATGTAATACTTGCCCGATTCCAGATTCTTAAGACTTGGAACTATATATTTATCATAAGAAGTTACTTCTTTTTCTGTTTTCTCAGCAGGTTCAGAAACTGGTGTTAGTGTTATTGGAGCATTCTCTTCATTTTCTTCAACAGGAACTATATCTTCAATTGCTTCGAGTTCATCTCCAGAAACAACGTCTTCAACCTCATCAATTTCTGCTTCAGGAGGATTTGAATCTGCAGGAACAAGTACGATTGCTTCATACTCTTCTTCACTTTCAGTTTCTTCGCTTTCTTCAGTTTCCTCTGCAAATGTCTCTGCTTCAGAATTAACAGCAGATTCGTTTTCATCTGGAAGTGCTTCAAGTTCATCTTCTATAAACAGCTCTTCGGCAGGAACATCCTCTTCAACAGATTCTTCTTTTTCTTCTTCGGCAGGAAGTTCTGCAAGTTTTTCTGCATCGTAGGCTTCTTCATCAAAGCTTTCTTCAGCAGGAATGTCATCTGATTCCTCTGCTGTTTCATCAGCTTCTGGATTTTCTTCTTCCGCTTCTTCCAATTCTTCTTCTACATTTTCTTCTGGAAGTTCATCAAGTTCTTCAGCTTCAAGAGATTCTTCTTCAGGTTCTTCTTCCAGTGCCTCTGGAGTTTCTTCTGAGTATTCTTCTCCCAGATCTTCTTCTGCAAACTCTTCTTCAGTTTCCTGCGGTTCAGATTCTTCGAGTGCTTCTTCTTCCGGCTCTTCAGAATCAAAATCCTCTTCAAGTTCTTCTTCTACTAAAGCTTCTTCCGGTTCAGTCTCTTCAAAGTCTTCTTCCTCTTCGAAATCTTCACTTTCTTCTTCCAGCACTTCTTCTGGTTCTTCAAAATCTTCAGCAGATTCTTCAAGATTTTCCTCAGGTTCTTCTGTCAGAGTTTCTTCTGTTTCTTCTGCATCTGTATTTTCTTCTGTTTCTTCAGATTCTTCTAATTCTTCCGGCTCTTCAAAAGCATCTGTATTTTCTTCATCTGCAATTGAATCGAATTTTCCATCATCCCAGTCATCTATGGCAGCACTAGATTTTGAAATCACAGCATTTCCATAAACGCGCTCATCCTGACCAGAACGTTTTGTAATCTTCACAATGTTATTAGAACCTTTTTCGATTCCCATAGCCTGCGCTGCTTCCGGAGAAAGCATGATTGCCACACCTTCAGAAGGGTCTAGAGCACCAATTACAAGCAAATCAATGGTTAAATCACCTGCAATGTTTGTAACGCTGATTATATCGCCTGGCAGATAACCTACAGTTTTTGCAAATAATCCCTGAGGAAAAACACCGTCATCAACGACAACAGCCCTTCCGTCAAGAGAAGGACTAAAGGATGCGAACATAAGACATCCTGCAGTTACAACCAGAATCTTAAAAATGCTTTTAATTTTATTTTTCATATCCCTACCCATCCTTAGGCTTTATATGCACTTAATGCTTTACTGATTTCTTTTACTAAATCTAAAGAAACCTTATTCAGATTATTCTTTTTTGCACGGTCAATCTTTATGTCTTCTAAAGATTTATCAGCTATCTTTTTTCCGCTTTTTACGGCTGTAATCGAAAAATCTATTTTATAAAGATCGGCATTCTTTGTTATTGTCTGTTCTGTGCGTTCATAAAAAAGCTTTATCTGGATAAAATAATCAGAAAAACCGTTAAATGCATCTCCCTGACCTATTTTATAAAGCTGTTCATCCTGAGCTTCTGATTCAGAAACCGCTGCATCAGAATTTGTAACAATATAACCATATTCAAAAAAGTTATTGAGCACAGAATCTTCAATTGTCAGTGAATCTTCCGAAACGCTGTCTATAGTTGCGTCATGCTGCACAATCTGAAAAGAAATCTGATTTGCAAAACATAGCGCACCGCTAAAAAGCAGAACTGCAAGAATACTAATTTTTTTCAGTTTCCCCATGAAACACCCCGTTTTTTTTGCGCAATGAGCGCCGGCCGGACACAATACTCCGACTCTTATTATTTTAATCGGTGAAAAATAAGGTTGGGTTTAGAGATTTTTTTTATAAACTTGGTCACACGGAATTGTCACCGTCATTGCAAACGAAGTGAAGCAATCTATAAAAATATAGATTGCCACGTCACTACGTTTCTCGCAATGACATATCAATTGCGGTTTTTCTTCCCTTATGTTAAAATAATAGAAAGGGTTGGGAAAATGGATAAACGTATCTACATCATTGGTGCAGGCTTTGCTGGTCAAACCATTGCCGATGACATAAAGCGAAAAAAGATTTTCGGAAAAGTAAATGCCTTTATTGATGATAATAAAGAACTCATTGGAACAGTAATTGACGGAATTCCCGTTCTGGGGCCAATCAGCGGCGTTACTTCTATTCTTTCCAATTCAGATTTAGATGAAGCAATAATTGCCATTCCCTCTGCCCCAACAGAACGAATCCGCGAAATATACGAAACCCTCACAGAAAACGGCTTTAATCATATTAAGATTCTGCCGGGAATAAGTCAGGTAATTGAAGGAACTGCGCATCTTGTTCAAACCCGTGAGATTGACCCTCTTGATATTCTTGGCCGCACTCCGGTTACAATTTCTCTGAAAGAAAGCCTTGGGTATCTTCGCGGTAAGCGTGTTTTTATTACCGGTGCCGGAGGTTCAATCGGTTCGGAGCTTGCGCGTCAGCTTTTGAGCGGTGGTGCTGAACGTCTTTACCTTTTTGGTCACGGAGAAAATTCTATATGCGGAATTTACCGCGAGCTTCGTCTTTTACAGGCAGAAGGAGTCGGCGAAAAGGCAACAATCGTTCCGATTATCGGTGACATGCGAGACCGCGAATATGTTGATTATATTATCCGCCAGACTCACTGTAATGTAATTTTTCACTGCGCGGCTTACAAGCATGTTCCAATGATGGAAGAAAATCAGGTTGCCGCAATTGAAAATAATGTATTTGGAACAAAAAATCTTCTGGATGCGGCTCTTACTCATAAAGTAGACCGCTTTGTTTTGATTTCTACAGATAAGGCGGTAGCTCCGGTAAGTGTTTACGGCGTTTCAAAAATGCTGTGCGAAAAACTTGTACTTGATGCGGCAAAACGCGCAGGAGAAAACTCAAGCGGCGGAAAACAGGCTTTTATGTTCGTACGTTTTGGTAACGTTCTTGGCAGCCGTGGCTCAATTCTTCCGCTCTTTCAAAATCAGATAAAAACCGGCGGCCCTATAACAGTTACAGACGAAAACATGGTTCGCTTTTTTATGACTATACCTGAGGCCTGTTCTTTAGTTTTACAGACAGGCGGTGTCGGTGAAAACGGAAAGTCTTATCTTTTAGATATGGGCGAGCCTGTAAAAATAATTGATCTTGCAAAACAGATTATTAAATTCTCTGGTCTCGAGCCATACAAAGACATAGACATTAAAATTGTTGGAGCTCGCAAAGGAGAACGTTTGATTGAACCGCTATGGCTCAAAGAAGAAAACCCGCAGCCTACAAAATACAAAAAGCTTTTGCAGCTGGACAATAAAGAGTATACTAACGAACGTTTGGAAGTTTTACTTTCTGCCCTACACCCTATCTGCTTTTTTACAGAAGGTCATGAGGCAGAATTCCGAGACAAGACGAAGCTTGTAAAGCTTTTGTGCGATGACTGCGAAAGTCTGCGGGAGTTTTACGAAGAAATTAAAAATGACGGTCAGCTCCGTACTGACTTATTGTAGACAGCTTCAAAAAAGCTGATTAAACGAGGTAATTAAAATGGCAGAAATAAAGGTTCCGTTTCACAGAGCGGCTATTACAAAAGATGAAGAAGATGCAGTCCTTGAAGTTCTCCGAAGCGGCTGGCTTACTACAGGAAAATACGCTCTTGAATTCGAAAAAAAATTCAGTACAGCGGTTTCTGACACAGAAAAAATGAAGGAAGCCCGTCGTACACTTTCTCTTTCTGACGGCGATATAGTTTCACTTGCGGTAAACTCAAACACCAGCGGTATGATTCTTGCAATGGAAGCCTGTGGAGTTCGCGAAGGAACCGCTGTTATTACAACGCCCTACACCTTTGTTTCAACAGCAGCCTGCGCCCGACACCTTAATGCCGATGTCTTTTTTGCAGATGTAGAAAAAGATACATACAGCATTGATCCAGACAAAATAGAAGAAATCTTAAAAAAACATGCCGACATAGTTCAGGCAATTGTTCCGGTTCATATTGCGGGTAACATCTGTAACATGAAACGCATTATGGAGCTTGCGGCTAAATATTCAACTCCTGAGCACAAAATCCGTGTTATAGAAGATGCCGCTCATTCATTTCCTTCGCCGACCTCACTCGGTTATGCAGGCACTATTGGGGACGCAGGAGTCTTTTCATTTTATGTAACAAAAACAATTACCACTGCTGAAGGCGGAATGGTTTGTACCCGAGACCCGGCTCTGGCACGCCGTATGACTGTTATGCGTATGCATGGAATGGATCGTACAACCTGGGATCGTTACACCTCGCCGCGTGCAAGCTGGGAATATGATATTGTTGCTCCAGGTTATAAGTTCAATCTTCCTGATGTTCTTGCCGCTATAGGCTGCTGCCAGGTAACCCGTGCACAGCTATTTTATGAACAGAGAAAGCATATTGTAGATATCTATAACAATGCTTTTTCTAAACTCGATTTTATTAAATTGCCTCCAGACGGTGAAGGCAACAGCTGGCATCTCTATTTGATGCGTATAATCCCAGAAAAACTAAAAATCACACGTGAAGAATTTGCAAAAAAAATGCAGGAAGCAGGATTGGGAATTTCAGTTCACTTTATTCCAATCTTTCATTTTACTTATTGGAAAGAGCTCTATCCTGATTTTACTGCAGAAAATTTTCCGAATGCTGAACGACAGTACAGTACTACAATTTCAATTCCGTTATATCCGGATATGACAGAAGAACAGGCACAACTGGTAATTGATACAGTTACTCAAATAGGAAATGAAAACAGGAGAGAATCTTAAAGGATGGCATCAAAGAAAAACGACTCTAAAAAAAATCTGCGTTCTCTTGAAGCTTCCGGGTTTTACAGTGACTTTGAAAAGGAAGGTATTCTTTATGCTGCACTAATCCGAAGTCCTGCACCTGCCGGTAAAGTCAAAAGCATAACCGTATCTGATCTTCCCGAAGGTTACTTTATGTTATGTTCAAAAGACCTTCCCGGAACAAAAACGATTACGGCAAATAAAACAGTTATAAAAATCTTCGGATATGGAAATGTAGCTTACAGTGGCGAACCTCTCGGTATTATTTTTGGCCCGGATGAGGAACAGGTTTACAAATTATTAGATACAACTAACATAACTTTTGATGTAGAAAATCTTGAATCTGCACTGCATAATGTAATTAACAATCAGGAAGAAACCGAAAACTTCAAGGAATTCGTAGAACAGATTAATGAAATGCCGTCTCTGGATACGGTAATCGATAAATCTCATGTAGAAGAAAATCCAAATGTTGTTGTTGCAACCCGCGAAGTAAAATACGGCCTTTATGAAAAACTTCCTCTTGCACAGGCAGATACTAAAATTTTTGAAAATGCAGACTTTTCTTCTACAGACACCTGGAAGGAAAAACTTCTCACTCCAAAATGGCAGGAAACCGAAGGAGCCTTCGCTTATACCGAAGGTGAAAATATTCACGTTTTTGTTCCTACCCGCTGGATAGCCTTTACACAAAAATCTGTTGCAGCAGCTTTAAATATTAACGAAGCAAATGTTTTTATTCATAAAACAAAATCTGCAGGAATCTACCCTTCCGGCCTTGCTCGTACAACACAACTTGCAATTCAGATTGCTGTCTCTGCATGGATTTCTAAAAAGCCTGTAAAACTTGTGCTTTCTCAGTTTGAACAGGAAAACTATATGGTACCAGGCGTTCTTACTGAAATCACTTATCGTACTGCTTTGGATAAAGACGGACGCTTCACGGCTCTTAAAATTCTTATTGATATAGACATTGGATGCTCAAATCCGTTTGCTCAGGAAATTACAGACCGAATTGCCATTGCTGCTGCAAGTTATTACAAGCCTGAAAATCTGTATATAAACGCAAAGGCTCATACTTCTAAAAATCCGCCGACATCAATTTCCATGCAGATAATTGAATCACAAGCCTTCTTTGCAATAGAAAATGAAATTCAAAAAATATGCAACCAGTCAAAAATTTTTCCTGATGAGCTGCGCCTATTAAATTCTAAAACATCAAAAGATTTTCCATTCAATATTCCAACCGGTAATGTTGAAGCTGTAATTCAGACTGCTCTTAAAGCCAGCGACTTCAACAGAAAATATGCATCATTCCACATGGAAGCTATTGACCGTGCCGAAAAAGACAGTAAGCCTTTCTTTGCCTTACCACTGCGTGGAATTGGAGTAGCGACTGCATATATTCCGTCGGGCTATTATGGACAGACAACTTTAAGTAATGATACAAAACTGGAAATCACTCTTAGTGCTGATGAAAAACTTGTAATTCATACTATAAAACCGTCTGAAGTAGTTCAAGATATTTGGAAAACAACCGCATCAGAAATTCTACAGATTCCTAAACAGAATGTTCAGATTGATTCTGATTTTCCTTATAACCAGATTCCAGAATGCCCTGAGGACTCTTACAGTTCAATCAGTATCTTGAATGAACTGATAAAAAAATGCTGCACAGATATTCAAAAAAAGCGTTTTCATCAGCCGTTGCCTATTACATCAAAACGTGTAATTCAGCTGACTTCACGCAATAAATGGAACAAAGACGCATTCTGTGGAACTCCGTTTTATACGACATCTTTTATAACTACGGTTGTTGAGGTAGAACTCGATACTTACACCTACAGTGAAAAAATAAAAGGTATCTGGGTTACAATGGATTGCGGAGAACTTTTTGACAAGGCAGCTGCAGTACGCACTGCTAAGCTTGAGATTCAGCAGGAACTCAATATGCTTGTAAAGGGAAAGATAGTTCCTTGTGATGAAATCAACATCAGTTTTGTAGAATCTGACAATCATTCCGGACAGGTTGGAGGTCTCATCCATAACTCCCTGCCGGCAGCTTTTTCTTCTGCTCTTTCACTTGCACTTACAACTCAGCTTACAGAACTTCCATGTACAGAAGACCTGCTCTTTCAGCTAATCCGTGATCGCACAAAAGAAAAAAATGAAATAAAGAAAACAGAAATTAAAGGAGCGTCAGAATGAAAATACCAGTAATACTAAATGGCACAAAAACAATTCTCGACGCACATGCAGACGAATCCTTAATGAAGGTTCTGCATAAAAATGGCTGCCCATCAGTAAAAAGCGGATGCAGCAGTGGTTTTTGTGGAGCCTGCACAATTCTGCTTGATGATAAACCTGCAGCCGCCTGTAAAATCCCTGCTGGCATTGTACACAATTGTGACATAGTTACGTTGGATTATTTTACAAAAACTGAGGAATACTCTATTATCACAGCGGGTTTTCAAAAAGCCGGAATCAAACTCTGCGGTTATTGCACTGCAGGCAAAATCTTTTCTACTTATCAAATTTTGAAATTACAGAAAATGCCGACACGTCAGGAAATTACTGACTATGTAAAGGCCCTTTCACCCTGCTGCACTGATTTGGATACTCTGGTAAATGGAATTATCTACGCAATTCAAATTTCAGAAAAGCGTCAGAAACGGAGTTAAAATGGGAAAGTCAATTTTATATGCAAAAAATACTGCCGAACTCATAAAAATCCTGACAAATAATCCGGGAACAAAAGTGGTAGGTGGTTGTACCCGAATAGATACACTGCCTGAAAAATTCATATCAACTTACGGAATCGAGGATCTTTCTCATATCTCACGTCACGAACGTTACATTGATGTTGGACCTGGAACTACACTATCAGAACTGCTTGCAATTGGGCAGACTCACCTACCGCCGATTCTTTTTGAAGCATTAAATTGTATTGCAAATCCAATTATCAGAAATACTGCAACTATAGGTGGTAACATCTGTTCTGAGAATCATAAACTCACTTTATTCGCACCACTTATGGCACTGGATGCAAAACTTGAATTCAAAAATCAAACTGAAACCCGCACTGAAAATATAAGATATTTTAAAAATGTTCCAGAAGGCTTCATCCTTTCAAACATCCGCATTCCTCTTGTAGATGCAGAGCTTTCAATTTTCCGTCGAGTCGGCCCCGAGCACACAATTACACAGCAGTCTGCCTCATTTGCTTTTCTTGCCGACACCGAAAAGAATTCTTTACTGAATGTTCATCTTGCATTCGCAGGTCCTTTTACTTTTCATAGTAAGGAATTTGAAAATTTTATGAGCGGGCGTCGATTACCGCTTACACAAAAAGATATTACACAACTCGAAGATTTTGTTGCAGAACAGTTTCAAAAAGCCGCAACTGACCAGATGATTACAGATGTAATGCGGCAGCAGTTCTTTAATCTGGCACGCTACAGTTTTGAGCAGTTAACATAACCGGTGGTTGAGTAGGCGCAGCCGTATGCATTGTGCGCGCGAGCGCACTAGAAAATAATTTCTATGAATGCAAACGACACGAAGTGGCGTATCGAAACCACATTTTAATCGTATCCGGTGATTTCGATACACCACTTCGTGGCACTCAATCACCGGATAAACATACAGTCTCTACGTTCGCTGCGCGAACTACCTAGTTTTGCTTCGCAAAACTAGCGTATCAGCATCGCGTCTCCATAACTAAAAAAGTGATACTTATTTTCAACGGCGGTCTTGTAGGCTTCCAGGATATGCTCGCGGCCGGCAAAGGCAGAAACCAGCATAATCAGTGTGCTTTCCGGGGTATGGAAGTTTGTAAACATTTTGTCCACAACCTTAAACTTAAAGCCCGGGTACATAAAGATGCTGGTTGAATTTGTACCGGCTCTAACCCATTCACCGTTCACCGGTGGTTGAGTAGGCGAAGCCGTATCGAAACCACCATCTTCTAAAAGTCGCTGAGCCGCAGATTCCAGAGTTCTTACACTTGTTGTTCCAACTGCAAGAATCGGGCGGCCTTCAGCCTTAGCCTTATTAATGGCATCTGCAGTTTCCTTTGGAACCGTGTACCATTCTTCGTGCATTTTATGATTTTCGATATTCTCTTCGCGGACAGGAAGAAAAGTTCCAAGACCTACATGAAGGGTTACAAAGCGGCGTTCAATTCCCTTTGCATCAAGGCGGGCAAGCATATCCTCTGTAAAATGAAGTCCTGCTGTAGGACAGGCAGCAGAGCCAGTGTTTGTTGCATAAACATTTTGATAGCGTTCTGAATCTTCTTCTGTGTCACCGCGCTTAATATATGGAGGAAGTGGAATATGACCGTTTCGTTCAAACCAGTCTTCATCAATTGCAAAATCAAATTTAAGGGCACGGAATTCTGTTCCTGCATTTCCTTCGTGTTCAATAATTTGGGCAACTGTGCCGTCCGGAAATTTATAATGCATTCCAGGCTTTTGTTTTTTTGCTGATTTTACCATGGTATTCCAGACGCAGCATTCTTTATCAATTGTATTGAGGAACATGAATTCAGTTTCGCGGCCGGTAGTCTCTTTAATTCCATAAACGCGGGCTCGTCGTACACGGCTGTTATTAAAAACCATAAGTGTGCCCGGCTCAATTAAATCAGGCAAATCATCCATCATGTGATGTTCGACTTCGCCGGTCACTCTATTTAAAAGCATTAGTTTATCCTGCCCGCGCACTCCGCTCGGATGCTGCGCAATTAAATCTTCGGGTAGTTCAAAATTAAAATCAGATGTTAACATGAGAGGTATAATATCACAAAAACAGATTTATGGGAAATGCGGTGTTTTCGATACGGCCTTCGGCCTACTCAACCACCGGATAAACACATGGTGGTTGAGTACCCGCGAAGCGGGTGTATCGAAACCACAGTTTAAAAGAGAGTCCCCTGTACCCCGCCATCTTTTGAATCTGCAGCGTGTGTAAGGCCTAGGTGACTATAAGCTTTTTCAGTCACCATTCGACCGCGTGGAGTTCTCTGCAAAAGCCCGCACTGTATAAGATACGGCTCATAATAATCTTCCAGGGTATCCATACTTTCGCCTATTGAAATTGCAAGAGTCTCAGCACCGACCGGCCCGCCTCCAAAGTTCTCAATAATTGAACGCAGGATTTCGCGATCGTACTTTTCAAGACCAATTTCATCTATTTCAAGTCGACGTAATCCTTCATCAACAATATCCACAGTAATTGTGCTGCTTCCTGCTACCTGGGCAAAATCCCGCATACGGCGCAGAACTCTGTTTGCAACACGTGGAGTTCCACGACAACACTGAGCAAGCAAAAGTGCAGCATCATCTTCAATGCCAATTTCCAGAATTGAAGCAGAACGCTTTATAATGGAAGCAAGTTCCTTTTGTGTATAAAATTCAAAGCGTGGAATAAAACCAAAGCGTGAACGAAGCGGACTTGAAACGGAACCTGCCTTTGTAGTAGCACCAACAAGAGTAAAAGGCGGAATTGGAATACGCACTGTACGAGCAGCCGCTCCCTGTCCGATTATCCAGTCGAGTTCAAAATCTTCCATTGCAATATAAAGCATCTCTTCAATTGCAGGCTTTAAGCGATGAATCTCATCAATAAAGAAAACGGTTCGCGGAGTTATTGTACTTAAGATTCCAGCCAAATCCTTTGGCTTATCCAGAGCCGGCGCACTTGTTACCTTAAAATCCACACCAAGCTCATGTGCTGTAATCTGAGCAAGAGTAGTTTTACCAAGTCCCGGAGGACCAATAAGCAGAAGATGATCCAAAGGTTCTTCACGCAGTTTTGCTGCTTCAATAAAAGTTGAAAGATTTTTCTTTACACTTTCCTGTCCTAGAAAATCTTTTAGCATGTTAGGACGAAGCTTATTGTCCTGTTCATCATATCTGTCTTTCAAATCCGCACGTACAATTGCAGAAAAATCTTCATTCTCGTTCATTTTCTAATCCTCAGCATACTACAAAAAAGGCCATAACACATTTGCTATTTTAGGCAAGCTCAACAATTGCCCGTCGGAATAATATATCTTCCCTTTCTTTCTGATTTTTACCTGCAAACGAACTATCGTTAGTTAGTATTTCTACCAGTTGTGCAACTTTCTGTTCAACAAGTTTTTTATCATATCCCATGCTTGCAAGCGACAATACAACATCTGCATAAGGACTAGCTGCAGCCACACGTACAATCTTGTCAGAACTCTCACTAATTTTCAGTTTACCTTTAAGTGTCAACATCATCTTACCGGCAGTCTTCTTACCAACGCCAGGAATCTTTTCAAGCATTTCAAGGTCACCCTTTTCGAGCACATCAAGCAGACGCGCAGAAGAAACTGCACTCATAATTTTTACGGCTCCCTTAGGGCCAACGCCGTCAACCTTAAGTAAATCTAAAAATACACTGCGTTCATCAGCGCTTGCGAATCCATAAAGCGACATCAGCTGATCTGTATGCTGAAGATATGTATAAATCTTTGCTTCGTTGCCAACAGGAGGCAGCATATCCAGGTTTGAATCAGGAACACATAAATCCCATTCCACACCATTAGTATCTATAAAAACCTGTTTCGGAAATTTTCCTGTAATTATTCCAGTAAGCGAATTGAACATATCAATATTATAGATGATATAAAGAACCTTGTGAAGATTCTGAATTCCACGGCAGGGCTTCTGCATTATAAACGTAAATCCTGAAATTTTGGCTTCCGGTCGCGGCTTCGTGGTACAAAACTGCGACCGGAAGCCATGTTTTCAGAATTTCATTTTATAATGCGGAAGCCCTGCCAAAAATGATAATTATTCTCAAATTCGATTGACATTTTTTATGCAATTCGTATAATTTGAGAATCATTATCAAATTGGGATATTTCGTAAATGCAGAAAGCAGCTTATAAAACAAGACAACAGGATTTACTTTTTTCTTATCTTCGCGAAATGCAGGGAAAGCATTTTACGGCAGAAGATGTCCGCGTTCATTTTGAAGCAAAACAGATTTCTATAGGAATTGCAACAATTTACCGCCAGCTTGAAAAACTCGTTTCAGAGGGAAAGATTCAAAAATATTTTATAGATGACCATTCCGCTGCGTGTTTTGAGTACGCGGGAGAAAACTGTAATGCAAGCGAGCAGCACTTTCATTTGAAGTGTGAACTATGCGGCCGCTTAATTCATCTGGAGTGCGATGAGCTTGAAGAACTCGGCGGCCACCTTAAGACAGAACACGGCTTTGTAATAAATCCACTGCGTACAGTTTTTTACGGAGTTTGTACAGACTGTGCAAATAAAAAGGAAAATGAAAATGAATAATCAGATAAAGCTTTTCCGACATCTCCGTGCTGCAGCCGTTCTTACAGTCATTGCGCTTTTTACAGTTTTGTTTTTTCAGACTCTCCATGCCGGTCACGAAGAACATTGCCATGAAGAAAACTGTCCGATTTGTCTTGTTCTACAAGTAATAAAAAGCACAAATCATATTTCAGAAATCACACCTCTGACATCTGTCGAGTTTTCAGCTTTCAGCTACATAAATCTTATTATTCTTTCTGTCCTCTTCTTCGCTCCTGCAACCCTCGTTAAACAGAAAGTAAAGCTGGTGATTTAACATCCCGGTCATCCCGAACTTGTTTCGGAATCTATTAAGAGATGCTGAAACAAGTTCAGCATGACAGTTATCTTTATTTAATGACACTATAAGGAAAAAATCATCATGAAAAAGAATAACAAAAAACCCGTAGTCCTTATCACAGGCTACCTTGGTTCAGGAAAAACAACTTTACTCAATAACCTGCTGCGTCAGGAAAAACGCCGCGTTGCCCTAATTGTAAACGACATGGGAAGCATTAACGTAGATGCCGAGATTCTTAAAAAGAACGGCTCTAATGTAACAGAATGTCCTATGTTCGAGCTTCAGAACGGCTGTATCTGCTGCACTCTGCGAGACGAGTTCATTCAGCAGATTGAAAAAATCTCTAACCTCGATACAGTTGATGTAGTCTTTGTTGAAGCTTCAGGAATCTCTGATCCTGGTGCTGTTAGCGCAAGCTTCCTCGCTTACGAAGAAGACAATCCTAAGACCAACGTTTATCTTACTTCGTTAGTTACAGTTGTTGATGCAGACAGAATCTACCGCGAGTTCCTGGACGAGCTCAAACAGAAGGCCGACAAAAACGCAACCGACGAAAACAATCTTACCGCAGAAGAAATCTCTACCCTCATTGTAGACCAGATTGAGTTCTGTAATTTTATCGTCCTCAACAAATGCGACCTTTTGAACGAAGAGCAGCTTAAAGAAGTCGAAGCTATCATCCGTGACTTCCAGCCTCGTGCCCCAATCTTCCACAGCGTAAACGGAAATATCGACATAGATCAGATTACTACAACCGAGCCTTTCAACTACGAACAGATTGATTCTTCTTCCGCAATTCAAAAGGCAATCAACAGCCTCAACGAGCCTAACCGCGCAACAGAAGGCTGCACCGGCGAATACGGAATCTCAAGCTTCGTGTTTGAAGAAAAAAGACCATTCAACCGCGAACGCTTTATGAATTTTGTAAACAACAATTATCCAAAAGAGCTTATCCGTGCAAAGGGCTACATCTGGTTTAGTGATGCAGATGCCAACGTGCAGCTTTTTGAACAGGCAGGCCGCAACTCTTCGGTAATGACAGTTGCCTACTGGATCGACGCTCTGGAAGAAAAACAGAAACAGGAATACCTCGAATACAATCCCGACGTAAAGGCAGAATGGGACGAGGAATTCGGCGACCGCGTAAATCAGCTTGTAATCATCGGCAAAGGATATAACAAGGAAGCAATCACGGCAGCTCTCAGAAGTTGTCTGGATGAGAAAGCTATTGCTTAGTTAGGGGTCAGGGGATAGTTAATAGGGGATAGTAAGGAGGGGGAAGTCCGCTCGAACCTCGGCATATTCATGCCGAGGGCGAATACCCCCTCGCGGCGCGAGTTTCCGAAGGAAACTCGGTAGTGAGCGATAGCGAACGTACTACCCCCTCTGCGGGGCTCAAACGCCGCCCCTGCGATGTTTGCAAAGCAAACTCGGTTACAACGCCTGGCTTTATTAAACGAATATATTGAAAACAAGGAGTTTTATTATGAAAAAAATATTTTTAATACTTGCAGTTTTTTCTGCACTCACAACATCCGTTTTTGCGGCTAAAGCAAAAAAATCTGACAAACTCAAAGTTGTTACTACAATCTTCCCGGAATACGACTGGACCCGCGAAATCATTGGTAACAATATAAAGAACGTAGAACTCACCCTTCTTCTTGGAAACGGTGTAGACCTCCATTCTTACCAGCCATCAATTCAGGATATCGCTAAAATCTCAACAGCAGATATTTTCATCTATGTTGGCGGAGAAAGCGACGGCTGGGTAAAAGACGCACTTAAAAATGCAACCAATAAAAACATGAAGGTTATCAACCTCCTCGAAACTCTCGGCGACAAAGTAAAAGCCGAAGAAGTAAAAGAAGGCATGCAGGCCGAAGAGGAAGAAGAACACCATCATCACGACGGCGAACATCACGACGATGAAGATGAAGTTGAGTACGACGAACACGTATGGCTTTCTCTTAGAAACGCAAAAATTCTGTGCGCAGAAATCGCGTCTGCCCTCTCAGAAAAAGACGCAGCCAACGCCGCAGCTTACAAGGCAAACCTCTCAGCATACACAGCAAAGCTCGACACCCTCGATTCAAAATACACCGCAGCAGTAAAAGCCGGCAGCAAGAATACAATTCTCTTTGGAGACCGATTCCCATTCCGCTACCTGGTAGACGACTACGGACTCGACTACTTTGCAGCCTTCGTAGGCTGTTCAGCAGAAACAGAAGCAAGTTTTGAAACAGTAATCTTCCTTTCAAAGAAAGTAGACGAGCTGGGTCTCAATTCAGTTCTTAAGATTGAAAGCGGTGACGGAAAAATTGCCCGCACAATCATACAGAATACAAAGAAAAAGAACGCAAAGGTTCTGACACTGGATTCCATTCAGTCTACAACTGCAAAGCAGGCAAAGGCTGGTACAACCTATCTTAAAATTATGGAAGGAAACCTCGCAGTTCTTACCGAGGCTTTGAAGTAGAATAATGCAGGTGTGTAATCGCGCCGGCCAGAGCATCGGCGGCGTGGTCGGGTTTTGGCTCAGTTTTTAAGCCAAGGAGAATCTTAACATAACGTTCAACAAGTTCCTTGTCGGCGGCGGCCGTACCGGTCACTGCCTGCTTAATCTGGTTCGGCTGATATTCCCCGAGCTTTATGTTGTGCTGGGCAAGGCAGAGGGTAACGACGCCACGCGCCTCGGCAACCCCCATGGCAGAAGTAACATTCCGGGCAAAATACAAAGTTTCCATTCCCGCTTCGTCCGGCTGAAACTCGTCAATAACGGCACAAAGGCGGCTGTAGATTGTAAGCAACCTTTCCCCATGAGGCTGTTCAGACTTTGTTGTGATGCAGCCATAGCTGACCATGCGGTAGCGGCCCTCACAAAAATCAACCACGCCAAAACCAGTGTTTGCCAGCCCCGGGTCAATGCCCAAAACCCGCCTTACACTAGGCTTTTTAGGAGACAGAGCTGAACCTTCATTTATAAGAGAACTTCCCGGAAGCGGAGAAAAGACCTTTTCATTTTCCATAATTATGCCGTCAATTCATCAGCAAGATTTTCCAGAGCCGCCACATCAGCATCCTTCATGGAAATCTTTATGGAAACCTTTGAGTCCAGATATTTCATCTCAGTACAAGGCTCCAAAAGAGCCCTCATAGTCTTAGCGGCCGCAGGAGCCCAGCTTCCGTTTTCAATAAAGGCTACAGTCCTCTTCTGGAAATTACGCTCAACAAGATGCTCAATAAACTCACGCATTTTTGGGAAAACGCTGCCGCAGTAGGTAGTAGAAGCAAAAACAATTTTTCCGTAGCGGAAGGCATCTTCCACGCACTCATAAATATCTTCCCGGGCAAGGTCGAAAAGAACGACCTTAGGACAGCCCTTAGAGGTAAGAAGCTCAGCTAGTTTTTCTGCCGCAGACTTAGTGTGCCCGTAAACCGAAGTATAGGCAATCACAACGCCATCACTTTCCACACCATAAGAAGACCATGTATCATAAAGAGCAATATAATGACCGATATTCTCACTTAAAACAGGACCGTGCAGGGAACAGATAGTCTGAATATCAAGGGCGGCAGCCTTCTTCAAAAGAGTCTGAACCGCAGAACCGAATTTTCCCACAATTCCAAAATAGTAGCGGCGGGCTTCACATTCCCAGCCCTCAGGGTCATCAAAATCAAAGGCTCCAAACTTACCAAAAGCATCTGCAGAAAAAAGAATCTTTTCCTTAGAATCATAAGTCATAATAACTTCCGGCCAGTGAACGTTCGGGGCCGCAATAAAGTTCAGCGCATGACTTCCGTTCGCATTTCCAGCAGTGCTTCCAGCAGAACTTTCACCAGAACTTCCGTTATTACATCCATCCCCGCCACCAAGCTCAAGCACACTGCCCTCGCCCACTACAACCTGACGGCCGGCAAAATCATCCTCAAACATATTCTTCATCATGCCAAAAGCCATCTTAGAAGAAACGATTTTTGCATCAGGATATTTTTCCGCAAACTTTCTGATATTAGACGAGTGATCCATTTCCATGTGCTGAACTACAAGATAGTCAGGAGTTCGGCTCTTTCCGTCAGCAGCAGGCACTTCACTCAAAGCCTTTTCAATATTCATAAGCCACTGGTCGCCAAAAGCCGCATCAACGCTGTCCATAACGCAGATTTTTTCACCAATAATCAGATAGGAGTTATAGGCCATTCCGTCAGGAACTTCAAACTGCCCTTCAAACAAATCAATCTCGCGGTCACTCACGCCAACATATTTTACAGAATCCGTAACATTCATTTTTTTCCTCCTGTTTCTGGCTGCATTCCTCACTGCGGTCGGGTCGCTACGTCCGCCCTTCGCTAACGCTCACCGTCCTCGTTCTGGTGTTTTCGACAGGCTCAGAGCCCGCTCAACCACCCTCACTGCGGTCGGCTGCTTCGCAGGGGCTCCCTTCGCTTGCATAAAAAAACCGCCCGAAAACAGGCGGCTTCCAATAAATATAACTTACGAGTTTTCAAATCACAGATTTGAAAACTCGCTAATTTAGAAAATGTCATTTTTGACATTTCCTAAATTACTCCTCTGGCTCAAAGTCATCTGGATATTCAGCTGTGTGATATACGTTCTGAACATCGTCGTTGTCTTCAAGACGGTCGATGAGGCGCTGAACCTTAGCAGCAGTATCCTTATCAACTGGAGTGTAAGCATCTGGAACCATTCCTACATCAGCAGAAAGTGTTTCATAGCCTTTTTCCTGAAGAGCTTCAGCAACAGCAGTGAATGCATCTGGAGTTGTAGTTACAGTGATAATTCCATCTTCGTTTACGATATCATCAGCACCAGCTTCCAAAGCAACTTCCATTACTTCGTCTTCTGAAACCTTTTCAGCATCAAGCTCGATTGTACCCTTTCTCTGGAACATACGAGAAACAGAACCAGAAGTTCCAAGGTTACCACCGTTCTTTGTAAAGATGTTCTTAACATCAGCAGCTGCACGGTTCTTGTTATCAGAAAGAACTTCAACCATTACAGCAACTCCGCCAGGAGCGTAACCTTCGTAGAGATACTCTTCGTATGCTGCTCCACCGTCTTCACCAGTACCCTTTTTGATAGCACGTTCAATGTTATCCTTAGGCATGTTAGCAGCACGAGCCTTAATAATTACAGTTCTAAGACGAGGGTTAGAGTTAGGGTCTCCACCGCCCATACGTGCAGCAATAGAAATTTCCTTAATAAATTTGGTAAAAATCTTACCACGCTTTGCATCGGCCAAACCCTTTGCATGTTTAATGGTGGCCCATTTACTATGTCCTGACATTAGGAACTCCTTATGTATAATAGAATACTAATTTTATCTATTTAAAATATCACAAATGAAAAAAATATTCAATATTATCTCAGCCCGGCCTCAAAGTCCAAGACGCCTTCCGCCACTCCCTTACGGTCGGCCGCTTCACTCGCTCAGCCTGTCATTCCCGGGTTTGACCCGGGAATCCCATTCTTCGCTCGCTCCAGTGGCTGCCTTCGGCATGGCTCCACGCTTGGGGCGCCTCCCCGTGAAATAATATATACTTTTTTCCAACTATTCAATTCCAAATAATCGTGTTATACTTTTCATATGTCCTACTGGTATATTTACTTTATGATTCTTCTCTTCGGAATAATTCTTCCCCAATACTGGGACCGGCGGCGAAGGAGATTAAGACAGAAAAAATTAAGAATAAAAAAAGAAGTAAACAATCTTATGACATCACAACTTCTTTCAGAATGCATTGGCAAAAATGTTGAACTTTACGGCGAAGGCGGAATCTCAGGCTTTTCCGGCAAGGTTCTGGCAGTTGAAGAAAACCTCATCAAAATCGAAGACAAAAGAACAATCCGCATCATCAATGCAGATATGATTGCCCAGATTAAAATCAAAAAGAATATCGAAAAATAAGAATTTATAACTTCTTTTTCCAGCTGATAAGTCACATCGATTTTTCTTCCAAAATCCCACATCCGTATTAACAGTAACACTGTGGTTTCGATACGGCCAATGGCCTACTCAACCACCGTATTTTTTTATTTCACAAATCAGAATTTACCCTTTATAATAGAAGAATCGGAGAAGAAAAAATCGAACAACTGTGAGGTATCAATCATGAATGACATCAGCATTACATTTATTAAAGACGAAAAAGAAATTACAAAAAAACTGGTTCCATACGGCACACCTGTTTCAGTAATTACAGGAAACTTTGGAATCCCGGATAAAGAAATCTACGCTGTAAGAATCAGTAACGAAATCTGCCCGCTGGACATGCCTCTTACTTATGACGCAGTCCTTGAGCCGGTTGTTGCAAAATCAAAGGACGGAGCGGCCGTTTACCGCCGCTCTCTCTGCCTCCTTCTGGCCGCTGCCGCTTACAATCTTTTTCCTAAGGCCCGCCTTCTTGTAGGCCACAGCCTTGGCTACGGTTACTACTACACCCTCGAAGGCGCAAAAAAAATTACTGACAAGGAAATCAAACAGCTCACTACAGAAATGAATGCACTTGTTGAAAAGGACATTCCTATCACAACAGAGACTATTCCTTACGCAAAGGCTGCAGAGCTTTTTGAAAAACTAAACCTTGTAGAAACCCGCAAGCAGATTAAGTTCAACTGTACACCTACAATCAAAATTAATTCGATTGGGGACTTTTCTGATTTGTACTTTGGACCTCTTGTTCTTTCTACAGGAGTTCTCAAAACTTTTGAATTGATGAAGTATGGAGAAGGTTTCCTTCTCCGCTTCCCTAAATCTTCTGATCCTGACAAACTTACAAAGTTTGAAGATCAGCCAAAGCTCTTCGAGATTTACAGCAAGTACAAGGAATGGGGAAAGAGAATGAACGTTACTTCTGCCGCTTCCCTCAACGAGCTGATTGGTAAGCGAAAGATTAATGACTTCATCGAAATCACAGAAATCTACCAGCAGAAGAATATTTCAAAAATTGCTTCTCAGATTGTTGATAAAAAGACTGTCCGTGTAGTTTTAATTGCAGGTCCTTCTTCTTCCGGTAAAACAACCTCGGCAAAAAAGCTTGCCCTCGAGCTTCAGGCTATGGGCTACCAGCCAAAGGTAATCAGCCTTGACTGCTACTATGTTGGCCACGACAAAACTCCGCTTGACGCAGACGGCAAACCTGATTACGAATGTCTTGAAGCTTTGAACATTGAGCTTTTGAACAACCAGCTTGTTGATTTATTTAATGGAAAAGAAGTTACAATTCCAAGCTACGACTTCCATACAGGAACTTCATATTTTGAAGACAAGAATAAGTTGCGTCTCGCAGAAAATGAGATTCTTATTCTTGAAGGAATCCACGGTCTGAACGACAAGCTTACTCCAAAGGTTGCACCGGAGCTTAAGTTTAAGATTTACCTTTCTGCCCTCACCCAACTGAACCTGGATGACCACAACCGCATTTCTACAAGTGATAACCGCCTGATTCGCCGCATTGTCCGCGACAACAACTTCCGCGGTAAGCCTGCAGCAGGAACAATTGAAATGTGGCCAAGCGTTCGCCGCGGCGAAGAGCTTCACATCTTCCCATTCCAGAACAACGCAGATGCAGTGCTCAACACAGCCCTGGACTACGAGTTGTCTGTACTTCGTGTTTATGCAGCACCACTGCTCCGCCAGGTCACTCCAATGCAAAAGGAATACGCAGAAGCAAGACGACTTCTCCAGTTCCTCGAGAACTTTGCAACCATCTCACCAAGCGCAGTACCACCACGCTCTATCATCCGCGAGTTTATTGGAGGAAGTGCGTTTAAATACTAGGAAATACGGTGGTTGAGTGCCGCGTAGCGGTATATCGAAACCACCATAAATTTCGGCTCATAGGGTGGTTTCGATACGACACTTCGTGTCGTTTGCATTTATGGAAATTATTTTCTAGTGCGCTTTCGCGCACTATGCATACGCCCTATGGGCTACTCAACCACCCTATAATTTATTCTTCACTTCATCCAGTAATTCTGCTTCTTCATAATCAGCGGCTTGCTTCCACTCATCAAGCTGCTTTTCTTTGAGCTTTTCGAGGGCAGTTGTTTTTTTCATGCATTCGCGGAGGACTTCGCGTTTTTGTTCGGTGACAAGTTTTGCCTGAGTCAGTTGTTTTAAGAGCTCTTCTTTTTGTTGTTCCAGAAGATTGTTGTACTGGCTCTGGGCCATTACGTCCTCAAAATCAAGATTGCCTTTCATACTTGCTTTTACGGCTGCATAGTTCTGGGCGATTTTTTTTAGATTTTCGTTTATTTCATTTTCAACAGCTATGGCCTTAGCAAGTTCGCCTTCTGCCTGCTGCTTTTCAAAGTTGCGGAATTCGAGGACATTTTCTAGTTCAAAGGTAAATTTCTTCATAAACTTATAATACGGTGGTTGAGTGCCGCGTAGCGGCGTATCGAAACCACCACAAAATTCGGCTCATAAGGTGGTTTCGATACGCCCTTCGGGCTACTCAACCACCGGAGCATTCGAATCTACAATCTGTGCGGTTGTAGGAATTCCAATTGCTGGCGCCTCAACAAACTCTTCTTCTGGAATCTCGATTCCTGTAAGGGCCGAAAGTTTTTTCAAAGTTTCCGTCATAGGACAAGGCTCGTATTCTTCCTGCTTGAGGAACTCTTCTATTTCAGGATACTTATCGATTACGAAATCAATCTGAGGCGAATTACCTTTTTCGTAAATTCCTGCTGTAATCATTGTTTCATTGGTTGCATAGGTTGCCATCCAGGTACGGAGCTGTGCAACTGCTTTTCTAGTCTGCGCACCACAAACACGTTTTGAAAGACGCGAAATAGACTGCAGCACATCTATCGCAGGATAATGGTAAGCCTGGGCTAACTTACGGTTCAGAACAATATGACCATCCAGAGTTCCGCGAACCTTATCTGTAATCGGTTCATTCATATCGTCGCCATCAACAAGAACGGTATAAAAAGCTGTAATAGAACCTTTCTGATTTGTACCGCTTCTCTCAAGCAGCTTTGGAATCATATCAAATACACTTGGCGGATAGCCCTTCTGTGCTGGAGGCTCACCGTTTGCAAGACCAATTTCTCGCTGAGCATGAGCAAAACGTGTAACTGAATCCATCATCAGCATAACGTCTTTACCCTGGTCGCGGAAATATTCTGCAACGGCAGTACAAACCTGAGCGGCACGGAGACGGCAGATTGAAGGTTCATCACTGGTAGCCACAACTAACACAGAACGCTTCATACCTTCTTCGCCAAGGTCACGTTTAACGAAGTCCAGAACCTCGCGTCCACGTTCACCAATCAAACCGATTACATTTATATCAGCATCTGTGTTACGGGCAATAATACTTAAAAGAGTTGATTTACCAACACCAGAGCCTGCAAAGATTCCAAGACGCTGTCCTTTACCTACAGTCAAAAGAGAATCAATTGCACGAACTCCTGTTGTAATACGATGATTAATATCAGTACGTTCATTTGGAGAAGGCGGATTCGCAACTGCCGGATAATAGGTTTCAGGAACAATTTCTCCCTTATCATCACACGGTTTACCGCTTGCATTAATCATTCTGCCCAAAAGATTCGGACCAACCGGAACCATAAGACTTCGGCCGGAAGCAACAACTTCGCAGCCAACTTCAATTCCTTTTGTCTCGCCAAAAGGAGCAAGCTTTACAGTTTTATCATCAAGTCCTACAACCTCTGCCTGAAGCATTTTGCCATCACGCAATTTTATCGTACACATTTCGCCGATTACCGAACGTGGACCTTCACTTTCAACTTCCAGTCCTTTTACAGCAGTCACGCGGCCTGTGTATAAAATTGTTTCAGCATCAACAACCTTTTCGAGATATTTTGTAAAATTGAATTCACCTGTATAAGAAGAACGCATGTCCCCACCCCCACACTACTTAATTTACTCAGAGGTAAGTGGATCTGACCGCTTGATATTTTTAACAGGAGAAACTTCGAGAATCTTATTTTCAAGCTCAGTGAGCTGACTTGAAATACGTGCATCAATAGCACCAAAGTCAGTTTCTACAATACAACCGCCCTTTTCAACAGAAGAATCTTCCTGAACAGTAATTCCCTGAACATTTTCAACATGCTGAATAAACTCGTCGACATGAGCGGTAGTAAGCTTAACGTCTTCGATATTAACACGTAGTGTTACAGAGCCGCGGGTCTTAACCTTGCGAAGCGCTGCAACAGTATTTGCCATAATAACATTTTTCTGATTTTCAGAAAGAATCTTAATAACCTTTCGGGCCATCAGAATTACAAGCTCAACAATCTGACTTTCTGTATCCTGAAGTATTTCTTCACGTCGCTGCATTACAGCTTCGAGGATTTTATGCATGCGGTCAATAAGGCGGTCTACTTCTGCAGAACCTTTATCAAAGCCTTCCTTACTTCCCTGTTCAAAACCTTCGTTGCGGGCTTCTGAAACAATCTTATCGTGCTGGGCGTTAGCCTCGGCTACTATCTGAGCAGCCTCTGCTTTTGCTTTTTCAACAATTGCAGCAGCTTCATTTTCTGCATCAGCTTTTATAATTGCAGCCTGATCTGTCTGACGTTTTACTTCTTCAAAGGCTGTATCTTCTGCTTTCTTAATTATCTGATCTGCTTCGGCCTGAGCCTGGGTGAGCATCTGCTTTTTTTCCTGCTCAAAGTTTGCCCTGTACTCGTCGGCCTCGCGTTTTAAATCTTCTGCAGTAGGACCGGTGTATTCTTCTTCCTCTTCTACAACAGCTTCTTCAATAGGAGAATAATCCTTATAAAGAGGAAGCATTACTTTTTCTTCGATATTTTTTGCTTCGCCGGGGCGAAATACAGTTTTTGCCATCTCTTCCTACCCTCGCACAATTTTATGATACAAGCTCATCCTCGCCGGAACGTGCAATAACGATATCACCGTTGTCTTCAAGACGTCGGATGATAGATACAATCTTCTGCTGAGACTCTTCAACATCCTTCAAGCGGACAGGTCCCATGAACTCCATATCTTCCTTAAGCATAGATGCGGCACGCTTAGACATGTTACGGAAGATTTTATCCTGTACTTCGGTATCAACAGACTTAAGCGCTTTTGCGAGCTCCTGCTGGTCGACATCGCGAAGTACCTTCTGAATAGCACGGTCGTCGAGCATAACGATATCTTCGAATACGAACATTCGCTTTTTGATTTCCTCTGCAAGATCCGGATCGTCCTCTTCGAGAGATTCGATAATAGACTTTTCAGAAGAACGGTCAACAAGGTTGAGGATTTCAACGATTGCTTCAACACCACCAGCCGCTGTGTAGTCTTCGCTAGACAGTGTAGAAAGCTTCTTTTCCAATACACGTTCAACGTCGCGCAATACATCTGGCGAAGTTCGGTCCATTGTTGCAAGACGCTTAGAAACTTCGGCCTGCATATCTTCCGGAAGGTTCTGCATGATTACGGCAGCCTTACCAGGTTCAAGGTAAGCAAGAATCAGGGCAATAGTCTGCGGATATTCCTGCTGAATAAAGTTCAAAAGATGAGCCGGGTCTGTACGGCGGATAAAGTCGAAAGGACGAACCTGAAGCGAACTTGTAAGTCTGTTGATGATATCGATGGCTTTCTGAGAACCGAGAGACTTCTCCAAGAGCTCTCGGGCATAGTCGATACCACCGGTTGTGATAAAGTTCTGAGCATTCATGAGCTCCTGGAACTCTTCAAGTACGGCATCCTTAAACTCAGGATTTACTTTTTCCTGACGTGCAATTTCAAAGGTAAGGGTTTCAACTTCGTCTTCGCGAAGATGCTTCATGATTTCGGCAGAAACTTCTGGTCCAAGAGAGATGAGGAAGATGGCAGCCTTCTGGCGACCTGTTAAACTTTTATAATCCTTTGAGCCTTTTTTAGATGAAGAACCAGAACCTGCAGGCTTAAGCTGACCAGGCTTTGGAACCGGCTTTGGATTTGATTTCGGTGCTTCTGTAGCTTCGTCTGACATAAACTATTCCTCCATCAACCATGTTCTTATGAGCATTGCAACATCTTCCGGATGTTCCTTTGCCATTGAAACTGCATTTTCCTGAAGTTCCATACGACGTGTCTCTTCGACAGACATTGTAACTTCCATTCCGTCGTCTTTTGCTTCCCAAAGAGCACGCTCGCGTGCTGCCTGCTGCTCTGCAAGAAGTCTTGCTTCGCGTTCGCGGCGGCGGCGTTCCATTTCTTTGCTGATAATACGGAAGAGAATAAAGCCAACAAGAACAACAACAATTGCTATGAGAACAAGAAGTATTGTTCTCTTTCGCTGAATTGCAGCAAAGTATTCTGCATCTTCTGCTTCAAACTCATCATCGCGGTCATATGCAATGTTAGTTACCTCTACCCTGTCACCGCGAGTTCTGTCATAACCGATAGCTCCCTGAATGAGGCGGACAGCCTCTGCCATTTCTTCTGCAGAAACCGGAGTATATTCACGCTTGATTGCACCGTCTTCTATTATGAGGTTTCCGTTATTATCTTTTACCTTCTTCCATTTTCCGTCTAAGTTGACAGAAACCGAAATCTTATCGATTTTTGGAGAAGAGATTTCTGAAGTCTGTTTTGTATTGATTACATTATTCTGAGTTACGCCAGTCTCTGTAGACTTACCGATGACATTCGACATATCAGAATAAACCGGTGGCGTCTGACCTTCGACACCCGCAGGCCCTTCCGGATTATAACCGGTTCCCTGCCATTCTTTAGTTACAGTCTGCTGGCTGATTGGTAAAGTATCGCGGTATTCAGAATCATCATAAGGAGTATCCGGATTATCAGCCTTAATTTCGATTGGAGAATAAACCGTAGCCTCGCTTGTTTTCTGCGACATATCCATTTCAATTGCAACGTTCATGTCGCGGCAGCGGTCTTCGCGGAAGGTTTTCTGAAGAGCCTTAAGAATTTTTGCACGAAGCTCAACTTCCTGTTTTCGGATAAGCTTCTGTTGTTTTTCGATAATGCTTACCCTGTCGCTTTCGGCCATACCTTCAAAATCATTAATCTGATTTCCATCAACATCTGTGATTATAAGGTTTTCTTCACGTAAGCCTTCAACCGCAGAAAGAATGAGGCGCTGAATTCCCTGAATACGCTTTCTGTCCTGTAAAAGGTTACTCTGAGGGGTAGTTTTAAGAATAACACTTGCAGTTACAGGATTCTGGTCTGCGGTAAAAAGCTGGGTTTCAGGCAAAACGATATTTACATCTGCCAGTTGAACTTCTGCTATGGCTTCAATATGCTGTTTAAGCTGTTTTTGAATTGTATTTTTAAGTTTAACGTTTTGATCTGCATCTGTTGTAGACCAGCTTCTGTCATAAAAACCAGCCCAAGGGTCAACACTGGAAGGAACAAGATTTTCTGAAATCAAAATCTCGCGCATCCGACGGGCTGTTTTATCATCATCTACAGAAATATAACCTGCATCATTTGTGTAGGCATTTACATTTTCCTGAGAAAGACGGTCAAGAATCTGTGTAAGTGAAGTCTGATCTGTTACAGGAGCATTAAAAAGACGTACAGTTGCAGGCTTAGCAGACATCTTTACAGATGCAATTACAGCAACTATTACAACTACAACTATGCCAATCAGTATGACTTTTTGAATAGGCTTCCATTTGGACCACATATTTTTGGCCCCTTCGGTAACCTTTTTAAGCCATTCGTTCATCTGACCCCTCCCGTGAACGAATTTTAAAGAAATTTATACTAAATTTAATTAAGTATAACATAGGAAGGAAAATAATGCAAATGAAAAGTAATTAATGTTAGTTAGTCAAAATTAATTAATGGTAGTTAGTTTACTGTCAGCCTGAACACAGGAGTTTTCAGGCAGCTTTGCGGTGAAGGTGTAAGAGTCTATTCACAGATGCTGAAACAAGTTCAGCATGACATGTCACCCCGAACCCGTCGCAGCACAGCTGCTTGGAGACTCGCTCAAAATGCTCCACTGGAGCATTTTGTCGGCTTTCAGCCGCCGCTCCCTATGTTTCGGGGGCTCTTTTTATCTTGTAGTTGTAATTTCGTTCCAGCTGGTTACAAGGCGATCGATTACGGTCTGAGCAAGATTTAAACTCATGCGGGCTTTTGCCATGGCAATTGTTACATCTGATACATTAACGTCGTCAGGATCAGTAATCAATTTTTCCTGAACTTTATTTACATCGAGCTGCTGGGTATTAACTGATTCAAGTGCGTCTAAAAGATATGACTGAAAAGATTTTGACTGATTACCAGGCTGAATTGAAGCGGCCTCGGTAGTTTTGTCTGCACGCTGGATTTTTTGAATCGGAGACATGCCGGGAGCATTCTGTGTAAGCGGCTGGATTCTACTCTGACCGAAATGCGCCTTGTCTGTGCGTGTCATTTGTAATGTACCGAAATCTTGAATCTTCATTTTTTCCCCTCAGATTTTATTTTACACCGAAATACTTAATAGTCAATACGTTGTAAGCAATTCATATTGTGGATTGCCACGTCGCTCTGCTCCTCGCAATGACGCAGGCTCAACTGGATTGCCACGTCGCTCCGCACCTCGCAATGACGCAAGCGCGACTGGATTGCCACGTCACGCTGATCCTCGCAATGACGCAAGCGCGACTGGATTGCCACGTCACGCTGGTCCTCGCAATGACTTACTAGCGGCCGATTTCGAGGGCGGCACTGAACATGTCTTTGGCGCCGTCAATTACTGTTGCATTGGCCTCGTATGCACGGGATGCTGAAATGAGGGCTACCATTTCGTTTACGATATTTACGTTTGGATATTCTACATAACCTTTATGAGGTCCGCTCTGGTAGGCATCTGGATGGGTCGGGTCATAAACAAGACGGCCTTCTGAAGTATCCTTTGTGATTTCCAGAACTTTTACACCACGGCCAGGACCATTATCGAGGCTTGCCGGTGTAAAAGGTGTTCTCCACTGTGGATTATCATCTGCAACAGGACGCATTACAACGGTTGATTTTTTGAATGGACCGCCGTCCTGTGTGCGGGTTGTACTTGCGTTTGCGATATTGTCTGAAATTACGTCACTTCTGAGGCGCTCAGCACTCATTCCTGTGGCAGCGATATTTATACTTGTGAACATTCCCATAATCTGAATTCTCCTTAACAATTAGGTGGTAAAGCTAAAAATTGCTTTCGCAATTTTTTTAACGCTTTGCTATTTATCACCGGCCGCCAGCGGCCTTACTCATTTCTTCATAGCCGTATTCACCTGATCAAACTCAAAATCTGTGAGCTGGGTGAGAAGACGGTACTGCATCTGAATCTGGAGGATATTGTTTGCTTCGTATTCAGCATCTACATTGTTTCCGTTTGCCTTGGCGGTTGAGGTATAATCAAGAACGCGGCGAGGCTCAACTTCGCGGTAATCATAAGGAACGTTTACCTGTATGTGGCGGGAATCTGTAGTTGTAAGCTGGAAAGAATTTTTTGCGGCTTCTTCTGAATCAAAGGCACGCTTAAGTTCGCTTTCAAAATTTACAGTAGAACGCTTGAAATTCGGAACCTCGCTGTTGGCAAGATTATTGGCACTAACCTGATAGCGTAGATTTGCAACATTCATCTCGCGCTGAAGCAGGTCGATTGAACGACTGAAAGAATTCATAGCTCTCTAATCCTCCTGAGGGGCAGCAGATTTTATCCACTACCCTTTATTTTGTTTACATCTAGTTGATTTTCGGAATCTGAAAAAAAAGGTTTAGTGGAAATTTATTTAAAAAAGCAGAATTCCACCTTAATATACAAGATATAAACTTTCAGGAACTCGTTGATTCATATGAAATGGCTGCTGCGGTACTTTCGGTAGAAAAAACTCCGGAAGGGCATTACGGAGAAATTCGTATTGTACGGGCTAATTCAAAATACAAGCAGATTATGGGCAGCGGATATTATGACAATTGTCTTTATACAGAGATTGTTCCGAAGGAATTAAACTTTGAAGATTTCTGCTACAGAAGCGCGGTGCTCAAGCAGCATTTACATTCCTATTGATGCAAAGGTTAGCCTTGCCATTGGAGCTGACTGGAGTGATAACGGTAAATATCTTCGTCTTTGCATGCACAATGCTGATGAAGCAATGTATGCTGATAAAAATAATTTTTATGAAGAGCATCCTGAGGTTCCGAGAAGATAATAAAATTTCTCACAGAGGGCACGGAGAGCACAAGTATAATGGATTGCTTCGCTACGCTCGCAATGACGTCTTTCGAGAAGCACAATGCCCCTCGTCATTGCGAGGAGCGTAGCGACGTGGCAATCCATATTCGGAAAAGAATATAAAAAAATATAAGACTCTTTGTCCTCTAATGCTCTGTGAGAGACTAATTTCAAAAAAAATAGATTCATACAATTTAATCAGAGATGTTATATTTTAGAATCCTCTTAACCTGAAGTAAAATATTTGTAGAAATATCAGTATAAATATCAGTATAAATATCAGTATAAATATCAGTAAGAGGATTTTTATGGAAAACTTTACATTTTATAGTCCAACGAAATTTGTTTTTGGAAAAGAGATGGAAGCGCACTCAGGCGCTCTTGTACGTGAGTTTGGCGGCTCAAAGGTTTTGCTGCACTTTGGCGGAAAGTCTGCGGAAAAGTCCGGATTGCTTGGAAGAGTTCGCGAATCCTTGAAGGGAGCAGGCCTTGAATTTGTAGAACTCGGTGGTGTTCACCCTAACCCGCTCGATGATTTAGTTTACGAAGGAATTGATCTTTGCCGTAAGAACGGTGTGGATTTTATACTTGCTGTAGGCGGCGGCTCGGTAATAGACAGCGCAAAGGCTATTGCCATGGGAGTCTGCTACGACGGAGACTTCTGGGATTTTTACAGTGGCAAGGCTGCGGCTAAAGCTGCGGTGCCGGTTGGAACTGTTTTGACAATTGCAGCGGCAGGAAGCGAGGGCTCAGGCGACTCTGTAATCACTAAAAAAGACGGCATGGTAAAACGCGGGGCAAGCGGTGAATGTATCCGTCCGAAATTTTCTATTTTGAATCCGGCATTAACACAGACGCTGCCTGCATACCAGACAGCCTGCGGTGCAACTGATATTATGGCTCACGTTTGCGAGCGTTACTTTACAAACACAAAGAATGTAGAAACTACCGACCGTTTGTGTGAGGCTGTTTTGATGGCTATGATTCACGAAACTCCAAAGGTAATTGCTGATGCGAATGATTATGAAGCCCGTGCTAACATCATGTGGGCAGGTATGGTTGCTCACAATAACATCGTTGGTGTTGGCCGAGACCAGGACTGGAACAGCCACGGAATTGAACATGAACTCAGCGGTTTGTATGACTGCGCTCACGGTGCAGGACTTGCGGTAATTATGCCTGCCTGGATGGATTTTGTTTACAAGCACGATGTAATGCGTTTTGCTCAGTGGGCTACAAGAGTCTGGGGATGTAAGATGGATTTTGCTGATCCGGATGCAACTGCCCGTGAGGGAATCAAACGTTTCCGCGAGTTCTTGAGAAGCATCGGTATGCCGATTAATTTTACAGAGCTTGGTGCAAAGGAAGAAGATATCCCGACCCTCGTAAAGAAGTTTGGCTTACCAGAAGGCGGAAGAACCGGAGGCTTTGTGAAGTTGTCTTCTGAGGACATTGCAGAAATCTACAGGATTGCGGCTAAGGCTAGTCTGTAAAAACAAATGGGCGTGACGGCAGCCAGCTGCCGTCGGGCTTTTCGGGGTTCCGCTGTCGCTCCAGCCTCCTCACTTCGTTGCGGTGGCCGCTTCGCGCCCCTACAATCCCTCACGCATTTTATAATTAATTATGGAGATCTTATGAAAGCACTATTTATCGGCGGAACCGGCACAATCAGTATGGCAATTTCAAAGCTGCTGCTGGAAAAAGGCTGGGAACTATATCTTATTAACAGAGGAAACCGCAATAATGACGAGCGTCTCAAGGGCGCACATTTTATTACAGTTGATATAAATGATGAAGCAGCCGCAAGCGCAAAGCTTTCAGGCATGACCTTTGACGTTGCCTGCGACTTTATAGGTTTTGTGCCTGCTCAGCTGGAACGCGACTACCGCCTGCTCAAGGGCAGGGTTCGCCAGTTTATGTATATCTCTTCTGCATCCGCTTATCAGAAGCCGTGTGCAAACTATGTAATCAGTGAAAAAACTCCCCTTGCAAATCCTTACTGGGAATATTCACGCAACAAGATTGCCTGCGAAGATTATCTGATGAAATTGTATCGCGAGGAAAACTTCCCGGTTACTATTATCCGCCCGAGTCATACTTATGATGAGAGGTCGGTGCCATTGGGAGTTCACGGCGACAAGGGAAGCTGGCAGGTTGTAAAAAGAATCAAAGAAGGAAAGCCAGTGATTATTCACGGAGACGGAACTTCGCTTTGGACAATCACCCACAACTCTGATTTTGCAAAAGGCTTTGTTGGATTGATGGGAAACATTCACGCAATCGGTGAAGCTGTTCAGATTATGAGCGACGAAAGCGTAACCTGGAATCAGATTTACCAGTGTATTGCGGCAGCGCTTGGTGTTGAACTTAAGGCAGTTCATGTTTCTTCTGAATATCTTGCTGCTCATTCTGATTATGACTTTACAGGCAGCCTGATTGGTGACAAAGCAAACTCAGTTGTTTTTGACTGCAGTAAATTAAAAGCTCTTGTTCCTGATTTTGTAGCAACAAAACGCGCAGACCAGGGAATCAGAGAGACAATAGAATACGTTCTCGCCCACCCCGAATGCCAGAAAGAAGACCCGGACTTTGACAAGTGGTGCGATGAAATAATTGAAAGGATGAAATAGATTGTCCGGTCAAGCCGGACAATGACACTTTTTATCATTCCCCGGCTTGACCGGGGAATCTATTATATGGAGACTAAAAAAATGACAGACGTAAAAGGAAAATGGGCGCTGGTAACCGGCGCAAACCGTGGAATCGGATACAGAATCGCAAAGTTCATGGCCGGCAAAGGCTGCAATCTGATTTTACACAGCCGCTCGCTGGAGCATACTGCAGGAGTTCTCGCAGAAGTTCGCGCAATGGGCGTTGAAGCTTATGATGTAGCCGCAGAATTAAGCGACCTGTCACAGGTTGAAAAGATGATTGCTGAAATTAATGAGCGCGGAAAACCGGTAGATATTCTTTTCAACGACGCCGCAGTACAGATTGCCTACCGCACAGACTACTGGAAAACTCCCGCAGAAGATTATTCAAAAAGCTTTGTAATAAATACCATTGCACCTATGATGCTCTGCTACGAGTTTATTCCAAAGATGATAGAGCGAGGCTTTGGTCGTGTAATCAACACAACAAGCGGAATCCGAAACGAACCTGAACAGGCCGGATACAGTGCAAGTAAAGCCGCCCTCGACAAGGTAACCTCCGACCTCGCCGGCAAACTCGACGGCACAGACGTATGCATCAACCTCGCCGACCCGGGCTGGTGCCGCACAGACCTCGGCGGCCCCAACGCCCCAAACGATCCTGACAGTGTAATTCCTGGAATCGTAGTCGGTGCCTTCATCGACGACAAAAAGAGCGGCCGCTGGCTCGGTGCCCAGGACTTCGCAGGCCTCACCCTCGAAGAAGCAATAAAAAAAGCCGCAGATTACCCGCAGCTTTTTAAGTGAACTTCGTTTTAGAAGCCTGTTATTTCGATGAACGAACTACGCGTAGACCTGTGCCCCAGTTTGCAAGCAGTGCACCAAAAGCGGTTTTACTTCCCAACTGAAGATCTCCATGTTTCAGGCTCGAATGTACATGACTTCCACCACAAAGATAACGGGTATACGGTTGCTCGGAATCCCAGACCCACTCATCAACATTTCCGGTCATATCATATAACCCCCAAGCATTCGGCTTTCTTTTTGCAACATCATCAATAGAGCGATACCTGTAAACTTCTTCAAGGCAAGAACTTCCAGCAAACATTGTTTTTTCGTCAGCTCTTGCTGCGTACTGCCACTCATCCCAAGTTGGCAATCTGAAGCCGTTTGCCTTTAAGTTTTGAGTAATTTCACCTTGCATAATTGTTTCTTTAAATGGCGTATAATTCCATTTTGAGACATCAGTTTTACCATCTACAGCATATACAGGCTTATAACCAAAAGCTTCGCTCAATTTATTACAGAAGTATAAAGCATCATACCAGCTGACATTTTCAACCGGATAGGTAGGCCATTGTTCATTACTATTACTTGGATTAAAGCCAATCACACTTTCAAAAAGCTTTTGTGTTACTTCTGTTTGAAGCATTGTAATATTTTTGCCGGGTATTTCTATCATGGTTATTTGCATATCTTTATAAGAAAGAACTGTTTCTTTAGGCTGAACTTTTGTCTTTGATTTTTTTGCTCCCGTAGAAATTACAATACGGAAGCCAAGACACTCAGATTCAAAAGGGAGTTTTTCATTACCACAATTTGTAAGGTCGTTAGAAAAATCATTTCCTTTATAACCAATACCTCCAAGCGAAGATGCAGGTCCTATATAATAACTTGTACCTTTTGGCTTATTAGAATTCAATTCTTCCGTTCCCAACCATTCTGCAACATTACCGCACATATCATATAAGCCATAAGCATTCGGCTTTTTCTGAGCCACAGGATGAGATATTCCTCCGCTGTTTTCATCATACCAGGCAGTTTCATCAATATTATCGCTGCCGGCATAAAGTTTGTATTCTCCGCCAAATGCTGCATAATACCATTCATCGGCACTTGGTAATCTAAAGCCCTGCACATCTGTATTTTCCGTGATTTTTCCTGATATCCAGTTTCCGTTATGCGGCTGATAATTCCATTTTGAAACATCAGTTTCACCGTTCAGTGCATAAACCGGCTTATAACCAGCACGCTCACTCAGTTTGTTACAGAAATAGATTGCATCATACCAGCTCACATTTTCTACAGGATTATTATCTCCAATATTAAAACTAGGATTGTCGCTCATTATTGATTCATAAAGCTTTTGAGTTACTTCAGTTTTTAGAATCTTCATATTTTTATCAGAAATAGTTACAAGATTTTTTTCCATAATCTGTAATTCTTTTTTTATTTCTTTTTCTGAAATAACTTTCTGATTTTGATTTTGATTTGAAATTACAATTCTAAAACCTGTATCAATTGCTTTGCCATCAACCCAAGCCCAGTCGCAGTTCCAGGAATCTACATTGCATTTACAATAACTGGACTCCCAAGTTGTGGCTCCACCAAAAGATGCGTTCTTCTGTACAAAATAATAAGCCTTCTCTGGATTCAAATAAACTTTCGAAATATTCCAGGTTCTTTCAAAAACGTTACCTGCCATATCATACAAGCCATATCCATTCGGCTTTTTCTGAGCCACAGGATGAGAAGCTTTGCCACTGTTTTCTTTATACCAGGCTACCTCATCAAGATTGTTACTTCCAGGATAAGAGTATTTTTCGCCGCCTTTGGCTGCATATTCCCATTCAAGATTTGTAGGCAATCTAAAACCATTGGCCTTTTTATTTTGTGTAATATTTCTATCCATATCGAACTGATTATCAAACAGTGCAATATTCCATTTTGACACATCAGTTTCGCCGTCTATTGCATATACAGGAGTAAAACCAAATTTCTCACTTAATTTATTGCAGAAATAAAGAGCATCTATAAAACTTACACGTTCAACTGGATAATTACTTCCTTTATAAATACTTGGATTATATCCCATTATGTTTTCATAAAGTTTCTGTGTGACTTCGGTATTCAGCATTTTTATATTTTTTCCTGGAATATCTACAAAGTTCATTTCAAGGGATTTATATAAATCTGAAATTTCCTTTTCTGAAAGCTTATGATCAGCACCTTTTGAATCCATAACATTTAATTTAAATACTATTTTTGCTGGAATTTCTTTGTCATTTTTATCTACATAATAACCTGGAAAAGTAACCGTATTATTATCCGGACAAGTTTCATTTAAAATCATCTGTAATTTTTCAATAGCCTGATTTGCAGACAAACCTTTTGCTGGATCGCCCAGGTGAAGCAAATTTTGCCATAGAGCTTGTGTTGTAACGACACCATCTAAAGAATGCTCACAATATTTGTTCTGTAAATCAACAAATTTTGAAAATGTTTCGAAAAACTGTTTATTATCTTTAATATCAAAAATTGCTTTAGGTAAAGATGGAGATGCAAGGTTATATTGAGCACTTTTTACCAGATTATAAACATAGCTGTTATATGCTGTAATATATTTTCCTAAATCTTTTATTCCTGTAACAACCTGAATTGCTTTTAAAATATCTTCAGCATTATCTGCCCAGATGTCCGGCATTGCGCCGACACCTTCATCATATTTTTTCCATTTGTTGATTTCAGTTCGAATACCACCAAAATATGCATTATCTGTTTTGTACCAGCCCCACTCACCGGAAAAACTTTGAATTCCCAGTGTATTCTCACCGATTGTAGTGTACTTGAATCTTGGGCTTTCTTTTCCGTTCCACCACTTTGTCATTCGACTCGACAAAAGATATTCGCCGGTTGTAGAAGATTCGTCTATAATAAATATCAGTTCACCCTTGATTTTTTCCTGCTCCAGAAAATCAAAGAATTGCGCAATAGGCCAATCGCCACCCTGATCTAAACGCAAATCAAGAATAATAAAATCCTTCTTTGCTGCCTGTTTCCAGTAATCCGGATAAAACTGTTCTGTCCAATATGCCGGCCAGAAATAAATGAATTTTTCTTCAACAAGCGGCGGTAACTGAGGATGATTATTTTGATTTAATTCAGGAAGAGGTTTTGACTTTTCCCACGAAAAATGACCGCCTCTATATACATTCTGCCCTTTAGAAAAATAAGCAAAGATTTCATTTTCTTTATACCCCTTTTTCTTCAGTTCCTCTTTTGTACCATAATCATCTGTAAAATGAACGGTATAGTGCTGTTTGAAATTATAATTTTTATAAGCGCCATAATCAAAAAAATTAATTGCATTGTCTAAGGGAACCCCGTCTTGAATCATATATGGCAGAAGCACGTTATAGACTTCTTTTATTGTGCTGGCATCATCAAGTGATTCCAGCTTAAAGCCACGCTTCTGAAGTTCTGGCATTCCTGCATATTTTTCAAGGGCCGTTTTTGTGTCTTTTGCAAGCTGGGTTTCTTTTGCTGAAAGTTTTGTGATTAGAAATAAAGAAAGGAATAAAAAAATTAATGCTGATTTTCCGTGTTTCATAATATATTAATTATACTACGAAATGGGAAAACAGCAAGGGAGAGAGATGCTTCTGTCATTCCCGTGCTTGACACGGGAATCAGCACAAGTCAGTGTTGTCCAGATTGTCGGGTCAAGCCCGACAATGACACATTATCAAGCCCGACAATGACATAATTGTCATTCCCTGGCTTGACCGGGGAATCATTTACAGAATATATCTGCTCAAATCCTGATTCTGGCTGATGCCTTCGAGCTTTTCGTCTACGTAGGCAGCATCAATCTTGATTGTTTCGCCCTTATGTTCATCTGCTTCAAAGTTGATGTCGGCAAGAACCTTTTCCATGATTGTGTGCAGGCGGCGGGCACCGATATTTTCGGCGCTGGCGTTCACTTCTTCGGCAACGGTACTCATGCGGTCCAGGGCATCTTCTGTAATGTCGAGTTTTACACCTTCTGTTTCGAGCAGTGAGGTGTACTGCATAATAAGACTGTTTTTTGGCTCGCTGAGGATGCGCTTAAAATCATCCTTGTGAAGGGAATCAAGCTCAACACGAAGGGGGAAGCGTCCCTGCAATTCCGGAATCAAATCACTAGGAGCGGCCACGCTGAAAGCACCGGCAGCAATAAAAAGAATGTGAGTTGTATCAACTACGCCAAACTTTGTATTTACATTGCTTCCTTCTACAATTGGAAGAATATCACGCTGAACGCCTTCACGGCTTACGTCCTGTCCGTGGCTTTCGCCGTGAACCGCAATCTTATCTATTTCATCAATAAAGATAATTCCGCTCTGCTCTACACGCTTCTTGGCTTCGTCGGCAACCTTGTCGTGGTCTACCATATTGTCCAGAACTTCTTCGGTAAGAATCTTGCGGGCTTCCTTTACAGTGATGTTGCGCTTTTTACCGCGGCCCTGACCATTCATCATATTCAAGATTCCCTGCATGCTGTTCTGAAGATCGTCTATGCTGCCTCCCGCGATAATTTCCATATTCGGCATTCCCTGAGGGCGGTGAACTACCATTTCAACCTCGCGGTCTTCGAGTTTACCTTCGCGAAGCATCTGACGGAACTTTTCGCGGGTATGGTTTTCGCGCTCTTTTTCTGCGGCCGCCTCGGCTGATTCTGCGGCTTCTTCGTCGGCCTTCTGCTGTTCTGCAGCGGCCTGATTTGCCTGATTCAAAGCCTCCTGCATATCAGAAGCAACCTTGTTCAAATCAATTGTAATTTCATTAGGATTAGGCTGAGTCAAAAAGCCAAGTGGTTTGATTTCCATCTTGCCGTCGGAGCCGCTGTCGCTCTTTGACTTCTTGTCGTCTTTTTTGTCTGTTCCAGGAAGCAGAAGGTCCAGAAGTTTTTCTTCAACAACGCTGACAGACTTCTCGCGAAGCTGCTCTTCCATCTCGGCTTTAACGTCGTTGTAGCCCACGGCCATAAGGTCGCGAATCATGCTTTCTACATCTCGGCCAACGTAGCCGACCTCGGTGTATTTTGTAGCCTCAACCTTGAGGAATGGAGCGCCGCAGAGCTTTGCAAGGCGGCGGGCAATTTCTGTTTTACCACAGCCAGTTGGTCCAATCATCAAAATATTTTTTGGTGCAACTTCATCGCGGATTTCCTCCGGCAATTTAAGGCGACGGAAGCGGTTACGAAGAGCAACTGCAACGGCACGCTTAGCCTTTTCCTGCCCGATGATATATGAGTCCAGTCTCTCTACAATCTGTTTTGGTGTAAGTTCTGTTTTGTTTTCTTCCATAATTTCAATCCTATTCAACAATGTCATTGCGAGACCGCAGGTCGAAGCAATCCATTTTTATATAGATTGCTTCGTCGTTCACTTCGTTCTCTCCTCGCAATGACGACCTACTCAAGTGTCTCAACCGTCAAATTCTGATTTGTGTAAATACAGATGCTGCCGGCGATATTAAGCGAACGCTCAGCAATTTCCTTAGCGCTCAAATCCGAAGAATCAAGATAAGCGAGGGCCGCAGAGTAAGCATAGTTACCGCCGCTACCAATTGCAATTGCATCGTGCTCAGGCTCAATAACGTTACCGTCGCCGCTAATCAAAAGAATCTGTTTTTTGTCGGCAACAAGGAGCATGGCCTCGAGCTTCTGCAGAGTGCGGTCTGTACGCCAGGCCTTTGCAAGCTCCACAGCAGAGCGCATAATATCGCCGTTATATTCCTTCACCTTAGCTTCAAAGCGGTCCAGCAGAGTAAAAGCATCTGCCACAGAGCCCGCAAAGCCGGTGAGAATCTTTCCGTCATAAATTTTTCGAACCTTGCGAGAGTTTCCCTTACAAACAGTCTCGCCCAAAGTACACTGGCCATCGCCAGCCATAGCAACCTGCCCGTTTCTGCGGACAGCAAGAATAGTCGTACTTCTGATTTTTGTTTTATTTCCCATAAGTTAAAATATAATGATTTAGACGTCAAAGTGCAAATAAAAAATTTGACGTAAAGGTTTTTGTTTTATCCGGGCGTTCCCCGCCGGCTCCACTTCGTTCCGCCGCCGGGTCGGGCGTTCCGAAAGATATTATGAATGCGGATGTGCCTTTTTATAGGTTTCGATTAAATTTTCTGTTGTAATGTGAGTGTAACGCTGGGTTGTACTGATGCTCGAATGCCCCAGCATCTCCTGAACCATGCGCACATCCGCCCCATTCCCCAGCAAAGTTGTAGCAAATGTGTGGCGGAAGGCATGCGGGTTAATATGATGATTAGTTCCTTCCACACCAGAATATCGGTTCAAAATGTAGCGCAGACCGCCTGTCGTAAGCGAACCACCCTTCTGATTAATAAAAAGCTCGGACGGCTGTTTTTCAATGTGATTTTCTTCCAGCACCTTTTTTCTGTCCGCAAGATATTCGGCAAGAGCCTGCCGCGCTGCAGAATCAAAATAAACCTTACGCTGCTTATTACCCTTACCCGTAACGACAGCCGAGCGGCCGCCGTCCATAAAATCACTGAGTTTGAGTCCCACAATTTCGCTGGCACGACAACCAGAAGAATAAAGCATAAGAAAAAGCGCATGATCGCGGCTCGCCCACAAAAGTTCATCCCTGACAGGCTCATTGCAAAGTTCATTCACCTCGCTGGATGTCATAAAGTTTGGAACACGTTTGGGAAGCTTTACGGTCTTCATTTCAAGAGAAGGATTTTTTTCAATATAACCAAGCTTTGTCGCATAAGTAAAAAGAGTTCTCACAGCCGCAATAAAACGGTTGACCGTAGCCGCAGACTTTTTTTGTTTAGAAAGCTGTCCTATGCAAAGCATAAGATTTTCGCGGGTAACAGACTTAATATCCAGTTCGGGCGTCAAGAACTCCGAAAGTTCAGCAAGATCATTTCCATAACCTTTTACAGTATTTTCCGAAAGACCTCTCACTGCCGAAAGGTAAAGCAAAAACTCATCTGTCAATTCGCATAAAGTCATACTATTATTATCGGAAAAAAACAGCTGATTCCGCAGTTATTACTGACTTACAAATCTGAAAACCAAAACGGATAAAGATACTTTTTACTTTTAATGAAACCTTATATAATATAAATTGTTATACTGATATAAGGAGCTTAAAAAAATGAAAAAAATAAAATCAGCCGCAACCAAAATCGCAATGTTGTGTCTTACAGCAGCCTGTATATTTTCTGCAGTTTCCTGTGCTACTAAAAAGAATGAATATGTTTACGAGGATGATGATATAATCTTTGCAGACAGAGAAGCTGAAAATCCGGCCTTTATTGCCCCGGCAATTACAGATGAATTTTTAGGCGATTTTGATCCGCTGCTTGTAAAGTCATGCGTAGGATTACAGAAGTTCGGCAAAAAGATGAAGCCAAAAGAACTTACAAAAAACTATCTTGTTCCACGCACAAATAATCTGGAAATTCACTATCGTGCAGCTGTAAATAAAATCTGTATTATTCTGAATTATGAAGAAAGACAGAAGCTTAAGGAAACAGCTGAACAGTTTCTTAATGAATATGAAACAAAAACAATTGACCGCCATAAGGTGAACAAGAAAACTGCCTATTACTCTTCACAATGTTCTCTCTGGTATGGTCTCAGCGGTCTCGGTTCAGGCAGCAGTAAGTGTGATTATTGGACTAATGCCGAAATTATAAACAAGCACGCTTATTTTTTAATTCACTTCACACCTTCAAGAACTGATGATGGAAAAGACCTTACACCAAAAGAGAACCTCTATTTTTCACCAACACAGCTCCGTGATTTTATAGAAATCCTTGATCAGGATTATCTTATTGATCAGGTAAAAGACTTGCGTTCAAAAGCATATACATACTAAATCAATTGTTTATATTTCTTTCATTTTGAATGGATAATACAAGACCTTCTGAATAAAATAATTTCAGGAGGTCTTTTTTATGATTTATGGATATATACGTGTAAGCACTGATAAACAGACAGTTGAAAATCAACGTTTTGAAATTGAAAAATTTATTCAAAAAAGTCAGCTGGCCGTTGATTCATGGATTGAAGAAACCATCAGCGGCACAGTTTCTCCTTCTAAGCGAAATCTTGGAAAACTGATTGAAAAAACAAAAAGGGGCGATATAATTATCTGCTCAGAGCTTTCGCGGCTTGGACGCAACATGTTTATGATTATGTCAATTCTGAATGTTCTTATGGAAAACGGCGTAATTATTTATACTGTTAAAGAAAAATACAGGCTTGGAGAAGATTTAACCAGTAAAGTGCTGGCCTTTGCTTTCAGCATTTCTGCAGAAATTGAACGCGAATTGATTTCACAAAGAACTATTGAAGCACTCAAACGGAAAAAAGCTGAAGGTGTAATTCTGGGTCGACCAAAAGGAAAAAAGAATTCCCGTTACAAGCTTACTGGGTGTGATACTAAAATCAGAAGCATGCTGAATGAAGGATATCCTAAATCACTCATAAGCAAACAGCTTCATGTTTCGCCGTCTACTCTATATCTTTATCTCAAAAACAAAAATATTTTCTAATAATTTTAAAATCATTCGAATAAAAATCAAATAAATTAAAAATCTGGCGGGCATATAAAATGCAATTTTTCGCCGCTTACAGGATGCTTAAATTCTATCTCTGAAGCATGAAGCATAAGTCTTAAGCCTTCAAAGGTATTTCCGTAAAGGGAATCGCCAGCTATCGGAATACCAAGCCCTCCCTTTTCGGCAGGACAGCTGGCTGCAAGTCTAAGCTGATGTGTACGTCCTGTAAGCGGTGTAAACTCTATACGTGTTACCTTTTTATTAAGCTGATGAAGAGTTTCTACTCCTAGTTTTTTCCATTCAGTTATTCCAGTCTTTCCATTTTCTGCATCAAAAATCTGATGAGGTCTGTTTTCCGGATCAAGGCGGAATGGAAGCTCTGTACGACCTTCAGGCTTTCCATAAAGGATTCCATCTAAAAGAGCGATATATTTTTTATGAACCTTTCCTTCACGAAATTGTGCATTCAAAACACTATGTGATTTTTGATTAAGTGCCAGCACAAGCAGACCTGAAGTTTCCATATCCAGACGATGAACGGCACATTGTACGGGTGCCTGCGGAAAAAGTTGTCTTATTCTATATTCGGCACAATCCTGCTTATCAGATCCCTTGCCCGGAACTGACAAAAGTCCACCAGGCTTATTGATTACTACAAGGTCTTTATCACGATAAAGAATTTCAATTCCCAGAATTGAAGGCAGAATATAACCGCAGCGTTCATCGCAAGGTGGATATGACAAGCCATTTTGCTTATGAGCAGTGCTTCTTCCAAAATAAACTTCATCCATACTGACCGGCTCAAGCTTATTCATAAAAGCATAGCTTAAAAGCTTTGGAGCACAGCAATCCCCGGTTCCCGTTGGCGGAAGCTTTCCACCATGTTGTTTTATTATTTCTTCCAATGAGATTGTTTTTCCGTCGAAACGAGTAAATGAATAAAGTGAAAATACTTTTTTTAAGGATTCATCGGTCAGAGCAGTTCGTTCTGCGGAAAGCTTTTTTATTTCTTCGGAGCGTTTATTAACTAACGTTAGTTTGTTTATTTGATTTGTAAGCTCATGAATTTTTAAATCATTCTGTTCAAGTGCTTTTGTAATTTCATCTGAAGAAACTATAGAAGGAACAAAAATATAGTCTGTGGATTCTTTCTGCACAAGGCGTTTATTATTTCCACTTACAGCGCACAGCACTACCCTGCGGCTGGTATTATTATCCCAGCACACAAGGCATCCTATCATTACCCCCTGCCCCGCACGTTCTGCACTTTCGCGCCCATACTGTTCAAGCTCAACACTTCCATCTTCTATAAGTGCAATGAGTCTTTCACAGTAATGGTGCGCAGATTCCTGCGGAAACGGAGGAAACATTAATTGTGTTCCACCATTATTTAAGATTTCTGATTTCTACAGAACCATCTTCTTTAGAAATAAATACAATTGGTTTGTTCTGAGTAAAAAGTCCTGTTTCTACAACACCCACAATTGAATTTATTTTTGCTTCCATCTCTGGAACATTTATCGGCTCTTTCCATGTACAGTCAAGAATCTGATTTCCATTGTCTGTGATAACAGGACCTGCTTTTCGTACACCCTCGCGCAAAACGGCAGTTGCTCCAAGCTCACTAAGTGCATTCATTACAGGAACTCGTGCATCTCCAATAATTTCTACAGGGACTGGAAACTTTGTACCGATAGTCTGCACAGCTTTTGAAGAGTCTGCAATTACGACAAATATTTTTGCATTATATTCAACAATTTTTTCGCGAACATGTGCTGCACCGCCGCCCTTAATACAATTACAGTCCGGATCAACTTCATCAGCACCATCAATTGCAAGGTCAAGCTTTCCGCCGATAACTCTGTCGTTCATTGAATAAACAGGAATGCCGTAATCCTGGCAGGCATTCTGTGTCTGAAAGCTTGTTACTACGGCCTTTACATCATGGAGTTTTCCACTGGAAATATGCTCTGCAAGACGTTTTACGGCAGGCATTGCTGTAGAACCCGTTCCAAGACCGATTTTCATTCCGCTGAAAATCAGACCTTTTTCAATAAGTGTATCAATTGCGGTATTTGCCACAAGTATTTTTTGTTCTGACTGTGTAAGACTCATAGCGGTTATAACCTCCTAAAAAATAACCGATAAACGGGCATGTCAAGGCTTTTAGCGTAGCGTGCCTTGACATGGACGTATATCACAGTGATGTTTATTATTCATAATTTTGCCCCGTAAACAACTTAAACTGCTCATACGCCTGATATTCAAGCATTTTATATCCATTGCATACACGGCAGCCAGCAAGAGACGCCCGTTTCATAACAGGAGTTACCGAAGGCTCGTAAACAATGTCGAATAACAGTTCATTGCCACGGAAGTCATAAAAATATATAGGATCATTCTCATTATCCGAAGGGCCTTCTGCATTCATACCAACCGAGGTCGTCTGTACAATCAGAGATGAATATTCATCTAGTTTTTCGACACATCCAGGCTCCAGCTGACAATAAGAAAATCCATATTTCTCAGCAAGGACAACAGCATTATCAAGAGTTCGATTAAATATACAAACCTTTGCTCCAAGCTGCTTTAGTACATAAACGATTGCCTTTGCCGCTCCACCGGCTCCAATTACGGCAACCTTCTTTCTCTTTATTTTTTCGCCGCCTAAGAATTCCAAAAGAGCACGCTGAAAACCAGAAGCATCAGTATTATAACCAACCCATCCGGCATTCTTTCGTACAATCGTATTACATGCACCAATCTGCACAACCTCAGGAGCCTGCTCATGAAGATAATAAAGCACAGATTCCTTGTGAGGAACCGTTACTGAAAGTCCCTTAAAGCCCATATTTTCACAAAAGTTTAAGGTTTCAGAAACAAGAGAAGAACGCAAAGGTATATAAACCGCATTCATATTCTTTTTTGCATAACCTGTATTATGAATAAGAGGACTTGAAGTTTTTAAAAGCGGATATCCTGTAATTCCGAAAAGCTGAGTATCCTTTGAAATTGAACGGAAATGGTAAACATCATTTATAGTAACAGGATCGATATGACCAATTCCCTGCATTTTTTCTGAAAGTTCTTCTGGTGTAACATAAGTTAAAAGTGAATTAGTACGACATGCAAGAATTCGAGAAGCAAATCCTTCAGCACCCATTGCACACAAAATGTGATCGTACTGAGTCATTTTCTCACCTTCAGAAAAAAGATTAAGAACATCTGAAAGAGATTTAGGCATAAAAGCGATTTTTGGAATTTCAAAACCGGTTTTACGCATTGTGTCACAACGTTCACGAATATTTAACACAGGCTCAGTCATGCTGTGAAAGCTTCTTATAATACGAACTCCAAATGCAAGAGCAGCATCCTGAATACTAGGAATATGAAAATCATCTTCAAAATCTACATAAGCAAAGTTTTTTGATTTATCTGGATTTGCAAAAGCAAGTGCACGGGCAAAAAGATTTGTACGTGCAAAATCTCCGCCCGTAAATTTTCCACCGTCAATATCGCGGCGAATTGTAAGAATACAAGGCTGATAAATCATCGCCGGAAATTTTCGTACATTCAACTGCTCGTTTTCATCAAGATGGTCTACACGCAGTTCAACCATATCAATATATTTTCCGTATTTTTTTACGAGGAAAAGATTTTCTTCCAGTGTTTTACCGGTAAGAGTCATGCAGATTAACGGTGAATTCATTTTTACCTACTTATTATATTGTCATGCTGCCCCTGAAACGAATTCAGAGTTCAGCATCTATAATATGAGATTCCAGAACACACATTCTCAGCAAGTAACTTACGAATGCGACGTAGCGTTCGGAATGACACGCTATTATTTAATTTACAGTCTTCTTTGAATAAACTTTTCCGACAACAGAGAATTCAAGCACAGTGCCCTTTGGAACTGCATAAGGAATTGTAACGTTTCCACCAGGATGATTGAAATTCAAAACTGTATACGGATTACCCTCCAGAGGATAAGCCTTAAGTTCCATCTGAACAGGATAAGGATAATCAATAAGTTTTTCTGTAAAGAGCCCGTAAATATTGTCGTTATACTCACCTTCTGGGAGAGCCATTTCAACTGTTACACGGGTATAGTTAGGAACATATTCACTGTCAAACGACTGCTGACTTACAACAGTTCCAGCTTTTTCTTCATCAGAAGCTTTGTGAGAAGTAATATCAAATACAAGCTTACTTCGTGTAATAGTCTGAAGAAGATCGTTTACACTCTGACCTATAAGATATGGGGCCTTGGTATTTTCGTAATTAGGACCTCGGCTGACTACAAGCTGAACGGTAACCGGCTCAGAAATCTTAGTACCTGCAGGAGGATCCTGTTCAAGAATAGTTCCTGCATCAGTTACATCAGGTTTATATTCTGGTTCAGCAAGAACAATAAGAGGCTTTGTTTGACCTGCAAAAAGAGTCTGAAGCTTCATACGAAGTTCTTCTATATTCATACCGGTATATTCATCAACGCTATCAACAATTACACCACGACTTACTACAAGAGAAACACGACTATAGCCTTTAACAATTGCTCCGGCATCTGGAGACTGATCAAGAATTGTTCCTTCATCACCAGGAGTATCTGAATAACGAAGGCTGATTTTTGGATAAAGCTCCTTTACCTGCATCTCAAGAAGTGCATCCTCAAGATTTTTTCCGATTACATTTGGAACAAGAACCTTTTCAGGACCTTTTACATTCATAAAAAAGATTGCAAAAGCGGCAAAGCACATAAGGGCAAAAGCGCAAAGGCAGATTGCAAGAAAAGCTGGAATACTGGTCTGAAATTTATCGTAAGACTCAGAAAAGCTTACTTTAAGCTGAGGTCGTTTTTTTTCTTTTAATTTTTTAAAAATGTTTTTCATGATGTTTTCCTCTTTATTCCAAAACTGTACCAATAAAATTTCTGGCACCATTCATAAAACTCTTGTAATCCATTGCTGTCTTACCCTGACGTTGAAGTTTTCGTACAACAAGAATTCCATCGCCCGTTTTTATAAGAATACCGTCACTCTTAGAAAATGCCAATACTGTTCCTGCCGCTGATTTTTTAAAGCTTTCCGCATCACACTCAAGTTTTTGAAGTTCTGCCGTCTGACCAGAAAAAATACGTGCCTCAAGAATTCGTAGAGAATTATTTCCTTCCATACACCAGCAGCCCGGCTCCGGATAATATGCTCTGATTTTTGCATCCAGGACAGCAGTCGTTTCATTCCAGTTTATGCGTCCATCTTCTTTTTTTATTATCCCTGTATACGAAGCTTCACCTTTCTGAGGCTTTCCGGCCGGAAGATTTTTCTGTAATGCCGTCTGCCTGAGAATCTCACAAATTAAACGGGCACCTTCTTCTGCACTGAAAATCAAAAGAGACTCACAGGTTTCGCTTCCATTAAGATCAACCAAAGTCTGTGCAAGAATGTCGCCTTCATCCATTTTTAAGCTGAGTGTTTGAACAGTAACGGCAGTCTGCTTATCACGATTTAAAATTGCCGCAGGAACAGGTGTACAGCCACGGTATTTTGGCAAGAGAGACGGATGAAGATTTATACCGCCCATCGGAAAAAGAGCAAGAAACTTCGGACCAAAAATGTGCCCATATGCAAAACTAACAAGAAGGTCAGCTCCAAGCGGACTAATTGCGTCTCGGGCTGTGCCATCAAGATGCTCTGGCGTAAAAACGGGAATACCTTTTTCTGCAGCAAAAGCCGCAACAGGAGTTGGAATTAAATCCTTATGTCTACCCTTTGCTGAAGGAGGATTTGACAGAACGCCCGAAATCTCAAAACCAAATTCAGTCTGCGATTTTAAGAGATGTTCCAGTGTAATACGGGCCGCATCCGGGCTTCCTGCAAATAAAACCTTAATCATTCGATTCCGTCCTACTTTGCTTTTTTAGCTTCCTTAGCCGCAATCTTAGCCGCAATTTTTCTTGCTTTAGCTTCTTTTTCCCGAGCTTTTTCAGCAGCACGTTCGGCACGTTTTTTGAACTGGGCTTCTGTCTTTTCTGCAAAAGCCTTATCTCCGCGGTCTATATATAAAATTCCATCGAGATGATCATATTCATGCTGAATGATGCGGGCAAGAAGACCGTCTGCTTCCAATGTAAACGGACGCCCCTTTTCGTTAAGAGCCTGAACAGTAACACGAACAGGTCTTGTTATTGATTCATAAACCTGAGGAATACTCAAACAGCCTTCCTCATATTCACCAACCTCTTCTGAAGTTTTTATAATCTGAGGATTTATGAAAACTCGTTTTACATCATCATCTGCCATTGCAACAAAAATGCGGAGACTTTTTCCAACCTGAGGACCTGCAAGTCCAACGCCGTCAGCCTCAATCATTGTTTCAAGCATATCGTTTGCAAGAGTTCTGATTTCATCATTTACTTCTGCAACCGGCTCTGCTTTTTGACGCAAAATTTCTTCACCAAGCTTTGTTATTTCAAGAATCATTTTTCACCTCTGATGCGGGCTGCACGGGCATGACCGGCAAGTCCTTCTGAATCTCCAAGATAACCGGCAGCAGCTGTTGATTTAAGAGTTCCAGGCTTTCCTTCTTCTGCACGCAGAGTTGTAACAGTCTTAAGGAACATTCTTACACTCAGGCCGCCGGTATAGTGAGCAGCACCTGAAGTTGGGAGTGTATGATTTAATCCGGCTGCATAGTCTCCTAGCACCTCTGCTGAATAGTGACCAATGAAAAGAGAGCCATAGTTGTGAACAGCCTTTTCAATTTTATCGCGCAAAGCACACTTGTCCATTGCAAGCTCAAGGTGTTCAGGCCCCTTCATATTGGCAATTTCAATTGCCTGCTCAAGCTTTTCTGCAATGATGATTTTTCCGTAAGTATCAATACTCTGGCGGGCAACTGCCTTTGTTGTAAGAGTTTCAAGCTGATTTTCAATAGACTCGCTGACCTTTGAAGCAAAATCCATATCATCAGTTACAAGAATAGGCTGGGCAACTATGTCGTGTTCTGCCTGGGCAAGAAGATCTGCCGCAACCCAGTCTGGATTTGCAGTTTTATCTGCAATAATCATAACCTCTGTAGGACCTGCAATAAAATCAATTCCAACTGAACCGAAAACCGCAGCCTTAGCAGCGGCAACAAATTTATTTCCAGGTCCAACAATAACATCAACCTTTGGCACACTTTCTGTACCATAAGCCATAGCGCCAATCGCCTGAGAACCACCAACTGCATAAAGGTGATTTACACCACAGATATAAGCTGCAGCCATAATTCCTTCGTCTGCATAAGGCTTACCGCCTACGTATGCTTTTCCAGGAATTCCGCTTCCTGTTTTTCCAGCAGCAACCTTATCATCCGGGTGTACGCGCGGAGGTGTACACATAATAACATTTGGAACACCAGCTGCAACTGCAGGAGTAACGGTCATAATTACTGTAGAAACAAGAGGAAAGCGACCTGCAGGAACATAACAACCTGCAGTATCTACAGGAATTGTTTTTTGTCCTGTAAAAAGTCCTGGCTCAAGCTCTTCTTCAAAATCCTTAAATGATTTTTTCTGAAGCTTTGCAAAACGTAAGGCAAGGTCGTGAGAATAAACGATTGCATCATAAACATCGCGCTTTTCAATTCTAAGTTTTTCTGCCGCTGCCTTAAGCTCTTCCTGAGGAACTTCAAACTGGGCAGGAACTGCAACATCAAACTTCTGTCCATAAAGACGAAGAGCTGCATCGCCGCGCTTTTGAACCTCTTCCAGAACCGAAGTTACTACTTCATTTGATTCGCTGAAAGAACGGCCCTTAAAAAAATCGGGGTCAACTTCGTTATATTTCTGTATTTTAATCATTGTAAAACTCCTTAAAATATCGTCATTGCAAAGAACGCAGCGACGTTCAATCAGATTTCTGGCTTGCTTCGCTATGCTCGCAATGACCTTTTTATTCGTCATTGCGAGGAGCGCAGCGACGTGGCAATCTACATTATGGATTGATTCGCCTTTGGCTCGCAATGACAAACTATTTTTCCTTGTGTCTACGGTCCAATTCGTCGTAAACATCTTTCCAGGTTACGCCTTCCTTGTACATCAGTACATTTACAAAATAAATAAGGTCTGCAGCTTCCCAAATAACCTCGTCGCGGCCATCTGCTTCGCAAAGCTCCTCTGCTTCCTCTTCAATCTTTTCGCGAACGCGCTTTGCATCAAGGGTTGCTGTATAGCTGCCCGGTTTTGGATTAGCAAAACGGTCTGCAATAATATTGTAAAGGCGGCCCATGCTTGATTTTTCACCCGGGTCTGTTGTAAAGCAGGTCCAGCTTCCGGTATGACAACTAGGACCGGTTGGCAAAACTGTTGCAAGAATACAATCACGGTCGCAATCTGCCCGCATACGAACTAACTGCAAAAAGTTTCCGCTTGTATCACCCTTTGTCCAAAGCTCGTTACGAGAACGGCTCCAGAAAGTAAGCTTTCCGCATTCAAAACTTTTTCGGATTGCCTCTTCATTTGCATAAGCCTGCATCAGAACATCACCATTTACACTCTGAGCAATTACAGGAATAAGCGGTGATTTTTCAAAATTAAGGCAGGCAACAAAAGAATCTGTAAGATTAACCTTATTTGTATACAAAGCCATTCCAAGCTGAACATCACAGTGAAGCTTTTCAAGCTCGCGAATTTCATCAACGCTTGAGATTCCGCCTGCAGCAACTACACGGCAATGGACTGCCTCACGCAGCTGGCGCACATAATCCATATTAGTGCCCTGCATACAGCCTTCTTTTTCAACACAAGTAAAAAGCAGCTCAGAACAGAACTTTTCTGCCTGTTTTGCACCTTCTACGAGCGGAATATCTACAGTTTCTGTCCAGCCCTTTACGGCGATTTTTCCGTTTATTGCATCTACTGAAATTATGATTCTGTCTTTTCCAATTGCGGCAGCAAGCTCATTCAAAAAGTCTTCGTTCAAAACTGATTCACCAGGCTTTGGCTCGCTTTTCCAGGCTGCCGAACCGATAATAACTTTTTCCGCGCCAAGACTTATGAGCTCGCGGGCTCTTTTTACAGTGCGGATTCCGCCTCCGGTACGAACGTTTCCATGATGGAGAAGAGACTTTAAAAGATGGGTATTAACAGTATTACCCTTTGCGTCTACATTTCCCAAGGCTGCATCTAAATCAATTACTGCAACCTCGCCATACATGTCAAACTGGCTGATAAGTGCATCAGCGTCATCACGCTGTAAAACCAGTTCCTTGCCGTTCTTAAGCTGAACGACGTGTCCGTTTTTCAAATCAATTGAAGCTATTACCATAGAAGAGAGTTTACCAAATTTCACGACTTTATACAAACATAATAATTTTTCGTCATTACGTGGCAAAAACGAAGCATTCATACAAATAGATTGCTTCGCTACGCTCGCAATGACGGGTGTTTCGATACACGTATTTCGCACGCACTCAACCACCTGACAAAAAAAAGACTGCCGGGAAAGGAGGAAAACGGCAGTCTTAAAAAAATTATGGAGGTATTTTTCTGTTAGTATCGCTTTGTTGTTCACTAATATAACCACAAAAAGGGCAACAGGTTACAAAAAATAATTATTTTTTGAGATTTTATAAATCCAAAAATCATGTTATAATATCAATATGAATGCAATGATTCTTGCAAAAGCAACGAATATTCTCAAAAACGCAGGCTGCACAGAAATCTACCTTTTCGGCTCACAGGCAACAGGAAACGCAAATAGTAGTTCCGATGTAGATTTAGGAGTAAAAGGCTTGCCTCCAAAACTTTTTTTCCGTATGCATTCAGATCTGGAAGAAGCCTTAAAAATGCCGGTAGATTTAGTTGATTTTGATTATCAGAAAGATTTTTTCGATTTACTTCAACGAGTAGGAGAATTGAAGAAAATTGGATGAGATTACAAAAGAAAAAATAAATCTTGAAATCTCAAAAATTGACACTCTTGTCAGCAAATCCTCACTTCTTCTTACAAAATGCCAACACTCAGAACCAGTTTTTTTTGATTTAAATGCCGCTAGTTCTATTCTCCACTCTTTCTACAATGGACTTGAAAGCATATTCAAATTGATCCATAAAGCAACTGATAATACTCCACTCACAAGTACAATGTGGCATAGTGAACTTTTTCATTCAATGTTCAAAGAAACAGAAAAACGAAAATCTGTTCTATCGCCAGATCTTGAAGAGTCTCTAAAAGAATATCTGGGCTTCCGTCATGTTTTCCGACATTCTTACGGCTATGAATTAGACTGGGAAAGACTAAATCCTTTATTTTCAGGAATGCCAGAAATTTGGCAGAAAACCAAAAAGAGTTTGATAGAATTTATAAAATGAAAACTGATAATATCTGAATCTGACAAGCCCTTGTTTATCTTCATCAGTATTAATAATGATTTTTTACTGCAAACAGTGCATTCTTGTCGGAGAATTTCTGCAAGAATCACCAAGATGAGTAATAAGCTTTCTGTTTTGACAGTGAGTTTTATCACCACAGTAAACACAGCATTCTCCATCCGTTACGCCAACATGAATACCTGCAGGATTACCTAAACATTGCTCACCTGTTGTAGAAAACAATTTTTGATTTATAGTACGGAGAGAGTCTCCACAATAACGGCATTTCATTTTATTCAGCCGTGTTGTATACAGCACCAGGCTTTATCCTCACCAGATTTTTTCATCTCTTTCTAAGCGTATTCCTGATTTTAACTCCCATTAATACACGTCATCACAGATATATTTTTCTTCCATTACATCAGCACAGAGAGCTACAGTTTTCAAAATGACATCTATATTTTCCTCTGAAAGCTTCTCCAATTCTTCAATATGGGAAACCAGACACTCTCCATCTTCTGTACAAAAAATTCTCCCATAACGATATTCGGCTAAATCACATAAAGCATCTTTTATATCATTTTTATTTATGTTTCCGATTACAGAACCAAAAACTATCATTTTTTCTCTTCTGGTAACAACAGCTGTCTGTGTTCTTCCATTTTTTATGAAAACCATTGCGGTAATATTATCATCATCTTCATCATAATCACTTATCTCATAGTTTTCTGTAATATAATCCCTTACTTCTTTCCAGCTTTTCATTTTATTCACCTTCATTGATTTTTCGCCTGCTCTTATACAGAGCAGGTAATTTTTTTAGAGTGCACTTAATATTTCTGCTTTTTTTGCATTAAAATCTTCCTGCGAAATTAAGCCATTATCGAGCAGTTTTTTCAGTTTTGTGATTTTCTTTTCTGCTTCTGCAAATTCATCATCAGCTTCTTCTTTGGAATCAAAATTTTCCCCACCAGAAAAGCCTATCTGTTCTGTATCCTTTTTAATTTTTCTAAGCTGAGTTTTAAATGAATTCCATTTCGTCTGCGCAATGTTATCAAGGATTTTATTTTCACAATCATCATACACATCTACAACACCTGCAAGAGTTTGATCCTGTCTTACTTGAAAAATATCAGAAGCATCTTCAAAATCGTATTCATTAATTTCATCACTTTTTGCAAGAATTACATTCTTATTTGTAAGAATCATAATTGACTTTGATTCAGTCACATCATTTACTAAATTGCTTGCAATGCGGCTTGCTCCAGCTTTCGCAATTCCAAGACCAAAACCAACTAAACCGCTTAGTCCGCCAGCAAGAGCTCCTCCTAACCCCTTTTTTACAGTCTGACCGAGATTTTCCGTAATCTTTCCACTGTCATCTTCTAGAAATGAAAGAATTTTTGAACCTTCATGCAAAAAACCGTTATTAACAGCATTTCCCATCCTGTTTTTATAAACAAGAAGAATTTTATAGACATCGGGATTATAAGCGGAATCTTCATCAATAGCATATTCATCTATCAATTTCTCAACTTGATTTTTAGGTGTTATATCGTCACTTACAAAGAGTTCGGCTAATTTACCAAACAACTCTTTATAAGGAGTCATTTTGTTTTCAATAAGCTCAAACTGTTCTTGATTATCAAATTCAAGTGTTGATTTTATTTCAATTTCACCAGATTCTTTTTTCTCTTCCCTATCTGTAAATGTTATTTTTGAAAAATCTGTCAATGCAACATCATATTCATTTTCCCCTATAAGCATTTTTGTTTTTTCTGGAAAAAACTGAATCGTTACTTTTGGTTTTATAATCTGATAGACAAGTGGACTTTTTTCGTTTAAAACCCAGCTGCCATTTTTAACTTCTGCTACTACATCTGAAAAATACATTTTTATTTATCCCCCTCTTTTTCACCAGTCTTTCTTTTGGATTCTATAATTCCCTTAAGTATTATGTAGATAAAGAAAATTATAAAAGGAAGCAAAATCATTATGATGATTGAAAATACTGCACTTCTGCTATATATCCTTACTGTATGCCTGAAAATACATTCCATAATTTCAATCAGATAAAATACTCCGCAGAAAATTTCTCCTTGTACAGTTTCCCGAAACTTCTTTAAACATGAAGTTCCAAAAGCAAGAGCTATGCCAATAATAATATTAGTAAGTAAAAGCATTTTTATTCCCTTTTATTAATTTAAATTTTTACACACGAAACAATTTTGTACTTATAACTGTTTGACGGAAGGTGTGTTGAATTAAACTTATTTTTTGCCTCCATGATTGAAGAAGCATCAACGCTAGTTCCAGCGGTTGAAACTATCTTGCCATTCTGAATTTTTTGAAAAGTAATTTTAAATCGTGCCATTTTCTTTCTCCTAAGTTATTGATATTTTTATTAAATACCCTTTATTGAGTATATCACATTATATACCCAATTTATTGATTTGGCAATTTTTAAATACTCAAATAATGGTATTCTAAGAATATGTTTCGGGATAATCTGAAAGATTTGATTGAGTATAAAGGAATAATTAGAAAAGAACTCTCAGCACAGACTGGAATCAGCAAGCGCACGATTGACACTTACCTCGACAGCCGTGCCGTTCTTCCAAACGCGGAAGTTGCCGTTAAGCTGGCAAAAGCCCTTGGCACTACAGTAGAATTCCTTGTTACTGGTGAAGATGCCGTAAACCACGAACAGAAGCTTTATTCAGATTTTGAAACCTACCGAAAATACAAGAAACTTGTCACTGAACTGGATACGCTTTCCCCTGAACTCTTAAAATCTATAGAGGCGATGATTCATACGGCAGCCGAAATTGCAAATAAATAATCAGCTGTAACATTTTTTCATATCATTCCCTCTCCAATCAATTCCCAAATCTCATTGATTCTGTTTTCTGAAAGACCTGCATCCTTAGCAAAAGCTTTCCATTTTGATATGCCTGCACGGACATCTTCCATTGCTGACCTGACTTCCCTCGACGCAAGATTTCCTATTTTTGCGCAAATTTCAAAATCATTTTCCGTAAAATTCTTTCTTTTTCCGTTTACCGTCATCTGATGGCTCGAAGTCCATAGCCCGTTCGGATTATAAGCAAAAGAAAGGTCATAGGCAGGAGCCAGACTCCACTGCCCGCTTTTATCCATAAGGAATGAAATATTTTTTGTATGGTCATCACAATTAAATGCAAAAATATTAAAAAGCATTCGCCTGAATGCCTCTACAGAATCCCTATGGTGAGCGCCAATCTGATTTAGGATTGCAAACAGCTGTTCATAACTGTAAAGACCCGCCTGATTAAAATCAAAATGAGCAAGGGCACACAAAGTCTGCATATGAAATTTATTTCCCCTGTCATCGCGGTCAAATCGTTTTGTCATAAAATGAGAGTTTTTTCCATCATCAAGAATGCGGCATTTACTCATATTGATTCCAGCTTCCCTTGCCATCAGATAGTAGATATATTCGATAATTCCAAAATCCTCGCGGTCTTCATCTTCCTTATCTTTATTTCCGGCAACACCGCTGAATTTAATAAGCCAGTGCTCAAAGCCCTTTGATGTTTCAGTCTGGCCGGAACGAACTTCATTTGTTTTCGGATTCCAGGCAATTACAGCTTTTGCCCTGGCCCCGCCTGCAGAAGTTCCTACACTTATAATCTGAGCCAAGGCAGCATTCATCTTAGGCTTATCACATTCATCAAGGACAGTTTTAAGATTCTGCCGATTCCTCAAAACAATTGAAGCAAGTTCTACAAGCTCCGATACATTAATTTTTTCATCAACACTTTCAGAAGTAATAAGCGGATAATATTCCAGAGCCCCCATGCCTCGTTTTCCGGTATAACACAAGCGTTCAACTGAATTAAAGCTTTCTGGAAGCCGCCCCTGTTTTGAAAGCCATAAATCAATAATACTGTTACCAAATTTGTCCGGAATAGAATCTGAAATTAAGCCTGGAAGTCCGTGATAAGTTTCATAAGAAAGTTCTGGAAATCGAAAAATCCCGGGCTTAAGCGGCATTGTAATTGGAGCAACTTGAATTCCACTTTGCAGGAAGGAAGGATTATATTCAAAATCTGCTGTACGGTTCTGATCATCAAGAGAAACGGCGCCTATTGTTGTACCCCAGAGCTTAACCTCGGCATTTGTTTTCATTCATCTTCTCCCCATTTCCAACCCTCTTTATATTTGGGGGCAGCCGAAGCCACAGACCTTACTCTCTGACGATCATGCTGATATTTTGCCTGAATCAGTTCCATAGGGCTGCTTTCTGAAGACGGAAGCAGAAGTTCAAGAGCGTTTATGCAGTCAAGTTCTCGCAGGATTTTAAGAAGAGTTCCAAACTGAACGCTTTCGCCGCTTTCTATATTTGCAACCGTTCCTTTTGATACGCCGGAAATTTCTGCAAGCTGAGCCTGAGTATATGCCTTTCTTATACGGGCAGCCTTTATGCGTTTTCCTATTTCAATGAGAATATCTGAATCTGACAAGCCTTTGTTTATCTTCATCAGTATTAATGTACATCATTTTTAAGCACTTGTAAAGTTAATTATCAAATTTTTGTTAATTACAACATATTACACAGGATAATTACCAAATTTTTAATATTTATCTTCTATCCACATCCGCACAGGCAATTACGTTTATGCCAGTTCCCAAGAGATCGTAAAGCAGAATATCTCCGCGTTTTACAGGAGCTCGGCAACTGGCACGGCGTACAACTTCCATACACTGAAGCAGGCTTGCCTTTGGAACTTCGCCCGCGGTTTTTACCGGAACAATGGGGAGCACACCACCATCAACTTTTATGGTTGTTGTGAGGGTGCGGGTTGGGTTCTGCAGTTCTTTTGATGCATACTGTTCGCCGCGTTTACAGCCGTTGTCTTTTACGGCGGTGACTTTTTTGTGGCCGTTAGCATCTGTTTCTACCGTTACTTCCATTGAGCAGCCCATTGGGCAGATTATACAGGTAAGTGGGAGCTTTTCGACTTTTGTCGCATTTGTCTGATTTGTATTTTCCATCATTCTGCCACCTCCTGCGGAAGCTGGATTGAAACTGTTATGTCGCTACCAGCGTTTTCTATCTGATTAGGTGCAAGTTCAATCACCTGCATTTCGCCAGGTCGCACAACCTTTTTTCTGATTGATTTCAAAACCTCGTTGCCGCTCGAAACTTCCACGTACACATCCTTATAAACATCCGTAACGCGGAACATGATAGAGATATTTCCATCCTGCTCACGGGATTCAATATACTGAGGCACTGTATAACGCACGCGGTTTCCGGGGCGAAGGATGATTTTTTCTCCACTCGCAGTAATTTTTCCCTGAACGTATTTTGCGGCATTTTCACCGGCACGAAGACTTTCTGCAGTTACAAAGTCTACCAGGTCGTGAACATGCACGGTGTTTCCACAGGCAAAAATGCCCGGCACAGAAGACTGCATGTGCTCATTTACAACAGGCCCGCTGGTTGCAGAATCAATTGCAATTTTACAGCCTGATGCAATTTCATTTTCAGGAATAAGACCAACCGAAAGCAGCAGTGTATCACATTCAATAAACTCTTCTGTTCCGGCTATAGGTTTACGATTAGAGTCCACTGCCGCAACAGTAACACCTTCAACCCGCTCCTTTCCGTGAATCTTTACAATCGTGTGACTGAACTTCAATGGAATATTAAAGTTTTCAACACACTGAACAATATTACGACGCAAGCCCGAACTGAAAGGCATAACCTCGCAGACAAGCTTTACCTCGGCACCTTCCAGTGTGAGGCGCCTTGCCATAATCAGACCAATATCGCCTGAGCCAAGAATTACAACCTTGCGGCCGGGCATATAGCCGTCGATATTTACAAAACGCTGAGCTGCACCCGCAGTAAAAATACCGGCAGGGCGGGTTCCCGGAATGATAAGGGCACCGCGAGTTCTCTCACGGCAGCCGGTAGCAAGAATTACAGCCTTAGCCTTAATGTGCATAAGGCCATCCACTGTGTTGATTGCGGTAACAGTATGGCCTTGCCCCGGCGTACTTTCCTTTTCCACCTCCAGCACCATGGTGTCGGTTTTATATTCAATTCCAAGCTGATTTACTTCATCAGAAAAGCGGGCCGCATACTCTGGGCCGGTCAGTTCTTCACCAAAATAGTGAAGGCCGAATCCGTTGTGAATACATTGCAAAAGGATTCCGCCGATTCTTGTATCGCGCTCTAAAATCAAGATGCTGTCTGTACCGGCCTTTTTTGCAGCAATTGCCGCCGCCATTCCGGCAGGGCCGCCGCCTATTACAACAATATCATATTTCAGTTCCATATAATTCCATCCTATTTATCTGTCATGCTGAACTCGTTTCAGCATCTATAATATCAGATTCCGAATCCAGTTCGGAATGACTGGAAAGCTAGCGTGTTTTGCCCGTCAAAATGTATGAACAGCCGCCATTCTTTCGGACATCTGTCATAGGAATGCCAAGCTCTCGGCTCAAAATTTCTGTAACACGAGGTGAGCAGAAACCGCTCTGACAGCGTCCCATACCGGCTCTGGTACGACGCTTTACCCCATCAAGGTCTACAGCACCCACTGGAGACTTAATTGCCGCAACAATCTCGCCCTCGGTAATCATTTCACAGCGGCAGATGATTCTGCCGTACAAAGGATTTTCTTCAATCAGCTGGGCACGACGCTCATCATCTGCATCCTTAAAGGATTCAATTCCCTTACGCACACCAACGAAATCTGGGTTCTTCTCCCACGCAGCACCACGGATTTTCTCTATGATGTCAGCTACATATACTCCAATTGCAGGAGCAGCAGTTAGTCCCGGCGAACAGATTCCCCCAACATTCACAAAACCGAGAACCTTTGCATCTTCTTCTATAATAAAATCATTCACCGGAGTGCCGTCAGCATTGTAAGCAAGGGCACGCACTCCCGCAAAAGAGTTGATTATATTGCGTCGCGGAATATCCGGAATTGTTTTTTCTGATTTTCTGAAAACCTCATCCTGGCCGGCAGCCGTAGTTTCCGTTGCAGTTTTGTCGTCGCCATCAGCCGCTGTAGGACCAGACAAAATATTTCCGTCAACGGTAGGTGTAACTAACACGCCCTTACCCATTTTGTCCGGAGTCTGAAAAAGTGTGTGGCTTGCCAGACCGGCACATTTATTATCCAGCAGATAGTATTCACCCCGGCGAGGCTTAATAACAAAATCACGAGCACCGGCCATTGCTGAAATTTGATCTGCATAGAGCCCGGCGGCATTTACCACGCACTTTGCCTGTATGTCGCATTTTCCTGTATGAATTGTAAAAAGTCCGGCGTCACTTTCTGCTCCGCCAGAAACTTCATTCTTTTCTATTCCATGAACTTCTGTTTCCCTGAAGAGCTTTACACCGTTCATCACTGCATTTTCCGCAAAGGCCCAGGTTGCCATATAAGGGCTTACGATTCCCGCAGACTCTGCAAGCATGGCACCGCAGGCTTCCTCACTTACACTCGGTTCCAGTTTATGAAGCTCTTCTGCATCAATTACACGAAGGGCCGGCACACCATTAGCCTGCCCACGCTCGTAAAGCTTTTGGACATGCTCCATGTCATCATCATTAAAAGCAATAACCAGAGAGCCGTTATTCTTATAATCAAAATGAAGCGTCTTTGCCAGCTCCGGGTACATTGCGGCGCCCTCGACATTGAGCTTTGCCATCAAAGTGCCGGGTTTGGCATCAAAGCCCGCATGAACAATTCCCGAGTTAGCTTTAGAAGTTCCGCAGGCTACATCATCAGCCTTCTCAATAATACAAAACTGACCTTTATATTTTGAGAGCTCCCGGGCAATACAAGCGCCCACAATGCCCCCGCCAATTATCGCTACATCGTAAATCATACTCACCTCAATTACGTAAACTCTGTCATTGCGAGGAGCAAACGAAGTGAGCGACGTGGCAATCCACGTTTATGGATTGCTTCGCTGCGCTCGCAATGACGATACTGACAGTTCATAATGACGAAACTGACAGCTCGCAATGACACATTAGTGTCTATTCAGCCCAGCCCTTTGCTTTTTCTACAGCCTTCTTCCAGCCGGCATAAAGCTCATCACGCTGGCCCGAACTCATAGAAGGCTCAAAGAGTCTTTCTGTCTCGCGGCGCTGTAAAATCTCTTCTTTACTTTCCCAGAAGCCAACAGCAAGTCCCGCAAGATAAGCTGCTCCCAGCGCTGTAGTTTCAACGTTCTTAGGCCGGCAAACCTTTGTATTCAAAATATCAGACTGGAACTGCATCATGATATTGCTGACGCAAGCTCCGCCATCTACATTCAGCGTATTAATAGGAGTTCCGGAATCAGCCACCATAGTATCAAGCACGTCACGCACCTCGTAGGCAATTCCTTCCAGTGCGGCACGGCAGATATGAGCCTTCTTTACACCACGGGTAAGTCCTACAATCGTACCACGCGCATACATATCCCAGTAAGGAGTTCCAAGTCCTACAAAAGCAGGAACAAGATAACAGCCGTTTGAATCAGGCACCGACTCAGCCAGGCGGTCAATCTCCGGCGCACTCGAAATCAGTTCAACCTCATCACGAAGCCATTTAATAACAGCACCTCCAATAAAAACACTTCCTTCAAGCGCATACTCAACCTTGCCCTTCATACCAAGCGCAATCGTAGTCAAAAGCTGTTTAGAAGCAACCGGCTTGTCGCCGGTATTCATAAGCATAAAGCAGCCCGTACCGTAAGTATTTTTAGCATCACCCTTATTAAAACAGCCCTGACCAAAAAGTGCCGCCTGCTGGTCGCCCACAGCCGAAGCCAAAGGCACAGAAAAGCCACAAATCTCAGGATCAGTCTCGCAGTAAACACAGGAGGAATCACGAACCTCAGGCAGAATCCCACGCGGAATCCCAAGCAGCCCCAGAAGTTCATCATCCCAATCAAGCGTATAAATATTAAAAAGCATAGTGCGGCTGGCATTTGTATAATCAGTTACATGAGCCCGTCCTCCGCTAAGCTTCCAGATAAGCCAGGTATCAATAGTGCCCGCAAGAAGCTCACCGCGCTCAGCACGCTCTCGTACACCAGGCACATTATCTAAAATCCATTTGATTTTTGTACCGGAAAAATAAGCATCTATCAAAAGGCCGGTTTTGCTTCGGATTTTCTCTGTCCAGCCCTCCTTCATAAGACTTTCGCAGTAATCCGCAGTTCGACGGCACTGCCACACAACCGCATTATAAACAGGCTTACCGGTCTTTTTATCCCAGAGCACAACTGTCTCACGCTGATTGGTAATTCCAATTGCAGCAATTTCGTCGTGGCGAATCTCCTTTTCTATCAAAAGATTCTGGAGAACCTTAAGCTGGCACTTAAAAATCTCTTCAGCATCGTGCTCAACCCAACCCGGCTTAGGATAAATCTGAGTAAACTCCCGCTGCTTAGAACCAAGCGGCGCACCGTTTTTATCATAAACCACAGCACGGCAGGAAGTCGTACCCTCATCAAGCGAAATCACATATTTTTTCTTATTTTCCATACCTCATATGATAGCATTACTATCACTATAAAGCAAATTTATTTGAATTATGATATGGGGGTCCCGGAAGTTAAAAAAAAAAGGACACCAGCGAACGGTGTCCTCTTAAATCTCAGAATAGTTTTGATTATTCTTTTACAGCAAAATAATAAATGTAATGGAAGAACTCTGAAGAAGCTGAATCAGAATAGTTGGTCATAATCATCCAGCCATCCCAGCCATTTGCAGTTTCACCTCTTACTACAATATGGAAGTAGCAGTCGCGGTTACGAACCTTATATGTGTCAGAAATATAAGCTTCAACATCACTAATTAATTCAAGATCTTCTTCATCAAGATTATCTTCATTTACGTTGTAGAAGCGTTCAAGCTCAGCACCATCTGTTGCTGTATCTACTAACTCTTTTGCGTAATCCAAATCAGAAGCTGTTTCCATAAATTCTTTTCTAGAAAACTTTCCAATAGAATCACCATAAACTGTACCGTCATATGCAAATGCAAATGAAGAACCCAAAAGAACCAATAATACACTGAATAAAACTTTGATTTTTCTCATTTTTCTCCCCATGAGATTTTATAATTTTTCGTTATAATATATTTTTTTATGAAAAGTTTCAAGAAAAAAAACTAGGGTCGAACAAACTCGTAATCTGGCGAAATTCCGAACACAAAGTTGCACGCACATGAAGCGAATGTGTTTTTCGGAATCTCTTTACCAGATACATGTTAGATTTTTCTACTCATCGCCTTCCGGCATCACTGGAGCTTCCTCACCGCTTGTATGTAAGTAGTCACAGTCCGGATTGATGCATGCCTACTATCGAGGAACCGTTAAAAAAAATTGTACGACAGTGCAATTTTTTAGGTTCATCCATCGAAACGGCTCGCTGCGAGACTGGCGAGCAGCGCGTAAATCCTGTATCTGAGACTAATCTTCTTCAGATATCTGTACAGTATTCTCTTCTCCGCTTGTATGCAGGTAATCGCAGTCAGGATTGATACAGGATTTATACGCTCCATTCTTTTTATCAAACTTTTCAACCAGGAACCAGCCGCATTTTGGACAGTACTGGTCAATCGGCTTAAAGTGGCTGATAAAAGTACAGGTCGGATAATTTGTACAGCCGTAGAAAGCCTTTCCGCGCCCCTTAGTCTTGCGCTCAACGATTTCGCCGTCACCGCAGACAGGACACTTTGCCAGCGGAATTGACTTAGTGTTATGACACTCCGGGAAACCAGAACATGCAAGGAAGAAACCAAAGCGGCCAAGCTTCTTTACCATTGGCTTTCCACAAAGCTCACAAACCTTGTCAGTCTGTTCATCAAGAAAGCCCTTAATACTTTCCTGATGCTCCATAACATTATCTACAGTCTGTTTGAATGGACCATAGAAATCAGAAATAATGTTATTCCAAACTAACTTATCTTCTTCTACCTGGTCGAGTTCATTTTCAACCTTAGCAGTAAACTCTTCATTAATAACAGCTGGGAAAGATTCAACGAGAATCTTATTAATCATCTTACCAAGCTGAGTAGGAACCAGCTGCTTGTTACTTCTTGTTACATAATAGCGGTCGAGCAATACAGAAATGATTGTAGCATAAGTTGAAGGACGGCCGATTCCCTTTTCTTCCAGCATGCGGACAATCGAAGCATCTGTATAGCGGGCAGGTCCCTGAGTAAAGTGCTGCTCCGGATGGAAGTTATCGACAGTCAAAACTTCACCCTCTTTCATAGCCGGAAGTGAAGAAGATTTTTCCTCTTTAGAAGAAAGAAGCTTGATTACCTGATAAAAGCCCTTTTCAGAAATCTTACTTGCGGCAACACGGAAGAGAGCGTCGCCTGCTTCAATTTCAACAGATGTAGTTACCATCTTTGCATTATTCATCTGGCTGGAAACAAAGCGTTCCCAGATAATTGAATACAAGCGGAACTGATCGTGAGTCAAATATTCCTTTACACTCTCTGGAGTATAAGAAGTATATGTAGGACGAATACCTTCATGGGCATCCTGTGCAGACTTACCAACGGCATAGTGAATAGGTTCCGGCGGAAGCTCTGCAGGATGATTTTGTGAAAGCCATTCGCGAACTTCAGCAAGGGCAGTTTCAGAAATACGCACAGAGTCGGTACGCATGTAAGTAATAAGACCGACATGATTTTCGCCAATCTGAATACCTTCATAAAGCTGCTGGGCAATCTGCATAGTTTTGCGGGATGTAAAACCAAGCTTGTTTGCTGCTGCCTGCTGAAGCTTTGAAGTTGTAAACGGAGGTTTTGGGCGAACAGTTTTTTCAGTTTTTTTGATTGAAGAAACTTTGCTTTCTGAATTCTTAATTGTCTCGATGATATCTTTTACAGCTTCTTCAGATTTAAGCTCCGGTGCTTCGCCCTTATATTTTACAAGCTGTGCAGTAAAATTAGATTTACCCTTAATAAAGTCTGCATCAAGAGACCAGTATTCTTCCGGCAAAAAGTCCTCTACTTCTTTTTCACGTTCGCAGATAAGGCGCAATGCTACCGACTGAACACGTCCTGCAGAAAGACCATTTTTTACCTTAACCCAAAGAAGCGGGCTTAAATTATAACCTACAAGGCGGTCAAGTACACGGCGTGCCTTCTGGGCATTTACCTTCGATTCAACAATTTCGCCGGGGTGTTTTACAGCTTCTGTAATTGCAGTCGGAGTAATTTCGTTGAATACAATTCGGCTGATTTTTGCATCAGTTTTATCGCGCAGGGCACGATTCAAGTGCCAGGCAATTGCCTCTCCTTCGCGGTCGTTATCGGATGCAAGAAGGACAGCATCTGACTTCTTAGCTTCCTTCTGGAGTTCTTTTAATAATTTCGCCTTTCCGCGAACCGTAATGTATTCTGGCTGGAATCCGTTTTCAATATCAATTGCCATACGCGACTTAGGCAAATCAATAAGATGTCCAACCGAAGCACGAACCACATAACCTGGTCCAAGATATTTTTCGATTGTGTGTGCCTTTGTCGGAGACTCAACAATTACAAGAGTCTGCGGAGTTTTTGTCTTCTTAGCCATTTTGCAAATCCTTTCTAAAAATGTCTTTATAAGTTTATGTAAACAGCTCCCCCTGAAGAGGAACCATACTGCGAAGCCCAGGCATTTCCTCCAGAGCCACACAGAAATCTCTATAATCTTTTATCACCGGTGCGCCATTATTTAAAAAGCGTTCTGGTGTATTTTCCATTTTAAATTTGCTCACACGCCCGGCAGCATAACTTTTTTCAAGGTCTTGCTTTACGACCTGTGAAATTCGCGTTGCAAACACTCCAAACGCCGCTTCATGAAAAAAAACATCACGTCCTTCTTCTAGAGCAAAATCAGCAGTAATGAGTGCCCCACTACCAGCCGGAGCTTCAATCACAACCGTCGCAGGAGACAAGCCCGCAACAATTCTGTTCCGTGAAACAAAGTGCCACTTTTCAGTCGGAACGCCCGGCGCATATTCACTTATAATACAACCGCCGCTTTGCAATACTGATGCCGCAAGTTTTTTATTTGTATATGGCACAATATTGTCTATAGAACTCGGCAAAACTGCAATAGTTCGTCCTGGCAGCAGTTCAGTATCAGTCACATTCTCAGCTGCGCTTTTGTCAAGCCAGTCATAATACGCATCAAGAGCACCAAGATGAGCATATGAATCTGCTCCAACTGCAAGTCCGCTTACAACATTACAACCATCAAGAACAGCCTCATAGGCAAACTTTCTTGCTGCAACCCGTCCGGCATGACTCAGTCTCCGAGTTCCCACAACAGAAACGCACCGCTGTTCAAGCAGTTTTTCATCTCCACGAACAAACAGTAAATACGGTGGATCCGCAATCTGCCGTAATAACTCCGGATATGCTTCATCATCATGCAAAAGAATTTTTATTCCCAATCTTTTACACTGATAAGCTGCTGCCTTTGCCAGGCGCAATCCTTCAGCTCCGTTCCACACGGCACGCCGCTTAAAATCGCACTGCGCAAATTTAAATATTTCTTCTATAGACAGTAATGCAAGGGAGTGAGGACTGTCAAGATTCTTTATCAAATTTTTTTTCTGATTTAGGTTAAGAAATGAAATTCCCGCCACAAAAATGCTTAAAATCAGTTTTTCTTCTTCAATTTCTGCATTTTCATGAGTTTTAGTTAGTATACGCTGCATCTAAAACTGTTTTTTTGTTCTCCTCTGCGGTTGCTTTTTTCTCGGCGGATTTTGTGGTGTTAATTATAATATCATACATTGAAGCAGATTTGTCAAATTCATAATTTGAATAATAGGCTCTGGCAAGCACGAACATTGCATCAATATTTTTTGTATCAATAGTTAATAATTTTTCAAGATGTGGAATTGCCTTTGCAGGTTCATCAAGCTCAAATACATAAAGCACGCCAAGCCCGTAAAGAGCCCTGACATAACGGTCTTCAATTTCAATTGCCCGAATATATGCCTCTTCTGCAAGCTTAAGGTAATTATATTTAACTTCGGTGCTTCCACTGCCACCAAAATCCATAGCAGCATGAGACATGTAACCGGCACAAACACCTACATAATAATACAGATTCTGATTATTCGGATAATATTGCAAAGCTTCCTGAAAACATTTCAAAGCCTCACCGTACATTTTCTGATCAAGATATCGGGTTCCAAGAATTTTATACCAGATTCCAACCTGACTCTGAGCCAGCTGAATATCTGCGACACGTTTCTGATATTTTTCAATGGCATCTTTAAGTTCTTCTACTGTTGTAGGATTTTCCACACCTTCCTCAAGATGCTGCTGACGTATAATCTGCTTGTTGGATACTTTACACGAGGTCAATGAGACTACTGTTAAGATAATAATTGTAATCAATCTCTTCATTTTAATATCCCCTTTTCAAGATACTAAAGGTAAAAGGTAAAAGCTATTAGCTATTAGCTATTAGCTATTAGCTAAAATCTATCACCTGAAATACTTCTCATGCGCTTCTTCCAGCTGCCGGTCAGTTACATGCGTATAAATCGTGGTAGTACTCAAATCGCTGTGCCCCAAAAGCTCCTGTACCGAACGTAAATCAGCACCACCCGCAAGAAGATGCGTTGCAAAAGAATGCCGCAAAGTATGCACCTTAGCTTCTACCCCGCTCATGGCCTCGAGCTCCTGAAAGCGCTTCCACACACCCTTACGCGAAATCGGCTCACCGCGATAATTTACAAACAATTCTGCAACATTACGACCGCGAACCAGTTCTGGTCTTACCTCGTTCAGGTATATCAAAATTTTTTCATACGCTCTGTCACCAAACGGAACAATTCTTTCCTTATCACCTTTTCCATGAACAAGAATCAGATGTTCCTCAAGATGAACATTTGCAAGCTTTAACGTACAAACTTCGCTGATTCTAAGCCCGCAAGAATAAACCAGTTCAAACAGTGCATCATCACGTTTTCCACTCGGTGTAGTCTTATCAATACTGTCTAAAAGCGCATCAACCTGCTCTATCGAAAGAACCTTAGGCAGATTCCTTGCAGTTTTTGGTTTATCCAGCTCCAGAGCAACATTTTCTGTCCACATTCCCTTACGCTCAAGGTATTCTCCCAAAGCCCGCAGACCTGAAATATCTTTTGCAATTGTCAGCTCAGAGCAGCCGTTTTCCTTTCGCTTTATAATATAATACAATAAATTTTGAACGGAAACATCTTTTAATTTTATCCGTTCTGTAACAAGCCAGTTTAGGAATTCTCCGGCAGAGATTTTATAAGTTATTGCTGTCTGTTCTGAATCACGCTTTACAAGAATTAAATCCGTGTAAAACTGATTCAGCAAAATCTCTATTGTCATAGGCAAATACAGCTTAATAAAAACTGTCAGACCTTATCAGTCATCAGTCAGCTTAATTGTTCTGCTGTACTCGGCATTATTCCAGATTGCAGGCTTACGCAAATCATTTGCATCTGCCACAAAGTCTGACGGCGGAACAAAGCTTCGTCTTGAAGCATTCTGATTTTCTTCACTGAGCATACCAGAAAGAAGAGAGCCCTGTTTTTCTTCTTCAGGCTTTTTTACAACTGAGCCCGCAACAAAGTGTCCACCAAGAGAATCTGCAGAAGTTGCTCCACCTGTAAGAATTGCATTAAGAGAAGAACTGTCTACAACATTATCAGGAAGAACCCGTGGCTCCGGCTCAACTTCAGGTTCAGCAGTATTTTCAATCTTATTTTTTTCCGAATTCTCAAAACCTGTTGCAATTACAGTTACGCTGATTTTTCCTTCAAGTTCCGGCTGAGTAACCTGCCCCCAGAACATGTTATAATCTTTATCAGCTGATGCAGATACAATTTTACAAATTTCCTTTACTTCAGGCAAAGTGATTTCTTCTGAAGCACAAATGTTTACAAGAAGATTCTTTGCTCCATCAATCTTGGAGTTTTCAAGCATAGGATTATGAATAGCATTATAAGCCGCATCAGTTGCACGGTTTTCACCTTCACCTATACCAATTCCAAAGATTGCGTTACCCTGGCCTGCCATAGCATTGCGAACATCGGCAAAGTCTGTATTTACATCACCAGGATTTGTAATGATATTTGAAATACCTTCAACACCCTGACACAAAACTTCGTCAGCCTTTTTAAAGGATTCCTTTACAGTAAGATTTTTATCAATATTATTGAAAAGCTGCTCGTTAGGGACAACAATGAGAGAATCAACCTGTTCATGAAGCTTTACCAGACCTTCCTTAGCCTGGCGCATACGTACGTTACCTTCAAACTCAAAAGGAGTTGTTACAACGGCAACAGTAAGACATCCGAGTTCCTTGGCAATTCGCGCAACAACAGGAGCAGAACCAGTTCCTGTTCCACCACCCATTCCGGCAGTAATGAATACCATATCTGCACCGCGAAGCTCGTTTGTAATAAGTTCCTTATCTTCTTCGGCAGCCTGCTCTCCGATTTCCGGTTTACCGCCAGCACCAAGACCTTTGGTTACCTTCTGACCGATTGCAAGCTTAGTCTTAGCCTTTGAACGGCCGAGAGCCTGTAAGTCAGTATTCAGAACAATAAAATCTACGTTACTGAGCTCGCGGAAAATCATTCTGTTTACAGCGTTTGAACCGCCGCCGCCACAACCTACAACCTTAATAACAGTAGGGCTGCAGCCAGAAAGTTCCGAATCATAACCAGTTTCATCGTCAACAATTGAAATGCCAAGATTTCCCATATTTCCTCCCACTCAAACACCGCATTAGCGGTCAAACGCCGTTTCACAGCATTTTACGCTTCCCCAAGCGCACACTTTTTAAGTGATTTCACTTTAAGTGATTTATTAAAAATCATCAGAATAATGATTTAAAAATCTTTTTAAATACGTTATCTCCACCGCCCTGCTTTTCTTTTTTTCCAGTTCGAGACTTAGATTTTCTTCGGTTATCCTTAGCCTGCGCAAGAGATTTATTTGCAAGCACAAGCCCAATAACAGTTGCAAAATCTGGACGTCTGTAATCTTCTTCTATTCCGCCAAGATTTTCAGGAACGCCGAGGCGCACAGAAGATGTATGAAATACTTCCTGTGCAAGTTCAATTACTCCGTCCATCATAGCACCGCCGCCAGTAAGAATAATATTTCCCGAAAGCTCCTTAATAGCCGGATTCATATTTTTTACAATCGCAGAGCGAACAAGTGTAAAAATCTGATCCATTCTCGCCTGAATAATCTGACACAGCTGAGACTGCATCATTACCTCAGGAGCTCTTCCGCCAACTCCAGGCAAAATAATTTCTTTATCATTATCTTTCGTAATATGTTTAAGCCAGCAGCAGCCATGCTTTACTTTAATTTCTTCTGCACTTGCCGCAGAAATTCCTGCAACTACGGCAATATCATTCGTAACAAGATTTCCGCCTACAGGAACAGAAATTGTGCCAAAAGGAGCGCCGCCAATAAGCAAAAGCACATCAGTTGTTCCCGCTCCAAGATCAATCAAAATAGAACCTAGTTCCATTTCATCCTGATGACAGACAGATTGAGTCTGCGCAAGTGTTTTCAGCATAACGCCGTCAAGTATATAATCAGAACGCGAAATACAGGTTCTTATATTCTGAATGATTGTTTTAGAAGCCGTAACAATATGAACCTCAGCTTCAAGTCTTGTACCCATACGGTGAATCGGATCTGGAATTCCACCAACTCCATCTACAATATAATTCTGGGGAATTACATGAAGCTTTTCGCGGTCGTCAGGAACACGAATAGCCGTAGCACATTCAATTACACGCTCCACATCGGCACGTGAAATTTCCTTTGTAGATTTATTTGTACTGGCAACAGGAACTGTTCCCCTTGAATTTTGACTTTCAATCTGAGAACCACCCACAGCTGTAATTACAGATTCAACAGTAGTTCCAGCATTCTGTTCAGCAGCATCAACAGCTTCTTTTATGGCATTTTTGGCATCTTCAATATTTACGATTACACCATTTCTTAAACCGGCAGATTTTCGTGAGGCAGTTCCTGCAATCTGAATATTTCCTGTTTCCGGATCTATCTCTCCGATTGCTACGCGAATCTCATTTGTTCCGATATCTAGTCCGACAATCTTTCCGTCTGCCATTTTCTAAAAATCCCCTAACTCTTGTCTTGTCCTATAAGAAACTGAACCATAACGCAAATCAACCTCGCAAACATCGGCCCCAATCTGATTGACAACATCAAGCACTACTAGCATATACTTTAATGCGTCTTCATTCAATGCCCGGTCAGTAAGAACTTTTACTTTAGACTGAGACGGAATTAAAGCAAGTTCATAGCTTCCAGAGTCTTTTGGAAGAACACAAATTTCTGAAACACTTGCAAAATATCTTTGCGGCAATGTACTCAATCTTGCAATCTCATCAATAAGCGGACGATATTTTACAGGAATTCGCATTCCTTTTGCCATATACTCTACAGGGAGTCCAGAAACTATTGGTAAAGGTTCCTTTTCAGTTGCTTCAAAATGCACCGGAGGAAAAAGAACTCCATTTCTGTCTATCTGAACAGGAGAAGTTCTGCCGTTTTCCATAACAAAGGTAACGGCTACAGGCTCACGTTCCGCAACATTTACATAAATTTTATCCGGAAATCTCTTTTCTACAGAAACATGATCAATTCCAGCTTCTGAAGAAAGAATTGCCACAGCCTGATTCACATCAAAATCAAACCAGCTGGAACTATTCATAGGAAGAAGCATACGGGCAATTTCTTCTGCACTGTACAATTTCTGACCAGTAACAGTTACCTTAGGGCTCGAAAAACTTGGCATAACATACTTGTAAATAACAAGTTCACAGAGTAAGGCAAAGCATAATACACAAAAAATAACCTTGATAAACTTAATCTTTTTCTCTGTTTTTGAATCGGCAACAATTTCGTCCTCATCAGCAAGAAAAAGATCCTTATCAAGATAGTCTTCAGCTACCAACAAACTCACATCACTCATTTTTTCCACCTTTTTATAAGTACGAAAGTGACTCTATATTAATTTCGTCACTTTCAGTAGTTTTTTCATCTATTTTTTCGCATCGCGAAGCATTTACAATAAATCCACACATGGCAAGTGTAATAATTATTGAAGTTCCTCCAAGTGAGAAAAATGGAAGATTGATTCCAGTTGCAGGAAGAAGTCCACTCACTACCATTGTATTTACAACCGATTGCAAAACAATTGCAGAAACACAACCAAAGGTTGAAAGAGCAGAAAACTTATCAGGATTCTTAAAAGCGGTTTTGTAGCCTCTGTAAGCAAAAAAAGCCAAAAGAACAAAATAAAGCACAACGCCAATATATCCCATTGCTTCAGCCCATCCCGCAAAAATATAGTCGGCCTGAACCTCAGGAATACTGTTAATTTTTGACAAACCACTTCCAATACCGCTGCCCCATATTCCACCTGCACTGATTGCACGTTTTGCATTAAGACTCTGATAATTAATGCTTGAGCCATACTCATCAGGACTAATCCATCCTATAAGACGCTGAAGTCTGTAAGGATTAAGCGTAATCATAAGAAAACCAGCCGGTATTGCAAGCAAAACAAACGGAAAAATCCACAAAAGCTTAGCACCAGAAACAAAGAATAAAAGAATTCCCAAAAGAAGAATAAATAAACCGGTAGAAAAATCTTTCTGTGCAAAAACTATTACAGAAAAAAGAATAAGTGCAATTACACAAGGAAAAACAGATTTTTCCTCAGGATCCAGAAGCTTATCCTGCTTATCAAAATAGTTCGCAAGAAAAAGTATAATTGCAAATTTTACCAGTTCAGATGGCTGGAACGAGAAATTACCTGGCATTCTAATCCAACGGCGTGCACCATTCTTAGTTATTGAAATACCCGGAATAAAAGTTAAAATGCATAAAACAAAGGTTGCAATTACAATTATTCCTACGAATTTCCTGATATATTTCATATCTGTTATTACAAAGCCTGCAAAAAGCACAAAGCCCACAGCAGAACACAAAAGCTGACGTTTTACAAAATAAACAGGATCTCCAAATGCCCTTATTGCAAAGTTTTGAGAACAGATATATAGCGTAAAAATACCAAGACCCCATAAAAGAAAAATTGAGCCGAGTAACCAGATATCAATTTTATTATAATTCTGAGAAGGCTTATTCGCATAAAAAGTAAACTGATTCATTACTTAATAACCTCCTCAGATTTCTGATTATTCATATTTGAACTCAAAAGAGGAACAAGCTTTTCCAGCTGCATACTGTGAGAGCCTTTTAAGAGAATTACATCTTTATCCTCAGCATTCAAATTAATATCAGCTGCTATTTTTTCAAAATTCTGCATAGAAGAAACTTCAAACCATTTTAAATTACGCTTATCTTTTACAGCTTTTGAAGCCGCACACATTTCAGGACCAATCAGATAAATAAAATCCGGCATAACCTCATTTATACGTTCACCTATTGTCTCATGAGATTTTTCGGATTCAGCTCCAAGTTCTTTCATATCTGCCAGTACAAAAAATTTTCTGCCGATATCTTTCAGTCCGCTGCAAAAATCAATTACCTTCAGCATAGAATCAAGATTGGCATTATAACAGTCCTTTATAAGAACTGCCTTTTTTCCAGTACGCAGAACAACTTCACAAACTTCCATACGGCCCGAAATCGCACTCACACTCTCAAGCCCTCTCTTAATATCTGCCGCTGGAATTCCAATTTCTTTAGCGCACGCAATAACAGAAAGTGCATTCAGATAGTTATAGCTTCCAGAAAGCGGCAGATGAACAAAAAGCCCGTCCAGTTCAAAATCAGTTCCAAATAAACCTTTGTCTTCGATAAAGCGCACTCCGCTGACTTCGGCAGGAACATTACGGCCAAATTTTACAACCTTACCGCGGACATTCTCCGTACAAAAATCTGCAAATGAATCATCAGCACCAACAACAGCAGCACCATTCTCAGGAATATATTTCAGAGACTTACGTTTTTCTTCAGCAATATTTTTTTGACTTCCAAGAATTCCTATATGTGCAGTTCCAATATTCGTAATAATTCCATAACGCGATTTTAAAACCTTTGAAATTTCACCAATCTCATTAACACGGTTCATTCCCATTTCAAAGATTCCAATTTTTTCATCACCCCGAATCTTAAAAACAGAAAGAGGAAGCCCAGTTTCCGAATTAAGATTTCCGTAAGTATAAGCAACTCCATTATCTCCAAAATAAGCACGGGCAACACTTACCATCATCTCTTTTGTAGTAGTTTTTCCGCTGGAGCCAGTAATGCTTACAAGAATCATATTACGGCATTTTTTTGCCACATAAGCTTCTGCTGCGTCCTGCAGAGCATGCAGAGTATTTTCTACCCTCACAAAACATACAGATGGATTTTCCACTGCCAGAGAATTATAATACGCAGTATCAGCCTTATATTCCGCTTCATTCAGCAAAATTACAGAAGCCTTTTTGTCAGAGGACAGAACATCAGGAATATATTTGTGTCCATTTTGAAACTCACCCATAAGAGGCACAAACATACACGGCTTTTCAGCAGACACATTGCGGCTGTCTGTCTGAACATCGTTAAATAAACATTCAGCACTGCCAATCTGAGTGCCATTTACAGCGGATAAAAGTTCATCTTTACTAAGCAAACTTTCCATTATTTTTTCTCTCCAGTCATTTCAACTCTAACTATGTCTTCGGTTTCAGCCTTGTGCATTCCAAGCTCCTCAACCGCTATTTTTTCAATTCTATCTGCGCTCGAAAGCACAGCAATATCACTCACAAGCTTCTTGTTCTCTTCAATAAGCCGTTCTTGTTTACGTTCAAGCTCCCTGATTTCAGAAGTCAACTCCGTATAACGCCTTGCCTGAGCCGCGTAAAGACACAAAACCGCAGGAATGGCGAGCACAAACACACAGAAGAAAAATTTAACTATAAAATCCTTAAAACCGCGTTTCATATACTAAAAGCCTACCACCCCATCAAGATGATATTCAGTATCATCCTTAATTTTCCTGATAACTCTGAGCTTTGCACTACGCGACGGAGAGTTAGCCTTTACTTCATTCTCCGTCGGGGCTACAGGTTTACGAGTTATAAGCTCAGCACAGGCAGAACCACCGCAACGGCAAACAGCTACTTCAGGAGGACATACGCACTGTTTGCCAAGGTTGCGGAAATAGTTCTTTACAATTCTATCTTCAAGAGAATGGAAGGTTATAACGCCCATTTTTCCACCATTCTTAAGACAGCCAAAAGCATCATGAAGGGCACGCGGCAATCTCTTAAGCTCACCGTTTACTGCAATTCTAATAGCCTGAAATGTTCTTGTTGCAGGATGAATCGATCCGTAGCGGTAGTTTGCAGGAACGGCATTCCATATAATCTCTGCAAGCGCCTTAGAAGACTCAATGCGGCCGCCAGATCTCGCCTCAACAATTGCACGGGCAATACGGCGGCTAAGCTTTTCTTCACCATACAGATAAATTAAATCCGCAAGTTTTTCTTCAGGCAGATTATTTACTAAATCTGCAGCTGATTCTCCTTCAGAAGAATTCAACCTCATATCCAGTTTTTCATCATAACGGAAAGAAAACCCCCGTTCAGATTTTTCATAATGAAAAACAGAAATACCGAGATCAAAAAGAATAATATCAGGACGATTATATTCAGACGGATAATTAGCGTAGAAATCCTGGAACCAGCCGTTATAAAAATGAACACGTTCTCCAAACTCAGCAAGCCTTTCGCGAGCACGAGACTGAATCACTTTATCAGCATCCAGACCGATTACAGAAAGAGACGGATATTTTTTCAAAAAGTTATAAGTATGGCCGCCCTCTCCGAGCGTAGAGTCAATCATTAAAGCATCAGCTTCAAATGGCTCTCCAACAGGAGAAAGATATTCCAGACACTCATTTAATAAAACCGGAGTGTGTACGATTTCCACTTTTTAATCCCACCTAATTTTAAAAAGTTTTTAGAAATTAATGTCGTTAAAGGCCTCAGCTGCACTGCGGAAGTCAGATTCTGATTCAGTAATATAACCCTTATACGTATCAGAATCCCAGAGCTCCATATACTTAGCAATTCCAAGAACAACGCAGTCCTTAGAAAGCTTAGCATATTCACGCAGACTCTGAGGAATGGAAAGCCTGCCGTTTTTGTCGAATTCCACCTGTTGTGCAGGTGCAATAAAATGACGTACAACAGCCAGACTGCTTCCTTTCATCATAGAAGCATTACTCATCAGCTTAGACTGAAAAGCTTCCCATTCATCCATAGTAAAAAGCCATAAGCAGGTATCTAAACCTTTGGTAACCATAACTACGTTTTGATTCACAGCCGTTCTCAATTTTACGGGAAATGAGACACGACCTTTATCATCAATCGTATTATTGTATTCACCAGTTAACAGATTCATACCCACTTACATCCACTTTTTACCACTTTTTCCCACTTATGCACCATTTTATACCAAAAATCGCTAAAGTCAATGTATTTTTTAGCCGATAATATAAAATATTTTTACATTTTTTTCATTTTATACATACGGGTTAATACTATACTTTTTAGTACGCTATATATGAGCTTTTCCACGTTAAATGAAAGCAAACTACACAATTCTCTAAAAATTCTTTATCAGGAAATTTATGAAGGCCAGACAGAAGTTGAACAGGATGGTCATATTTATGATATCGTTACAAAAAACGGAAATATAATTGAAATTCAAACAAAGAATCTGGCAAAGCTGCTGCCAAAAATACTAGATACAATTGAAAAAGGTCATAATGTAAAACTTGTACATCCGGTTCCGATTGTAAACCGCATAGAATTAAAGGATGAAGAAGATAAAATTATATCAAAAAGAAAAAGCCCCAAAAAAGGCTCCATCTACGACATTTTTCGTGAACTTATAGGCATTTACCCCCTGATAACAAACCCGCATTTTTCACTAGAAATTGTCGAAATAGAAATGACAGAAGAAAGAGTTCGCACCTCCCAACCCGTCCAGTCTAAAAACGGCCGCCGCCGCTTTCGCCGCAACTGGCTAAAAACAGGCAAGAGACTCGACACAATTATAAATACCAGGCGCTTTTCCAAACCAGAAGATTATTTAGCGTTACTTCCAACACTTCCCAAGACTTTTTGTGCAAAAGATTTAAAAACTGCTTTAGAAAAAAATCCGAACATACAAAAACGCAGCATCAACGCAAACCTTATTCTCTGGGTTCTGTCACATGCTAATCTAATTGAATTCAAAGAAACAAAGGGTAAATCTAAATACTATTCTTTCCTCACAGAATACACAGAGTCTATATTAAATTAATAAACACATTCGAGCCGCCCCCACCCCTCAAAATCTCTGAGCCTCCGAACCTACCAGTCTCCAAATCTCCGTACCTCCAAGTCCCCGATTTTCCGAGTTTCCAAGTCTTCAAGTCTCTGAGCTTCCAAACCTCCAAGTCTCCATACCTCCGTAAGGGACAAAAAAAAAGACCGTCCCATTTGGAACGGTCTTTTCTTTGCATGATTAAAGACTACCAGTTATCAGCCATATCGTCTTCGTCGTGGTTTTCCATATCGTAAAGGTCTGTAACGGCACGAAGATCATCCATGTACATATAATATGTACCGCGAGCCTGTACCGGGTTACAATCTACACGGAAACCAAGTACTTTAAGACCTGGCTTATCACCATAATAAGCACTGCTCTGAACAATACCATGTTCTCCATCTGGACTTGGAGGAATTACACAAATAAGCTTTTTCCAGCCGGAAAATCCAAGACTTCCCATGTAAAGTTCAAAATTACGTCCAAAATAATCCTGTACCAGAGCATACAACTCATGATTCTGATTTCGTCCACAAACCCAAACAGACAGAGTCTTTGTAGTTCCTTCAATAGCAAGTGGACGACCAGACTTAATTGTAAACGAATTCTTACCACGGCGGAAGAAGTCAACTCTTACACCAAGAACCTGAGTATCTTCAGCTTCTTTCCCTTCATCTTCAGGCAAAGGCTCTTTCAACGAAGGATTACCTTCAAAAAGACGTGCAGTAATAATACCGTCATCAGCAGACATATGAACGTTCCATGAACCTTCACGCTCAAACTTATCTACAGAAACTTCACGCAAAGATGAATCTGAAGAGTCAGCACCTATAGTTTCAGGATTCGGATCCTGAAGGCTTGAGTTCTGTGCAAAAACAAAACCTGCGGCAAGCACAGTAAGAATACTAAAAGTTACAAGCTTTTTCATTTTACATCACCCTCCGAATCTGAACTATCACCAAAATCAACATCATTCAACTCATAACCGTCATAAATCAGAGACATAGAGTTTGCAGTATACTTAATCTGATCAAAGTAAATTACAAAGTTATCAACATACTCTTCTGCATCAGAACGGATTCTGAAACCTACAAAAGTAAGGTTTTCAGGACCTGAACGCAGGTGAGAACTCTGCTGAATCCAGCCAGGAATAGAAATTACAAAGTTTTTCCAACCGTGGAAGGCAAGACTGCCAGCCTGAAGAACCTTTACAGTTCCAAGAGCATCTCTTACCATTACTTCAAGATAATAGTTATAACCTGAACCCCAGATCCAGAAATCAAGATTTGAAACAACTCCTACAAAAGGAATTTCAAAAGGTTTACCATCTGCAACAGGATAAACCTCAAACCAGTTATCACCCTTGCGCTTATAGGAAGTCTTTACACCGTAGGTCTTAAACTCCTTGTCAATACCCTTGTAAAGCTGTTTTATGGAATTAGGAACGCCCTCAAAATACCCTGTTTTCGGATAACCGTCTGTAATAAAACGGCTTGCAGAAACATCCCAATCCCAACTGTAGGCTTTTCCATTGTACATATAATTCTGCGAACCTGCAGAATCAAAATCATCCAATACAAATGTCTCAACGCTGCGTGTATTAGGTTGTGCAAAGACCGGCAACCCGATTACAAACAGACATGCAAGACCAACAAGAACTTTAAGTTCCCTTTTCATGCAAAACTCCTTGAAACTTTTATCAAACCGATAAAAAGATTTTTACCTTTTTATTATCGGCAATACAAGTCTTATTTATAACTCATTCAATTATATTTCCTATATTATTCTTTGTCAAACGATTTTAGTCATTAGGGAATAGGAAATAGTTAATAGAGAACAGTAAGAAGGGGCGTCTGCCCCTCGCTCCAACCCGCTTCGCGGTTTTCCGCTACCCCCTCTCCTAAGGGGGCTCGCCCCCTTAAAATCCCCCGGTAAATTACCCCGCGAGTTTGCTTGCAAACTCGTTAGTGAGCGACAGCGAACGTCTAACGCCCCCGTCATTGCGAGCGTAGCGAAGCAATCTAGAATCTTATTGAATAAATGATAATTTTAATTTAATATAGTAGACAAAGAAATCTCAGGCATTGTTTGTCTGAAAAAGGATGTTAATTATGGCTAACATTATTAGTTACAAAGATCTCGGCCTCGTAAACACACGCGATATGTTTGCAAAGGCTATGAAAGGCGGATATGCCATCCCGGCATATAACTTCAATAATATGGAACAGATGCAGGCTATCATTATGGCTTGTGTTGAGACAAAATCTCCTGTTGTTCTCCAGGTATCAAAGGGAGCACGCGCTTACGCAAACGCAAATATCCTCCGCAACATGGCTCGTGGTGCTGTTGAATATGCTCACGAACTCGGATGTGATATTCCTATCGCTCTTCACCTTGACCACGGTCCAAACTTCGAAGTAGCAAAAGACTGTATCGACAACGGATTCTCATCTGTAATGATCGACGGTTCTTCACTTCCTTACGACGAGAACGTAGCCCTCACAAAGAAGGTTGTAGAGTATGCTCACCAGTTCGACGTAACTGTAGAAGCTGAGCTCGGAGTTCTCGGTGGTGTAGAAGAGGATGTTTCTGCAGAAGAATCTAAGTACACAAAACCAGAAGAAGTAATCGACTTCACATCAAAGACTGGTTGTGACTCACTTGCAATTTCTATCGGAACTTCACACGGACGCTGTAAGTTCACTCCAGAACAGTGTACACGCCGCGAAGATGGTACTCTTGTTCCACCTCCACTGGCATTCGACGTTCTTGAAGCAATCGAAAAGCAGCTCCCAGGTTTCCCAATCGTACTCCACGGATCTTCTTCAGTTCCACAGATTTACGTTAAAGAAATCGAAAAATACGGCGGAAAGATTCCTAACTCTGTAGGTATTCCAGAAGAACAGCTCCGCAAGGCTGCTAAGTCTGCAGTTTGCAAAATCAACGTAGACTCAGACGGACGTCTTGCTATGACAGCTGCTATCCGTAAGCACCTTGTTGAGCATCCAGAGGACTTCGACCCACGTCAGTACCTCACAGACGCTCGTGCAGAACTCGTAAAGATGTATGCAGACAAGAACAAGAACGTATTCGGTTCAGCAGGACACGCACTGGATTAGAAAGAGTAGATGCTAGTTTTGCGCAGCAAAACTAGTGAAGCAGCCGCAAGGCTGCGACACACACACGCTTTAGACTAGCCTATAACAAGTGGATTGCCACGTCGCCCTGTCGGGCTCCTCGCAATGACGTGTCATTGCGAGCCGCAGGCGAAGCAATCCATAAAAAAAGACTTCGTTTTTCAACGAAGTCTTTTTTTTTGCCATAATATAGTCATTACGAGGCTGCAAGCCAGAACACCCACGTCATTGCGAGGCTGTAGCCGAAGCAATCTATTTTACCGTCAGCACGCCAAATCGGCTCAGAAGGTAAAGCACCGGCAGAGCCGCACTGTATACCGCGCTCAAAAGCAGAATCAAAATATAACTCATATCAAGAATATACATTCCCTCAATAAGAGAAGGAACAATCACACTCACAATACTGATTAAAATCCAGATTGCAGTAAAAACAATTTTTTTATTGATAACAGTCTGCTCAATATGCTTTGCACTGAGTGCGAGAGAAAAAATCATCACTACAAAAAGTACAGGTTTAACTAAAAGCGAAAAAGTAGTATAAATACCTTCCGAAGTAGAAATGATTGTATACGGCAGATAGAGCATATAAAACGAAATCAAAAGCGGAAAAAATGCTTCAACCTTATAAGAAACCTTATCTTTAGACCATACAAAAAAAAGTCCATAAACGAGAATTACAGGCAGCAGAGTCTGGCGTATCAGAAGATACATTACATTACTCTGAAATGAATATGGAATAATTCTGTGTGAATACAAAAAGAATGCCTTAAAACCGCATACAAGCACAGCAACAACTGCACCAATAAATATTACAGGAATAAGATGAGAGTCTTTCTTATAAAAACACCAGACTGCAAGAACAAGAGGAAGCAGTAAAAACATAAAAAGATACATGATAAAAAAATACAGTTTAGAGCAGTTTTAATCAACCTTCTTTGCACGTATGCGCAAAATGCTCGCCCTGCCCTCCACAGTAATTTTTTCGCCGGGTTTTACGGCATAAATTTCTTCAGCAAGAATTTTTTTGCCAATCTGCTCGCCACTTTCACGGATTACAGCTTTATCTTCACTAAGAATATACAAAAGCTGAACATCTGCTGCGCCGTTATCATCATCTGAGCAGAACATACTCCAGCCGCCCTTTACATCAACTCTTTCAATAGAAAAATACTTGCATTCAAAGCTGCCGGGAAAAGGTGCAACAGGCTGCATTTCCTCACGTTTGATTACAGCAAGACCTTTTTCGATATGAACTTCACGGCCGCGTCCCCAGTCATAAAGACGATATGTAAGGTCACAAGACTGCTGAACTTCCATAAGACGAAGTCCACCACCAATTGCATGCACTGTACCGGCCGGAATATAAATAAAGTCACCTTGCTTTACATTTACAAACTCAAGGTACTGTTCAAGATTATTGTCTGTAATTGCTTTTGCAAGAACTTCATTTAAATAGCCCTCTTTAATTCCATAAACAATTTTTGCGTCAGGAGCTGCATCAAGAACATACCAGCATTCGGTTTTACCGCGGTTACCATTACCTTCAAGCTTTACAGCCCATTCATCATCCGGATGAACCTGAATAGAAAGAGTATCATCTGCCTGAATAACCTTAACAAGAAGCGGATATTCACCTCCGCAGAACGTCTTAAAGTCATCCTGACAGCCGTTTGGATGAGTCGAAGCAATCCAGAGCTCATAGCCCCAGATTTTGTCGGATTTGATAGGATTAAGTTTTAACATATTTACATCCATCGTCATTGCGAGCGCAGCGAAGCAATCCACATTGTTGATTGCCACGTTGCTTCGCTCCTCGCAATGACGGCTTATTTATCCCAGAGTTTTTCAGGATAATAACCGTCTTTAATTTTCTTTGCAATTTCGTCTTTTACAAGCTGGCGGTCTTCAGGATAAGTCATACCAAACCAGGTTTCAGAAGAATTAAAGAATTTAATAATTCCTTTACCATGAGCAATGATATCGCTTGCCGCAACAGGAAGCAGAGCCTCTGCCTTTGGAGCCTTAGAATTAGCGGCAATAAAGTTTTCCCAGTAAACGTGGAATTCTTCAAAAGCCTTAGGGCTAAAGCCAAACAGGTTCATACTTACCCATTCTTTTCCGGTAAAGAGCTTTTTCTCTCCGTCCGGCATCTCACTTATAATCTGGTCTTTTTCATCGTAGTAGATTTTAAGATTTTCAACGATAGACTCAAGCTTTTCGTCTTTTACAGAACATACACCACGGCTTACAGAACCAGAACGGCTCATTGTATTTCCCAGAATATAACCTACCATTGCATGTTCAGTGCAGTCATTATTTATTGAAGAAAGATATTTTCCGAGCACTTCAAAAGCCTGACGGCCATAATAATCATCAGAATTGATTACAGCGAACGGAGCATTAATAGCCTTTTCTGCACACAAAACTGCATGAGTTGTACCCCATGGCTTTTCGCGGCCTTCGCTGTCTTTAAGCTGCTGAGGAGTCAAAAGACTTTCATGCTGCTGGAATACATATTCAGCATCAAAATTACGTGCAATGCGGTCAAAAAGTCTCTCGCGGAAAGCCTGTTCAATATCCTTACGAATAATAAACACAACCTTTCCAAAACCGCTTTTCATTGCATCATAGGTTGCAAAATCAAGAAGACATTCATCATGAAGGCCTACTCCGTCTATCTGTTTTACTCCGCCGTAGCGGCTTCCCATTCCGGCAGCTAACACCAATAATGTTGGTTTCATTTTTTTACCTCTTTATGAATTAAAATCCGGTGCAAGCCCGATAATGACAACAATATCAATATCCAGCCTGATCAGAAATTCTTTATTGTATTATTGTTTCTAAAGCAAGCTTCATCATGTCTTTAAAGGTTGTCTGACGTTCTTCGGCTGTAGTTGCCGTACCTTTTACGATATGATCGCTTACAGTAAGAATTGCAAGAGCTTTTCGCTTGAACTCTGCCGCAAGAGTATACAATTCTGCGGCTTCCATTTCAATTCCTACAACTCCAAACTTTTTCCAGAGCTTCCAGTTTTCATTATCATCATAAAAACGGTCGCTTGAAGCACAAGGCCCTACAACTGCTTTAATTCCGAGTTCTTTAGATTTATTGTAAGCTGTATTTAAAAGTTCAAAATCTGCAACAGGTGCATAGTGCATCAGTCCGAATCTCTGACTCTGCAATGACGAATCAGTACAGGCTCCGTTTGCAAGAATTACATCACGAAGCTCAACATCATCACCTACCGCGCCACAAGTTCCGACTCTAATTGCTTTCTGAACTCCATAGCAGTCAAAAAGCTCGTGAACATAAATTGAAAGAGACGGCTGGCCCATTCCGGTTCCCTGAACGGAAACTTTTACACCTTTATAAGTTCCGGTAAAGCCATACATACCGCGAACTTCATTATAACAAACCGGATTTTCCAGAAATGTTTCTGCAATAAATTTTGCTCTGAGAGGGTCTCCCGGAAGCAAAACTTTGTCAGCGATTGCTCCTTCTGGAGCGTTAATATGTGTACTCATATCTTTATTATAATTGAAAAATAAAATAAATCAAATACAGAATACTAAAGATTTATCGACATCTTCGGCCTGTTATTTTTCAATCATAATAACTCCCCCCTATAAAAAAATCATGCCGAAGACCGCGCCAAGAATAATTACCAGAATCGGGTGTGCTTTCAGCTTGAAAAGTAAGAATGCAAACACCGCGTAACCGGCAATAGGAATCCAGTTAAAAAGGTCTTTCCAGGCTTCTGCGGATGCCAGAGAACTCAGAGATTCCGGCGGATTTATCAGGGTAAACATGATTACCTGAATTACAGGCACTAAAATCAAACCCGTTGTTACCGGACGTAAAAAAGCGAGTGCTCCTTTTACATAAGTATTATCACTAAAGCTGCGTAAAAATCTTGCAATAATCAAAATGACAATTATAGAAGGAAGAACCTCCGCGCCGGTTACCGCAAGAGCTCCCGGTACACCATAAAGCTCATAACCTATATAAGTTGCCATATTGATTCCGATAGGCCCCGGCGTACTTTCAGAAATTGCAACCATATTATAAAACTGAGCCTGAGAAATAAGACCGGAAGAAACAATGGACTGCTGCATGAGGGTAATTGCAACCTGGCCTCCGCCGATTGTAAAAAGTCCTATATAAAAAAAGGTAAAAGCAAGCTGAAGCAAAGACATTATTTTTCCTCCCCGTCAGAAGAAGCAGACTTTGAAACATCATCTGCTTTTTCTTCAACAGAAGCTGTGGCCTTCTTCTGCTTATAAAGGGTAAGCAGACTTCCACTCAAAAGTGCCGCAAGAATTATCCAGACAGACTGAACCTTGAAAAAATAAATAAGAACAAACGCAAGAAGCATAAACAAGGCATTCCATATGTTTTTAATATTTTTCTTTGAAAACTTCACAATTACACTTGTAAGCAAAGCTGCTACCGCAACATTAATTCCTTTAAGTGCTTTTTGCGCCAGAGGATATTTATCTATAGAACTGATTGCACCAGCCAGAATCATAATGATTACCCAGGACGGAGTTACAACTCCAAGAGTTCCGATAATACCACCTGTCCATCCAAGTCTTTTATAACCTACAAAGGTTGCAACATTTACGGCAATAATTCCCGGAGTGCTCTGCCCTATGGCAAAATAATCAATCAGCTCATCATCTGTTATCCAGCCGCGTTTTTCTATGAGTTCACGCTGCATAATCGGCATCATCGCAAGCCCGCCGCCAAAAGTAAATGCGCCGATTTTCACAAATGCAAAATACAGCTCAAAGAAATCCTTCAATTTATTTTTCATTCTTATCCCCTAAGAATTTATTGTTTATAGATAGCTGAACACAAGTTCCCCGAGGTTTATTACTCTTAATCACAAAGCTTGCTCCAATCTGATTTGCCCTGTATTCCATGGAATTTAATCCGAGCCCTTTTTCCTTGCCGCCTTTATCATTTACAAAGCCAACACCATCATCTATCACGCGCACCACAGTTTTACGGCCTTCAGTAAATACACTGACCTCAACATTATGTGCCTTGGAATGCTTAAGTACGTTATGAAGTGCTTCCTGTATAATTCTGAAGATATTAAGCTTCTGAGTTTTATCGAATTTTACATCATCACGCACACCCCACTCATAATCACATTTAATACCGGATTGAGCCATAAATGAATCACAGAGATTACTTAAACTATGATTCATACCAAGGCTTTCCAGTTCAACAGGATAAGAGTTATGAGCATACTGTCGAGTAGTCTGAAGGGTCTCTCCTATAAGCTGTGCAAGTTCTACCATCTGCGATTTTTCTACAGGCTCTTCCTGATTTGAATAACTGCGGCAAAGCATAGAGATTCCCGCAAGACGCTGACAGATATCATCATGAAGATCATTACTAAATCTCTGACGCTCAAGCTCACTTATTTTCAGGATTTCAGCTTCAACTTCCATTCGCCGGTTATTTGCTTCCACAAGTTCTTTTGTACGTTCGTTTACTTCACGCTCCAGATATTCAGAATGTTTGCGTCTTTCTTCTGCAATTGTAATTCGGTTTAAGCCATGCGCAATATTTATAGCAATTGAACTCAGATACGGAAGAACATTTTCATCAGCTTCATAAAAAATACAGCCGATTGATTCATTTCCTGCGTAAAGAAATTTCAAAATCATTGAAGGTTTTGTCAATGGATCAATCTCATAAAATCTGCGGTAAAACTGACCAAGCGGCATTTTCATCTCACGATCAAACTCATAACACTCATTTCCGCTACGTCGCACAAAAAGAGGATCCACCGGAATATTTTTTGCATGAGCTCCCTTTGACTTTTCGCTTGAAAAACGGCAGATACAAAAATTATTAAGACCAAGCTGATTCAAATTCTGCCGAACAACATATTTTAAAGCACCAAAAGTTTCGCCATAATTTAAATCCTGTCCTATATGACTCACCATACGTAGCAGAGTTTCAGACTGAACATAATTTGCCTGCATTGCACGAAATTGTGCCTCATCAGAAGCAAAATCATCCTTACTGCCCTTACATCCGCACGATTTTCTATAAACAACACGAGATTCAATAAAAACTTCTTCTGGAACCGATTTTCCACCCACTAAATCCTTCATTAATTCGAGTGATTTAGCCCCTATTTCATTAAGCGGCTGATGAACCGTAGTTAGAGAAGGAATTTCAAACCTTGCCTGCGGAATATCATCAAACCCAGTAACAGCACATTCCTTTATATCCGAATCATTACAGTTTATCTTAAAATATTTATAAACACCTATTGCCATATTGTCATTCGCACAGACTACAACATCAGGAACCTTTTTTGTCTCATTCATATATTCAGTCATTGCACGGATTGCGGCAACTTCAGTAAAATAACCACGTTTAAGTGAATATTCCAGATCAGAAAACCACGGACGGTAGGCTTCCATCGTTTTTGTAAAAATATGCTCACGGACCTCTGCATCAGGATGATCTTCGGCACCACTAATAAAAAGAAATTTTCGATATTTATGATTAAGAATTAGATGTTCAACGAGCTGCTTCATAGAATCTTCAGTTTCAATTAAAACTGAAGGAACTCCTTGAATTTTCTGACCGACAGAAATTACGGGAAGTTTTCCCCATACTCTTTCTACATCTTCTTTTGAAATGAACTCGGCATTGCCGGTAATTACAGAAGTAATAAGGATAATACCGTCTAAATCAAAGTAATCCTTATGCGGAAAACGGGCTATAGGTTCATCTTCTGTAATATGAGAATTTTCCTGCTGAAAACATACAAGTTCTACACCGAGTTCTTTAGCCTTCTGAACGATTCCCTTGTATACCGAAATCTGATATTCCTCATCCAGAATATTTAAAACAACACCAATTCTCATAAGAATATTATACATTTATTTTAAAAAATATGATATGATATATATATGAATTGCAATGTAATTATTATTGACGATCATCCTCTTTTCAGCCGCGGACTTTCTCAGCTGATTGAAACCCAAAAGGATTACAAAGTTATTGGTATGGCAAAAGACAGAAACGAAGCTTTAAGCCTGTTAGATACGACAACTCCAGACCTGGCTATTGTAGATCTTAACCTTGGACAGGAAGATGGACTTGAACTGATTAAAGACATCATTGTAATACATCCTCAGACAAAAATTCTCGTTCTTTCAATGCATGATGAACGCTTTTATGCAGAACGTGCCATCAAGGCCGGCGCAAAAGGTTACATCATGAAAGAGGAAGCTGAATCTCAGGTTATAAATGCCATAAAAACAGTTACAAACGGCGAAATCTATTTGAGCGAAAATGAGAAAAACCGCATTAAAGAGCTTTCTCAGGGAACTACTTCAGAAAGCGGAAACTTTGATTCCATCAGTACACTTTCAGACCGCCAGCTTCAGATTTTTACGCTTGTAGGAAAAGGACTTGGCACTGTCGAAATTGCAAAAAAACTAAATCTCAGCATAAAGACAATAGATACACACAAGGAAAACATCAAGGCAAAACTTCACTGTGCTTCTTCGGCAGAACTCCGACAGATGGCAATTGAGTGGACAAACAGGGCAGTATAAAGCTGGAACATGAAAATATTTATTTATTCCCCACAAAGGGAAATAAGTCAAATAATTTCAGATCATCTCACAGAAAAAGGAAACCGTTGCATAATCCAGTACACCATTGAAGAGCTTGTCAGCGATGTCTCAAACCTCAAGAAACTGCCGGATTTACTTATTCTCGATTATCTTTCGTATAATCACGACATTTTTAATATCTATGAAAATTTTGAAAAACAGAATCTGAACCTTCCCGTAATCTTTTTTAATGACCCTTGTCTCACCCGTTCAACAAGAACAAGCCACTGGCTTTCTCAGCTTGAAATGCTGATGTGTAAGACAATTTACCGTGACTTTTCTATATATAAACCCGTATTTCAAACTCTTGAAGAACTTATAGAATCAGAAGAAATGCAGCCGTACATTCCCCTTTTACAAAAAGCAAAACCAATTCCAGAAAAATATATTAAAGAACAGTTTACCCTTCAATACCTGAAAGAACAGTCTGATGACTGTATTCATAGTTTCTGCGAACGCAATAAGCTGTCGGCAAACCTGTTTTATCTGCTTGATATATTTCAGAAAAACCGAAATCTCTTTTTATCATATTCAGATATAAAGCAAATTTACGAAGAAGACGGTAAAGTCATAACAGAAAAGTCACTCAGCGTATTAATATCAAAACTCAGAAAATTTATAAGAGAAGATAACCAGAGCTGTTTTTTAATTTATCAGGAAAAGAACAAATTTAAATTTGTCAGATATAAAGCTTAAAAAGATACACTACAGATTAAGGCTTTTATAAAAAAGGGGCTGTCCAAAAGCTCTGGACACCCCCTTTCCTTATATCATCTTAAAGACTACTGTAATACCTTAGCAATGCGCTCCAAAACCTTTTTGCGGTCAAGAGGCTTAATGATATAGCTCTTTGCACCAGTCATAAGAGACTTCTTTACAAGCTCTTCCTTTCCAAGAGCAGAAACCATTACAACCTTTGCATTCTTATCAAAAGCCATAATCTGTTCAAGAGCTGTAATACCATCCATCTTAGGCATAGTAATATCCATAGTAACAAGGTCTACATTCGGACAGAGTTCCTTGTATTTATCTACACCTTCTTTTCCATCAGCAGCAGTTGCAACAATTTCATATCCTTCGCTTGAAAGGATCTGTCCAAGCTGCTTAGCAACGAACATTGAGTCGTCAACGACCAATACTCTGAAAGAAGTACCGTCGTCCTTTCTACCCTCTGGTGGACGGTCATTTATTGTTGGAAAATCGTTAGTTGTTTTCATTTTCTTACTCCTTTAGAATATTTTATGCACGTTCCCTGATAGAAACGTTTACTTCAATCTTACCACAATCAGAAATAAGAGGAACAATGAGTGCCTCTACACTATCTGTAGTTCCACCCAAAGCCGCAATCTCCATCTTCTGACCAACAAAGAGAGCTGGTGGTGTAAGGTCGAATCTGAAGCCAAGCTCATGGAGCTTTGTTACAGCCTGTGCTGTTATAAGATTTGCAAGCTCACTGATTGTAGCTTTTGCCAAATCATCAAATTCTGGCAGAGTCTCACCGTTCATGGCAGATGCAATATTCAGTGCAGTTTCCATAGTCATATCGAAAAGAACACGACCTTCTACATCTCCAGCAAGACCAACCAATGCAGCAACACCCATAACAGGCATAGCAGTTGATTTCAAATACAAATCACCGCGTTTTACTTCCGCACCTCCCAGAACCTCCTGAAGAACACGGAATGAAGTTTCAACGAACGGGTTAATATACTCTACTCGCATCTTAATCTCCTATTTATTTCAATTTTAATCTTTGCTATATGCTACAATCGTACCAACAGCACTCTCACCAAAATTAAAGGATTCCGGCATCTCTTCGTTTTCACCAAGTATTGCAACGGCATTTCCTTTCATCTTCTCAAGGAAGTCAGAAACCACTGTATCCTGAGACTTTTCATCCAGCAATGAAAGAATGTCACGTGCAAAAACAATATCTACCATAGGCAGTGCATTAGTATTCTTGCAGTCATGATACTCAAACATGATGCTGTCCTTTATTTCCTGACTAAAAGTATACTCCCCGTTTGCTTTTTTTGTCAAACAAGAACCATACCAATCAGAAGCAAGATTTGCAGGAACAGACATAAGCCCCGCATTTGATACATTCAAAAGATCAATATCCTGTGCATAAATTCTGATTTTTGCATCTGGATATCGCTTCTTAAGAATACATGCCAGAGAATATGTTTCCGTGCCTTTTCCACAACCCGGATTCCATACAACAATCTGCTTAGCTGTATTATCAGGAAGAATCTTAGACACAGCATCTGCATATTCTTTAGACCACCAGGTGTTTGTAAACGGTGACCAGAAAGTCTTGAGGAAATCATCTGCATCTTCAGAATTCTGAATCTGATTCTTTTTTGTTTCCTTAGACCATTCCAAATATCTATGCTGAACCCAAGATGAATTAACCGATGTAACGTAAAAATTTTTGTAAGTAAGCAGACTCTCACTGATAAACTTAATATCAACTGAAACAGGAGACTCTTCTGCAGCGCCGCCTGCAATACTCTTTGCAATGTCAGACGGAGACTTTACCATTCCCCCTGCAGAAGATGCCTTAGGAGCATTATTAACGGCGGCTGGTCTTGCTGTACCAGGCTGCTGAACAATACGCTGAGGCTTTTCATACTGAGGTAAACGGCCAGCTCCAGGCTCAAGAGAATCTTTCGAAGAAAAGATTCTTGTTATGTCAAGGAGAACGTAAAGGCGGTTATTACTTTCAACTACGCCGTCAATATATTTAATATTGATATCTCCGAATAACGGATGTGGCGGCTGAATAGTACTGCGTCTTACACCAACTACCTTGTCAATTTTATCTACGACAACACCAAATTTTTGATCTTCCACCTGAAGAATAAGCATATTTTCAAGCTTATTTTCATCACGTGGCGGAACTTCAATATTAAAGAAGATTCTCAAATCAAGAATTGGTATGATTTCACCGCGCAAATTGTAAACGCCAAGCACAAAAGGAAGTGTATTTGGAACGTAAGTAAAGCGTCCTGCCTTAGCAATTTCCTTTACATGCATGATATCGATTGAATAATCCTTATCAGCAAGTGAGAAGGTTACCATCTTAAAGTCAACAAGAGCGGCATTTTCATTTTTATCTTCTGCCTGTGCGGCAGCAACTTCTGTTGCAACTAAAACTTCGTTCTCTGCATCCATATAAAAACACCTCTATTACTGAGCGTACTGCTCTTGTTCCTGAGCTAAAAGCTCCTGCTTAACGCCAAGTTCCAGAAGCTGACCAACATCAATAATAAGTGAAACAGAACCATCACCAAGGATTGATGCACCAGCAATTCCAGGAGAATTAGTGAACTGATCTTTCAGAGGCTTAATTACTACATCCTCTTCGCCAATCAGGGCATCTACCATAACACCAATCTTCTTTTCCTGTGAACCGACTATTACAATATAACACTCATCAGAATGAACAGATTCTGGAATACCGAACAGACGTGACAAACGGAGCACGCTTATAACTTCATTACGAACATTCATAATTTCGTAGTTATCAATATGATTGATTTCCGAAATATTAATGCACTGGCTTTCAATAACGTTTGCAATTGGGATTGAGTAAACCTCTTTTCCAACACGAACCAAAAGTCCCTGAATAATAGCAAGAGTAAGCGGCAGTTTGATGATAAACGAGGTTCCCTTACCTTTTGCAGAATTAATAGATATGGTACCCTTAAGATTATTTATCATAGTCTTAACTACATCAAGACCAACACCGCGTCCTGAAATATTCGAAATCTTATCTGCTGTAGAGAAACCTGGCTGCATAATAAGATTGAATGCATCCTGTTCAGTAACAGCCTTATCAGGATGAATAAGTCCACGTTCTACAGCCTTCTTGCGAACCTTTTCAACATCAATTCCTGCACCATCATCTTTTACTTCAATTACAATCTGGTTACCTTCGTTAGAAGCTTTAAGAAGGATTGTACCGGTTTCAGGCTTGCCGTTAGCTACACGAACCTCTGGAGTTTCAATTCCATGGTCTACAGAGTTACGGACACAGTGCATAATCGGATCAAGAAGATCTTCTACTACTGACTTATCAAGCTCTGTATCCTCACCTTCAATTACCAGATCAATCTTTTTATTAAGATCACGCTGGAGGTCACGAACTACACGTGGGAAACGGCTGAAAATCTGATTGATAGGAACCATTCGGATTTTCATTACACCTTCCTGGAGGTCGCTTGCAATTGTACCATAATTCTGAGTATATGAACGGAACTTACCAGAAATTCCCTTTGCCTCAGATTCATATTCATCAAAAATATTGCTGAGTGAACCGTATTCCTTAAGAATATTCTTTCTGATTTCAACAGAAGGAACACCCTCTTTAATCTGTTCCATATAATCAGGAAGTCTATCAAAAAGATTATGCAGTCTTTCTTTATATTCTGCTTCGATTGACTGGAAGCGTGAAAGCTCGGCCGCATTCTGCGTTGCAAGCTGGTTGAAGGAAGCCTTGTTGATAACAGCCTCTGATACAAGGTTCAAAAGGTTATCAATACGTCGTGAATCTACGCGCAAGATTGAACCCTGCTGTGCATGTGCAGAATTTTCTTTCTTAGGCTCTGCCTTCTTTTCTTCTTTTTTAGGTTCAGGCTTGAGCACATTGTCATTAAGAATATCTCCAAGAAGTTCTTCCTGTGCAGCAGACATATTGCCGGCTGGTTCAGAAGCCTTTGGAGTTACAGGAACAGAAGCAGCAGGTGCTGGTTTTGCGGCCACAGCACTCTGAGCAGCAACTGTCTTTGCAACAGAAGGATCTGCTTCGGTTCCTGTAGTATAATCCTCAAGAAGATGAGCATCTGTAATAAGCGTAACATCACTTAAGAATGCGCAGTCTTCAATTTCAGAACCTTCGGCTTCGGTTGCAACATAATAGAATACATTCTCGTAGAACTGATCTTCATAAAGTGCATCGAAGTCTGGAACTGTTTTAAGTACATTTCCAACATTCTTGAGGGCTGCAAAAACCTGAATACCACCAACAGTATTCATAGGATTATTTTCATCAAATTTAACGGCAATACACCAGAGCTTCTGATTGCCTTCGCAAGTCTGTTTAAGCTCAGCAAAATCTTCTTCTGTAATTGAAGGCAGAATAAGAGCCGGTGATGAAGCGGCAGGAGCTGGAGCTTCAGCAGGCTTAGGAGCCGGAGCTGGTTTTGGAGCGGCAGCCGGCTTCGCTGCAGTCTTGGCAGATGCCTTTCCTCCACTCTGAGGAATATAACCATGAAGTTTTTCTACAATAGAATCAATATTTTCTTCATAGACACTTCCATTCTGACGAGCTTCAAGCATTGCCTTAATAACATCTATAGAAGTAAGGAGAAGATCGACTACATCTTCGTCAACCTTAAGTCTGTCGGAGCGAATCTCATCAAGCACATCTTCAACGATGTGTGTAAAGTGAGAAAGTTCCATCATTTCAACAGTTGCAGAACCGCCTTTAAGAGTATGCGCTGCACGGAATATCTCATCAATCGCTTCGTGATTTGAAGGATCATTTTCAATAACGAGAATATTACTCTCCAGCTGTTCTACCTGCTGTTCTGCTTCCGCGAAGAAGTCTTTCAACAGTTCTTCGTTATTCGGGTCAAGATAATCACTCATATAGAACTATTATAACCCGAAAATCACATATTTCAAGCGAAAACTTACTTGAAAGATAAAATTATTTTCAAACCGTTTTAAGGCCTCTTTTTCTGATTTTTATAAAGAATTCCCCAAAAACTGCCGATAAAGAATCAGGGGTATTGTATATGACCAGAAAGCACATTTTATGTTTTACGGCAGCACTTTTTATTACTACAGGACTGTTTGCCACAACCTCCTTCTCAGGTTATGCGGGCGGAAAGCTTAATTATTCAGCTAATCCAGAAGCAGAAGAATACGACCCGGATCTCAAGCTTCAGGCTTTTTTTGCCGGCCAGTTTAATTTTTCACAAAATCTGTGGAGCCACATGGAGTTTTCTATTGATACAGGAGATTTACTGGGAGAATCTCTCTTTCATGAAACTGATTCAAAATTCCAGATTGACGAGATTTCACTCATCACACGTATGAATTTAAGCACCTGTTCGAATTATATCAGTGCCTTTATGGGAACTTACGAACCGATTGGTTCAGATGTCTTTCTTCAGAGATATTTTAATATAAAACCTATAGACTCAAAGCTTACTGAAAGTTACCTCGGTCTTGCAGGTTCCATACTCTACCCTCATTTTGGAATCGGTATTTCAGATGTTCTAAAACTTTACACAGCTCCATTTGCCTTAGGCGGTTACGTATATGTAAATCACGAAGACAAGGATTATTATGTATTGAATACAGACTTGAGAACTGCAACGGTAATGAATTATTTTACCTGTGATTTTGCATTTGGACTTGGAATTCCACTTGCAAATAAATACCGTGGAGAAGATGTAATTATTGCCGTTGAAAAACTTTACTGGCATGCCGGAACAACAATTCTTCTGGGAAATAATTATACTAATTCGCTTTTTGTTCAGGCTGGAATCTACAATGCAAGTTTTACAAAACAAAAGGACAATTCAGTTGTAGCGCCGGAAGACATATATCTTCTTATAGAGCCTCGACTTTTATTTAAAAATACACATTTAAATTTGAGTTTATACAGTCTTCCTCCAGACACTGTAAAAAAACTTCTTCTTTTAGAAGATACTCTGGGAATGAACTTAAATTTTTATTCAGAGGCCTCTCTTAATGGTTCTAACACACTTACCTATGGTTCGCACTTGAACTTTTCTGTAATTGATAAGAACTTTATGGATTTAAAGGATTTTTCTAATATCAGCGAGAATGGTTATAATCTGAATCTGACTCCATACATAACCTCCTCTTTCCTTTCTGGAGAACTTCATCTTCAGGCAACATTCCGTCTAATGGAATTTGTAAGGGGAAAAGGAGAAAGAGCCGTTTCTGTAGATTTGGGATATAGAACAAAGTTCTAGTTCTCATAAATTGCCGTTTTACACAAAGTTCTAGTTTGTACTTGTGTTACAGCCCTTAGATTGATAAAATAGTATAAAATTTCATTCTAAGGAACATAAAAAATGAAAAACATTCAGAACAAGTGGATTCGTGGTGCGATTCCGGCACTTCTTCTTCACTGCAGTATTGGTACCGTATACTGCTGGTCAATTTTCAGTCAGGAAATTGCAGACTACATCGGCTTTTCAAAAGGCGCAGTAGAATGGGCATTCAGCTTTGCAATCTTCTTTCTTGGCATGTCAGCAGCTTTCCTTGGCGGTCTTGTAGAAAAAAACATCCATAAGTCATCTTTGATTGCTTCTATTACATTTGCACTTGGTATGGCCGGAACAGGCTTCTTTATCTGGTATGGTGGAAATAACCCTCACAGTGTTCTTTCCCTCATCGGAATTTATGTAAGCTATGGTTTTATTATGGGTATTGGACTTGGTACCGGTTACCTTTCTCCTGTAAAGACACTCATGCTCTGGTTCAAAGACAAAAAAGGTCTTGCGACAGGTCTTGCTGTAGCAGGCTTTGGTGCAGCAAAGGCTATTGCTTCTCCTATCATGACCCGCATGCTTGCAGGTCTTGGTGAAGGCGGAGTTTTCAAGATGTTCTACATTCTTGCTGCCGTATATTTTGTAATGATGTTTGTTGGTCACCTTATTCTTGCAAAACCAGAAGGATGGGTTGAACCTCAGACTAAATCTAAAGAAGAAGGAATTATTGCAACCCTTAAGACAGAACCGATCGCTTCATATATCGGAATCTGGCTTATGTTCTACATCAACATTACTTGTGGTCTTGCAATCATTTCTCAGGAAAAGATGATTGTAAAATGCGTAGGTCTTGGTGCTTTCGCAGGAATCATCTCTACAATCTCTGCCCTCTTTAATGCCGGCGGTCGTCTTGGTTTCTCTGCATGGGCAGACAAGCTTAAGGACCGCAACACAATTTATAAGTTGATTTTTACACTTTCTATTGTATCAACTTTAATTGTTCTTCTTACAAAGGGAATTGCAAACGGAGCTGGAAACACACTTCTTATTATCTTCGTTCTGGCTTTGATTTTCATTGTAAACGCTGGTTACGGCGGAGGATTCTCTAACGTTCCTACCCTGCTTTCTGACCACTATGGAATGGGCAATATTTCTGCTATTCACGGAATTACACTTTCTGCATGGGCTTTTGCAGGACTTACAGGAAACCAGATGGCTTCTTTCATTGTAAACCATGTCGGTGAATTTACTGAAATCTCAGGAGTAAAGGCAAACCCAACAGGTTACCAGACAGTTCTTATCGTAACAACTGTTTTGTATGCCGTTGCTATGTGTTTGAGCTGCTTCCTTGTTAGACCAATGAGCAAAAAGAACGCTTAAATGGATTGCGGCTTGATAATCTATCATCAAGCCGCAAAACGAATGAGTCAAGGCTATAAGCGACAGCGTGCCTTGATCATTCGTATTGCCGCGTCGCTGCGCTCCTCGCAATGACGTGGGGCGCTGTGATTTTTGCAATGACGCGGGGCGCTGCGCTTTTCGCAATGATGAAAACTATTCGAGTAAAATATAATTGGTAATCAGCATAAAGGACTTGTCTGGCTGCTGAATACCATTTATAAGTATTCTGACTTTTGTATAAGAGCCGTCTTTCTTTATGGCACGATAGTCATAAGAAAACGGCTTTTTAAATTTTCCAAGAAAAGCCTTTACAATAGCTGTCTTAAAGCCGGCTCTATCTTGTGGATGTATAACATCAAATGCTTCTTTTTCAGTCCAGTTCAGAATTTCTTCTTCTGTAAAACCAGAAAGCTCTAAAAAAGTCTGGTTTACTCGCATAACCCGCACATGCAATACAGAAGAAAAAAGACGTCGCATCTCAAGCTCAACATGCATCAAACATAAACCAACCTGCGAATTATCCATCATCATTCCAAGCTGATTATTTGAAAGAGCTAAAGTGTTCTCTGTTATCTTTTCATTAGTAACATCTTCTGCAAGTATGTAAAATGAATGTTTTTGACCATTACGACTTATTTCCCAAAGATGTGTTTTAACCCAAAGCGGACGCTGCTTTATATATGTGCGGACCTCGACATTAAAGGTAACTTCCTTATTATCTGCCAGAGATTCCCTAAACTTTTCCAGAAGTTCAATATACGCAGCCTTTTTTATAAGATTTTTAAGACTCTTTCTTGCATCTGCAAAAGACAGTTCTTCAATTTCAAATAAACTTAGGAACTTTAAATTTGCCCTTATGAGCACAAGCGCCTGAGTTTTTTCATCAAATTCAAAGATGGCAGCAGGCCCCGTAAACTCTTCAAACATAAGACTTTCAGAGGAATCTGGTGTAAGGAATTTACGAACATCAATCTGCCCAAAAGTTCTGGGTCTGCTTACCGTTCCATGTTTTGAAGATTTTTTCAGGAGTTCAAGAAAATCCTGTTCCGGCATAGGCTTTGCATATAAAAATCCCTGAATTACATTTACACCGATACTCCTTAGAAAATCAGCCTGTTCCTGAGTTTCTACACCTTCTGCAACGGTTATGTATTCAAGTCCCTGAGCCATGCGTACAACATAATTTATGATTGTACCCCCGCGGTTCTGATTGTTGTCACCGCGCATAAATCCCATGTCGAGCTTCAGAATGTCAATCGGCATATCTTTAAGGGAATTCAGCGAAGAATAACCTATTCCAAAATCATCCATTGCAATACTAAAGCCAAGACTGCGTAGCTTTTCTATACGAGAAGTCAGATAATTCTGTGCTTTTATTGCAGCACTTTCTGTAATTTCAAAGTGAATATATTTTTCGGGAACCGCATACTTTTCTTTTAGCCGCTTAATAGTATAATAAAGCTTATCAGATTCAAGGCTGACACGAGAAATATTTATAGAAATCGGAACCAGATCTATACCCTGCTTTAACCAGGAACTCACACTTTCAAAAACCTTAGTCCAGATTGCTTCATCCAGTAATCTTATAAAGCCATTTTTTTCTGCTACAGGAATAAAAAGTGAAGGAGAAATTATGGTGCCGTCTTTTTTTATCCAGCGGCAGAGTGCCTCAGCTCCAACGAGCTCTCCTGTAGAAGATGAATATTGCGGCTGATACCAGATTTTGAATTCAGCATTATTCATTGCAGGCTGCATTTTTGCCGTTATATCTGCTTCAACATGAGTCTGTTCAAGATTCTTTTCTGTAAATGCAGTATAGGTATTCTGAATTGATGAAATATAATCTGCCATTCCAAGCGATGCCTGAGTCATTGCCTGTCCCAAACCGATAGATGCATTTGTAATTCTTATTCCAAAGTGCATGGTAACAGGAAAGGTAATATTCAGAGAGCTGCAGTCAAAAATCTTGCAGGACTGAAGCCGCTGTAAATTATCTACCGAGTTCTCCATACAAAGCGCAAAATTGCCACCACCAAGTCTCGCAACAAGACCTTCATCTCCGGCAATCTGACGCAGAGTTGCCGCAACCAGCTTTAATATTGCAGTTCCAGTTTCAAAGCCATACAAATCGTTTATAATTCTAAGTTTATTAACATCACCAACTGCAACAATGAAGTTTTTATCAGGATTTTTCTTAAGCAGCGCATCTCCTTCTTTTTTGAATGCAACCGGCGTAAGCACACCTGTATCTACATCTGTAAAAAGCCGTTTAAGCATAAGGTCATTCATATAATGAATGCAGTTTTCCTTTCTTGCATAACCGTAAGCAATAGCCCTTACCATATCCTGGCAGGAATTATAACCGCATGAACCGCAGTTCATATTTTGCTTCTGAGGAGTATCCTTAAGCATATCATTATAGATTTCATCAACAGCACTCTGTGGAATCTTAAACTGCTGTCTCGAAAAATCTGTATATGTGCGCTCAAAATCTTCTGGCCGCAGATATTTAAAATGACTTGAAAAATGTTTCCAGAGTTTTTCAGGATTTTCAATATCTTTATAATGCTGATAGAATTTATTTCTTATGGCAATTGTTGAAGAATAAACATTCTCTTTGTTAAAAGACAAAAAATCTACGCCAGGCCCTGCAACACAGCCGTTTTTACATGCAGAAATCTCTACCAGAAGCGGTAGAGTTTCTTTATATTTTTCGTTAAAGGACATATAAAGAGAGTCCATATTGTCTTTATTAAAGCCTATAAGCGAAATAATTGTTTCTGTACGTGAGAAAAAATAAGAAATAATTTCTGCAAACTCACTGTTTTTTGAAATAAGAGAACCTATTCCTTCAGATTTTAAATCAGCTTCGCCGCTATAATCAGAAAAATTATATTCAGAAAGCTTTGGCATAAGATGTCCGAAGGTCAGATTATAACTGATACTTCCGTCCGTATTCTGACTTTCTGTTTCATCCTTATGTGCAATACAGGTTCCAAGGCAGGCGATTTTATTGTTATCTCCCAGATATTTTTTTGCATAAATTGCCGTACATATTAGAGACGGCTGAACAGGAATAAGTTTTTTGAGCAGGAAAGGATGATATTTTTGAATTACAGTTACAAGAGCCGGGCACGCATTGCTTATAAAGGCGCGATTGTTGTCGGAATTCTGCTGATGTTCCTTAATATATTTTACTGTAAGATAAGCAGAAATCTCACGGCCAAAAGCTCCGTCATAAATCTTTTCCACACCAAGAGCCTTTAGACATCCAATAATTTGAGAAGCCTGTTCTCCATAAATTGCATAAAAAGATGGAGCAAGAATCAGAGAGATTTTTTCACCGGCTTTTAAATCCTGCAAAAAGGAATCAGTATCATCACGATAGCTTCTTGCATGGTGAATGCACACACTAATACATTTTCCGCAATCATTACACTTTCGAGAATCAATTGCCATGCGGGTAATGCCGTTTTTTACGACAGAAACATTTGCCCCCATCAGAGAACAGTTGCTGATGCATTTATTACAGCCAATGCAGTTATCATTTGTATAAATAATACCTTTATTGTATCTGTCCATTTTTGCCTCACTCAAAAACAAGAAGAACCATAGACTGATTCAAATGAATAAAATCCATCTGCTCTCCGTATCCTGAAACGCCTATGAATTTTCCATAACTGCGAAGTGCATTTACAAATTCTCCGAAACACCCCTGATTTTCAAAATATTTTGAACGAGCCAGACAATTTACCGAAATCGTAAACGACGGCTGTTTTATATTTTCAAGAACACGATTTTCAGTTTCTTTCCACACACGCCTAACATCATCTACTTCAAGAAGAAGTATTTTTGTCTGATTGTAGATTCTCGAAAAATAGGAAATAGATCCATCTTCATATATCTTTTCGGCCTCGGTTATATAAATCTCATTGCCGGCAATACGCCCCATAGGATGAATATAAAGGACCTCAGAAAGTTCGCTTACAGAAATTCCAAGAGCCTCAGCAAGGACAACAGCAGCAGGACGCTCGTTATATTCAAAAACAATACGTTCCTCACAATCTGCATAGGTAGCAACAAGCTTATGAGAGGTCGGCTTGAACATATTTTCACGAAAAATTCCAACTTTTCCGTTCAGATTATGAATAAAAACAAAAGCACAGGTATTTTTAAAAATATCGCCATTAAGTGCAACAAAGGTATCTGTACAGTCAGCAGCAGCGCCGGAAGAACTACCCGCAACCTTTATTCCAGTTCCTTCAAGAACTTCTTCAAAGGTATCTAAAACAAGCTCTTCTCCCTTTCCAAAGGCAGTCATAAATTCAAGACAACAGGTATTTTCATACGAAGACAGTTTAGAAAGAGCCTCCTGTATATGAACCTTATACATGGCAGGATGTCTGTCTATATCAAAAAGAAGGCCGGCAGAAACTTCAACGCCATCATTAATTGCCATAACACAGGCACCACTGTGACTATAACCTTCACAAGAATAATTTACATAAGTAGAAGAACCAATTACAGTTGCATCAGGATAATTTTCTTTAAGCCGAGCAGAAAAGAACCAAAGCATATCCAGCTCAGAAAAGAATATAATCAACTTTGGACATACTGAATTCGCATCTAACTGTGCTTTAATTTCAGAGTAGGCTTCCTCATTTACGGAACTTGATGTAAGGGCTACGACACATCTTTCCACTACGCTGCTCCCTAAGAACGTTTATTATCACGGAAGAAAAGCATGAGCACTTTAAGTAAAGACGCCATATCAACCGGCTTTACAAGATAAGCGTTCATACCCGCATTAAAGGCACGAGATTTTTCTTCTGCAAAGGCATCTGCTGTAAGAGCAATAATTGGGATTTCAGCAATCTGTTTATCTGTAAATTTCCTGATAATCTTTGTAGTTTCATAACCATCCATAACCGGCATCTGTAAATCCATAATAACAAGATCATAATAACCCGGCTCAGAATCACGCAGCTTTTCAATTGCAAAGGAACCATCGATTGCCTCTTCAATTATAAAGCCCTCATCAAGCAGCGAATCCACAAGAATTTCACGATTAAGATCATTATCATCAACAACAAGAATACGCCGGCCTTTAAAATCGTAATGAACAAAATCCTGATCTTCCTCAATTTCTGTAAGAGACGGAATTGAAAGCGGCAGAATAACCGTAAACTCAGAACCTTTTCCAAGTTCGCTGGTTACTTCTATCGTTCCACCCATAATCTCTGCATGCGATTTTGCAATAGTTAAGCCAAGACCTGTTCCCGCCACCGAGAATGCAGTTTCTTTATCACGTTCAAATGGCAAAAATACTCTTTCCAAAAATTCAGGTGACATACCGCGCCCTTCATCGCGAATATGAAATTCATTTATAATCTTTGTTTCATCATCACTCGAAAGCTGAATTATTGAAATATAAATTTTTCCACCATCATAAGAATACTTTACCGCATTACTTAAAATATTCAGAAGAATCTGATTCAAGCGGATTTTATCACAGGAAAGCACATCATCATCAAGCATGCTGTAGTCAGTTTCTACGGTGAGATTTTTAGCCTCCATCTCGCCCTGCATAATCTGACAGATATTATCAATTATCGAATGTAAACTGCAAAGTTCCTCTTCTATTTGAGTTTTTCCATTTTCAATTTTAGAAATATCGAGAACTTCATTTACAAGACTCATAAGATGATTTGAAGCAACAGAAATTTTTGAAAGACTGTCTGCAAGCTTTTCAGGATTATCCATATTCTTTTTTGCAATCTCTGTAAATCCAATTATTGCATCCATAGGAGTACGAATATCATGCGAAACATTTGAAAGGAAGTCGCGTTTCGCTTTGATTGCCTGATTTGCACCAATAATGGAAGCAGTAATGGTCTTCTGCTGTTTTTCGTAAATAAAGGTTTGATATTTAAAAATTGAACCGATTACAAGTACACTTGCCAGCATTGCACAAACAACATCAACATAAACCTGATGAACACTTGCCATACGGTGAATAATTTCAGGATGATAATAGGTATAAATTACAAGTGCAATAAACTCCAGACTATTAATTATAAACAGTACAATTGTCTTTTTACCACGCATCAGCAGAAACGGACTGATAAGTCCCAGCAGATACCACTGAGGCATACCACTTTCGATTCCACCAGAATATACATATAGAAGCGGCAAAAGAATATTATTGAACATAATTGAAGCCATTACCACTGCAAGCTGAGGACGATTCAGTTTATTTGCAAGCAGATATGTGATTATGAATACTGCAAGGCAGACAAAAGAAGTAATCTGAGCATAAACATTCTGGTGCGATACGGTAGTTACGACACAGGCAACTGTAATTCCTGCAAGTCCTGCAAGCAGAATAACATTGAGAAGCCGATGTTTAATGTCGTACTGTTCTGTGAATATTCTTCTGAAAACAGATTTTGCCGTATTCTTAACTGACTGCATAATTTTTAATTATATCACTACTCCATTAGATTATCAAAACAAAAACAGATATTATTAAAAAAATCTGTCTCCAAAACAAGCTGAAAAACTTGTCGACGCCCCCACTTTGTCCTATACTTATAGTATACAAACACAAAAAACAGGAGAAATTCAACAGATGCAGAATGCTTTTTACGACGAAAGAATGTGCCCCGAAAACCCAAAATGGGAACTGGCAAACAAACGTGAAGTTCCAATTTATGGAAGAAATAATGAAATTCGCTCTGATTTTGAACGTGATTACACTCGAATTCTGCATTCTCAAGCCTACCGACGTCTTAAACATAAAACCCAGGTCTTTTTTGCGCCACATAACGACCATATCTGCACACGCATGGAACATGTTATGCATGTTGCCTCTGTAGCCACAACAATTGCAAAATTTCTCGGATTAAATGAACAGCTTGCGGGTGCCATTGCAATGGGACATGATATAGGACATGCGCCATTTGGCCATCACGGAGAAGACTGTCTGAATAAACTGCTTGAACAAAAGGAAGGTCTTAATGCTCCTAAAAAATTCTGGCATGAACGGAACAGTCTGTTTTTTGCTGACTATATAGAAACGCTTCCAGACCCGAATGGAATTGAACAACCCTTAAATCTGACTTATGCAGTACGAGACGGTTTAATCTGTCACTGCGGAGAAATTGACCAGCAGGGAATTAAGCCGCGAGAAGAAGCAATTGACCTCTACTCTATAAAACGTCCCGGCTTTATTCAGCCGTATACCTGGGAAGGCTGCATTGTAAAAATTGCAGATAAAATCGCGTATCTGGGAAGAGACATCGAGGATGCCCGCGCCTATCATATAATTGATATGGCAGCGTACAGGGAACTCCGCGAAATAGTCGGTTCTACGCTCGGTTTTGAGAGGAAGGGGGCGCGGGCATTACGGAGCGGCAAAGCCGTAAACACGACAACCCTCATAAATGACCTGATAGTTGACCTGTGCGAGCAGAGCAGCCCGGAAAAAGGACTATGCTTTTCTGACGAATACTTCAACTTTATTCTGGAACTCAAAAAGTTTAACTTTGCACGAATCTACAAACACTGGAGACTTGGAGAATTTGCCATTTATGCCGAAAACATTATCGGAACTCTTTTCAGAACCTTACAAAAGACAAAAATATATGCAGAAACAGGCCGTGTAGCACTGGCTTTACGCTTTTATCCTAAACTCTGTGCAACTTTTGAAGACTGGCTTATAAAGCACACCGCTTACAAACCGTTTGATGCCAGCCGCCATTGTTATGTAGACCGCAAAGCAATTTTAAAATATAACACACAGCCGGTTTTTGACTTACATGATAATGAATCTTTCACCAAATGTGTAATTGAATTTATTTCCGGAATGACAGACCAGTTTGCAATTCAGGTTTATGAAGAAGTAATTACATTCTAAAACTAGAAAACCGTCACCCCGAACTTGTTTCGGGGTCTAATTAATAGATGTACCCCACCACCACGGAACCTATTACAGCCCCAGCATTACATACTACGACTCAACCGCTGGAACTCCGGCTCTCTTTAAAAGTTCAACACACTCTTGCGGAGGCAGCGGACGACTGTAAAGAAAGCCTTGAATATAATCTACTCCTGCTCGTTCCACAAGATAATTCTGATTATTTGTTTCTACTCCTTCCACAAGAATCTTAAAACCAACTTCTTTAAACGTACTTACAAGATCAAAGAAAAGGCTTACCCCCTTCTGACCATCTTCCATTGCAAGTACAAGAGAGCGGTCCATTTTTATTGTAGAAAACGGAAGTGAAATCACATTTGTCAAATTAGAATATCCCGTTCCAAAATCATCAAGATAAAATTTTACACCAGCCTTTGCAAGCTCAAGCATATGTTTCATTACAAGTTCATAATTATCAATAAAAATACTTTCTGTAATTTCCATAATAATATTTGAAGGTGAAAGTGAAAAACGTTCTATTGTATTAAGTACATTCTGCACAACATTCGGATTCATCATCTGATAAACCGAAAAGTTTATAGAAACTGCATTTACCGTATTGCGGTTATCTGAAATGAATTTACAAACCTTTTCAAAAGCAACAAAACCGAGCATTTCTATAAGACCGCGACTTTCTGCAACCTGAACAAATTCCTGCGGAGGAATATCTCCAAGCTCTGTTTTCATTAGACGCGAAAGAGCTTCCATATATTCAAATCTGTTATTCTTGATAGAATAAATCGGCTGATACCAGACCTGAAACTGTTCTGATTCAAGAGTAAGTTCACGGCGAAGAATTCTGTAAATATAACGCTTACGTTCACGGTCTACAAAGACAGACTCATCACAAATCTGTAGACTTTTAAGCTGCGCAGCCTTTGCCCTCACGAGCATACTGTTTACAAGGTCAATCATAGAATCATAATCATTTTCTTCTCTTGAAAACTCCAATGCAGCCGAATAAGATTCAATAGGAATCGGAATTAAAGAATTAATATCAGAACTGAGTTTTTTAATATCCTCAAAAATAAGGGCACTTTTTACCTTCACATCATCAACCGATTTTCCTATAGCGGCAAATCGGTTTATTGAGATGATATAAGCATTACGCGGAAAATGCGTCATAAATATTTTACCGAGCTGCAAAAAAAGCTGATTTAATTCTGACGCATCAAGGCTTGATTGAATCATATTAATATTATCAATCGTCATTACAAAAAGAACACCACCACGTCTCTGAGTAGAAATGCGCTTTCTTAAACGGCTGTCCATCATAAGACCGGTTTTCATATTAATTTCCATTGTATATGACTGAATCGTAACATAAGCAAAAAGCACAGAAGTAAAAGATGCAACACCGGTAAGTATTAATTTAGGAAAGAAGAATTGAATTCCAACAAAAAATAATGAAATAAACGGATATGCTATAAATACGCAAAAAATACGGCGCGCAAGAAATCGTCTTTGTATCACAGCCGTAATAACAATAGCAAGTCCATAACCAAAGGAAAGAAAATATGTCAGATTTTTTAAGGGACCACGAACATATCCTTTAACTTCATCATAAGTAAAAATCCACCCTGTTGTAATATTCAAAATAACCAGAAAAACATAGACTAAAAGAACCATTCCTGCTGCCATTGTCAGATTATTCAGTTTCTTTTTACTCTGAATTGCCATATCAAAAACGTAGCAGGTCATTATGCATGGACATATTAAAAGAACAAGAAAGTAAAGAGTCGTTATTATTGTGCAGGAATAAAGAGGCTTATCTGAAAAGTTTGTAATAAAATGAACAGAAATTATATTAAAAAACGACGCAAGCAAAGTTGAAGCGGCCGCTCCTAAAAAGAACCTCTGATGTTTATCATACAGAGCATAAGAGAGCAGCGTATTAATACAGATTAAAACTGAGCCCCAGCATGTTATAAGTTCACCAATAATGTAGTAATCTGATATTCCGAATTCCATTACTTATATGATAACACAAAAATTCGAGGGATGCAAAATTATTTAACGAATTGTTATTATACGCGGCAGGGCTTCCGCATTATAAAACGAATTTGTGAAAACATGGCTTCCGGTCGCGGCTTCGTGGTACAAAACCGCGCAATAATGCGCTACACGCTTTTTGTGGTATAGAAACTATTACACCTGCCGCTTCCGCGGCAGCCACAAAAAGAGTGTTTTTGTACCACGCCCCGCTCCCTCGCGCCAAGATTACGTAAATCTTTTATGATGCGGAAGCCCTGATTTAACGGATTGTTATTATACGCGGTGCATTGGTTGCGGTTGCAATTTTTCCGTTCACATTTTAAATCTCGTACCGCAACCGACAGTTTTGCATAGCAAAACTGTCACTTTAAACCCTGTGCATAGCAGAGAAGACTTTTTCGTTCATGATGTTGATTTCTACGCCCATTTCTTCGGCGAGAGAATTCATGCTTGAACGGAGAGTTTCAATGTCGATATCGGCAGCAGACAGGTCTACCATCATCATCATTACAAAGTTACCGGAAAGAATTGTCTGAGTGATGTCGGCAATGTTGATTTTATGATCTGAAAGGTATTGAGAAACCTTTGCGATGATTCCGACTTTATCTGAGCCTACTACGGTGATTATTGCGTTCATTGTGATCTCCTATAAGATAGATTGCTTCGTCGCTTCGCTCCTCGCAATGACGAACCCCCCGTCATTGCGAGCGCAGCGAAGCAATCCATATATATTAAAAGTTATTGCCTAATGTAGCAGCAATTACTGCTTTTATAGTGTGCATGCGGTTTTCGGCTTCGTCAAAAACTACCGACTGTTTAGACTCGAAAACTTCGTCTGTAACTTCCATGGCTGTAAGGCCGAACTTCTCGCCTACTTCCTTACCGATTTTTGTATTCAGGTCGTGGAAAGATGGCAGGTCGTGCATAAAGATTGCAGTTGTTTTTGCCTTTTTCATAACTTCTGCATTTACCTGATATGGTTTAAGGTCTGCAATGCGCTCTGCCCATACTTCATCCGGTTCACCCATGCTTACCCATACGTCGGTATAAATAATGTCGGCTCCGGCTGCGGCCTTATCAACATCACTTTCCAGAGTGATTGAACCACCGCTTTCCTGGCACCACTTCTGGCATTCATCAACAAGTGCCTTATTAGGGAAATATTTTTCCGGAGCGCAGAGAGTGAGATTTAGACCAAGCTTTGAACATACAATGCAAAGTGAGTTTCCTATGTTGTAGCGGGCATCTCCAAAGTATACCAGCTTGAGTCCCTTGAGTTTTCCATAGTGCTCCCGAATTGTGAGCATATCGGCTAACATCTGTGTCGGGTGATATTCATTAGTAAGTCCGTTCCAGACAACGACGCCTGAGTATTTTGCGAGGTCTTCTACAATTGTCTGCTCGAATCCGCGGTATTCAATTCCGTCGAACATGCGGCCGAGAACGCGGGCTGTATCTGCAATGCTTTCTTTTTTACCAATCTGACTTCCTTCTGCAAGATAGGTTGTACAGATACCAAGATCGTGTGCGGCAACTTCGAAAGCACAACGAGTGCGGGTACTTGTTTTTTCAAAAATGAGGGCAATGTTTTTTCCACGGTGAATGTCTACCGGAATCCCCTTCTTCTTTTTTTCCTTGAGGTCAGCAGCGAGATCAAGAAGACCTGTAATTTCTGCCGGAGAAAAATCTTTTAACGTAAGAAAATTGCGTCCTTTTAAGTCCATAAAGTACCTCGAACAATTTATAATGAAAATAAAATTATAACATATAAATTATTTTTAGACTAGATTCATTTTTTCAGTATTCTTTAAGTTGAGTTTTTGAATAGATTGCCACGTCGCCCTGCGGTCTCCTCGCAATGACGTGCAACACCAGCCGCCATTTGCGGGCTCCTCGCAATGACGTGTAATGCCAGCCGCCATTTGCGGACTCCTCGTAATGACGTGTAATGCCAGCCGCCCTTAAGCTCGTCATTGCGAGCACGTAGTGCGTGGCAATCCATTGTAAAAAATTATACATACGCCGCTTCACGTCGTTTGCATTTTAGGAAATTATTATCTAGTGCGCACACGCGCACTATGCATCAATTTCCTGAGCTAAGTTATGAACAATAAAGTCGCGGCGTTCCGGAGTATTGTTACCCATATAGAACTTGAGAACTTGAGGAACATTTTTAAGAGACTGTATTGTAACCTGAGTAAGGTGCATTCCCTTATCTTCACTCTCTCCTTCTTTACGAGGGAAAATGAACTGACCAAACTCGCTCGGGTTGATTTCTCCAAGTCCCTTGAATCGGGTTACCTCTGCAGATTTTCCCATTTTAGCAACTTCTTTATCGCGGCTTTCTTCACTGTAGCAGTAAACGGTTTTTGTCTTATTGCGCACACGGAAAAGCGGAGTTTCGAGAATATAAACATGACCTGTTAAAACCAACTCTTCGAAGAAAAGAAGGAGATAAGTCATTACAAGATTTCGGATATGAAAACCATCGTTATCGGCATCAGTTGCGATAATGATTTTATCATAACGCAGACCTTCAATATCTTTCTGAACACCAAGACTGAAGGTAAGATTTTTTAATTCTTCGTTTTCAAAAAGAGCCGACTTTTTGCGGCCGTACATATTTTCCGGTTTACCACGTAGAGAGAAAATTGCCTGATAAGAAACATCGCGGCTTCCAACCATAGAACCAGTCGCAGAATCTCCCTCGGTAATAAAAATCATAGAGTTTGCGCCCTTCTCCCCATCCTGTAAATGATAGCGGCAATCCTTAAGCTTCTGAATTTTAAGCATTACAGATTTTTCTGCTTCACGAATCTGCTTTTCGGTTACACTGTTGATTTCGTTTCGGGCCTTCTGATTTTTGATGATTTTATCTTCGAGGGCACCTGCAACATCAGGATTGTGGCGAAGCCAGTCATCAATTGCTGTCTGAACTTCCTTAATGATTGGAGCACGGATTTCTACATTACCAAGCTTGTTTTTTGTCTGGCTGGTAAACATAGGATTATCAAGGCCAATTTTGAGAGCACAGATTAATCCGCCGCATACATCCTTTTCATCGTACTCTTTTTTAAAGAAAGAATTTACGCCCTTTGTAACACCGTCGAGGAAGGAAGTTACGTGAGTACCGCCATCTTCTGTGCTCTGGCCATTTACAAAAGAATAAACATATTTATCAAGACTGTTAGTGTGAGTTAACACGAACTCAAGATTTTCACCCTTGTAACTGAAGATTTTGTATAGAGACTTTCCGTCCATCTCATGCTCAAGCAAATCCTGAATACCATTCTGGCTGATATATTCCTGACCGTTACATTTGAGCATAAGCCCCGGATTAAGATATGCATAATTCCAGAGTCTCTTTTCAACATACTCCATATTAAAGCTGTATTTTCCAAAAAGCTCTGTATCTGGCTCGAACTCAAGGTAAGTTCCGTTTGGAACCCCAGGCTTTGCATTACCGGTTTTACCGCTGAGTTTTTCTCCCTTTGCAAATTCTACTACGGCCATTTTTCCATCTCGGATTGAAGCGGCACGGAAGTAAGAAGAAAGAGCATTAGTTGCTTTGATACCTACACCGTTCATACCGATTGCCTGCTTGAACACATTGTTGTTGTACTTGGCACCGGTATTTACATTACTTACACAGTCTTCGAGTTTTCCAAGAGGAATACCACGTCCATAGTCGCGGATTTTTACACGGCCATCTTTGATTTCAATATCAATTTTTTTACCGAAGCCCTGAGAGAACTCGTCGACAGAGTTATCGATTCCTTCCTTAAGAAGGATGTAGATACCATCATTTTCATTTGAACCGTCGCCGAGAGAACCAATATACATACCTGGGCGCAGACGGATATGCTCAAGACCTTCGAGGTGCTGGATGGAATCTTCGTCATAAACACCAGGTTTTGCGGCAGCTGCAGAAGCAGTTTTTGCTGATTTTGCAGAAGCTTTAGAAGGAGTTTTTTCTGGAACTTTTGCAGAAACTGATTTTTCAGGTGTTTTTGAAGCAGCCGAAATCTTTGCTGGTGCAGAGGCTTTTGCCGGAGTTTTTGCGGTGGCAGAGTTCTTTGCAGTTGCAGCTTTAGCGGTAACGGCAGAAGTCTTTGTTACAGCGGATGTTTTCGCTGCTGTTGATTTTACAGGTGTCTTTTCTGCTGAAGCCTTTACAGTTTTTGCAGCAGGTTTTACAGCCTTTGTGGCCGTTTTAGCAGGAGCTTTGGCCTCTGTTTTTGTGGCAGTTTTAGTCGCAGGTTTAGCGGCAGTTTTAGCAGCTGATTTTGCAGTAGTTGTTTTTTTTGCCGGAGTCGTTTTAGAAGCAGTTGATTTTGACGCAGCAGCCTTTTCTGCTGCCTGCATAGCGGCAATACGGGCCGAAAGCCCAGTTTTTTTCTCTGACATTTTGATCCCACCCAAAAATGTTTATTATAATAGTAGAATTTTATTATGAGATTTGAGTAAAGTCAAGAGGTCATTCAGTACTCTTTTTTTATCTGTAGTCCAGTCTGGTGCAAGCAACTGGCTTTTCGGCGGGTCACCGGTGAGGCGGTGGACTACGCTGTTTTGAGGGAGGAGCGGCAGGGCTTTTTGCAAAAGGGCAAAATAACGCTCTTTTGTGAGGGGCTCGTATTCGCCGGCTTCGTAGAGTTGCGCGAGACGTGTGTTTTTAATGATATAGAGGCTGGTGATTTTCAAGCCCCACTTGTCATACAGGCGAAGGTCGGGATCTATATCATCAGATCCTGAAACATAGGGAGCGACGGCTGAAGGCTGGGAAACTGCTCCAGTAGAGCAGTTTGAGCGAGTCTCCGAGCAGCTATGCTGCGAAGGGGAAGCATGATACAGATTCTGTTCCACTACAAATTTTACAGAGTTCAGCATATCTTCTTCACTCTCGCCTGGCAAGCCGAAAATCAGATGGGTGACTATGTGGATGGATGGCGCTGCCTCGCGGATACGGTGGACAGTGTCTATGTAATCTTGATTTGTGTAGCAGCGGTTGATCAGATGGCCGGTTGTTTCGTTACTAGTCTGAAGGCCGAGTTCTATCTGGACAAAGTGTGACCGGGAGATTTCGGCGAGACCTCGTAAAATCGCCGGACTCAGGCAATCAGGGCGGGTGGCTACAGCAAGACCTGCGACTCCCGCGCAGGAAAGGGCTTCGTGATATTTTGCAAGCAATTCCCGGGGGTCGCCATAAGTCGAAGTAAAACTTTGAAAATAAGCAATGTACTTTCCCTGACGCTCCCCGCTGCGCCCGCGTAATTTGTTTTCAACAAACTTTTTCCCCTGCTCCAGCTGCTCTGTAATTGTCAGACTCCTGCCCGCGGTAAAATCTCCGCTACCAGCTTGAGAGCAGAAAATACAGCCGCCAGTCCCTTTAGTCCCGTCGCGGTTTGGACAGGTGCAGCCGGCATCCAGAGAAATCTTATAAGTTTTGCAACCGAAAATGGATTGGTAGAACTGAGAAAGTGTTAGCATAAATCATATTATATTGAAAGAACATTGTAATAAATAGATGCTGAAACATAGGGAGCGACACTGCGAAGCAGTGTAAAAATAGTCCTGTGGACTATTTTTAGCGAGTCTCCGAGCGGCTATGCCACGAAGGTTCAGCATGACTGTAATTTATTGTTCTGCATGACCATAATTTATGGCAGGAATCCGGCAACTTAAGGGCCGAAACCGGCAGGTCGCGAAAAAGCCCGTTCCTTTCTGTATTTTTCTATTATATATTTTGCGGCGGAGGTTGTTATGAAAAGCAACAAAACTTTTAAATATGTAATGTATGTCACATTGGTTCACTGCCTGACTTATTTTCTCTGCGGTGTAATTTTCTCAAATCTTCTGCGCTACGACTATTGGTGGCAGCAGCCCGGAGTTTGCGATTACTTCAGAGAATATGGCGGAACAGCAAATGCACTTGGTCCTTTTGCTCAGATTATAAGAGGGCTTTTATTTGCCTTTATTCTTCTTCCATTCAGGGAATTTTTCAAAGCTAAAAAATACAGCTGGCTTTTTCTCTGGCTTTTGTTTGTAGGAATTGGAATTATCGGCCCAATGTCTTCAGCACCTTCTTCAATCGAAGGCGTAATCTATTCTAAGCTGCCGCTTGCCTTTCATTTTATAGGCTTACCGGAAGTAATGACTCAGACTTTGCTTTTCAGCGTTTTGGTTTGCAAATACATCAATCAGCCTGAAGACAAGAAATCGATTTTGCAAAACACAGTTCTAATGGCGATAATTCTTGCTGTCGGATTGTTTTTTGTCTACACAATTGTTTCAATCATTTTTGCATTAATTCAAAAGGTTGAAATAAAAACAGAGCACACAGACATAAAAAATATGCTGCAATTTTATCTGCCGATGCTTCTTACTTTTGTGCTGGCTTTGATTTCAAAGCCAAAGCTGATTTTCAGAACACTTATTCTTTATGCCGGCTCTGTACTTATTTTTACTCTTTATCAGGGGCTTGTGCTGAAAGACATGAATCTGATTTATGATTTTGCAGCGCCGATACTGCCGACAATGCTCTTTTATTGGGTTGGTTTGATGCGGGAAAAATCTTACCAGAAATCTGAAAAGTCTGATACAATAGAAGAATGAAAATAACAATTCAGACAGATGCTTCTGTTCAGGAGACAACGCTGAGCATTACCTGTCGGGAAATAACTCCTGAACTTGAACGTCTTATAGAAGCCCTGAGACTTTCTGACAAAAAACTTTCTGTTCGGGTAAACGGTGAGATTCGTCTGATTGACTTGAAATCAATTTTGTATGTAGAAACTGTTGAACGAAATTCCTTCATTTATACAGAGGATGGAGTTTTTGAAAGTCAGCTTCGTTTATATGAGCTTGAAGCAATGCTGACAGAACACAACTTTATCCGCGTAAATAAATCTACCCTTGTAAATCTGAATATGATTGAAAGCCTTAAATCTGATATAGACAGACGAATCCGCGTTACGCTGAAAAACGGCTATCAGCTGATTATTTCACGCGCCTATGCGGAAGATTTTAAGTCCAAGCTTGGAGTGTAAGGAGATATGAAAAAAATTACATCCATGTAATTTTTTTCATAGCAGATTTTGCCGTTGGCAAAACTGCGATATCGTGCATCCTGCACGACCGCTAACGCGGAGTTTTAAGGAGAAGAATATGAAAGAGAAATTAAAACAATTTATAGAGAGCCTTTTAATTATATTTGCAGTTATCATTTTGATTTTTATAATTCCAACAAAATTTCTCGGAGAAAAAACCAGAGAATTTTCCAATCTCTTTCTACTTGGAAATCAGGGGCTTGCAATAAAAACAATTCTTCAATTTTTCGCCTTTTCATTTTTAATCAATATATTCAGATTTATATTTCTGACAGATATGATTTTCAAAAAAGCACGACCGGTTTTCAGATACCTTCTTTTCTTTCTTTCGACAACTATTGTTTTTGCCTTATTCGCTTTGATTTTCCAATGGATTCCAAATAAGATGATTTTCTGGCTGCTGGTTCTGCTTTCTTATTCAGTAAGTACAATTCTAAGCATTCTGGTCACAAGGTTCTTTGCAAAAAAAGAAGATGCCAGAATGAATGATGCACTTGCGAAAATGCAGGAGAGATGCTGAACCTTTTGCCCATGTTTATCAGAAGCCACAAATCTCTTTACATAAGGAATCATAAATTTTTACATTCTGATTTCCCCGGTAACTATAAACAGCATTGACCTTTTCATCTTTTATATAAGTCAATTCATAATTATTTCCAAACCTTCTTTGCAGATAATAAAAGTTTACCGCTTCGGCAAAATCATCCATCCAGTTTGTTGCAGCATAAAGTGTACAGAAAGGAGTTTTTGCAAGATAATCAATAATCTCTTTTCCATTCTTAATCGGAATTTTTGTACCGTATTCATAAAAGGCAGTCTTTTCAAATTTTTTATTCTGATATTTTTTCAGAGGCTCATTCATATTCTGCCAGACTTTTGAGGGCAGCAAGATTATTCAAAATGTTATGAAAGATTTCGAAGCTTTGCGGATTGAGCGAGGCAAGGTTGTCGCCTGCGGTGTGCAGGAGCTGCCAGGTTTCGGGGATCTGACCGCGTGTGGCCGCAGTAACTTCTGCTGAGGGCAGCATTGTGATTGCCACGGCGGGAATACCATTTGCTATGAAGCTTGCGTTGTCGGAATAGTTACAGGGCAGACAAAACCAGCGGCCATTGGCAGAGGACTGCAGGAGAGCGGCGGCGCGCTGTTCGAGGACGGTGAAAGACTTTACGAAGCCGGCCGGAGTTTTAGGTGGCAGGATTGTTTGTGTTAAAACCGGAACGTCGCCGCGTCCCATACAGTCGAATACGAAGATGTCATCGTTCGTGATGCCGAGGCGGCGGAAAACCTGAGCCAGTGGAAAGGCTCCCTGCTCTGCGACACCACCCGCCGCGCCGAGTTCTTCGCCGTCGGTGAAAATAAGGCGGATGTTGTGAAATTGGCCGCCTGCCAGCTTCGCGAGTTTTGCCGCCCACTCCAGAAGACAGAATACAGCCGCCGAATTGTCATTGGCTCCCGGACTGCCGGGAAATCTGTCATAGTGCGCTATAACTGTTTTTATGCGGAAAGTCGGATCATATTGATTTTGCGGAAACTTTACATAGATATGATTTTTTCCTTCCATCTGTAAAATCGGAGCTTCGAGTCCGGCGTCATTCAGGTAATTTTGAATAAAGGCGGCCCGGTCGCAGTCTGGCGCGATGAAGTCTTTGAAGCTGGAAGGTATTGTGTACATGTGTCTATTATAGAAGAAAAAGAATGTTTTCGTCAAAATGAAAAGTAATATAGACTGTATTTTTAGTCTTGTTACGGCTAAGTGTTAATTTTTTTAGATTTTTAGCCGTAGTTTTCCGCGTTTGCAATCCTTATTTAGTCAATATCCATTTACTTTTTCTTATGAATTACGGCTTATTGCCTTCTTTTTAGAGTTTTTAGCCGTAATTATTCCTGAAAATCAAGATTCAATCTTTCATATTTACGGCTAAAAAACGATTGTTTTAATTTCTTAGCCGTAAAAGCAGGGGTTTTAGGGGGCGGAGCCCCCTAGGAGAAGGGGGTGTGGCGAAAACCGTTTACGGGTTGAGCCCAGGGGGAAGGCTTTCCCCCTCATCCCTAAAACCTAGCACCTAAAACCTGGCACCTATTCAACCCTATTCCCTATAATCTTAAAATCCGCTAAAATACTTCAATATAATTAAAATCAATAACACGAGGTTATAATATGTCAACACCTTTGGAAAACTATCTTGCTGCCACAAACGGTAAGCCAAATGCCGCTATGTGTGCCTATGTTGCAAATCTTCAGCAGGTTGCTGCGGTTGGTCCGGATATCGCCGCAAGCATTGTAAACGAACTTGAAAATCAGAGAAGCCACCTTAAGCTTGTTGCCAGCGAAAACTATTGTTCGCTAAACGTTCAGGCTGCTATGGGAAACCTTCTTACTGATAAATACGCTGAAGGATATCCTGAGCACCGCTACTATGGCGGCTGTGTAAATATTGACGCTGTTGAAAATGTTGCCGCTCACGAAGCTGAGGCTCTTTTTGGTGCTGACTACGCTTACGTTCAGCCTCACTCTGGTGCAGATACAAACCTCGTTGCTTACTGGGCAATCCTCAGCGCAAAGGTTGAAACTCCTACTCTCGAAGAGCTTGGTGTAAAATCTTTGAATGACCTTACAGACGAGCAGTTCGACGCTCTTCGCAAGAAGTTCGGAAACCAGAAGCTTATGGGGCTCGACTACTCTTGTGGTGGTCACCTTACTCACGGCTATAAAATGAACGTTTCTGCCCGCATGTTCGAAAGCCACCCATATGGTGTAGACAAGGAAACAGGCCTCCTCGACTACGACGCAATCGAAAAGCAGGCTATGGAAGTTAAGCCTCTCATTCTTTTAACAGGTTTCTCTGCTTACCCACGCAAAATCAACTTCAAGCGCTTCCGCGAAATTGCAGACAAGTGCGGAGCAGTTCTCATGGTAGATATGGCTCACTTCGCTGGTCTTGTTGCAGGTAAAGTTTTCACAGGCGACTACGATCCTGTAAAATGGGCAGACATTGTTACTACTACAACTCATAAAACTCTCCGCGGTCCTCGTGGTGCTATGATTCTCTGCAAGAAAGAATTTGCTGATTACGTAAACAAGGGATGTCCTATGGTACTCGGTGGTCCACTCGGACACATCATGGCTGCAAAGGCCATTGCTTTCAAAGAGGCTCGCACTCCAGCTTATCAGGCTTGGGCTCAGCAGGTTGTAAAAAACGCACAGGCTCTTGCTGAAGGCTGTAAGTCTCACAATATTCCACTCCAGACTGGCGGAACAGACAACCACCTTATGCTTTGCGATGTAACTGTTTACGGTCTTACTGGAAAGCAGGCAGAAGCAGCCCTCTTTAAGTGCGGTGTAACTGCTAACGCAAACGCTCTTCCATACGACAAGAATGGTGCATGGTGGACATCTGGTATCCGTATCGGAACTCCGGGTCTTACAACTCTCGGTATGAATGAAGCTGACATGAAGGAAGTTGCAGACATTATCGACTTCGTTCTCAAGAACACAAAGCCAGGCGTAACTAAAGAAGGAAAGCCTGCTAAGGGTAAGATTGAGATTTCTGATGATACAGTAAATGCAGCCCGCGCTCGCGTAAACAAGCTGCTTGGTGCTCACGTACTTTATCCAGAACTCGACCTAGACTTCTTGAAAAAGGAATTTGTGAAAGCCTAAAATATAACGGCTCAAGCTGCGAGACTTGCGAGCAGCCTAAAATCGAAAATCCGTTAAAAATCGGGCTGCGACAGCGGGCCGATTTAGGATTATCGAATAAATGGCTCAAGCTGCGAGACTTGCGAGCAGCCTAAAATAGATTGCTTCGTCGCTGCGCTCCTCGCAATGACGGAGTCTATGGATTGCTATGTTGCCCTTCGGGCGACTCGCAATGACGGAGTCTATGGATTGCCATGTTGCCCTTCGGGCGACTCGCAATGACGGAGCAATCTACAAATCCCGAACCTTCCCGATCGGGATTTTTTTATTCCTATTCTACAAATACTAAAAAATTGTTATAATCTGATAACCATGAAAAAAAAGGTTTTATGGGCATGTTTATCTTTTTGTCTGTCCATTCTTACCATCTATGCACTTTTCTATAACAGCGGACTTTCTCTTTCAGAACTGATTCAGGATATAAACGAAGCAACTCCCGAATGGCTGATTCCTGCAGCCTTATGCATGTTCGGTTTTATCTTTTTTGAAGGCCGATCCCTTGTTTTAATTTTACATTCGCTTGGTTATAAAACCAAAAAGCGTCACGGCTTTATTTATGCCTCCGCTGATATTTATTTTTCTTCAATCACACCTTCTGCAACAGGCGGACAGCCTGCAAGCGCCTTTTTTATGCACAAGGACGGAATTTCGGGAGTGGATGTAACTGTTTCATTGATTTTAAATCTTACAATGTATACGCTCGCCATTATTACCCTCGGACTTTTTTCTTTGATTGCATTTCCCCGAGTCTTTCTGGAATTCACACTTCCCTGCAAGGTATTAATTCTTATTGGTATTATGATGATGATTCTTTTAACAGTTTTCTTCATCATCCTTTTAAAAAAGCAAAGACTTTTACAAAAGCTTTGTTATATAATCATATCGATTCTTAAACATTTACACTTTAAGGCTGCAGCCGAAAAGCTCAGAAAACGCTTTGATACAATAATTCAGGATTATAATGAATGTGTAGTTACACTTGCAGGAAAAAAAAGACTGCTCGCTAAAACTTACTTTATGAATCTTTTACAAAGGATTTCACAGATTCTGGTAACAACCTTTTGCTATTTTGCAATACACGGAAATCTCTCAGACGGACTGAAGGTTTTTGCAATTCAGACTTATGTCATTATGGGCTCAAATTTTATTCCGATTCCGGGCGCAGTTGGAATCTCCGAGTTCTTAATGTTCTTCGGCTACACCATGCTGCTAGACGAAGAGACCGCTTACACTCTTGCCATTCTGGGGCGCGGAATTTCTTATTATACCTGTTGTATCATCAGCATTATTACTGTTATATTAGGATATATAGCATTACGTTATAAACAAAAAAAAGAGGCAAAACAATGATTGGATACTATGACTATACGGTAATTCTTACTTACCTTTCTATGCTTTCTGCAACCACAGGAATCATGCTTTGTCTGAATGACATAGGGCATCCGTATCTTGGAATGTTCTTTTTGATGTTCTGCGGACTGTGCGATGCCTTTGATGGAAAGGTTGCAAGAACAAAAAAGAACCGTACAGACTCTATGAAACAATTTGGAATCCAGATTGATTCTCTTTCTGACCTCGCTGCTTTTGGAGTTCTGCCGGCCTGTATAGGAATTGCAATGCTTCGAAGTAGTATTGAATTTTCAATTTTTCCGGATTTCAAATTCCTTCACCTTGCAGATAAATCTACAATCATAAAAATCGTCCTAACAATAATCGCAGTTTTCTATACTCTTGCCGCAATGATTCGTCTTGCATATTTTAATGTACTGGAAGAAGAACGTCAGAAAACAGAAGGCGGCGCTAACAAAACCTATATTGGACTTCCGGTAACAAGCTCTGCACTCATATTTCCGACAATCCTGCTTATTCATATTTTCTGCAGCGCAGATTTAACTCTTTTATATTTTATTTTTCTTGCAATTGTCGGCTTTCTCTTTATTTCTGAAATCCAGATAAAAAAGCCTACCACAAAGCATATATTAGTAATGATAGCAATTGGACTGATAGAAGCAGCCGCTCTTGCATTCGTATTTATCGTAATGAAAAAGCAGTAAAATCAATAGCGCCTGCGGAATGCAGACGCCTTTTTAATTATGCGTTAAAACGTGAAAGGAAAAGTTTTGTTCTTTCCTGAGTCGGATTATTGATTACAGCTTCAGGACTTCCCTCTTCTACAATTACTCCGCCATCCATAAAAATAATGTGGCTTGAAATATCACGTGCAAAAGCCATTTCGTGAGTAACAACTACCATCGTCATTTTTTCTGCGGCGAGTTCTTTTATTACTGCAAGAATTTCACCTGTGAGCTCCGGGTCTAGGGCAGATGTCGGCTCGTCAAACAAAAGCACCTCCGGCTTGAGCGCAAGAGCACGTGCAATAGAAACCCGCTGCTGCTGTCCGCCGCTAAGCTCGCACGGATAATTATTTGCCTTAGATTCCAGTCCCATTCGTTTAAGAAGTTCCATAGCAGTTTCTTCGGCATCCTGCTTTGTTTTTTTCAGGACACGAATTTGTGCAGACGTTACATTTTTTAAAACTGAATAATGTGGAAAGAGATTAAAGTTCTGAAAAACAAGACCGCTCTTTAGGATGATTTCATGACGAGTTTTCTTATCTGTATAAACTCCGTTTTCTACAAGAGTCTGTCCGCAGATTTTTATAGTTCCGTCGGTTACAGTCTCCAGCTGTGAAATACAACGAAGCATTGTAGATTTTCCAGAACCGCTTGGACCGATAATACTTAAAACTTCGCCGCGTTCCACAGAAAATGAAATGCCTTTTAAAATTTCGACATTATCGCGAAAAGTTTTTTTTATATTTTTTACAGTTATAATTTCTTCCATAATTTTCCATTCGTCATCGCGAGGAGCATAGCGACGAAGCAATCTAATAATTCATCAGCTATAATAACTCAACCGTTTTTCCAACCGCTGAAATGCAATTGAAACAATCCAGTTCATAATAAAATAAAAAACGCCGGCTATAAAAAGCGGAACAAACGAGAACAAGGCTCCCTGTCGTTCCTTTGCTACCATAAGGAGCTCACTAACTCCGATTACAGATACAAGCGCCGTATCCTTAACAAGTGTAATTACTTCGTTTCCCATAGCAGGCACAATTCTTTTAATTACCTGCGGCAAAACAATTCTGAAAAAAGTCTGAGAACCTGTATAGCCCAATACCTTTGCAGCTTCATACTGCCCTTTTGGAATTGATTCTATGCCGCCACGGTATATTTCTGCAAAATATGCAGCATAGTTTATTGAAAGGGCAACTATCGCTGCCACAAAACGATTCCACTTAAAAGTCACCTCATATCCGTGCATTACAAGCCAGCGGATAAAAAGACCGGGCCCGAAATATACTACAAGAAGCTGGAGCATTAACGGAGTTCCGCGGATTATCAGCAGAAAAACATTTGTCGTACCGGAAAGCATTTTCTGCCTAGACATTCTGCCCATCGCAATAGGAAGTGCAAGAGGAATTGAAAATAGAATTGTAAGAAAAAAAACTTCGAGCGATGTAACCGAACCGTTAAGCATCGCCCGTAACATTTTTATATAACGCTCTGAAAGCAATTTTTACTCCAAGTCGGCAAGCATAGCTTGCCTCTGAGCCATTCTTTCGATGAACCTAAATGTGTAAGGCCGCTGGCGGCCGGTATTCTATAGCAAGGCGTTAAAAAAATTGCACTGCAATTTTTAGCCTTACCATCACCCCCGCTGTCGCAGCCCAGTTTTTAGCGGTTCTTCGATTTTAGGCTTATTTAATTGTAGAAATATCGCGACCAAACCATTTCTGACTGATTGCAGTAACAGTTCCATCATTCTGCATTTCTTTAAGAATATTCCATACAGCATCGCGTAATTCTGGTTCGTTCTTTCTAAAGCCGATTCCATAACCTTCGTTTGCAAGAGATTCATCAATTACCTTAAACGGCTTTTTAGTCTGAGCGATAGAATAGTTAGCAACAACGCTATCCATTACAACACCATCAACACCACCAATGTCAAGGTCATTCAAAGCAGTAATGTTATCCTTAAACATAATAAGCTTTGAAATAGAAGAAGAAAAATCAGAGTTATCATCAACAGCTTCCTGAGCACTTGAACCACTCTGAATTCCCACAATTCTTCCCTTCATATCAGCAAGCGAATTGATTCCGCTGTCAGCACGAACAACAAGAACCTGATCATTATTCAAATATGCTTCTGTGAACGAAAGCGCATTTTTTCTTTCTTCAGTAATAGTAAAGCCATTCCATACACAGTCAATTTTACCAGTTTCAAGCTCCATTTCCTTTGCATCCCAGTCAATAGGCTGAGCACGGAATTCTACTCCTAAACGCTTTGCAACTTCCTTTGCAAGGTCAATATCATAACCTACAATTTCATTATTGTCGCTGCGGAAGCCGAGTGGTGGAAATGAATCATCAAGACCAAGAACGAATACTCCACGATTTTTAAGATCTGAAACTGCATCTTCTGCAACTTTCTTGTTTGCTTTTTTACAGCCTGTTACTGCAAAAAGAGATACTACCATAAGTGTAGCCAAAATGATTTTTTTCATAAAAATTAATCTCCTATAAGCGTCATTTCTAAGAGCGTAGCAATGTGGCAATCTATATTGAGAGCTTGTTACAACCCCTCAAAACGGCAAAGTCAAGGCTTTAGCGTGAGCGTGCCTTACATCGCCGTATTGCTTCGCTATGCTCGCAATGACAATTTTTATTCATCAATCAGATTTTCATCCAACGATGTATTTTCCTTTACAAATGCAGAAAGCTTTTCAATCTGCTTCTGAACCTCTGACGGAGCAGGTCCGCCGGTCGTTTTTCTGATTTCAACACATTTAGCAGGTGTAATCAGTTCATAAATATCCTTTTCAAAAAGAGGACTTGCAGCCTGATACTCACTGAAATCAAGCTCTTCCAGACGGCAGTTCTTTTCAATTGCAATACGAACAAGCCCCGCAGAAACTCCATGTGCCGTACGGAATGGAAGCCCTTTACGTACAAGGTAGTCTGCAATATCAGTTGCATTAAGATAGCCGCCGTCGCAGCCCGCTGTCATTTTATTCTTATTCCAGCTGGCAGTTCTTACCATCTCTGTAAAAATGCGCACACTGGAAATTACAGTATCATAAGCTTCAAAGAAGCTTGATTTATCTTCCTGCATGTCGCGATCGTAAGCAAGAGGAAGTCCCTTCATCATTGTGAAAAGGGCAATCATATCGCCGTACACACGGCCAGTTTTTCCGCGGATAAGTTCTGCAAAATCAGGATTTTTTTTCTGCGGCATAATTGAACTTCCGGTTGACCATTTTTCGCTCAAATCTACAAAATTGAATTCAGTAGTTGCCCAATAAACGATTTCTTCGCAGGCACGCGAAAGATGCATCTGCAAAATTGAAAGGTCAGAAGAAACCTCAAGATAATAATCTCTGTCAGAAACTGAATCAAGAGAATTATCTGTTACACCACCAAAGCCTAGAAGCTCAGCCTCGTATTCGCGGTTAAGAGGAAGTCCACTTCCCGCAAGTGCACAGGAACCGATTGGTGAGAAGTCTGCACGTTTTCCCGCATCCTGTAAACGAGTAAAATCGCGGCTGAACATCCAGGCCCAGGCACAAACATGATGTGCAAGAGTTACCGGTTGTGCATGCTGCATATGGGTAAAGCCCGGAATTAAAGTTTCTTTATTTTCTGAAGCAATTTTTACAAGAACATCAATCAGCTTGAGAAGCTCAGCTCCTAGCTTTTTTATCTGATATCGGAGATAAAGCTTTTCATCAAGTGCAATCTGATCGTTACGGCTACGGCCTGTATGAACTTTTTTACCCGCCTCACCTATTCTGTCTGTAAGAGTTGCTTCGATAAAAGAATGAATATCTTCTGCAGAAAGATCTACCGTGAGTTTTTCATTTTTTAAATCATCTTTTATAGACTCAAGACCTTCTACTATCTGATTTTTTTCATTCTCAGAAATCAAGCCTTGTTTACAGAGCATTTTTGCATGAGCCTGACTTCCCAAAATATCAACAAAGGCCATGCGCATATCATCATTAATTGAAGTTTCAAATTTAACCGCATCTGCATCCGGGCCTTCCTTAAAACGGCCGTGCCAGAGTGCTGCGTGATTATCGTTAGTGATTGTACCGTGATTAGACATGATTTTATTATATAAAAAATACAGTGCCGTTTCAATGAAAAAAAGATTGCCCGGACAAGCCGGGCAATAATACTATGTAAAAAAAATGCCCGTCATTGCAAACAGGATGTGAAGCAATCCATAATTGTAGATTGCTTCGCTGCGCTCGCAATGACAGAGCTTTATGTTCGCTACACCGGAGCTTTACGCTCGCAATGACAGGACTTCGTCATTGCGAGGAGCCCGTTAGGGCGACGTGGCAATCTATATTTGTAGATTGCTTCGCTGCGCTCGCAATGACAGAGCTTTTTTATTTGTTCATAGCCTCGTCGATTGTAGCCTGAAGCTCGTTCTTCATAGACTCATAAGTTTCCTGTGGATCTGCACCACCACAGATATTCCATGAAAGTGGAGCATAGTTCAAGCCAGGAATAAGCCATGCATTCCAAGACTTAGAGTTATCCATCATATACTGCATTGTTTCATCAACAGCGCGTGTATCGCGGAATGAACCATAATAGTATTCCTTCCATGCATCTGGATCATCATAGCCAGGAACTGTATCAGACCAGAAGTCATAAATCTTCATAATCTTGTTAACCTTGTCCTGTGAGTAGCAGCCAGGAATGATAAGCATATTATCCTGGTTCAAAGTAAAGAGTTTTCCATCTCCCTTTGGTCCAACAGGAAGACATACCATACCCCAGTCGTCTTTCATATCAGCGAGCATACCGTTTGCCTGAGCATCGTATTCCTGATTGTTATAGAATGCTGTAGCACCACTCAAGAAGTCAGCCTTGAAGTAGTCCCAGTTAGCACCTTCGCCCTGTGGCTTGTTGTAGTTTACGAAAATGCGGCGGATATAATCCCAAGCTTCCATTACATTGTCGCTCATATCAAGATAGTAGCGTCCATTTGAATCAACGTTTACAACCTTACCACCGTTAGAGTAGATTGTTGGCCAAGCAAATTCTCCGTTGAATCCAGAGAGAGCATACTGGTCAATGATACCATCGTTATCTGTATCTTTTGTAAGAGCCTTACACATTTCTTCGAAAGTTTCCCAAGTCCATTTTCCTTCCTTCTGGAGGTTGTATGGTTCCTCTGGGTCAAAACCATTTTCCTGAAGAACGCGCTTATTGAAGAAGAGACAATGGCGTGGTTCTGGCTTACCAACAGCGAATGATTTTCCTGGCATTACGCTGAGAACAGCCTTGTTCCACTTTTCTTTTGTCCAGTCGATATCTGGAGTCTTAGAAACATCTGCCCAAAGGTTTGCAGCAAGTCCTGAGAATGCAGAACGTCCGTCGATGATAAAGATGCGGGCATCATCACCACCAGTAATACAATAGTTAGCAACTTCTGCAGGATGTCCATCCCAACCAGCATTCAAGTTATCCTGAATGAGAGTGAAGTTATAAGTCTCTTCAAGATACTTGCGGTAAGCAAGCTGATCCTCTTCTGCTTTTGAAGAAGGTGTTGCATCTGGATTTGACCACCAGTCATAAATAACTACTGACATTCCGCCAAAATCATATCCCTTCTTAGTAGCAGGATCTTTTGCAACAGGAAGCTTTGAATAATCTCCATTTTCAGCTGCCTTAAGAGCTGCTTCTGATGGACCTTTAGATTTTTCACAACCTGCAAGTGCAAGAACACACATAGCAGACATTGCTAAAAGTGCAATTTTCTTCATAAAATATACTCCTTTTTTATAAATTTACGCCGAAATCGGCAAATTGCCTAATAAAATAATTATAACACCACTTAGGGGAATTTACATACGAAAATTCCCCTAGAATTAAAAAAAAATCCTCGGGTCAAGCCCAGGGATTTTACGTAGGGTCGGCAGGCACAGCCTGCCTCTGAGGCGTTCTTTCGATAATCCTAAACTGGCCCGCTACCGCAGCCCAGTTTTTAACGGATTTTCGATTGTAGCCTACATCTTAACACCGGTGCTGGCAAGGCTTTCTACGAATAATCTCTGGCAGAAAATGTAAAGAATAATCAAAGGAAGAACTGCAACCAGCATACCTGTAGAAACAATGGCATTTGTATAACCAATTGGCGCAATTACAGAACCGCCGTTAAGCTTTGAAAGATAAATACCAAACTTATCTGCAATTGAAGACAATTGAATAGAAAGCAGCTGAATCTTACCCAGGAAGAGGTTTGAATAGAAACTGTCTGTCCACTGCCATACAAAAGAGAACAGGAAGCAGGAAGTTAAAATAGGCTTAGCTCCAGGAACCATAATCTGGAAGAAGGTTCTAAGCGGACCACAGCCATCAACATAAGCCGCTTCTTCAAGCTCAAACGGGAATCCCATAAAGAACTGACGAATCATAAATATGTAAAGTCCGTTTTTCAACCCCATACAACCCAGACACATCAGAACATATGGAATCATAGAACCACGAAGATTAATAGTATGACCAAAAAGATTAAAATATCTGAAGTGCAGGAACAGTGAAGTCGAAATTGTCTGCGGTGGAATTACGATTACAAGAATTACGCAGAAAAACCAGAAACGTTTAAGCGGAAAATTAAAACGTGAAAAACCATAACCTACAAGACCACACATACATACTTCAATTATAGAAACAAATACCGAAACCCAGAGAGTATTAAGCATTGTCGTTTTATAATTCAAGATTGTAAAAGCAATTTTCCAGTTGCTTACAGAAAAGTGCTTTGGCACAAGGATGATTGTAGTATCATATAAATCCTTTTCTGCCATAAAACTCAGAGCTAATTTATTCAAAAGCGGCTGAATAATCATAAAGCACATTCCAAACAAAAGGATTCCGCGGAAAATAGAAATTGCATACTTCTTAATGGTCTCTGTAAGAAGAATACCATTCGAAGCCTCATTTCGTTCCCAGAAAGAACGTGTATCTGTACTTACTGTTACAGTTTTTGAAACAGAAGTCTTTTTATCTTTCTTGATTTTAGTTTCTTTCTTAGTCATAGTTGTATACCACCTTAGAAATAATCAATGAACTCAAGCCAATGAGAGCCATACAGACAACAAAGTAAATCCAGGCCATAGCAGAGCTAAAGCCGTAGTTCAAAAGCTCAGTCATCTGAGTGTTGATTTTATCCATAATCTGATTATCACTCTTCATAAAGAAGTCTACGATTGTATAAATCCAGCATACGAGCATGAGAGGACTAACCATTGGAACTGTAATCTTCCATAAAGTTTCCCAGGCAGTACAACCTTCCATATGAGCAGCCTCATACATACCAGGAGAGATAGTCTGCAAGCCCGAAAGGAAGATGATAATCTGAATTCCAGAAGCCATAGCTACATCATAAATAGAATCAATAATCTCAAAAACCTTTTCGAAAACTCTTGAACTTATTCCCCCTACTCCAGTTGAACCGGAAAGAAGGATTTCTTCGAGAACCTCGGTAATTGAGTTTACATTTCCAGATTCTTCAATCAATTCCTTGATTTCTGCCATAAGCGCGTTGCTTGATTCAAGACCAACAAGAACGCCCGAAGAAAGAATAACTGCAAGGAAGAATATAGAACGCGCAAGCGTTCTTCCCTTGAACTTCTGATTCAAAAGCAAAGCTACAAAGAAACTGAAAACTATTGTTGCAAGAGAACGGAAGAACATCTGGCTTATAGATTCAACCAGCATTCTGTTGAATTCAGCATCAACAAGAAAGGCTTTTTTAAAGTTTGCAAAATTATTCCAGTTCAGTTCAAAGCCCTGATTAGAAATTACAACATCAGAAAGAGCCATTCGCAGAGACTGTCCCAGCGGCTTAATCATAAAAAATACAAAACCAAGAACGAAAGGCAAAATAAACAGATATCCGTAAAGTGCCCTTCTTCCCATTAATCCGACTTTTTTCTTCATTTTAGTCCTCCACCTTCATAATGCGATAATCTCTTCCAGGAATAAATTTTCCCGAAGGTGTAATGAAATTTCCATAACCGTAATTTACATAAACTTCATAGCCGTTTTCAAATGTGGTCTTTGTAACATTCTCGCCCACATACTCATGACCAGAAATCGGGCTGTTAATTACAGGACTCATTTTTGAATTATACTCATCATAAATTTCTGTAAACTTATCTTTCCAGCCTGCAAATTCGCTTGCATAATATTCTGTATAATAAGTTTCCTGAAGCTTTTTAGAATCAGCATTCATAAAAGAGAACTGAAGTCCGGCCGCTACCTCTGCCGATTCAAGAATCAGCTGATCCTGTTCATAAGCAAGATTGATTGGAGTTCCGGCATAGTTTACAAAACCATGCAGCGCAATTTCATAGAATGGAACAAAGGCATCGATAATTGCATACTGATTTCCGTGAAGCGCAATATTTGTAATAAAATCAGCACTGCGAACGGCATAATCGTTTCCACCGTTTATCATTACTCCAAGACCGTTTTCTCTGGCTTTTTCAAACTGAGCAATCTGTTTTTCAGTTTCTTTTGCACGTGAAGAATGTCTTCTCTCGTTGAAATCAGAAGAAAGAAGATTTCCGTTATCGCGATAAGAAATACCATTCAACTGGAGTTTAGAAGCAGTCTTAATGAATTTTTCAGAACCCTGCTCACGAAGCTTTGAATTCAAAAGATAATATGAGTCGCGGTCAGGATCACGTCCGTACCAGAGCGGAGAATATTCATAAAGCTTACAAAGCTCATCACTTACAAATCGCGCAGAATCGCGGTACATAAAGAAGCCGTCTGTCATACCTGAACGGTAAGCAGTCTGAACTGAACCATCAAGATAAAGCTTTGCAGAAGTATTTTCTGTATTCTTAAGCATTTTCTTAAAGTCAGACTTTCCACCAAGAACCGAAATGAACTTTATCTTGTTCATAAACTCCTGGCGAACACCACCATTTATAAAGCCAGAAAGCTTGTAGCTTACATCTTTTACACCAAGCTGCTCTATCTGATTAATGATGTCGGCAGCCTCTTTATAACTTGTAAGACGGAACGGCTTAACTTTAGGCATACCGGCAACCTGCTGAATCTTTTCGATAGCACCAATAATTTCTACCGCAACAGGAACACCAGAAGCATTAGTTTTTTTAGCATTGCCAAGCAGTTTTGTTCGGTAAGCCTTAGCCATATCTACATAAGAACTGCTGTCTACAAAAGTAAAGGCCTGTTCAATATATTCGTCCTGAGGCAGTCCTGATTCATAAACATACTGAGAGCTCTGACTTCGGGCAGTTACCTCGTACTGTTCACGATGGAGCATCTTGTAGTCTGCACGAACATAATTATAGCTTCCGAGCTTTCCTGCAATTTCTGCTGTAATGCCTGCATATTCAGCGCCCTTGTTAATTACAGAAAGAACACTGCTGTTGCCATCTGTATGTGAAATTCCAAAGGCAGGAAAAGCTGCACGGGTTTCTGTAATTACAGCCTTACGCTCAGTAGCATAATCCCAGCCGTAAACATCTGCATAATAACCGTTCTGCTTTGTTTTTCCGTTATTAAAGTTGATAATACTACCGCTTCCTTCAGGAATAAGCAGATAGCCTTCATCTTCAGGACCGCCCGCACCAAAGTACGGCAGAACAGAAACCTGAGTAATAGGATATTTTAATCTGTAAGAAATCTCACTGAAAGGAACTGTAACGGTAAGAGTATTTCCGTCAAGCTTATAAATCATAGAGATATTGAAAGCCGGAACTTCCTTAATATTCGATTCTTTATAAAGCTCCTTGTTTTTCTGATAGTCCTCATAAGTAAAGCCCTGCTTTCCAAAGATTTCTTCCATCTGAACCTTTACATGATTCTGAATATTTTCAAAAACAAGATAAAGATTTTCTTCTTCCATGCCAGGATATTTCTCAAGCATTTCAGAAAGCTCTGAACCTTTGAAAGAACTCTTGTTGTATTTATGATAAGCACGGCCAACCGCATTTACCTGAGATTTAGAAAGTCCTTCTGTCCACTTATCAAGCTCAGACTGATATAAAACCAGAGGGAAAATATACTCGCGGTCCATCTGACCTACAGTATAATTTACTGTGATTTCATTTCCTTTTCTTACAATGTTATAAAACTTTCGCTTTACACTGTTTGTATAAGTATCGTAAGTGTCATCAGAACCGTTTTCTGTAGAATACTTAATGAGTACAGCAGACATCATGTTGTTCTTTTCTTTTGTAAGAGCGATTTTATCTGTTGCAGCACCTTCCGGACTTGAATGCCATACCTTTCCGGTATTTTTCTGCAAGACTGTAAAGTTTGTAGTTTCCGGATCAATTTCAAATTTGATTAAATCATTCTCAAGCACATAATCAGAAGCCTTCTTAGATTCTGAATATTCATAATAATCAAACTGAGGCTGTACAACCTTTCCAACATTTACAAGGCGGATTACGATATATGTGAGAAAGCCAATTATTGCAAGCACAAAAGCAAATTCAATCCAGAACTTTTTTGTCGGCTTGTGGAACTCATAAGTCTTCATCTTCATTGGCTTTGGGCGGCCAATATATCCTTCAGGATATTTTGACTTTTTTACCTTTGGAGCTTTAGGCTCTTTAGGAGCTTTGGGTTCTTTTATCTTCTTTTCTTTTTCCATTTTTCTTACTCCTCCCCCGTCAGTTCAATCTGAAGATTACTTCTCTTCCGAGAGATATAAAATATGCAACACCCTGTGAAATCATACTGAAGAACAGGAGCATAATGAAAATAAAAACAAGCATTCCGAATGCAGTGAAAACTGTAAACAAAAGAGTCTTACCAAATCCATAAGCATGAATCATCATCATTGCCATAAACAGCAGAATTCCAATCCACACGAACGAAAGGGTATCGAATACAAAATAGAACGAAGCTTCTTCTCTTGTTACAAAATTACTTGCAATAATAAGCGGCAGCTGAATTAACGGATAAGGCGTCATTGCATAAGCAGTACCCATATAAACGTCACCAAGATGTCCTTTTCCATCAAAAAGTGTAGTTACACCCCAGTTACAGATACAGAAAATTGCAAGAGGAAGAATGATTGTTGCCATTTCCAGAAGGATATTAACTCTGTTCCAGTTTACATTCATAATTACAAAATTTGTAAACTGAAGCTTCCATACATGGGTAAGCAGAGACAGAATTACTATAAAATTTGCAGCTGCATAAGAGCCGCGCTTTGCATGAATCAAATCCCAGAAGCCGTCTGCCGGATGCCAGATTACATAGAAAGCATATTTGAGTGTCTGCCAGAAATGTACATAAGTTTCTTTCTGAAGCAGTTTGTTTAATTTTCTCGTTATATAACTCATAATGTCTCAAGCTCCCATTTAATTTTCTTTACAACTTTTATCACCAGAGAGATGACAATAAGTGCAATAATAATACCGGTTATCCAGCCGATGTTTTTTTCAATCCATTCCTTGCGGTAATACTTGAAAGCCTTTGAATAATTGCGGCGGTCTCGTTTAACCTTTGCATAATCCATAGCTTCCTTGTATTTGTGCTGACGCAGGAAAGCTTTTGAAAGACCTACATAAGCAAGATCGTAGTTTCCATTATATTCCAGAACCTTAGCCCAGCTCTCTGCAGATTCATCATATTCACCGCAGGCAAACTGTTCGGTAGCTCTATAAATCAAATTTCCGTATTCTGTAGGAGTAAACACTGTAATAGAAGCATTAAGACTGTCTACTACAAAAAGGTCTTTTCCAATGTGTTCAATGGCAGCCGGCTTACGGAAAAATCCGTCGATGTTTCCACGTCCACCAAAGGCAAACAAAAGTCTTCCCTGATTGTCATAAGCAAAAATACGGCCGCGGCTTTCGTCAACAGCAAGATAGACATCATTATCAAGTACAGTAATATCTGCAAACTTTGAAGGATCGCTGATACCTGCTGCATTACCCCACTGAAGGTCACCAATCGGTGGATCCCAGTTTTTTACAAGAATGTCTTTTCCAAGAGCATTCAAACGGCGAATTGGTTTAGCCTTGTCAGAAAGAAGATCATAATCTTCAAAGGTCTTTGTTACTGCATAAATAAAACCTTCACGGTCCATATAACAGTTAGAATATTCAACAGGAACAAACAGAACCATTTTTTCTTTCTGTGCCTGAGTAGCAAGCTTTTTCCAGATTAAATCTGTAACATTATAAACTACTTCATTTGCACCAAAAAAGCCCTGAAATTCTCCGTTATATTCATATTTTAAGAAACCTTTGTTTATGTTTTTTGCCGCAATATAAGCACGACCTTTAGAATCAGCTACAACTTTTTCAGGCAAGAAGGCTTTACCCTTTTCGTAGGTCGGATCATCAGGCTCAGTAAGGCTGAAAATTTCGTTCAAATCCTTATCAATCTTGAGAACGCGGCCGTTATTTGTGTCGGCAATGAACATTGAACCATCCTGATTCACAAAAATGTCCTTAGGCCCGCTGAAAGTGCCCTCTGAACCGTCTTTCATTTTTACACGGTCTATAACTCTTTTGAATTCAAGAGTTTTCTTTTCTGTATAGTTAAGTTCAATAATGCGGTTATTATCTGTATCTACAACATAAAGAATATTACCGTTAGCAAACAAAGAAGAAGGACTCTTCAACGCTGTCTCCAGCTTCAAGTCATCTGCATATACAACATGAGAAACTCGGTAAGCATCAGGAGACTTTTCGTATTCGCTCCAGTAATCATAAATGTAAGTATCGCCCTTTGCAAAAAGTCCCGCACTAAAGGTGACAAGACCTGCAATTAATAAAAATATTTTTCGTCTCATCATAGCGCTAGTCCTTAAGTCCTGAAGTAGCCATTGTTTCCATAATCTGACTCTGAGAGAAGAGGAAGAAAACAATCGGCACGGACATTGTGAATACGATAATGGCATTCTGCTGTCCGGTACGGGCAATTCCACCAAGCGCAACCTGATCCAAAGCATAACGGATCATTTTTTTACTTTCGGTGTAAATATACTGAACCTGAGCGTTATTCCAGAGTCCCTGAATAGAGAAGATGGAAATTGTGAGCCAGGCAGGTTTTACGTTAGGCATTACAAGCTTCCAGAAAATGAGCATTTCATGAGCGCCGTCAATTTTTGCCGCCTCAATCAGAGACATCGGAAAGCCGTCCATAAACTGCTTCATAAGGAAGAGTCCGAGAGAACCTCCGATTGCAGGCAGAATCAGCGACCAGTAAGTATCTACCATGTGCAGCTTACACATAATCAGATAGTTAGGAATACCGGTTACCATACCTGTAAACATAATTGCAACTACGGCAACACGGAAGAAAAGCTGAGCTCCCGGAAAGCGGTATTTTGCAAGTACATAAGCAGCCATAGAAGCAAACACAACATGTGCTACTGTACCAACAACTGTAATAAATACAGTATTCCAGATATAGCGCGAAAGCGGAACCCAGCCCTGACTCATTGTTACAAAGAGGTCGGTAAAGTTGCGGAAGGTCGGGTTACGAGGGAACAAAGATGGAGGATTTTTAAGTGCCTCATCGAGCGGCTTGAGAGCATTACAAACTGCAAACACAAGCGGGAACATCATCAAAACCGAGCAGAAAGCGAGGAAGATGTAAATTCCGATATCACCACCAACAGAGCGGTTTGGCTTACGGCGGAATTTGTAATGATGAATTGTCTGATCTTTATACATATTCTTAGATTTCATTTTCAGCCTCCCCTATTAGTGTCCTACTCTGTTCAGAAGCTTCTGAACAAGCTTATTACAGAGAATCATTGTAAGGAACAAAACCGTTGCAATTGCAGATGCATAACCCATTTCGAAGCGGGTAAAACCATAATCGTAAAGGTGGGTTACAATTGTATGTGCACAGTAATCTGTAGAAGGGAATCCGGCAAGCTGGAAGGTCTGGTCAAACACGTTGAAAGACTGTGTAATAGACATTACGGCACCAAACATCAACATAGGCTTCATGTTAGGAAGTGTAATAAACCAGAGCTCCTGCCAGCGGTTCTGAATTCCATCAATATAACCTGCTTCGTACTGAGCCTTATCAATTCCCTTAAGACCTGCAACAAATGAAAGGAAGCCGGTTCCCAGAGACATCCAGAGAATTACCGGAATAATAACCTTCATAACATTATGAGGATTTGTAAGGAAGAGAATCGGCGCATCAATAAGACCGAGGTTTCTCAGGAAGCGGTTAATCCATCCGTTCTGGTCATCACTAAAGAGCTGTTTGAAAACAACATAAGCATTTGACGCAATCGATGGAGCATAAAAGAAGAATACAACAAGTGTACGAACCCATTTTGGAAGCTCATTGATAAGCCAGGCAAAAAGGAAGGCCATAATGTAGCCTACAGGTCCTGTTATAATGGCAATAAGGAAGGTGTTCTTTACAGCTGTAGTAAATACTTCATCCTCAAGGAAAAGGTTCAGATAGTTTGTAGCCCCGATAAAATCAGGTTTTTCCAGAATATTATAGTTTGTAAAACTAAAATATATGGAAGTAATCATAGGAAGTACATAAAAAGTAATGAACAAAACTGCATAAGGCAAAAGGAAAAGATAACAAATTCTGTTCATTTTTATGCTGCGTCCTAAATCAGAAAGAGCCAGCTTCTTTTTGGCTATATATTTATCTAATTTCTCGCTCATACTTTACTCCTAAAAATCCTCAGACACAGGAAGATTAAACTCCTTGCGCTTTCGTGTAAGCTCTTCATTAATCTTACGTGTATAATCAATAAGGGTTTCACGAGCATCATCCTTATCGTTGATTACACGACGTGCACTGTTTGCAATATGACGAGGTGTATAATAAGAACCCGGAACCTCAGGAACTCCAACTGTCTGCTCCATAGACTCCTCAAGAATCTTAATCTGCTTTGAATTCCATGAAAGCTGACGAAGTGCTGCTCTGTTTGCAGTTGCATAACGAGCCGAAGCACCAAGCAGAGCTTCCATCTCACGTCCAAAGCGAACCTGAACATCAGAAGAAACCCACCACTTCATAAATTCCCAGGAATTATTAAGGCGTGCTTCATTCTTCATAATCTGATTCCAGGTCTTTTCATCGATTCCAGGAATGACACCTTCTTCAAACTGATTTCCACTCAAATTGCTGTAAGAAAGCTCAGGCAAATCTACATGTACATAATCATCAAGATTCTTTCCGTTCTTAATCATCATAGTACATACACCACCTGCTGCATTTGAACGGTTGATATTACCCTTTCCATCATCAACTCCAGGAAGATATGTAAAATCCCAGAGACCGCGGATTTCAGGCGCACCGACTACGATTGTGTTATAAGTAGTATAGTTAGCAATTCCAATAGGCATATTACCTGTACGGAAGTTACTCATAAAGTCATAAATGATAGGAAGACCATAACTGTTATAAAGACTTGTATAGGTCTTAAAGGCTGCAATTCCAGCCTCGCTGTCTATAACAGACTTTGAACCGTCTTTGCTGTAGAGCTGTCCACCGTTCTGATAAACCATAGAATAGAAAGCAGACATATCTGGAGCAACAGTTCCAACATTCGGATACGGAACACCGATTGTAAGGTTGTTGCCCTGAAGTGTTGGAAGAATTTCAATAAGTTCTTCCCAGGTATTCGGAACCTTAAGATCAAGCTGTTCAAGAATATCTTTTCGATAGAACATAAGGTTAAAGGTCTGCTGCTCAGGAAGCGCAAAAACACCGCCATCATATTCATAAGGCTTGTAAGCACTAGGCATGAACCATGAAAGAACTTCATCGCAATCCTTAAAACGGCGAAGGTTTACGTTTGCATTACGCATAGCATAATCAACAGGCTGCGACTGATAGGTAGAAATTACAACATCAGGTCCGTTACCTGCAACTACTGCATTAAGAAGAGATTCCGGTTTAATAAGTTTTACGTTTACATTAATTCCAGACTGAGGAGTAAAGCTGTCATCAATCATGTTCTTAAGAACCTGACTCTGATCACGACCTGTTACAATCCATACTTCAATAAGATTATCAGAACCCTTCTTATAAACACTTCCAAGAGATGAAGAATCATACATGTATGAGTTTATAAATGAAGTAATTTCATGAGCTGCATTCTTAAAGAAGTTTGAACGGTCAGGCTTAATTTTATCGCCTGCGGCCTGAACAATAAAGTAATCTACATCAAGCTTAGTTTCTGTCATTGTAAGCATAGAAGAAGCAAGCGTTGTGATATTATCCTTAAAGTTTACAAAACCTCGGGTAATCTTATCAGGATGCTTGTAGAACTGTTCAAGCTGAAGAGCAAGGGTTTCTGCAGGAGAAATCTGATTTGATTTTTCACCAGTTACTGCCACAAAGTCATCAATAAGCTTGTAAAGACGACGACTTTCGAGCAGCATTGCCTCTACTTCTTCAGGGTAAACCTTTTGAATTTCATAATCGCGGTTTAAGTCAGGATTTGTTCCTGTAAGAACAAGGATTGTACGATAAATAAGATTCAAACGATAAACAGAATCCTGAAGTCCCTGAATTACCTTACCGATATCTCCAAGCGTAGCTTCAAGCTTAAAAGTATGAGTTCCTTTTTTAAGATAGAACTGATACGGTTTTTTATCACTGTCTGAAAGAGTAACAAACTGCCAGTCAGGATCATAATTAAAGCCGATAGACTTAAGGCTATCAATAGGAATCTGACCGTCAATGTATACAGAACGGCAGGCAACATAACCACGCTGAAAGAACTGTCTTGCCTTGAGCGAAATTGTATACCAGCCGTCTTCTGGAATTTCAAAATCCCACTCAATCCACTGGCCAGGAATCTTCCATGAATCTCCACCAGTATAGTTTAAGATAGTCTGCTTTGTACTGTATGGTTCAGTAATAGCAGAAGAACGGTCATAGCGAGCAAATAAAGAAGGATCTGAACGTATTACAGAATTTTCTCCCTGAACCTTTACAGAAATATTCTTTTTTTCAAATGAATCAGGGCGGCGAGGCTGTTTTGCAAGATACTGCTCATAACTATTATAAACAGCAACCGGAGTGAGTGTGAGAGCACTGATTGCCATAGGCTCACTTGTAGACTCAATTGTGATTTCGTTCTCACCCTTGTTAAAATAAAATTTATATGGATCAACTTCATAACCGAGGTCACTCTTAAAGGCAACAGTCTGATATTCAAAAACCTCTGTCTGGGTTGGACGAATACTGTTACCGCGGTTATCATATTTTATAGGACCGCCGTCTTTCCAGAGTCTGTAAAAAGCGAGAGTATCAGCACCAGTAAACGGCATTTCACCGTTTATATACAAAATGCGTTCCATATTAACGTTTCTCGACGGAACTGCAATATATTCAATACTGATATTGTAAAAGCCCGCTTCGGGAACATCCACTTTCCAGGTTACAGAAGAATCTTCTTCTGTAAAGACAACATCTTTTCCCTTATAGTTCTTTTCGATGCGTACACCATTTGAATCTGATTCAACATAATCAAGAACATCAACAGCAACTTCTTTATTCGGATTTTTTGAAGACGAATGAATTCTCTGATACTCATCATAAGTCTTTACTGAAGAAGAAGCTCCAATGTTTGTGGATAAATCATAATTCTCGTACTTTGCACGAAAATCTTTTTCAGGAAAAAAGCTCGGGATTGCAAAAATGAGGATGATAACCGCAAGGACTATCAGCACATTCCGCAACTTTTTATTAATTTTTATTCCTACCATAATAGAAACATTCTATCATATGTAGAGATTTATACCATAGGAAAAAATTCTTAGTATTAGTCACACGGATTAGTCACACGGATTAGTCACACGGATTAGTCACACGGATTAGTCACACGGATGGGTCACACGGATGGGTCACACGGATGGGTCACACGGATGGGTCACACGGATGGGTC
>CAMVDX010000007.1 GCA_947166355.1 uncultured Treponema sp.
TAGAAGTTTAGATTAAATATTTATTTTGGGAAAATACACGAGAATTGACGGTTACATTGATAATTATTATTTCGTCGGGAATACGTTTCTCAATCCATAACTAACTGCATTCTGTTGAAAACAACAAATTTGTCCATCTATTAGTGGTTTCGTTAATGGATTGTTAAGAGCATATGGGCATTTATCAAATATTGGACAGATTCTATCAAATGTACAACAACTTCCATCTGTATTAAAAACAAATTCATTCATGCATTGTATTTCAATAAAATGAAATAATGCAGTTTGTTCCTCTGTTGTCATTTTGATTTTTGATAATGCACTGTATTGATTTTTATTGTTTATAAGGATTGGAGAAATATTTAACGTCATTAAAGAACATATACAAAATAAAGTTTTCGTGGACTTTAGTGTTAGAGGTAAAGATAGAAAATATGGTATATTCAATCTATAGTTCTTATAAAAATCTATAGTTTTTACAATCCAGTCTGCTGCAAATTGGATTTTATCATAATTAAATGAATTCTTAATATTCTTTTTAGCCTCTTCGAAAGTATTGTTCCAATAATTAATAAGTGTATCACCTTCTATTTGCATATTTGTATAGCAGTAATTATATAGTTCAGGTATTGTCTTTGGCATATATGAATTACTTTTCATTTGTACTAAAATTTTAATAAATAATTCTGGAGGATTAGTATACATTAAAGATATATCACAAAGTGCAAATATAAAGTCCTGCCGACTTAAAAACACAGGATATATAATACGAACCATTATTTCGGGTAACGAATAAGGGATCTGATAGATATTAGAAGATGTGTTAGAAAGATGCTCTTCATAAATTCGACACATACCTTCTTCTATTGCAGTTACATCAAAATAATAAGTCTCCGTTTTCTGTTTAGGTCTCTGTATATCAATTTTATATTCTTCCAATTTTAAGTTTAAAATGAGATCCACAGTTACAATCTTTTTTCGATATGATAATTGTAATAGAGGATCATTCTTATTAAATGTCATGCTATAAGTTGAAGATTTTACTATTTTTTCACTTACGGAAAACAGTTCTTTATTGTTTACATAATTGTGGTCTGTTATTGTAAAAGGGAAAGTTTTATTGTATGCATTGTAAAAATGGGCAATACCTGAATACGTATGAGCAATATTTATAACTCCATAAGTAGTTGATATATTTTGAATAAAATGAATGTATTCATGTATTAACGTTGGAATGATTTCTTTTGAGCGCAAATATTTTTCTGGTTTCTTATCCGTTTCAAGTTTTATCCAAAAGTAATTGTCATAATATTTTCCATTAATTGGAGGTAACTGGTGTTTCATTTTTTTTATTCTGTTACTTGTGCTGGTTTTAAATATTTTTTATTTAATGCATAGTCAATTAAAGTTTCCTTAAAATCATCTAGCATTTCTATTACAGTTAGTGATATATCAGAAAAATCATCATATGTAATATCCATTGGTCTTTCACCATGAGCAATTTCATTTCTACGTTTTAATATTTTCTCGTTAATAAAAGAATACTTCATAGAAAATAAGGGCTCTTTAATTCCAATTATTTGTAGAATCTCTTTGAATAATTCTGGAGTTAAATTTGAATGTGTATCAATAAAATTATCTGGAGAAAAATTAGGGGTTTGAGAATACTCTTGCAAATAAGTTTCAGAAAATGAAGTATATAGATATTGTTTTTCAGATTTGGCATTAGGTAATAATTCCTTGCATAATTTTATTCCAAAGAAATTATCTGTTAATTCATTATATTTTTTTCTTTGAGAAAAAACATGAGCCAAATATTTATTACTACTATTCTTTATATAGCCTTCCCAATGAGCATAAGAAAGTGCAATACCACTTCTAATTAATGATTCTTGTGCAATGGGTTTACAACCATTTGCTCTTGTTTTGAAATATTCTATTTCTCTTTTTCTCCAGGCTAAGTCTTCATTGAGACTATCTATAAATTTTTCAATTGTAATGATTTTCATTTAAAACAATTCTTTTCCTAAAGGAATTAAATTCTTAACTCTATCAGCAGCTCTTAATCCGGCTCCAGAACTTTCAATAAAAATAGGATTACTCCACATTGCCTTTAATTCTTCTTTTAGTGTTGATACTTGTATTTCTGCATATTTACTAGATACTGCTGGAATAATACATTCATAAGCAGATATAGAGAACGGTCCCATGAATTTCTGTAATTCATTATTATATTTTCTAAATACATCGTCTCCGAGAGCTTCATTAAGTAGCTTAAATGTTCCTGTGAAAATGTTCTTTTCGGCTTCCTTATTAAATGTAGTATCTTTTGCGAATTGAATCATTTTTTCTGTAATAAAGGAGCCCAATTCTTGTCTTCGAGATATTTCTTCTGGTTTACAATATCTATAAATAAAGAAACGTAATACTAACTCTTTATCATAACTTTCACTTTTACTTTTTTCAGTTATAGAAATTGTATTTAAGAAATTATAATCTTTGCTTAATTCATCAATGAAATAATAAAATTCTTTGTTTATCATTAATAACAAGCAATTACGTATTTCTTGATCACTTAAAGAAGAGCCATTTGTGTTAAGTCTTTGAAATAATTCATATTTAGCTTCAGAATCACTTTCTCGAGTAATTATTTTTATATCTATTTTTGCGCGTTTAATTATTAACCGTTGGGTCATTGTAAAGGATTCTTCTTCTTTTTCTGATTCCCATACTTTATTTTCTAAAGATGGTAAATATTCAGTTTTTTGAAGTCTAAGAGGTGCATATAGTTCATTATTATCATCTTTTAAGATTCCCATAAACTGAAAAATTGTTGATAAACGTTGTAATCCATCAATTACATCCCAAACCCCATCATCTCTTTGAGCGACAAAAATAGAAGGTATTGGGATTCCAAGTAGAATAGATTCAATTAATTTTGTTTTTTGTTCATCATTCCATCTATATAAACGCTGAAAATCTGGATGAATATCAATTTCTCCATCTTTGTACATTGAAGCTAATTCACCAATTGACATTGGATAACCATCTGATTTGATTGTTTTAGATTTTAAATCGATTTCATCCTGTAAAGCCATTTTTAATCCTCCATATTTAAATCAAATATTTATTTAGTTATGTGTAGATACTATTTTCCAATAACCGCTTCTGTCACTTCCAACACGTTCTATCAGATTTGAATCTTTTAGAAGTTTAAGATGATTTTTTATTGTCCTTTCTGATAAGCCTGTTTCATTTGATAATTCTGAAATAGAACTCTTTGGATTCTTACAAATTGCTTCATAGGTTTTCTGGGCAACTTCTGGGCAACTTCTGGGCAACTTCTGGGCAACTTCTGGGCAATTACTAGGAACTTTCTGTGCACTTTCAGCGAATCCGTCAATGCCATATTCTGCTGCAAGTTTTTTATAAGTTTCAGAAGCATTACAAATAGCAGAAAAACCGCCACTTACAACTTTTGGTTCGGGTAGAGTTGCATTTTGTTCTTCACAAATTGTTTTAATCTTGAAATATCCGCGACCCCAGGATTCAATAAATCCACACTTAAAGAAAATATCAGCAATCTTAGGATTTCTTGGAGCAGAATGATGTAATTTGTAAAGGTCTTCAATCTTTACTGTTTCTGGCATTTCACCAATATTCCAAATATCAATCTTGTCCTTATAAATCAAAATCTGAATAGGATATGGCTTTGTGTAATCCTTATGAATAAGTGCATTCAGTAATAATTCTCGAAATGCTCCACGTGGGAAGAAGTAAGTCTCTGCTCTATGAATCTCATCTGGATACGAAATAAGGGCTTTCATATATTTTGTGTAGATAATATCAAGGGCATCTTCAACCTGTGTCATAAGTGAGCCGTGAATTTCATCCTGGAAAAGAATGTCTGCATCGTTTGCAAAATAACCGATTTTGGTATATGCACCTATTACCCATTTCTCTGGATCCGGATGAAAAGCCATAACTGCAGCACGTGTAAGCCGTTCTTTATCAAATGCTCTAAGATTCTGCAAAAGAGCTTCATTTGATATTTCGAGTTCTTCTTCCTTAAAGCGGTTAGTTCTTATAGCCCATGTCTTAAATACTTTAAATGCTCGTTCATCTAAGTCTTTTACAGAAACATCGGGTATTGAAACAGCATCCCATGAAAGACCATACGCATTAAGAATCAAATCATTCAATTCAAATCCTGTAACTTCCTGTGTGGTCGAACCAACTCTTTTGTAGTATTTTCCATGATAACTTACTGGATTTTCATACTTATTAACTTTGATAATCAGATATTTCAAATTATTGTCAGAATCATCAGCAACAGATACATCACATAAAAGGCCCATGCTCTGTGTAATCTTAAGAGGAATTGTTTCACTTAATTTATGAAAATCTTGAACACCTGTTACAGTACCTTTGTCGTTTACACCAATATAAAGGATTCCGCCTTTAGTATTAGCGAAAGCACAAATCCATTTAAGGTATTCATCTTGCCAGCTTTGTTTAAATTCTATGTCCTGATTTTCAGCTTTCTGTATTATCATATTACAAAATTATTATATCATAATTATTGCTGTTTCTTCTATGTTTCAAAATATTATCACACCGTAATTCTCATAATTATTTTGTTTCCCTTAGAGTTTGTTATTTTACAGTCAATCCACATATCATTCTTCTGAATAATTAATACTATGGCTTCGGAATATCGTGAGAATATAATTGGTCTTAGTTCTGTGTTTTGTTGCAGTTTTAATTCAATGCTAACCGTATAAATCGTATTTTCTACAATCCTGTCTTTCTCAGAATATTCAGATTCTTCTATACTAAATATAAATGAAGGTGTCTTAATACAGTTCTCTTCGAGAGATTTGTTTTCAAATGGCTTAAGAATAATTCCGTCATTATGCTCCTTGTTGATTTTATCAATACATTCAGGAAGCTTCTGAATTAAGAGATATTCCAGTTCTTTATAAACAGGTTCAAAACATTTCATAAACATTTTCTTCTATATAAATTGATTACAGACAGAATATCCTGTGGTAATTCAAATCCAGTTTCCTCATCATGATTTGTCTGTTTTATAAAGTCTTTCTTTTTTAGAAGGAAGAGTTTTACTATAACTTCTTTTAAGTCTGCCGGTAATGTTTCTTCTGTAAAACCTGCATTATAATTCAAAAAGACAACATGACCTTCAAGTTTTGGATCTATGAATAAAATACGTTGTTCGTCAATTACGCAATTAGGAACACGTAGCTTTTTTGTCATATCAATTATGTTTATCATTTCAGAAATGTTTTCATGGTCTGTAAAAACCATACAGTCTTTTACTGTGTGTAATTCGTTGTAGTTCTTATCATCAAGAGTGTAGCCTAAAAGCTTTTCAATATAAGAAATTGTTGCTGCAAAGATTAATGAATCTGTTTCTATTTCTTCAGCCTTAAGCTCTAATATTTTCTGTAGTTCTTCAAATGTGAAAGGTTTCATATTTCTCCGTCATCGGAAAAGCGGGGCAAAGGCTAGTATAACCTACGTTCAGTCAAATACAAGGCCAAGCCGCTTCGCGGTGTCGCTGCGCTCCAGCCTTGCATTTGCCTTCACTTCGGTTTTTGAATTTTCGCCCCCGCTTTCCAAAGGGCAATATATATTGCTCTTTGGCTGTTTGTTATTCAGTTGCTGTTTTTAAGAGCACCATATTTTTCTTTGGTCTTGTCACGAGGAATCCGTCACGCTTACGGAATCGCATGAAGAGCTCTCCGTATTCGAGTCCCTCTGTTGTTTCATCAAATCGTTTGATTTCAATTCCTTTGCGGTTGCCGTGAATGATTCTTTTTGGATTCATAAAGATGGCAATCACGCTGTCAGCTTCAATGTCTGCAAGCTGCGGCATCAGACGACTTTCAACAACATCATATCCATCGATTCTTCCTGGCATTCCGTCACCTGGTTTTCTCCAGATCGGGTTGTGGTTGTCGTCCTGAATGTTTGCAATGTGATTGAGGAATGTTTCATGAAGGAACCATTTGCAATACTTCCTTTCTTCTGGTTCAACCTGCAGCTCTGCCTTGCGGAAGTCGAGGTATGTGAGCTTTGATTCGTCTGTGCTCTGGATGCGGCATACTTCGGCATGAGACATATTCATTGCGCCTGTGAACGGGTCATCGTCAGCAATAAGACACTGACGGTCAAACTCTTGACCATAAGCTTCTGTGAAATCTTCAAGGAACATCTTACCGAGGTCAACAAAAACATCTTCGCCAAACTCGTCAAAGAATGGAACATAGCCTGCAAGTGTGTAAGCTTTGAGCTCTGTGCGTGTAGGCATGTTTGATTTTGTAGCGTCGATTTTCTGGCCGTATGAAGTCAGCCATTTCAATTCGATTCCGCCACGGTCTCTTTCTGGAATAAAGATTGAAGGACCACTCATAGGGCGGTGAGTTACGAGGTTCATCATCTGAGACTGCTTTGCAGCTTCCTGCATGATGGTCTCTTCGTAAATCGGATTGATAAGATACTGGTCATTGTTGGCAAGATTTCCGATTGGTTCACCGAGTACCGCTTTAGATGGTACAAATCCTTTTCCGGTTTCCCAGGAGAAGTCTTTTGGATTGTTCCATTTTTCAGCTCTGATATTTGGACAGAACTTAAGCTGGCCCAATGTTTCTGCATCCTTGTTCCAGGCTGCGCACAAAGCTTTACCAAGATTAAAACAAACGTCTCTGTAAGAGAGTGGTTTCATTTCAGTATCAGCTTTACGCATAAGGTTACGAAGCTCTTTTACAGCTTCCTTAATTCCTTCAAGTTCACTTGTTGTTGCAGTTGTCTGACTGTCGGCAGCCTTCAAAATACCAGCAATGATTTCTTCATTCTCATTGAAATACTTCGAAATCTGTTCCGGTGTTGCAGCTTCTGTAGGAACAAGAGTTTTCATATTCTCTAATTTCTGCTGCAGTGATACAATTACTTCGTTCAAGTTTTCCTCCTTAGGTAACTTGGATAACAGAGCTGTCAGCAGGTTCCAATTGTCAGCAGCTCTGTTTTTTATTTGCACTTCTAAGCCCGTGCCAGGCCTTTAGTCAACTTATCCCAATACGAAAGCTCCTCAAGGTCCTGAATTACTTCCGTAATCTCCAGTTTTTTCTCTCCGTTTCGGGCAAATGGATTTGCCGGAACACAGCAGATAGAGAATTCCAAAAGCTCCTGCTTTCGGAAAATCAGATCGCATTCGCGGTCCTTTGATTCCAGAAACTCAACTTCCTCTGCAATAAATCCAACAGAGCCACAGCGTAAAGCGCCGGCCTTAACTCTCTCCCCAATACTCCATCCGAACTCGTCAAACTCTTTTGAGTTGAATACAATATCTCCCTCGAGCACTGTATCAGCCTTCACATTCTCCGCATATCCTATCGCTGGAATAGAGTAATCATGACTCCAGAGGATTACAGGATTCGCAAGATAGTTCTTTAAGTTCCATCCGCTTGGGTCGACTTTTTCAAAATCACGGTCTACATCAAAAGTACTCATTACCCAATGAAATGAATCTTTCTGTACATCAATGCTTTTGAAAACTTCAACCTGAGGCGAAAGTTTTCCAGAATGTGTATTGTCCTTTAAGAAAGTCAAAAACAGATTCTTGTTTCTGGAAAATTCCTTGTTTTCCACTCCGTCAATTTTTACTAACAACTCCAGCTCCTTAAGTTTATTTTTTCCAGCTGTTTATTCAGAACACTAAAATCTTTCATGCTCTCAAAACCGATTTTCTTTTTAAGCCTGCTGATATGAATGCCAACAGCACCTTCGGATGCACTAACCAGCCCACTGATTTGTTTAATGGATTTTCCTTCCCCAAGATACATACCAATCTCAAGCTCCATTTCGGTAATCTCAGAACAATACTTACGGAAACGCAAATGTTCGTTTGAATCCAGGCTGTCTAAAACTTCTTCCGGAAAAATCTTCTCACCGGAAAAGATATTACGCAGTTTATTCACAAATTCTTTTTTGTTACGAATATTACAAATAAAGCCATCAGCTTTAAGGTCGTAAACTCGAAGACCAAAGAATCTTGAACAGTCTCCCTGCTCAACAAAAATAATCCGAAGCTTGCTGTTATAAACACGCAAAGCTGTCATTTTGAATCGAAGAACATAACTCAGAAAATACTTATCAAAAATGACAATATCATCTTCAGCACTCTTCAAATGATAAATGATGTCAGTATCATTTGAACCATCTACAATCTGCAGTGAAGGCATTGCTGCCTTCGCACAATGAGTAATAATTTCTTTTGTAAAATCATCACATACTGCAATTATGATTTTTTTCATTTTTGTACCTCTTTTTGTTATTGAGATTGTTCAACAGGAACCAATGAAGAAGCTCTGAACCAGGTATCACCCCATGGTTTTGTATTCTCGCCACGTTTACGCAGAACATCATTAATGGTTTTCAAGCCAGCATTGATTTCTGCAATATCCCTGTTACTCTGGGCATCTTCTGATTCCTGTAACTCAGGTATAGAATCAAGATTAAATACACCATTTTCAGGCAGATTAAATCTTCTGAACAACTGCACCTCAAGAACCTCTTCAAAATTCTTAAGGAGGGGAATTAATGTATAGTTCCAAAAGGCTCTGTGCTGACTGTCTGTATCAGTACCACTTAAAGAACTCTTGGAGTCCTGTATATTCGCCACTCGTGGAGGTATTCCATATTTCGCGAGCAGTGTATACAAGTTCCACTTTTTCATATCATAAAGTTTCAGAACATCAGGACTAAAAGTAAGCGGCTGATACTCTGTACCTTTACCCAACACAGCAACACGGTTTTTCATACCGCGACCATACTTTTTATCCCAGGTCCTTGCCAATAGTTCTGCTTCAGCTTCTGTTAATACCTGGTCCGTCTTAAGTAAACCTTTCGGAACTCCTCCTTCTTTTAGCAAGCCTGTGTTTTGCTTTGCCGCAAGTAAATCCTGTTCAACCTCAAGCCCCAAACTTACCAGCGGACTTACACCCCTGTAGACATTCCATGGGTTCCAGTCCTTAAAATGAATTACCTCATCAGGAAGAATTATCAGCGGCCGTCCGCTGCCTTCTTCCGTGTAAACCCATTTGGTAATTTTTCCGCCGTCAACGACATGCTGCATATAACGCGGATTAAGAATGTAAATCTCAGTTGGAATCCCACAGACATAGTTTTCTCCGAACCACCAGAATGCTTCACCGTCCAGACTCCACCAGGCACAAGTCTGTTTCCATAAATCAAAGCGGCTCAGATTTTTATTTGGAAATCTAAAAAGATTATCAAGAGCAGTGTCACGTTCTACAGTCCCATTTTTACGTACTTCAAATTCCGCTCTCGCAACGTTACGAGTTAAAATATCGATGCATACAGAAACCCAGGCATGCTGAAGATAAGGATCTGTGCAGGCCTTTTTCTCATGCATAGAAAAATCCTCAGCAACTGTCTCTCCGTTGAGTTGTTCAAAACTTTGTAATTGTTTCTGCTGCTTTCTTCTGAATAAACTCAATTTTCTCTTACCTTTATTATCGGTATAGCCTTATACCATCACAACGCCGCTCGTTACTGCGCTGAATATCGCATACCTCATAGCGTCCATATAATGGTCATTTACTTTTACAATCTGATTATTCTCATCACGCGAATAATCCCAAATCTCACCAAGAACGCCGGTACAGTCTTTGCATACAAAAAACTTTCCACGTTCAATCAATGCAATAATGTAATCAATTCCTGCATCCACAGAGTTATTAGCCTTAACACCTCCAGGTACTTCCTGAATTCTCTCGCCACCTGCCGGGTCACAGTAGGTAACAAAGCTCTCATCATACCAGCCGCGAGCTTGCTGGTTTTCAACACTGGTCTTCGTTGTTATGTTGAATCCGCCATAGTCTCCAATGACGTAAACACAGTCACCAACCCAGCCAATCTTTACAGCCGCAATATGCAGGCCAAAATCCTGACCGCCAGTGTATTTGTCAAACTCAGAAGGAAGCTTATTGCGGGGAAGAATCATAGACTCTTCAAACTTCTCGTAAACAGAACCTTCTGGCTTTACCCAAAGACCATCACGGAATCTCGCCCGCTGTTTTTCAGGCATGTTATCCAGAATGTCGCTGATGTAATCTTCGTCAAGGTTTTCAGCGTTATCCATCGGGTTCAAAACAGCAGAAGCATAAAGCTCCGGCTTGTTTAACTTTTCATCCGTCCGAGGTTCAATCTTTCGAATGAAAACCTTATACGCCCAATGCATGGGCGAACACGGGTTGCAGTCATAAAAGAACTTGTTCTTACAACCTTCCACCTTCATCGCAAGACGAGAGTAGGCTGTTGTAATTGCAGAGTAAGAAATCTGACTCACTTCGTTAAAGTAAATCGTCACATACTCATGACCAAGGATGCGGTCAACCTGTTCTTTATCACCAAGTCCACCAATCCAAATCTCGCTACCATTCCACAAGGTAATCAAACCATCGTGTACGTTAGCTTTGTAATTGTTCGCACCAATCGTCTTGTTCAGCCATGGCAAAAGCGTTTCGTGCAGTACAGAGCTTCGTGCATCCTTCGCACGAAAGCGGCAGATCAAATGTCTGCTTCCTGGGTAACGACAGGCACGAAATATAATCGCCATTACAAGAACCGTAGTCTTTCCCGAACGAGAACCACCAAAAAGCAGAACGTGTTTCGCAGAAGAACTAAGCAGTTCTAAAGCTTTTTTCTGTACGGCCGTAGGCTTGAACAATTCACGCAATTACAAATCCTTAAATGAATCTGCAAATGTTATTGCAAGCTCACCTTGTACCGGCTTGTTGTTTTCTTTATCTGCACCCGTAATAAACGAGTCCAGCTTTGCAGATCGTTCAAGCAAATCCATTGCACCGTCCGCATTCAAATCATCAGGCTTTAGCGTTTTAATACGCTTAGCCACAAGCTCGTCAAAGCCGTTCAACATTTCCATCTGCCTCTTACGGCGTTCAACTCGCTCAGCTAAAATCTCCCTTTCAGTTTCTTTTGCAATATACGCATCGTATTCAGCTGCACGTTCATTCCAACGGAAGAGCCGTGCATAACGAGCCCAAGAGCCGTACTTATTCGGCTCAATTCCGTTCAGTTCAAGGCAGGCTTTAATGCTGCGCTTGTAGCCCATAGAACGGAAAAGGCAGAAGGCCTTGAAAGCCTTGGGAGATTCGCCTTCCAATTTTTTCTCCCAAGACTTCAAAGCTTCTTCTGTCTGAACAAGTTCACTGCTGCTGGTACAAACAGTGTCCTTTTCTCCCACGCCTAAAACCTCCTTTGCCCGATTATTTATTTACAACGTAGTTTGCGTGTTCTGGTTCACGAACAGTGCAAACCATACTTCCAAGCCAGTTATATAAATCCGTCTTACGAAAAATAATGTGTCTGCCATAACTCACATGCGGAATCCTTTTTTCTCTTGCCAGCCGGTAAACAAAAGTTGTACTGAACTTCAAGTAAGCCGCAGCTTCTTCAACCGAAAGCAAATCCATGTTTTCTTTTTCAGTCTCGTCCATAAAAATCTCCCTGTTTTTTTTACGCAGAGCAAAAGAGCATAAAAAAAGCCACAACAGTTTTCTGTTATGGCTTAATGATAAATCCAAAGTGTTAAGCAAAAAGGTTTAGGATTTTTAACCCAGAGGTTAATATTTCTAAACCTTTTCGCACATCAGGCAGAAATAATACATTCTTTCCAGGCATCCTGCATAATACTTCGCATGTTATTCAATAGCGTCATAGTTTCATGATCCGCATAATGCAAACTCATAGAAGCACTCTTATGACCAAGAATAGCCTGAACATTTTTAATATCAGTTCTCTGAGCAAGAAGAGTAGCGCAGAAGTGACGCAGGCTGTGGAATACAATGTTTCTCTCTTTGCGCTGTTCTTCACTGATTCCAATTTCACTAAGGGCCTCATAAAAACTGTCCTGGTAATAAGCAGGTCTGCAAGGAATCTCCGGTTTTACGTTACTGAAAAATACATAACTCAAATCAGAGTAATTAGGATTCAGTCTTGCTCTGTTCATAAGCTGCAAAAGAAGCTCACGAGTAACAGGAACATCACGCTCTTCGGTATTCTTCGTAGACTTCAAGCCGTCTTTTTCATTCCAGCTATGGCGGATGTGTAAAACTTCAGCCTGCATATCAAGGTCACAAACTCTAAGCCCGCTAATCTCTCCGGCACGCAATCCACAGTAAGCCGCGAGTTCAAATGCAAGCTTTCCAAGATGGTTTCTCCAGTCCAGATTCAACAGAGAACGAACTTCACTTTCAGTCGGAATGTCACGCTTTTCATTACTGATACCATAACGCTCAGCACCAGCCATAGGATTAAACGAAATCTTACGCTTATCAAAAAGATATCCAATAGCCTTACTTCCACAAGTAATGGCATGGTTTACAGTAGAGCCCGAAAGTCCCTTAACGGTGTAGAGGTAAAAGAAAAAGTCATCAAGTTCATCCTGTTCCAAATCCTCAACAAGCTTGTCAGGTCCAAAGTACGGAAGCCAGTGATTCTTAGCAAGGCCCTTCATAGCATCAGTATGCATACGCGAAAGTTTTTTACCCTTGGCAAAAGAACGCTGCAGAGCTTCAGACTTATCGTAATCCCAGAAGTTAATTAAGAACTCAGCAAGTTTAATGTCAGATTTTTTCGGAGCTGGTTTTTCAACAGAAACAGGAGCAACAGTTTGAATAGGCGTGGAGAGAGGAACAGAAGCAACAACAGATGCAGAACCGAGCTTATCAGAAAGCATTAAAGCCAGAGCACGCACATCAGATTCAGTAAGACCGTCAATAATGCCTTTTAAGTTTTTCGAAGCAGAAGAATCAGGAGAGAGAAATTTGCGGGAATTACTACGAGCTTCCGGCCTGCCGTTTTTTACCCAGTCCGCCGCAATAACAGTTGCTTCTACCTTGTCCTTACAGTGGGTACTTTTAGTTGCACCTTTAAGCCCTGAAACAGGATCAATAAAAACAACATTGTAATAACCAGATTTGTTTTTGAAGAGATAGAATTGACGCATAATCGCCTCCTGTGTGGAAAGCGAATAGCATTGGCAGTTTTACTATAATCGTTACTATAATTTTTACTACAATCATTACTACAATCGCAGTAAAACCAGAATCGTCGTAACGTTCTTTCTAAGTAAAACCAAACTTCTGATAAGATGATGATTATGCCTAATTCCTTGTAACACAAGTATTTGGGCATAAAAAAAGCCTTTCTCGTTAGAGAAAGGCTTAAGCGGCTGCTGCAGGTTTTGAACCTGCGACACATGGATTAACAGTCCATTGCTCTACCAGCTGAGCTAAGCAACCATCCGGTTCATTGCTGAACGTGAATATCAATATATATAAAATACTAATTAGTGTCAATAGTACTAGTGCATTTTTTTTATCTTTTATGATATATTTTTTATATGACTAAAGCCGAACTCCGAAAAGAAATTAGAACACGCATTTCAGAATTTTCTGGCGAAGAGCTCAAAGTTCAATCTGACTTACTTTGCAAGAAAATTCTTAACTCAAATCTTTATAGAGACTGCACTACTCTTCTGGCTTATATGCCGCTCGCAGACGAAGCTGACATAACTCCTGTTATTCAAAAAGCACTCTCTCATGCAAAAAAAGTTTTTTTTCCACGTATTCTTCCAGGAACAAATCAAATGGAGTTCTATCGCTATGATTCAACTACTGAAATTACACAGGGCTCTTTTGGAATAAGCGAGCCACCCGCATCATCAGAACGCAGTTTTTCAAACTTTCTTCAAAAAATGTCTATTAACGAATATTCACCAAAAGCACATTCTTCTAACTATGTAGATATTGCTCCGCATGAAAATCCAACAGAACATATTTTAATTCTTGTGCCTGGCCGGGCTTTTACAAAAGATGGAAAACGGTTGGGACGCGGCAAAGGTTTTTATGATCTTTATCTCTCACAAATGCCCCAAATCTTTGACATAAAAAAATCGGGGGTGTGTCTGCCCTGCCAGCTTCTGTCAGAACTTCCCACAACACCGGATGATATAATTATGGATACTATTTTTGTTTAATGTGATTTATAATTGATTTTGATTCAGAAAACTTAAGAATGATAATTTCCGGTCAAGTCAAAAAAAAGGGCTGACCAATAAGCATTTAGTCAGCCCTATCAACAACGGTCATTTCGACAAGTTCAATGACCGTTTAATCTATTTCTGAAGAATAAATTCTACACGTCTATTCTTCCAGTTATTATCCTTATCTTTTGGATTTACAACCGGCTGTGTACCACCCATACCTTCGGTAGTAAGGGAACCGGCACTTACGCCATGTTTTGTAAGATAAGACTTGATTGCTTCAGCACGCTCCTTTGAAAGAGGCTTAGAAGCACGTCCCCAATCACGTGGATTATCTACAGTTTCCTCATCAGGATTATCTGTAATCTTATTTGCATGTCCAACAATAGTAACCTTATAATCCTTGAACTTCTTGAGAATCTCAGCAATACGGTTCAATACCTTAAGGTTATTTTCAACCTTTGCATCATCCAGTTTAGCATTTGCTGTCTGGAAGTTTGCTGCATCTGATTCAAAGATAATAGAAGGAACGGCCATCTTCAAAAGATTTCCATCACGAATTACAAGAACATCAACAGGAATTACACCAGTTACTGTAGATGTCATTCCAAGATTGTCAGTTACTGTAAACTCGTATGGATAATCCATAGCAGACTGAACACGCTCAGCATTACCGTTTGCATCCTTCTGAATATTACTCAAACCGTCCCAGATAATACGTTCAGTAATCTGACTCTTTCCAGAAGTCTTCCAGAAATCCTTACCTTTAGGATCGCTGATTACAAATGACCAGTTCTTGATTCTTGCCTTAGTTGAACCAGAAAGCTTGATGTAAAGATCATCATCTACGCCATCATTATCAGGACTGAAATATTCAGGAGCAGTCTTTACGCTCAAAACAGGAGCAGTTGCAGTACATACAAATGGAGAAGAAACAGCACTTACCTTGTTACCATTAGCATAAACAATTTCGAGTGTTCCGGTAAAAGTGCCTTCACACGCAAATCCGTCCGAGCCGGCGCCGTTCCAGTTAATCACAGCAGGCAGGTTTGCACTGTCTTTTTCGGAAAGACCATAAACACTTGTACCGTCCTCTTTTCGAACATCAAAGTTCCAAGAAACAATACTGTCTTTTACAGAAGTATTAATCTCAAATTTCTGAGTATCAAGGAAGTTATCGCCGTTAGGAGAAATACCCTCGTACTCAGCAGTGATATAAGCCTTTGTCTCACGGTTATCAAGAGTGATTCCTTTAAGCTCAGTGCTGAAGCTGTTACCCGCATCATCAGTAGAGAAGATTACGATATTGTATTTTCCGTCAGCAGCCATGTTGCCGGCTTCGTCAGCACCATCCCAGGCAAAGCTGTCTTTGCTGCCATTCCAAGAGAACTTGCGTACAGCTTTATCCTTTGCATCACGAACTTCAGCAATCCAGAGCTTTTCAGCAGTGCTTTCTTTAATTGTTACAGGAACATTTTTCTGTGCTCCGTTTCCATAAGGTGCAAATGCATTCCAAGGAATCTCAGCAGAAAGCTTAGGTGCAACAGTATCAAGCTCAAAACTCTGAGTAGATGCAGTCGCAGCAGATCCATTTACAGCAAGAACAGAAAGCTGTGCATTATAAAATCCGTCTGCACATAAGAGCTTATCATCATCTTTTCCATCCCACACAAAGTTAGCAGGAAGCTTTTTATTTTCCTTAATAGAATAAACTGTTTTTCCACTCTTATCGCGGATTATGAATTCATAAGATGCAACATCCTTTGTAGCAGTTACCGGAATAAAAGTAATTGTATCTTTTACCTTATTTCCATTTGGAGAGAAGGCAGTATCAGACATAGCAAGAAGCAGCTGAGCTTCTGTTGTATCAAAGGTTACATAATCAGCAGTATGACTTACACCTGTGTTTCCTGCAAGGTCAGTTCCAGAAAGAACAAAGCGATATCTTCCTTTTTCTGCAATTGTTCCGTTAGAAGAAATACCATTCCAGATAACTTCGCTCGGAGGATATTCTCCAAAGTCATAAGTACATACAGCCTTACCATCTTCATTCTGAATTTCTCCCTTCCATGAAGGAACTACAGAACCATCAGAAGGAACAGGCATAATAGAAAACTTAACAGAATCCTTAGAACCGGCACCAAAAACCTTTTCAGAAGCAACTATCTGAGCAGAAGGTTTTTCAGTATCAAGCACAAGGATTGGAGAAGAAATAGGATTAGGTACATATCCGTTCAAATATTTTGCAGTAACAACAGCCTGATATTCACCATCCTTAAGTGCGTTTCCGTCATCATCAGTTCCGTCAAAAATAATTTTTGAAGGAGGAACTTCTCCATCTTTTGACTGATTATAACTTCTAACAATTTTTCCTGATTTATCCTTTACAGAAACAGCCCATTCCACAAGCTTATTTCCGCTCTTTTCTTCTGGAACTGGAATTGTAAGGTCAAGAGTAATATTAGAATTAGCACTTTCAGTTCTAGGTGAAAAATAGCGTGAACCGTTTACATAAAGATTTGTTGCAGGCTTTTCAGCAGAATAAATAATATTTGTAATCGAAGCCGGCTGAGAAATATTTCCTGCACGGTCAGTTGCAGAAATCTCATAAGAATAAACACCATCAATTATCTGGCCGTCTTCATCATTTGTTCCCTTCCAGTTGAATTCGGCAGGCTCAGCATTTACCCATCGTACAGTACGAACAACAGCACCGTCTGCACTCTTGAAAACACCAACCCATTCATCTTCTACAGAACCAGTCTGTTTGATTTTAAGAGCAGATTTAGCGCCTTCACCAAAAATCTTATCACCTGGCTGAGCAAGCTCAATCTCAGGAGCCAGAGTATCAATTACAACCTCAAATTCCTTAGTCTTACCGGTATTACCGTTATCATCGGTTGCAGTAAGATAATAAAAATATGTTCCGTCAGGTGCAGTTTCACCGTTATTCATTGCACCATTCCAGGTAACAGTATCCGGAATGGCAATTCCCTGCTTTGGCGTAACAAGCTGCTTAAAGAACATCTTGAACGAAAAGCGGGTTGGCATTGAAACCTTATTTCCGATAGTTCTTACAACGTTATGATTTTCATCCATAATTACAAGGCTCCAGGCCTGTACATAACGCTTGTCAGAAATCTTCATAGGAATAACAAGTTCATCCTGAACACCATCACTGTTAGGAGAAATATATTTTGGTTCAGCAAAAACTGAAACAAGGAAGAAGGCTACTAATAGCCCAGAAAGTAAAAATCTCTTTTTCATCGTCAAACTCCTTCATAACTTCTCGGGAAAACTCGAGAATTACGCTTTTTTATTCCTTATCCCAGAGGCTGATTTCAGGAGGCTCATTATCCTTCATACCCAAATCAACATCTGCCCCAGCAGAAATTCCATGAATTGTCTTATAAAGATTCTTGTAGCCGGCAGAAACAGACATTTCACTCTGACTCCAGCCGTTACTTTCAAGGTACTGATTATTCTTTACATTGAAAGAGAACTTAAAGATAAAGCCAACAGAAGGAATCACATTGTAACGTTCATTAAGAGTTTCCATAAGATTGAACTTTTCACCAAGGCTGACTATGAACATTTTGTTGATTTCCAGCTGAGCATTAAAATCTGCGATAACATTCTGAAAGCATGGAGTTGTAACATCAAGCCCAAGACCTAATCTTACAACATCAGTCTCAAGAACCGTTCCTGCTACACCAATCTTAAGAGTTGCAAGAGTAGGATATCCAGAACTTGCAGGAAGAAAATCAAGACCTACACGATCAACATTATTGTAAACCTTACCAAGATTCAGAGCAGAAGCACCGATTCTGAAATCATTAAAAAAGCCAAGCTTTCCAAAATGATATACTGCACCAATGTTACCGCAAAGTGACCAGTCATTACCATGCTGCCATGCATAACCACCGCTTACACTCAAACCAACATCAAGCTTTTCTGTTATTTCTTTTGAAAGTCCAACCTTTGCATTAATGGAATTTCCAAGATCCATTTCACAGAATGGGGCAGACACAAAATCAAAATAACCTGTAAAAATATAAAGCTTAAACGGAATAAGAATACCAGACTGAACTGCTGTACCAATTTTACTGTCATTCCTTGAATCAGTTGAGTACAGGAAGGTATATCCAACATTTAGATTAACTCTCTGTTCTTTTGCGCTCAAAGCAGGATTCACAATAATTGAATTAGCTCCTGCATTAAACAATGCACCTCCGGTAACAGAATTAGCTCCCGAAAGGTTTACCGGACTTGTAATAAGGCTGAAATCTTCGCTGCCAGCCGGTGGGTTATAAGCATTCAAAGCAGACAAAAAAAGACCTGCCAGAATTGCTGTAATTGTAATCTTTTTCATAAACACTCCTATTAAGGTAAATTATAAAGATTATAATAATTATAACTTACTGTTTAAGTTTGTTCCATAACATTCTTTAAAATGGTGTTATTACCTCAGTGGTTACACATTATAAAAGATTTCAGTAATCTTGGCGCGAGGGAGCGGGGCGTGGTACAAAAACACTCTTTTTGTGGCTGCCGCGTAAGCGGCAGGTGTAATAGTTTCTATACCACAAAAAGCGTGTAGCGCATTATTGCGCGGTTTTGTACCACGAAGCCGTGACCGGAAGCCATGTTTTCAGAATTTCATTTTATAATGCGGAAGCCCTGGTTATTACCTTAAATCCTTGAATTAATGCAATTTTTACCATATTATATAGACATGGAAAACAAAAAAGCACCTCAGGAAAAAGAAAGTTTTTTCCAGTCAATAATTGCTTCACTTTTTAAATCCTCAAATCCAGATGTTGAAAAAAAGCGCCGTCTTAAGCTGATTGCAAAAAATATCGCAAAAACAAAATACCACAGCTTTTACCGTGCAGCTTCCGGAGAAATGCTTGCTCCGTTCGGTAAGTTGATTTTTGATCTTTACAAGATGATTTCTCCGGCACAGATGATGTTCCGTAATGCTCAGAATCCGGCACTTTTCAAACGACAGATTATTAACTATGTAATGTCAGAACAGCAACTCGCAATGCTTGAAGACCTAGATGAGCAGAAAATTCTTGAGCTCGCTAAAAATGTTCCAATGGCAAAACTTCAGCAGGATATCGAGCACAAGCTTCAGGTTTTCACAAATGAAATCACTGAAACAAAAGCCGGAAATGCAGACGGCATTATGAAGGCTTTTACCTGTTTCCAGGATTTCTGCAACTTTGATTATTACATGATTCTCAAAAAATTTGATTCTACTTATAAAGAGTTTTCCTTTAATGCAATGCCGCGTTTGGAAAAAGTAAATGCAGAATACGTAATAGATGATATGAAGGATTTCCTTTCGGTAGCCTACTCTATTACAGACGACTCAATTGACTGGAATTCTCTTTTTGAAATGTTCAAAGCCACACAGAGTCGTGAACTTGTTTCTTTGGGTAACTGGAAAAAGATTGTTGCAAAAATTAAAAACATTCAGCTTTCAAAGTCACTTGATTTAATTGTTCAGCACATTTGTGAAGACCCTTCTTATGAAACAAAGCTTTCTTATCGTTATGAATCAATTATAGAACCTTTTATCGATAAGCTTGAAAATGACACACATACTCTTCTCTCAAAAATTTCAACAGAACAGAAGGAATCTAAAGCGTCTTCAATTTGTATGCAGATTTTTGGCACCGCTTCTCCAAAAAGTCTCAAATATTATGTACCAGAATTCAACGCGCCACTCGAAAAGAAAGACCTTTCTATTCTTGAATATACAGAACCTCTCAACTACTTCAAAACCTTCCTTGTTGAATTTGTCAAAAAGACGATTCGAGAATATTATGATGTAGTTGTAATTCGCGGTCAGTGGGATGCAACGCTTTCTGCGCCAATGTCTAATGCTTATCAGGAGCTCTTAAAGCTTTCTGATGAAATTACTAATTTTGATGAAATGATGTCTGAAGACGGAATGATGGGCTCAAAAATTAAAACCCTTCTTCCAAAAACTGCGCATGATGCAGGTGCCGAAAATATTATTAACCGCGTAGTTTCAGATGCAAACGACAGCGCACGCGGCTATATTATTCAGGGAACACAGAATCTTATTACAATCGGAAAAACCGTAAAGCAGCTCATAGAAGACTACGCTCTGCCAAAACCTGTAATCGTACAAAACTGGAAAGAGCTGGATAAATTCTTTGAAACACCGCTCAAGGAATTCAGCGTAAACCTCTACAAAAAGATTTACCTGTTCGTACAATTGATGCAGACTTATATCAGTTAGAAGATTCCCCGATTAAGTCGGGGAATGACACAGACGTCATTACAGCTTCCACCGATCATTGCGGCTTCCCTCGTCATTGCGAGCCGCACCATACCCGTCATTGCGAGGAGTCCGCTAGGACGACGTGGCAATCTACAATATGGATTGCTTCGCTCCGCTCGCAATGACGGGGCAAGCACGGCTGGCATGACGTGAGCGGCAAGAATTCGTCTTAACGCATAGCCTGCATCTTATTACTTATTCGTGTACCAATCAGCTGAATAATTTCTACAAGCAGAAGAATAATCACAACAGAACCAACCATGTACTCAACGCGGTAACGCTGGTAACCATAACGGATTGCTACGTCTCCAAGTCCGCCGCCACCAACAGTTCCTGCCATAGCAGAGTAGCCGATTAAGTTGATGATTGTAAGAGTTATGCCATTTACAATAGAAGGTAGAGCTTCCGGCAAAAGAATCTTAAAAATAATCTGTTTATCAGTTGAACCCATAGAACGGCCGGCCGCAATTACGCCCGGGTCTACTTCCTTAAGGCTCGACTCAATTACACGCGCAACAAAAGGAGCAGCCGCAATCGTAAGAGGAACAATAGAAGCCTTAGTTCCAATTGCCGTATGCACAATCACACGAGTAAAAGGAAACAAAAGAATTACAAGAATTACAAACGGAATTGCACGCAGAATATTTATGATTACAGAAAGCACCTGATTCAAGATTCTGTGTGGACGAAGTCCTGCGGCAGGGTCGCTTGTACACAAAAGAATTCCGAGCGGGATTCCTAAAATCATGCTAAAAATAGTAGAAAACAAAACCATTACCAGAGTCTGCCAGGTGGCAGTTCCGATTACGCTAAGATATTTTACAACTTCCGGATTCATATTACTCACCTGCCTTTTCTACTATGATATTCTGACTGCGAAGATATTCCAGAGCTTCCGAAACCTGAAAGCCCGTAAAGTCTACAATCATCTTACCAATATCGCCGCCGGTAAGATGCTGAACACCAGCCGCACGTATATTGAACTCAACATCAAACTTCTTTGCAACATTGCTGAGAACCGGAGCCCCCTGCTTGTCGCTCGGGAAGCTCAGTTCATACTCGCCGCCTTCTTTAGACCAGCGCACAATGTCTGAGCCGTCTTCCGAAGCCTTGCGGTCGCTTCCGATATGTGAGATAAAGTCCTTAGTAACAGGGCTCTTAGGATTTAAGAAAATGTCGTTTACAGAGCCGACCTCTACAAGCTTACCCTCGTTAATTACGGCAACCTGACTGCATGCGTCGCGCACAACCTCCATCTGATGCGTAATCATAACAACGGTAAGGTTCATCTGACTCTGGATTTTGCGAATAAGATTTAAGATTGATGTTGTTGTCTGCGGATCGAGAGCACTTGTGGCCTCGTCGCAGAAAAGAACGTCCGGCTTGTTGGCGAGAGCTCGGGCTATCGCAATTCTCTGTTTTTGTCCGCCGGAGAGAGTACTGATGCGCGCATTCTTGCGGTCAGAAAGCTCTACAATTTCCAAAAGCTCGTCTACACGGCGGTCTATTTCGTCTTTTGGAACTCCGCAGATTTCCATAGGATATGCAATATTCTGTCCTGCCGAACGTGAACTAAAGAGGTTGAAGTTCTGAAAAATCATACCAATGCGGCGGCGGCGCATAACAAGCTCTTTTTCGTCAAGGTTATCAACCCGCTGGCCGTCATACAAAACCTCGCCGCTATCCGGCTTTTCCATCATGCTGATAAGGCGCACAAGAGAAGATTTTCCCGCACCACTCTTTCCGATAATTCCAAAAATCTGATTAGAAGGGATTGTAAGAGAGATTCCATTAACAGCCGCAACCTTAGAAAGTCCGTCTGCAGAATCATAAACCCTCACAAGATTATTTAATTCAATTTGCATGAAGCCATTATATTAAATAGTAAAAATATTCTCAATGATTAAGATTCCCCAGCTTAATCAGACAAATTTTAAGCTTTTTTCACACGGGTTTTCACACAAATAGCACACGGATTTATTTTTTTAATTTTTTTCGCAAATCTTTTCCTGAATTCGAATATTTTGGCAATTATTATAGTGTAGTTTTTTTTTCTAACACTTAATACAAGGAGCTTTAATGCCAAAATCATTTGATGAACTCACTTTTGCAGACGACTGGATGTTTCAGAAAGTCATGCATAATCCTGAAATCTGTGCGGAGCTTATTGAGCGCTTGCTGCATATCCGTGTAGACCATGTTGAATTCCCTGAACTCGAAAAAGCGATTGCCCCCTACTATACCAGTAAGGGCGTTCGTCTTGATGTCTATCTTAAAGACTCTGATAAAGTTATAGACATAGAGTGTCAGGCAAATCTAAAACCCGCGATAGGAAAACGTACCCGATACTATCAAAGTATGATAGATATTGATAATCTTATGAAAGGTGAGCCCTATGAAAAGCTGAAAGAAAGTTATATTCTTTTTATCTGTAAGGACGACCCTTTTAAAGACGAGAAAAATCAATACTATGGACTTCCCTGCTACACCTTCCAAAATGTATGTACTGAAAAGAACAGTGTAAAACTTAATGACAAAACAATAAAGGTGCTTTATAATGCAAGTGCTTATGAGAAGGAAGAAAATCCGCTTATAAGGAGTTTTCTTCACTTTATTTCCACCAATGAGCCGGGTGAAGATGATTTTTCCAATCGTCTTTCCAGACTCGTAGATGTCTATAAGGATGATGAACAATCCAGGAGTGATTATTTAGCCATGAATTTACACGACCATGACATTAGATACGAAGCTCTTGCAGAAGGTGCACAGCAGAAGGCTGTAGAAGCTGCAAAAAGCTTTTATGCAAATGGTGCTTCAATAGAACTTATAGCCAAATCGCTGCACATGTCCGAAGAACAGGTTAAAGAGATTGTAAAAGAGCCGGTTACACAGCAGACTTGAGTAAAAATAGATTCCCCTGTCAAACCGGGGAATGACATACCAGCAAGCTTGTCACCTTCGGGCTTGCCCCGGAGGTCTTGGAACACGGGAATGACAAGTCAGAAACTGGCAGCAGGCGGTTCTTTACTCGGCGTTGCGGACTACGCGGAAGCCTACATTGTTTGCACGACCAGCTCCATTGACTATGTATCTAATATTAGGAATACAACAAAAATTTGAGTTATTGGTCCAGCTACCACCACGGCCTACATGACCATCACCTGTAAGTTCGCCGGTAGGACTGGTAGTAGTGCTTATTGTATTCTGTCTCCAGTCCCAGCACATTTCCGTTACATTGCCAGACATATCATATAAACCAAGTGCATTTGGAGCTTTTGTTTTAACTTCGTGTGTTCTATTTAGTCCATTTACAGTACAGTTATCAGTGTACCAAGCCACATCACTTATGGTGTCACTGCCACTATAGAGTGTCTGTCCACTGTCTGTAAGATTTCCGCCACGCGCAAGGTATTCCCATTCAGCTTCTGTAGGGAGACGCCAGCCGGATGCATTTTCGTCAAGGCAAATTCCTCCATCGTTGCCACCGTTTGCATCATTTACACCTTTGTAATCAAGCCTATTATAACTTCCAGCGGCATTATAGTAATACTTACCGTCATCAGTGCTTGCGATTTTTGTATTAGGTATATTTGTTTCAAGCCAGATAGCAGGATCTCTTCCATTACCAATACCGCCAAGCTCAGCCCCTGTACTGTCGGTAAGATAATAGGCAGGAGTTTTGTTTTCTGCAAGACTCCTTAGGTTGCAGTAGATTATTGCCTCATACCAGCAGATATTGTAAACAGGATAATCTGCCCCCTTACCAAAAGTCTCCGTTGGCTTATAAGAAGTATTAGAAATTATATCACCCCAGTAAACCATATATTTTTCATATTCAGCCTGTGTTACTTCGTGGTCAGAAGCAATGAGACTCCTCATATTACTTAGGTTTGTTCTTCCGCTTATGAAGACCTGCGACTCCTTGTTAGTAACTCCGGCACACAAGGTTGCACCGCCCGAGAATGAACCAGCCTCCACACTAGCCGGACCTGAAACGTGATAGTTAAATTCCTTATCATGAGAAACACCAAGATAAGTTGCGGTCACTTTGAGAGTATAATTATACGGATACTCAATTGCCGGAATCGTAAACTTGTTTACAGGGTCGCCGCTTGCAACCTGTGGCTGAAAAGCGTCTGCAACTGGAGTTCCATCCGAATAAAGGCGCATGCTGAGCGTTACCCTGTTTGTATTATCATTTTCAGGATCTGTTACGCTGCTGTTGTAGCCGATTGCATTCTGATATGCATTCGTACCGGAAGCTGCAGCCGCATTTGCATAAAGCCTTCTGTCGCCTGCAAGGTTATAGTAATAGTTAACAGTATTGTTGCTTACATCTGTTATTGTTGTTGTTACCGTTATGATTTTCTGCTGACCAATATCTGCAATCTGTGAATTTACTGCAAAATCAAACTTAAAATCCAGAGCCGTATGCTCTATGGTTCCGCCGCTGAGTCCGAAGGCGGCTCCAGCAGGCGCTGTCGTTATCTTTGCAACAGAATACAATCCGCCATCATATTTAAATACCTTTGAAGGATTGTCTACATTTCCCTCTGCAAACTGTACCATAGTCGTAAGGCTCGGCGGCTGTGGATGACTTGTATCAGTTGATGAAGATGCAAAGCTTGTCTGAAGATATATTTCACTTTTCTGATTACCGTTTACAAGAGGAGAAGTTATATTAAGTCTGTTAATAGTTGTGGCTGTAGATTTAAGATAAAGGTTTGCCGCCTGATTCGAAGCATTAGTATTATTCTTTATCAGAATTCCAGTTCCGCCTACCTTCATAGTTCCTTCGTTGTTAATTGCAAAACTGCCATTTTCAGAAGTGTTATTTATGATTTTTCCACCGGTCATTTCGAACACAGAACCCGAAGAAACTTTAACTCCCGCAGCCTGATTTGTTCCGCTACGGTTTCCGCTGATTTCACCGGCAGTCATCTTGAACAATGCACTTGAACTTCCGTAAAGCATTACTCCGGCATTGTAAAAGCCTGTTATCTTTCCGCCGTTCATTTCCAGACTACCGTTCTGTATATAAACACCGCATTTTCCTGTATTGCCGTTTCCGTCAATTACAAGACCTGCGTTTTCACCAGAAGCTTCAAGTGTCAGTCTGCCAGAAGTCGGAGTTCCGCTGGTTGAACCTATTTCAAAGCCGTTTGCCCCGGATGGATTCATTGTAAGCGTTGCCGTTCCTGCCTGATCGTTAACGCTAGTGCTCCAACATTCGATTTTTATGTTTTTTGTAATTGCAAAAGAAGCATTACACGACTCTGTCGTTCCATTTTTTATGTGAATAGTGAAGGCGTGAGTTTCAGGGCGTGAAATTGCAGCGTTTATTGCATCTGAGATTTTGTTAAATGGAGCTGTAATGCTCATTCCGTTACCAGCTGATGTCACAGAACTGTCTACATAATATTGATGCGGAATAAAATCTGCTACATCAGATGCAGTAACTACAAGCTTGTTTCCCGAAGGTTCTGTTCCATTGATTACCCACTGATTTGTAATCATGTTATCATAAATCACTATCTGCTGAATATTCGAAAACATGAGCGCCTGTTTAGACGAAGATTCCCAGCAGTTTATAACCGCACGGTATTCTCCACTCGGAATGTCAGACGCCTCGTACTTTCCGCTTGTCGAATTCTTTGGAACAGTTACCTGAGAACCATTTGAAACCTTTGTCAGCTTAAATTCTATGTAGTTGATCCCGGTTGAAGCATTTTCTACCTCTATCTCAAGAGAGATTCCGCCAGTACCGTTCTGTGCCATTGTAAGATAGAAGGTTTCATTGCAGGCCGGCGAGGTGGAAGAAAGTGAAATTTCCTTTACTGCTGAAAGAATTTTTGGAGTTCCTGTGGCAGAGCCGTCTTTTATACCTGCCTCTACAGTCCAGGTTCCGTTTGAAAGCGGAATATGAAAGCCCGCTGCCGATACTTCTGATGAAGAAGTGCTGTCTAATAAACTGCGCTGTGTGGTAGTACTCCACTGACTCTCCGAAACCTGAGCCCATTCTACATAATAAATTGGATTTGAAGGAAAAACCGGAATTGCAGTTCTTGCAGAACCTGCTCTGAGAGTCGGGTCTACAGAAAAAGTTGCTGAGAGGCCGTATTCTTTTTCAGAAGCCGACGGCTCCGTCTCTGTATCATCTGCAAGATTAGAACATGCTGCAAACAGAAAACATAGTGCAAAGAGGAATTTAACTGTATTCTTAAATTTCATTTTCAGTTCTCCCTTCCGTTTTATACTATTATAAGGGCTAAAATAACATGGGTCAAGACTGATAATAGATGCTGAAACATAGGGAGCGGCACTGCTATGCAGTGTAAAAACAGTCCAGTGGACTGTTTTTAGCGAGTCTCCGAGCAGCTATGCTGCGAAGGTTCAGCATGACAATAGAAAGTAAACTTTTAGGTCATCCCCATGACGATACTTTTTAGACCGGGCAATCTTATAATATTGAATCTACGAGTTCTTTAAATTCAGGGTCTTGAATTATATTTGTATATTTGAGATTTTCAGAAATGCTGTATACGCCGTCAGTTTCTATAATAACGTCATCTGAAGAAACGGCATCTTCCAGTTCCGGGATATCAGCTTCAAAGTTATCTGCAAAATCTGTAAGACTAAAAGCCGGATTTCCATATTCTATCTGAACCTCTTCTGTCAGGTCAGAAACCTCTTCTTCCATTTCAGTAATTTCTTCTGCAGATTCAGAGCTCTCTTCTTCTGATACTTCAACTTCTACATCTTCTTCGACAGATTCTTCAGATGCTTCAGCTTCTACAGTTTCTTCAGTAACTTCCGGTTCAACAACTTCTTTGAGTTCTGCAGTCTCTTTCTGTTCATCAGTTTCATTCTGCTCAGCATTTTTTTTCGGTTCTTCGTAGTCTGGCAGTGGATATACTGTTACATTAATTATATCTGATTCTAAGAATTGATCCTCGAGAGTTGTCGCTTTTGGAATAACAATTCCACCACCCAGACAAAGCTCTTCTGCATAGAGGTTGTCGGTATTGGCAAACTTTTCTGAAGCAAAATATGTTTCATTTGATGGAACATAATCCAGAGGTCTGCGACTAGCTATACTCAGGAAAGGATCATCTTTTGGAGAAGCAGATGGAGCCGGCTCTTCAACTTCTTCCAGTTCTTCAAGCTCTTCGACATCTTCAGCATCATCGAGTTCTTCGACTTCATCCAGTTCTTCTACTTCGTCGAGTTCTTCAACATCTTCAGCTTCATCGGCTTCTTCATCGAGTTCTTCTACTTCGTCTAAATCTTTCGCAGCTTCAACAGGCTCTTCATCGAGTTCTTCTATCTCATCAATTTCTTCTGCTGTTTCAGCCGGCTCTTCTTCAAGCTCCTCAACATCTTCAGCATCGTCAAGTTCTTCTACTTCGTCTAAATCCTCTACTTCGTCTAAATCTTCAACCGCTTCTACTTCGTCGGCCTCTTCTGAAAGTTCCTCAACCTCGTCTAAATCCTCTACTTCGTCGAGCTCTTCTGCATCTTCAACATCTTCCGCAAGTTCTTCAACTTCTTCAAGCTCTTCTGCATCTTCAAGCTCTTCAACTTCATCAACTGATTTACCTTTGGCCACAACTGCCCCGGTCGAAGCCGCAACACCAGCAGCTACGCCCGCAACCGCATTTACAATATTTTTGCTCTGAAGAACCTCTTCAAGTACACGGCGGATTTCTGCAATTGAAGCTCCCGTAAGCTCTGCCGCGCCCACCGAATTACCGCTGTTTTGCGCAGCAACAGAACTCTGAGAATTTATAGTGCCAGAGTTTGCCCCCGAGCTCTCAGCCTTAGCCTCGAAAATTGCGAATATTTCATCCCAGTTTTTATCAAGATATTCTGAAAGCTCTTTGCGGCGTTTTTTTGAATGGACATGAAGGCTCTTTATAATCTCGCTGCTCAAATCATTTTTGCGGCCACGGAGCTGACGTGCGATGTCTGTCCATTCACGTTTTTCCTTTCCATCTATATAATTTTCAATAATTCCAAGCTGAAGCTTTTTAATTCGCTTTTGGAGTGTAACAACCGGATCACGGAAGAAGCTGAAAATCAAAAATATAATCAGAAGCATTGAAATGAAAATGCTTACATAAATGAGAATTCGTATTTCTTTTGAAAGTTCAAAGCTGCTTGCCGGATAAACTGCACTAATGCTAAGCTTGCCGCTGCGATTACTTGAAAGAGCAACGTAGAATCCGCCATCAGGCTTTTCCAAAAGCTTTTCCAGCTGAGAAGAAGAAGTTTTATTTTTCCAGTATTTTCTTACAGGCTCTTCAAAGGCCTTTTTTTCGCCATAAGGAAGATTGAAAATAAATCCACCGGAATAATCAGAATCAGAAATAAAAGCTACACTCTGTCCAAGTGGAATAACTTCGCGATTATTCAGCTCTGCTTCAATTGTATTGGTATTCAGATAAAACAGTGCAACGCCAGAATAAATGCCGTCTACCCAGCAGAAAGGCACGCTTAAAATAATCCGCGCCCTGTCCTGGTCAAAAAGCAGCACGGACTTAGTTTCGCTTACGATTTTTTCCAGATTTTCAAATGGAATTTCTGAGGAATCCTTTACGATGTCACCGTAATTTTTATAGAGTTTGGAAATTCCATTCTGTTTAAGCAGATCTGTATCATCAAAAGAACTGTAATGAACGTTTTTGCCGTTTTTATCTACAATTCTGATGCCGTTAAGGGCCGGAATATCTGCAAAAAGCTGCTCGGTAAGCTTTCGGCGCGCAGTTACGTCGCTTTCTGATGCGTTCTGCACGTAAAAACTGCGCACAGAGGCATTTTTTACCCAGGCATTTTCGCCTTTTTCCGTTAAATTGAGAATCTCCGTAATGTAAGAATCGCAGCCTTCAGAAATCCTGTCTAGTTGTGCGGTGTTTTCTGCAATTTTTGCCTGCGCATAGAACCGGGTTTCGAGCTCATTAAAGAGCTTTTGGTTCAACGAAAGAACAAAAACCGCAAACAAGCCTATTGCAACAAGCAGGCTGAAAGCAATCTTCTGGCCAGAAGTCATTTTTACCCATATATTATCGGCAGATGGGGGCGATTTCTTCAATTGCTTCGATAAAAATCTAATGAGCTTCCGCGGTGGTTGTCATTGCGAGGAGCGGCAGCGACGTGGCAATCCACCGGTTGCAATGGATTGCTTCGCCTGTGGCTCGCAATTACGGGGGCCAGGGCTTCCGCATTATAAAACAAAATTCTGAAAACATGGCTTCCGGTCACGGCTTCGTGGTACAAAACCGCGCAATAATGCGCTACACGCTTTTTGTGGTATAGAAACTATTACACCTGCCGCTTACGCGGCAGCCACAAAAAGAGTGTTTTTGTACCACGCCCCGCTCCCTCGCGCCAAGATTACGTAAATCTTTTATAATGCGGAAGCCCTGCCGATTTCTTCACTCCTCGTCGAAATTATTTGCGGAATGGGCGGTTATGGGTTAAACTTATGGACGATGATTGATGTAGAGAAAGAAGAACAGGCTGTGCCGAGAGCTCTGCTCGTTGGTGAGCCTGGCAATAATTTACAGGAACTCAAGGGTCTCGTGCTCACACTTGGCATGGACGTAGTTCAGCGCCTCACCTTAAACCGAATGGAAGTTCATCCGGCATACGGAATCGGCAAGGGAAAAGCTCAGGAAATTGCCGAGCTCGCAAAACAGATAGAAGCCGACTGCATTATTTTCGACTTCAATCTGGAACCGCGTAAGCAGCGAAACTGGGAAGAGCTGTCAGGAATCTCCTGCTTTGACCGCCAGGAAGTAATCATCCGCATTTTTGGACAGCGTGCACAGACAAAAGAAGCCGTTTTACAGGTTGAACTGGCCAGACTTTCCTACTCACTCCCGCGCCTTGCACACATGAACAAGGATTTTGCCCGTCAGCGTGGTGGAGCCTTTGGTGCAAAGGGTGCCGGAGAAACTCAGCTTGAGCTCGACCAGCGTTTAGTCCGCGAAAAAATCAGTGCAATCAAAAAAGAGCTTGCAGAAATTGAACTCAACCGCAAGACCCAGCGCAAGCAGCGCGACAAAATGCCTTCCTGCGCGCTCGTCGGATATACAAACGCCGGAAAATCTTCTCTGCTGAATGCACTTACCGGAGCCGATGCCTACGTAGAGAACAAGCTTTTTGCAACCCTCGACCCGCTTACAAGAAAACTGCCTCTCAACGAAAGCGCCGGCGTTCTTATGACCGACACGGTTGGCTTTATCAGCAATCTTCCTCATCACCTTATTGATGCATTTAAATCTACTCTGGAAGAAGCCGTTTACGCAGACCTTCTGCTTCTGGTGCTGGATTCTTCTGATCCGGAAGCGGAAGCACAATATGATACGGTTTGCTCTGTTCTGGAGGATATTGGAGCAGATAAAAATCCGCGCCTCATTCTATTGAATAAAATTGATAAGGCAGAAGACGAGCATCACACTCTGCAAAAGCTGCGCCTGAAGTTCCCTGATGCAATTTTAATCAGTGCAAAAGAAGAAACCGGCTTTCTTGACCTCAAAACAAAGATTTACGAGCTTCTTTACGGCGATGTTGCTGATTATGTGCTTCCGGTTACTCAGGCGGTGCTCATAAACGAGCTGAAAAAAGCCGGCTGTATAGAAAAAGAAGAATGGCTTGATGACGGAGTTCACATTACTGCCCGCGCAACAGGCCGTCTTGCAGCCCTGCTTTCTCCTTTTGCAAAATAGCTCTATAATGAAACTCATGAATATCAAAAGCGAAAAGAGCAATAACAGTGGCGTCAATAACAGCGAAAACGCCTTTCTCAATAAAATCCTCCTCGTTATAATTGCAGTTCTTTTATTTATAATTCTTTCTGGGACTATTGCGGTCCTTGCAGGCAAAAAAAAGCAGACTCCCGAGGTTCTTATTTCTCAGGGTAAGGCTGTTTCGCTTATGGCGCCCTCAAATACTGACGAAGTTTCTTACTTTGAACTTGGAACTCTGCGGATTTCTACAGCACAGGCCGATTCAGACGAAGGCGGCAGTTTAATGGTACTTTCGCCCTGGCTCGCCTACCCTGCCGGAGACACGGTGTTTTTTGAAGAGCTTTCTCGAAAAAGCGGTGCGATGAAGGGGATTTTTCAGGCATATTTTTCTGCACGTACAAAAAATCAGCTTTTGACCGAAACTGAAGAAAAAATTGAACAGATTATAAAGCAAGAAATCAACGCAGACCTTGCCCTCGGCCAGATCAGCGACATCTATTTTACAGATTATCTGTTTCTGGAATAGGCACATCACTGCAAGAATCACCAAGGGCTTTCCGCACGGCAGGGCTTCCGCATTATAAAACGAATTTGAGAAAACATGGCTTCCGGTCGCGGCTTCGTGGTACAAAACCGCGCAATAATGCGCTACACGCTTTTTGTGGTATAGAAACTATTACACCTGCCGCTTACGCGGCAGCCACAAAAAGAGTGTTTTTGTACCACGCCCCGCTCCCTCGCGCCAAGATTACGTAAATCTTTTATAATGCGGAAGCCCTGTTCCGCACGGCAATCTAACCCTTACATTTTTAACAAAAAGTTATATAATGATTTTATGACTATTGCGCTTTTTTCAGACAGTTATCTTCCAACCAAATCCGGAATTGTAACCGTCGTTGTTCAGCTTCAGGAACAGTTAAAAAAAATGGGACACAGGGTTATTCTTGTTACCGTTGAAACCACAGACGAATACGAAACCTACGACCCCGATATTTACCGCGTACATTCTGTTGCGCTTGGTCTCGGCACAGACCAGTTTGTTGGTATTCCGGCTATGCATCCGCTTATTCATTTCTTAAAAGATGCAGGAGTTCAACTGATTCACTGCCACACAGAATTTGGAATCGGTAAGGCAGGACTGCGTGCCGCTCACGTTCTTAAAATTCCTGCAATCTGTACTACTCACACAATGTGGACTGATTTTTATAAATATTACCTTTCATTCGGCAAAATCATTTCTCCAAAAATCATAAACGGAATAATGAAAAAATATTACGGAAAGTTCAATTCCCTGATTGGTGTTTCCACAAAAGCCCGCAACTATTTTAAGCAGCCGGGAATGCTTCCAGACATGCCTTCTGTAATAATTCCAAATGCAATTGATAAAGAAAAATTCCAGAAAAATCATATCAATGAAGAGCAGAAACTTGCACTGAGGGAATCTTATGGTATAAAGCCTGATGAAATAATGATGATTTTTGTCGGACGAATCGGCGAGGAAAAACGAGTTTTTGAGCTTCTGCAGGTTTGTCAGAATGTAATCAGAAAAAACAACAAAATCAAAATGGTCTTTGTAGGCAACGGACCTGCTTATGATGATATGCTCGACAAGGCTGCTCCGAAAATTGCCACAAAGCAGATTATTTTTACAGGCTTTATTGAATGGACAAAGGTAAGCGAATATTACGAAAGCGCAGACCTCTTTGTCACAACCTCGCTTTCTGAAATGCACTCCATGACAATTCTGGAAGCGCAGCTTTCGGGACTTCCGATTATTGTGCGCCGTGATGAAAGTTATTTTGATTCTGTATTTGACGGTGAAAACGGCTATCTTACAGACTCAGAAGAAGAAATGGAACAGCGCATTCTGGAGCTTGCGTCAGACCGCGAAAAGCTTAAAGCCTTTGGAAAACGCAGCCTTGAAATTACCAAGCGTTTTACAATTGAGTCTCACATCAAAAAGACGATAAAGGTTTACGAGGAAGTAATGAAAGCCTACCCTCGCAGAATTAATGATATAGAAGTAATGAAAGAAATAGAGGATTATTAATCAGATGGTTGAGTTTATCGAAACCACCAGCAATAATCAGGAGTGATTTCGACAGGCTCAATCACCACAATTCAGGAGAAATAAAAATGTGTGCAAAAACTATACCTGCAAGAAAAGACGTACCTGCAAAGGACAAATGGGATTTATCTTCAATTTATAAATCTGATGATGAATGGGAAGCAGCCTTAAAATCGCTGCCGGAGCTTACAAAAAAAGCGGCCGCTTATAAAGGCCGGCTCGGAGAATCTGCCGAAACTCTGCTTGCTGCCCTCAAGGAGCTGGAAGCAGTAAATCTCACGATGGAAACCGTTCTTCATTATGCTTCTCTCCAGCATGAAGCTGATGAAGATGATACTGCTGCAACCGACCGTTACGGCCGTGCAATGATGGCTTACACGCAGATGCAGGCAGAACTCAGCTTTGTTGATCCTGAAATTCAGGAAATTGATGAAACAAAGCTCCGCAGCTGGATGATTCGGGCAGACTTCCTGAATTATTTTATTTATATAGATAAACTTTTACATTTTAAGCCATACATCCTTAGTGAAAAGGAAGAACGCATTCTTTCTCTTGCAATGCAGCCTGCTCAGACTGCCGAAACTGCCTTTAGCGTGCTTACAAATGTTGATATGAACAAAACCTTTGGTACAGTAACTGAAGATGGCGAAGAAAAGCAGCTTACAGAAACAACCTGGGGACTTTTTATGCATTCTCAGGACAGAAAGGTTCGTGAAGAAGCTTACAAAAAGTTCTATGCAAAATACGAAGAGCACCAGAACACTATTGCCGCGCTCTATGCCGGCTCCGTAAACCAGGACGTTTTCAGCATGCGCGCCCGCGGCTACAAGAGCTCCCTCGAACAGGCACTTTACGGCAACAAGGTTCCAACCGCCGTTTACCATAACTTAATAGACTGCGTTCACAAAAACCTTCCCGCACTCCACGCCTACTATAAGCTGCGCCGTGAAGCCCTCGGCCTCGCAGAGGGCGAGCTCCGCCATTACGACGTTTACGTGCCTTTAGTAAAATCAGTTAAAACCACGACATCTTACGAGCAGGCCGTAGAAATCTGCCGCGCCGCGCTCGCGCCGCTCGGAACCGAATACACCGACCGCCTTTGCAGCGGACTTCTTGGCGGCTGGGCCGACCGCTACGAAAACATCGGAAAAAGAAGCGGTGCCTTCAGCTCTGGCTGCTATATCGGCGACCCTTACATTCTCTTAAATTACAACGAAGAAAATATCCGCGATGTGTTTACAATGGCACACGAAGGCGGACACAGCATGCACAGCTGGTATGCCGTTCACAATAATCCGTTTATGTGCTACGACTACACAATTTTCGAAGCAGAAGTTGCCTCTACATTCAATGAAGAACTCGTTTTTGAATATCTTTATAAAAACGCAAAAGATGACGAAATGAAAAAATATCTGCTTTCTATGCGTGCAGACGATATTCTGGCAACCCTTTACCGCCAGACAATGTTCGCCGAGTTCGAGCTTAAAGCCCATGAGCTTGTAGAAAGCGGCACACCTCTTACCGCAGAACTGCTGCGCAAAACCTACCGCGAGCTTTTGGAGCTCTACTTTGGTCCTGAAATGACCTTTGAGAGCAACAGCGACATGGAAGGCTTGCGCATTCCGCATTTTTACAGTGCTTTCTACGTTTACAAGTATGCAACCGGCATCTCTGCCGCCCTTGCTCTTGCAAAGCGCGTAACAAATGGCGGCGACGCAGAACGCGAAGACTACTTTAAGTTCCTTAAGAGCGGTGGTTCACGCTACCCTATTGAGGCCCTTAAAGTTGCCGGCGTAGATATGGCTCAAACAGAGCCGGTTCAGGCTGCCTGCGATGAGTTCAAAAAAATCGTTGCGGATTTGGAAAAACTGTTGCATAATAAATAGATACGTTATTAATAGATTGCTTCGCTGCGCTCGCAATGACGGCGGAAGTTGGGTTGTCTGTCGCTGCGCTCGCAATGACCGAAGCGCATCTGGGTGCCCGTCATTGCGAGGTTGAAAACCGAAGCAATCCATAAAACTATTATTTATGAAGCGAATAGCCTTATTTGTACACAATTTAACAGTAGAATATTCACTTACCGTAGCACAGGGAGTTGCGTCTTATTTTACTCCAGATAAAGACATTAAGCTTATACTTGCACAGACAAATCAGCCGAATTATCCGCATGGACTTTATGAATATCAGTACTGGACTTCGGCAGAGCTGCTAAAAGCCGAAGATGTAGATTTGATTATGCTCGTAACAAGTGCTTATCAAACCTATACTTCGCCAGACGATTTAAAACGCTTTCTTGAACCTTTTGCTAATAAGCCGATAGTTTCAATTGCCGTAGATTTACCTTATCTTCATTGCTATTACACCCTCAGTGAATGTGAAAAAGCCTTTGATGATGTTGTAGACCATCTGAAAAATGTACACGGCTGTAAGAATATCGGTTTTCTTTCGGCAACTGACACAGATTCAAAAGAAGCCATCGCCCGCATGGATGCCTTCAAAAAAGCACTCAAGCATCATCACCTTGAATTCAAAACTGAAAATGTAATAGACGGAAGATTTATCCGCGAAGCGGCTTATGCCTACACAAAAGAGCGCTACAAGAAAAAAGAAGATGTAAAATGCGATGCCTTTATAGCTTCCAATGATTTAATGGCAGAAGGCACTATGAAGGCACTTCAGGATCTCGGCTTAAAAATCCCAAAGGATGTCAAGATTGTAGGATACGATAATACTGTCCGCTCAACCTTTACCACCCCTTCAATGTCTACAATCGATCAGAATATTTTAGGACAAGGTTACGCTGCGGCAGAGCTTGCACACAGAATTCTCAAGGGCGAGAAAGTTCCCCGCGAAACAAAAATTTCTGCGGAACCTGTTTACCGTCAGTCTTGTGGCTGCGTAAAAACCGGCAGCCTGAATTTCCAGTGTAAAAACCAGGCTGGCCAGTCTATAGAAAATCCGCATATTAATTCTGAAACAATCGAAGAATACACAGAAACTTCAAAGGATATAAACGGAATATATACTCTCATAGATACCTTCCATCAGAATCATACTTTAAAAGAATTATTCAGTTCGCTTTCTGAAATTTCACTTCAAATGAAATTCTCGTCTATGGCAGTTACACTTTATGAAGAGCCGGTTGAATTTAAAAAGAGCGATCAGATTGTCATTCCTGATAAGGCATTCTTAAAGGTTTACATAGAAAATCAAAAGCAGATTATTCCTTATGATGAAAAAGGAATTGAAACTAATCCGCATAAAAGCCTTATTCCTCCGGCTTATTCTTCAAAATTATCCGGAGTATTTATTCTGCATCCTATTTTTGCGGGCAAAAAGCAGTATGGATATCTTTTAGTGCATCCTTCTAATCATAAATTCAACATGCATCATGTTTACCTTAAACTGATTATCAATGCGATTGCAAATGCTTACGATTATACACAGGAGCTTACAAAGAACGAAAATCTCACATCGCGAAACGAAAGGCTCCTCCGAAATAATCAGGAATTGAACTTCCAGAACAGTATAGACGAGCTTACTCATGTTCTTAACCGCCGCGGCTTTATGGAAAAGGCAGACAAAGAGCTTAAAAAAGCAGCTAAAAACGGTCAGAACGGCTTGGTTTTCTTTGCAGATATGGATGGCCTCAAAAAAATCAACGATACCTATGGTCATAAAATTGGTGATATTGCAATCCGTACACAGGCAAAAGTTCTCACAGAAGCCTTCCGCACAACAGATATTGTCGGACGTCTCAGCGGAGATGAGTTTGCCATTGTTTCTACCGGCCTTAAAAAAAGCGATATTGCTTCTATCAGAACCAGGATTGATTTATTAAACATAACTCTTTCAAAAGAGGCAGGGCTGCCGCTCACGCTTTCCATAAGTCTTGGTCACGTTGCATTTACCCCGGATAATGTTGATTTAGACACCCTTCTTTCCAAAGCAGACCAGAAGCTCTATAAAGAAAAAGAATTAAAACACGCCGCAAAATAGATTGTCGGTCCCCCGCGTCATTGCGAACAGCAGCGTTACGACAAGTCTTGCGTCATTGCGAGGAGCTTTGCGACGAAGCAATCTATTTGCAAATGGATTGCCACGCCCTACGGGCGACGTGGCAATCCGCAATTATGAATTTAAACTTTTTTCTAAAGTTTTCTGCTGTTCCTACCGATATTAATAAAGTAATAATCTACACTAAATGTAATGAAACACTGTGCCATAGCCATTGTTTCTTACCCCACATTGAATTAACTGTTAAACCGTGATAAAATTATATCGGGTGCGAAAAAGTTAGGAGAAGATTAAATTGAATAAGTCAGAATTTAAGACATTTTTATCAGCTGTTCCAAAGGCAGAGTTGCACCTCCACCTCGAAGCAGTAATTACACTCAGCGGAATCAAAAAGCTTTACAAGAATAAATTCGGCAAAGAAATGACAAAGGAAGAGCAGAAAGAGCTCTTTTCGTACAACGATTTGAACGGTTTTATCCAGTCATTCCTTAAGATTCAGGGAATGTATTCTTCAGTAGATGATTTTAAGATTGTTTTTGACGAGCTTGAAAAATATCTTGTTAAAAACGGAATTACATATACCGAGGTTTTCTTTGCCCCAACCTCATTCCTTAAAATGGGCTTTAAATACGAAGACATGGTAAAAATCTTCCATGAAAAGATTTCAAAAATCAAAGAAAAACGTGGAATTACCATTAAGCTTCTTATGGACGTTTCGCGCACCTTTGGCTGTGAAAACGCAATGCATAACTACGAGCTCTTAAAACAGTTCCCGTGCGAAGATATAATCGGTATTGGTCTTGGCGGAGCAGAAGCTAAAGGTCCCGCAAAAGATTTTGCCCCTGTTTACGAGCTTGCACTTAAAGAAGGCTGGCACGCCGTTGTTCATGCCGGAGAGGACGTTGGACCGGAATCAATCTGGGATTCTATCAACTATCTTCACACAGAGCGAGTAGGACACGGCATTACTGCCATTCAGGATGAAAAACTGATGGACGAGCTCAAAAAGACAAAGCTTCCAATCGAAATCTGTATTACTTCAAATACATTCACAAAGAAAATTGTTCAGAAGGCAAAAGACCATCCGGTCCGCACCTTCTATGACAGAGGAATCGCCGTAAACATTAATACTGACGACCCGGTTTTCTTTAAGACTACTCTTCTCGACGAATTCTGGATCTGCTACAAAGAGCTCAACTTTACAATGGACGAAATTAAAGAGCTTGTAAAGAACAGCTTCCGCCAGTCGTTTATGAGTGATAGTGATAAGAAGAAGGCTGTTAAAGCCGTTGATGATGCCTGGAAAATTTAGCTGTTAGCTTTTAGTATTAGCTATTAGGAGGGGGATGTCTCCCCCTTCGCGCCCACTTCGTTGGTCGCTACCCTCTCTGCGGGCTCAAACGCCGCCCGCAACGCCTGCTTATGACCACCCTTGAAAAATACTACAACAAATTCCACGAAGAACACCGCCTCACAACCCGCCATGGTCAGGTAGAATTCCGTACAACCATGCACTATATTGAAGAGGCGATCCGGTGGTTGAATGTTCGCGAAGCGAACGTATCGAAACCACCGTATGAGCCGACATCTAATGTGGTTTCGATACGCCCTTCGGGCTACTCAACCACCGGAACCATCAAAATCGCCGACATCGGGGCGGGCACCGGCCGCTATTCTGTAGAACTCTGTCACCGCGGCTACGACGTAACTGCCGTAGAGCTTGTAAAACATAATCTGGAAATTTTACGCGCAAAACACGAAAACATAAAAACCTGGCAGGGCGATGCAAGAAGCCTTTCATTTTTAGATGACGAAACCTTTGACGTTACTTTACTGTTCGGCCCGCTCTATCATCTTCATGGCGATGAAAATAAACTGGCCGCACTTCGCGAAGCAAAGCGTATCACAAAAAAGGGCGGCATAATTCTTGTCGCCTATGTGATGAACGAATACAGTGTTATTTCTTATTGCTTTAAGGAACACAAGTGGGCAGAGGTTGAGGCAAAGGGCGGCCTTTCCCAAGATTTTCACACAGTCTGCACCGAAGAAGATTTATATGATTACGTAAGAATTAGTGATATTGACCGGCTGAACGAAGCGGCAGGCTTACAGCGCATAAAACTGATTTCTGCGGACGGTGCGGCAGACTATATGCGCCGGGAGCTCAACGAAATGAGCGAAGAAGAATTCGAAGAGTTCTGCCGTTTTCAGCTGGCGATATGCGAACGCCCGGAGCTGGTCGGCGCCGGCAGCCACTGCGTAGATATTGTGAAGTCTTTGTAACGACGCGGTAATCCATCATCGTCATTGCGAGGAGCCCGAAGGGCGACGTGGCAATCCACAATTATAGATTGCTTCGCTTCGCTCGCAATGACGTATTACGCGCTACCGTTTCAAATAAACCATGTGGGTTAAGAAACGCGAGCAGTGGCGCAGGTCGCACATTTTTCAAATGTGCTTACCGAGTTTTGTGTAAGTAAACTTACACAAAACTCGCGTCCGTTATCTTTTCAAATAAACCATTAGTAGCATAATATCACTATTTCTGATTCCGCTGATGCGGTTAGCCTGACCTAACGTAACCGGTCGTATTGCTTCGAGCTTGTTGCGGCTTTCTGCCGAAAGTGACGGAATGCTGCCGTAATCAAAATCAGCCGGAATGCGGGCATTCTCCATCTTATGAAGCTTTTCTACACGCTTGTCCTGCTTTTCAATGTAGTATTTATACTTAGCGTCAATCTTTGCCATTTCCCAGTCTACTTCCGGGTAGCCTGGGTTTTCCATATCAGGCTTCTTCAAAAGCTGAGCCTCAATTTCTGAAAGACGCGCATACTTTTCGTTCACCGCATCAAACTGAGCCTGAGTTTTAAGACCGCAGCGGAAGGCGTATTTTGCAAGCCGGCGGTCTGCTGTGTCGTGGCGGAGCTTTAAGCGGTATTCTGCGCGGGCAGTAAACATGCGGTAAGGTTCTTTTGTTCCCAGGGTTACAAGGTCGTCAATAAGAACGCCGATGTAAGCTTCATCGCGGCCAAGAATTACAGGCTCAAAATCCGGAATTTTATCAAAGGCATCAAAGCCTGCATCCTTCTGAAGCTTACGCTCAAAGTCGTTGAGCTCGAAAGTTTCACGCTCAGAGATTTCTGCAAAGCGGGCTTTTTCTTCGTTAGTCATATTTGCCTTAGGGCGGAATGCGTCTTTTTCCATAGAGCTTGGCACTCCGTTAAGACTATGAGGAATCTCAGCCAGAGGACCGCAAAGCTTAATGTGCTCGCGGGCATAAAGACCGGCGTTCATTCCGGCAATAAGCCCCTGACCGGCAGCTTCCTCGTAACCTGAAGTTCCGTTTATCTGTCCGGCATTAAAAAGCCCCGCAACACGTTTTGTTTCCAGCGACGGATAAAGCTGGGTCGGCTCAACAAAATCGTATTCAACTGCATAGCCAGGGCGGCTCTGTACGGCATTTTCAAAACCGCGCATTGTTCGCATAAAAGCATCCTGAACACATTCAGGCAGGCTCGAAGAAAGTCCATTCAGATAAATCTCATCAGTTTCAAGACCTTCCGGTTCAACAAAAATCTGATGGCGGTCGCGCTCGGTAAAACGCATAACCTTGTCTTCGATAGAAGGGCAGTAGCGCGGACCAATGCCGCTGATTTTTCCAGAGTAAAGCGGTGAGCGGCCAATGTTGTCGCGGATAATTTTATGAGTTTCTTCGTTTGTATAAACTATGTGACAGTTTACTAATGGGCGTTCTACGCGCTCTGTTTCAAAACTGAAAGGAATAACCTCTGTGTCGCCGGGCTGCTCGTCAAGCTTTGAGAAGTCTACAGTTTTGCGCAGGATTCGCGGCGGAGTTCCAGTCTTAAGACGACCGGTTGTAAAACCAAGTCTGTGCAGGCTTTCTGTAAGTCCGTAAGCGGCAGGCTCCCCTACTCGGCCGCAAGGCGCATCATATTCACCAATAAAAATACGACCGCCAAGAAAAGTTCCAGTAGTCAAAACAACTGAGCGCACAGGAATAATGCGTCCGCGTTCTGTTACAACGCCGGTAACCTTCTGACGCATTCCGCTAAGGGCAGCCTGGGTGCGGCCGTCTCCGCGGAACTCACCCGGGATAGTTCCCTTTTCTGCGGCAGAATCACTGTTCGGAGGAAGTGGCGTACTGCTGGCAGTAGTAAGAATATCAATTACCGTATCCATAAGAGTATAAAGATTCGGTGTTGTTTCACAGGTTTTTCGGGCAAGCATTGAATAAGTAATTTTATCTGCCTGACTGCGCGGAGCCTGAACTGCAGGACCTCGGCTCTTATTGAGCATGCGGAACTGAATCATAGAATGATCAATAAGCTTGGCCATTTCGCCGCCAAGGGCATCTATTTCGCGGACAATGTTTCCTTTTGCAATTCCACCGATAGAAGGATTACAGCTCATGCGGGCAATTGCGTCCGGAGTCTGGGTAATCAAAACAGTTTTAAGTCCCATGCGGGCACAGGCAAGTCCCGCTTCAATTCCGGCATGTCCCGCGCCGACTACGGCAACATCATAATAATCATAAAAACCAGGCATTTATTTTTCTTCCTATATTCTGTCAAAACTGTCATTCCTCGGCTTGAGCGGACAATGACACTTTATGTTAAATTCTCTTTCGACTTTCAACGGCTTGTAAAATTTTCTTATCAAACTCTTCCTTAGAAAACTTCTGAACATGTGCCGCATAAACACTGCGGTCTGTAAACTCACTCTCGCGTTTTTCAAAATCATCCATGCATGCAATCAGGCTTTCTGCGGTCTGCTCGTCAAAGAAAAGTCCTGTCTTTCCTTCAAGAATAGAATCACACGCTCCGCCCTTTCTGTAAGCAAGAACAGGACAGCCCGCAGAATTTGCTTCAACCGGAATAATTCCAAAATCTTCAATACCAGGAAAAAGCAGTGCCTTTGCCTTAGAAAAATATCCTGCAACCTCTTCGTCGCTCACACGTCCGGTAAAAGTCACAAGTCCGCTGCGCAAATATTTTTTTGCTTCCTTAGATTCTCCGTCTCCAATCACAACAAGCTTTCTGCCGGATTTGATACACGCCTCAATTGCAAGGTCTGCCCTTTTGTAGCCGACCAGCTGCCCAAAGAACAGATAAAAATCCTCAGGCGCACGCTGCACACTTTCGTATCGTTTTATATCACAAGGCGGATAAATCACCTCTGCCTCGCGGTTGTAATAGCGGCGGATTCTTGCCGCAACAAAAGAAGAGTTTGCAACAAAATAATCTACAAGATTGCTCGACATTACATCCCACTGGCGCAGAGCCGGAATCATCTTCTTCATAAAGAATTTTACAAGCGCGCCAGACTTTCTGAAATATTCATGATACATATCCCATAGATAGCGCATTGGAGTATGACAGTAGCAGAGATGGAAAGCACCCGGAGCCGGACACACTCCTTTTGCAGGACCGGACTCGCTGGAAATAATAAGGTCATAGCCGGTAAGGTCTAACTCCATCAAAGCGTCAGGCATAAAGGGCATATACTTTTGATAGAGCTTACGAGCCATAGGCCAGCCATTAATTTTTGTCGTATAGATTTTATGAGCCTTTATAGTATCAGAGATTTTTTCCGGATTATAAACATTTGTATAAACATCAGCTTCCGGAAAAAGACGGCATAATTCTTCGAGAACTTTTTCACCGCCCCTCATAGTTACAAGCCAGTAATGCACAATTGCAACTTTCATTTAAGACCTCTGTAAAACGGTGGTTGAGCTTGTCGAAACCACCAGTAATTCCGACTATCATACCAAATTTATTAAAAAATGTAACGTGCCCCGAGAGTAAGCGAAATACCCGGCATGGCATAATCTTCTACAGTCTGATACTGCCAGTTCAACGCATTATCAAGTTTAACAAAAGGAGTAACATGGCCTGCAATTTCAGCCCCCTCCGCAGAAAAGTTTAGCAATACATAAGGCTTAAGATAATTGATATTCATATTTGAAGTAAAGCGAACCCCTGTATATTGAGCACTCACCGTCATCTTTATAAGCTCAAAATTCAGCCCAAGTACAGCAGAGCATACAAAATCAGGAGTCCACATAATCCGCTTGCCATAAGTCATTTGATTACTTTTATCTAAAAGTCTGGTATACAAATATTCACCGTTCAAATCAAAACTGACAAGTCCGCCTGCAAAATCAGCTCCAAAATTAAAATCCACACCAAGATAAAAGGCGCTCGAAAGATTCTGTGTAGTTCCGCTGCCCCACTGAATCTTATCTTTATAATAATCAGAAAAAATTGTTACGCCTGTGTGCACTTCATTATTTCCAAAACGCAAATCATGAAGCTCAAAGCCGGCATCTGCACCCCAGCCGCTTTCCGGCTTCAGCTTAGGATTTCCGTGAAAGCCACCGCCCTCCCAGAACAAATCATCCATATTTGGAAACTGAACCATGCGATAAGCATCCACAAAATATTTTACGTGTGTAAACTCCCAGCCAAATCCAAGCTTTGGAACAAATGCAAAATTCGCATTATTATCGTTCACACAAAATTTTACCGCGAGAGGAATGCTTGTTGTTATGCAGCCGCCAAAAAGATTCCCAAGAGCAAGCTTTGTCGTTTCTTTTACAACACCCGAAAACTGAATATGATTTCCATCGTTCGTAGAATCGAGCTTTGTAAAATCTGCTGAAACTCCGGCAAGCTGACGCAGTCTTCCTCCCGCAAGAGAAGTAAAATCAGCAGTTCCAGAATATTTTATTGTATTTATAAAATGACGGCTTTCGTTTCCTTCAAAATCCGTATTAATATCTTCTGTATAAAATCTGTTATTGCAGAGCCAGGCAACCGTGTTTTTAAGATTAAACAAGCCCTCTGCCACTCCAGGGTTCCAGAGTGAAACAGAAAAATTATTATTGTAATCACGCTGCAAACCGATAGTTATGGAATTAACCGGCCCCGGCGTATTTTTATGTCCCGCATAAAACAAGTCGCAAAAAGTCAGGCAGTTACCATCATCAAAATAATGCGAAAAATCAGCGTTCCCCTGACCGTCAATCACTCTGGCATTTTTTTGACTCAGAAACCTGCTTTGTCCAGGAACTCCGAAAGGCCCTTCCAAAAGATTACCCTCATTGTACCTGCTGCGTTTATAAAAAAAATTATTGCAGGCATAATTAAAAGTCACCCCTGCATTCAAAAAGTTAGCATCGCCTAACTGCCCTGTAAAACTAAGCTTTTGAAAAACAGAATCCAGCGGAATTTTTGAATTAAAAAAAGTTTTAGCACTGGTCTCTCCCCTGATTTTTTTTCCAGCTTCCTGTTTTTTTGTCGTAATATAAATTACACCGCCCACAGCACCTTCATCTTCCACACCCTCGGTAAAACCGCCCCTGACAATTTCAATACGTTCAACAGCCGCCATATTCAACGAAGAAAAATCAAAGGTTCCGTACTGAGCATTGTTCACACAAATACCGTCGATTACGACACGCACAGTTTCATCCGTAAATCCGCGGATGCTCGGTTTGTTGTCCAGCCCGTAAGGCCCATAAGAAAGAATTTGAATTCCGCAGCGTTCCATCACCGCAGAAAGTGATTCCAGATGCTCGGCTTCAAGCATCTCTGCTGAAAGAACAATTTTTCGTTCCACCGCCGCCGGAATATATGTCGTAACCTCGGGTAAAATTATTTCCGCGTCCTCGGCTGCGACCGGCATCATCAAAAAAAGAGATAAGAAAAAAAGAATTATTGAATTACGTTTTGTCATGTCGTTGGATATAAAAAACGTCATTGCAAAAATCTGACAGCATCATTGCAAAAAAGCTACGTCATTACGAACGTAGCAAAGCAATCTACAATATGGATTGCCACGGCTATCGCCTCGCAATGACGGGAATTATACCATTACTTCGGCAGCAGGCATTTCGCAATGACGGAAAACTAGGCCTACGACAGCACTATCGCTTCGCAATGACGGAAAATCAGGCCTTACGACAGCAATATTACCTCGTAATGACGGAAATCAGGCCTTACGACAGCAATATCGCCTCGAATGACGGGAATTATACCATTACTTCGGCAGCAGGCATTTCGCAATGACGGAAAATCTCTCTCCGAACTTCAGCCAGTTCCGGGACTCAAACACAGCCCCAGAAACACACAGGCTTATTTTCTTATACACTCAGAACCAGCTGCATAATATCCGTTTTCAACTGTGAATTCCATAATTGCATCATACAGACTTTCACAAGCAGCCTTTCCGCCATTCTTATACGGCTGATAAAGTTTTACTGAATTATCAGTCAGGTTAGTATAATAAAGTGCATACCACTCACCAACCTTTGCTTCATAACCTATATGATCTTTATCATCAAACTGTCCATAAACATATCCAGACGTTGAATCGATTTCTTTAAATTCAAGATTAGTAGTAGAATAGTAAAGAGTATAATCTCCATTAACAGTATAATAGTTGTCATAATCACTACCGGTGATTTCATATTTTTCACCATAACTACTAACCCAGGTTCCTTCAATAGCCATATGACGTCTAGGAGTTGGAGTTGACTGTGAACAGCCAGCAAAAACAAGACAAGCAACGAAAATTATCGATGCAAAAACAAGAGGAATTTTAGAATGTTTCATTTTTTTTCCTTCCAGGGAACCGAACTTGCGCAATTCCCAAAAGTTGAGATATCCCTTCGTACGAAAGGCTGTACCAAAGTTTCCGGGCTCGAGGCAATTAACATCTGAAGCCTTCCCAGAATATTCCGTCCCAGTGGCTGTTTTCAGATGTCTGCGTTGGTTTCGATAAGCTCAACCATCGTAAGCCGCATACCGTTGCGCATTCAGCTCAGGCCTTGCACCTGCTTCCATTGAAATACACTCGAAGAATATAACATAAAGAAGAAAGTTTGTCAGTATAAACCTATATATAACATAGGTTTATTAATCCTTATGACATTCTTATTTTATAAGATACTCAGCCAACTCTTCCGCAGTCAGCATAATAACTTTTGCGCCGTGCTCCTGTAAAAATGCCTTGCCACGGAAGCCCCAGTCTACTCCGATTACATCGAGACCTGCATTCATTCCAGTCTGCATATCTACATCAGAATCACCAATAAAAACAGCACGCTGACCGTCAGCTTTTCCATCCATTCCGGCACGATTTAAAATCTCATAAATTCCATCCGGTGCAGGCTTTGGAGGCATACCCGGGCGGCTTCCAGAAATAATATCAAAAAGACCTGGAAAATAATCATCACAAAGGGCAATTGCTGCAGGCTCAACCTTGTTTGTATTAACCGCAATTTTTAAGTCGGCCTTGCGCAGCGTTTTAATACAATCAACAATTCCCGCATAAGGCGCAGTCTTTATTGCACAATGCTCTTCGTAATAAGCAATAAAATCCTTGAGAATCTTATCAAACTCAGGATGTTCACGACCGCCGCTTATAGCACGCTCAATCAGTTTAGGAATACCGTTACCGACCATAAAGCGAACTTCGTCCACAGTATGAAGCGGCAGCTTATATTTCTCAAGAATTACATTCAGAGAATCTGTCATATCATCCAGTGTATTAAGGATGGTTCCGTCCATATCAAAAATTGCAAGTGAGTATTTCATAATGAATGCTATTATATTGAAAGACTTATTTATGAGCAATGACATGTATATTATGCAAAAAAAATATACAATTTTTTTGATTTTTCTTTATATCTTTTTATTATTCTGCGTTTATAATTTAAAAAAGAATCCTGATTTTTCAGGAGCAGTATGACAGGAGTAAAACTATGGCAGATTTATCACACAGAATGGCAGAGGTAAAACTTCTTCTTAAAGGAAAGGATGGAAAACCTCTTTCAAATACAAAGGTTTCGATTAATCAGGTGAATCATGAATTTCTTTTTGGCTGCGGAGCTTTTGAAACACTTCCCTACACTAACGGACCTGTAGTTCATAATGGAAACGGAAGTCTTAATAAAGTAAAACCAATGGACGGAGAAGAACTGGAGGCTTTTCACGCACGGCTGGAAGACCGCATGCAGAAATGGCTTGAGCTTTTTAATTTTGGAACTCTGCCATTTTACTGGGGAGGCTTTGAACCGGAAGAAGGCTCTCCGAATACACAGCAGCTTATGGCGGCTGCAAAGTTCCTTAAGAGTAAAGACGTTACTGTAAAAGGACATCCTCTTTGCTGGCACACAGGCTGTGTTCCATGGCTTATGAATTATGATAACAAGACGATTCTTCAAAAGCAGCTCGAACGCATTCATCGCGAGGTTGGAAATTTTAAGGGCGTAATTGATATGTGGGATGTTATCAACGAAGTGGTAATCATGCCGATTTACAATAAATATGACAATGCTATTACAAGAATCTGCAAGGAGCTTGGACGAGTGGAACTTGTAAAAAAAGTTTTTGAAGCCGCACAGGAAACTAATCCGGATGGTATTTTCCTTATCAATGATTTTAATCTTTCTACAAATTATGAGATTCTGATTGACGGCTGTTTGAATGCAGGTGTTCCAATCAAGACAATCGGCTTGCAGTCACACCAGCATCAGGGAGTCTGGACACGAGAAAAGACCGAAGAGATTCTGAGCCGCTTTGAACATTTTGGTCTTCCAATTCATTTTACAGAAAACACAATTGTTGCGGGTCCTCTTGTAGATCCTTCGCTTGATGATTTACAAGATGCCCATTATGAAGATGATGCCGCAACGCCAGAGTTCGAACAGAAGCAGGCAGAAGACCTTGAAAAAATGTACAGAAATCTTTTTGAAAATCATCCGCTTGTTACCGCAATTACAAACTGGGATTTCGGCGACGGGGCGTGGCTCAATGCACCAAGCGGTGTAATCAGAAAAGACGGTTCTCTCAAGCCTTCTTACAATGCACTCCATCATCTTATAAAAGAAGAGTGGCATACCGCCTGTGAGGCAACTACAGATGCGCAAGGCTTTGTAACAGTAAAGGGATTCAAAGGAAAGTATGAAATTACAGCTGGAAGCAACAAAGTAGATTTTAAACTAACTAACGATAGTAAGCCGATTACAGTGACTTTCTAAAGATAAAGGTTTTATAATCTTCGTGTTCTTCGCAGAATGGTTCGTAAGACTCCTGCTGCATAAGCTCATAGCCGTTTTTTACGTACCATTCCCAGTTGCATTCAATATCTGTCCAAAGAAAAAGATTTTTATAACCGCTGCTTTTAAACCGGGCACAAAGTTCGTTCAATAAAAGAGAACCGCATCCCGGCTTTCTGCTTACATAAAGAGTGAGTTGAATATCATCATCATTCATCAGGGCTTGAGTCTTTTTATCCATAAGCTCTATGTAAGTTTTGCTCATCTCAGAAGCAACGCCTAATTCTGCCGGAAACTTTTTAGATTCAACGTCGTACCATTCTGCAGCCTTACAGACCTCACCTTTTCTTGCAAAGAATGCAGCGGAACAGACTTCACCGGCCACAGCAGAAAGCTCAGTCTGTCCCGCATTGTCACTTTCACCGGCCAAAAGCTCAAAGCGCATATCATTTTCAAAAATATTATTTCTTACTATATATTCAACATTAAAACGCTTAAAATCCGCATCACCAACAGGCGGACTCCACATAGGTACAACCACATCAAGAATTTGCGGAATATTTTTCATTTCAAAGGGAAGAACCTTAAAGCTTTGTGTATTTTGTGAGTTCATTTTCTTCATTCTTTTACATCCCAGGCAACTTCTACGCTGCGGTCTTCTTTGTGAGGAATGCGCTGGTAGATGAGGCAGTCGGCACGATGGATTGAAACGCCTTTTGTGCGGGTAACGTAGCCGGCAATCAGGTCGGGATACTCCGGCTTACAGCACTGGGCAAGATTGTATAATACGCGGCGTTCTCCCTGTACGAGGACGCCGCATTTTTTATGCGGTCGGAGTTCTGCGGCAGTCTCGGGCTTTCCTTTTTTTGGACGCGATTTTTTTACACGGTTAAAATGAGTAGTTCCACTTGCTCCGCTCATTCCTACAGTGCCTTCAATTCCGGCTACGGCAGCCTGCTCTTCTGCCTTTAGGGCGAGCCGTTCACTAAAGGTCGGGTCGTTAGCCATAAGCCAGCTATGAATCTTTTGATGAGCCTTTGTTGTTTTTACAAGCTTGAGCTGGGCTTCGGTCGGGTGAGCCTGAGGATTTGTGATTACTTCAATAATCTGAGTATTTTGCAGCGGGCGTGAAAGTGGAATGATTTTTCCGTCAGCCTTTGCAGCAATTATTTTTTCGCCCACCGCCGTATGAACTGAATAAGCAAAGTCAATCGCAGTTGCCCCCATCGGAAGTTTTTTTACATCACCCTTTGGAGTGAAGACATAAATCTCATCGCCAAGGAGCTCGTTCTTAAGAGTTTCAAAATTATTACCTTCTGTAAGACTGTCTTTAAACTGCTGTAGTTTATTGTAAATTGCAAGACGGTCTTCTTCTACCAACTCTCGGGAAGTACCTTTTTTATAAAGCCAGTGAGAAGCAATTCCGTGCTCTGCCATGTTGTGCATTTCATGAGTACGAATCTGAATTTCCAGTGGCTTTCCTTCACACATAACAGTTGTATGCAGAGACTGGTAGCCGTTTGCTTTTGGCATTGCAATGTAGTCTTTAAAACGACCGTCGAGCGGCTTCCATAATCCGTGAACAATTCCAATGAGAGTATAACATTCTGCGGGCGTATTACAGAGAATGCGCAGTGCCAGTAAATCAAAAAGCTCGCCTGCTTCCTTGTTGCGCTTTCTCATCTTCTGGTAGATTGAATAAAAATGCTTTGCACGGCTCTGAATTTCAATCTTCATTCCCATTTTATCTGCGGATTTATAAATACTGTTTACTGCCTTCTCCAGATAGCTTGAACGCTCATCTTTTTTCTGAGCGACGATTGCCTTAATCTGCTGAAAAACTGCCGGGTTTGTATATTTGAGGCTGAGGTCTTCAAATTCATTTTTTTCCGTCTGCATTCCGAGTCTGTCTGCAAGCGGCGCCCAGATTTCTATAACAGCCTGCGCAATTACATGCCGGTCTGCGGCGGTAAAGCTCTTAATATTTCTGATGCGGTCCAGGCGGTCTGCAAGTGTAATGAGAATTATGCGTGCATCATCACACATCGCAAAAAGCATATTACGGATTGCGTCCGACTGATGCATGGTCTTTGTGTTTATCGGGAGATTGAGAATTTTATTTACGGTAATTATGATTTTACAGATATTTTCACCAAAGGTCTCTTTAAGCTGAGATTCCGGCACATCAAATTCATTTATTGAATGGAGGATTGCCGCAACAAGCGTATCTCCGTCGAGCCGGCTTTCTGCAAGAATATCAGCAACTCTGAGCGGATGAAGATAATAAGGCTTTCCACACTCACGGGTTTTATCGCCCGCCTTGCTTACAAGAAGAGTCCATGCCTGTTTTACAGATGCCTTTTCTTCTGCCGAAAGATATTCGTGTTTAGAATAGAATTCCTCCAGAAGGGCAGATGGATTTTTTATGTCTGATTCAAAAACCTTTTCGCTGCTCATATACTTCGTCATGCTGAACTCTATTCAGCATCTATTGTAAAATAACAGATTATCGCGAATTATTCAAATATTTGTAAATGGATTGTTTCATCTGCAAAAATGGATTGCTTCGCCTGCGGCTCGCAATGACGGAGTGGGCTCAGCAAGGCGTCTGCGGCTTGCAACGACGGAGTGGGCTCGGCAATACGTCTGCGGCTCGGGCAATTACGGAGTTTTCCTCGTCATTGCGAGGAGCGAAGCGACGAAGCAATCCATGCCTCTACTACACGTAATTGTCCTTCCAGGTCGCGGTGAATTTCTGTATTAAAGCCAGCTGCCTCTGCGAGCGACGCTGCAGCTTCAGCATTGTACTCGCCGGTTTCCATAAGAACAGTTCCGCGCGGTGCAAGATGAGCTTGTGCCTGCGGAATAAGATTTCTGATAATTGCAAGTCCGTCATCTGCGGGAATGCCGCTGCCGTCTGGCGCAAGGGCACGGTCGCCCTCCAGTGTTATGTCACCGTCAAGTGCCAGCCGCGGTTCACTGCGGCCGTCGCGCAAAAGCTCGTCTACCATTGTGTGCGGAATATACGGCGGGTTTGAAAGAATTACGTCGTATTTAATTGCATCCGTTATTGCATCAAAGAGATTTGTGCGAACAAAATTGAAGCGGGAGAGAACGAGGGAATTGTCCAGACTAGCCGAGTTCGCCAAAGACTTCCCGAGAAGCTCAGCCACGTTACGTCGTGCTATATCGAGAGCCGGCTCGGAGATGTCGGCAAGCGTAAACTTTGGCAGCTGTTCTGGCGGAACTCTCTCATCTTCCAAAAGAGTCTTAGCCACCGCAATTGCAATACAGCCGCTTCCGGTACACATATCGCAAACCGTGAGAAGATTTTCTCCACGGGCGTCCATCATAGAAAGAATTACGTCTACGGCGCGTTCTACTAAGATTTCTGTGTCTGGCTTGGGAATTAAAACTGCCGGCGACACTATAAAGTCGTAGCCGTAAAATTCTTTATGGCCAGTTATGTAGGCTATGGGAAGACCAGAGGCACGGCGGGCGGTGGCGTCGCGCAGCCAGTTTTCTTTATCGGATGGGATTTCGTAGTCGCGTTTGAGTAAGAGCTCGGTTTTTGAAAAGCCCAGGCAGTATGATAATAAGACCTCGGCATCAAGTTTTGGGCTTGGGGAAGTTGGAGTGAGGTCTTTTATGATTTTTGATTTTAGTTCTTGAAGTGTCATAAAGAAGTAAATCCTAGAAAATTGCTCCAGGTTTTCACAATTTTCTTTAACGGATTTGCTATTGTATTAGGTTTCGATACGCCCTTCGGGCACTCAACCACCGTAGATATTAGAGTTCAGTAATATCCGACTTAAGCTGTTCCTCTTTAGCATAAACGTTGAGGGCATCGAGCATATCGTCCATTTCGCCCATCATAAATGACGGAAGGTTATGAGCCGAATAATTGATGCGGTGATCTGTTACGCGGTCCTGAGGGAAGTTGTAAGTACGGATTTTTTCAGAGCGGGCACCAGAACCTACCATACTGCTTCGAGCTGCTGCACGCTCTTCCTGCTTCTTGCTTTCTTCAAGGTCAAAGAGGCGGGCACGAAGTACGCGGAATGCCTTTTCCTTATTTTTAATCTGACTCTTTTCATCCTGCTGAATTACAACAAGACCGGTCGGAATATGAGTAAGACGAACGGCAGAGTCTGTTGTGTTTACACACTGTCCGCCAGGTCCACCGGCACGCATAACGTCAACGCGAACATCACCCGGCTTAATTTCAATTTCAGTTTCTTCTGCTTCTGGCAAAACGGCAACTGTCGCAGTAGAGGTCTGAAGACGTCCCTGGCTTTCTGTCTGAGGAACACGCTGAACTCGGTGAACACCAGATTCCCAGCGCAAAGTTCCGTAAACAAATTTACCACTAATAGATGTTACGATTTTGTTGAAACCGCCAACCTCAGTTTCCTGAGCTTCCATTGTTTCAGTTTTCCAGCCCTTGCGTTCTGCCAGGTGAGTGTACATTTCCCAAAGATCGCGTACAAAGAGGGAAGCCTCATCACCGCCGGCAGCCGAACGGATTTCAAGAATAATGTTCTTTTCATCAAGAGGATCTGGCGGAACAAGTTTAAGTTTAATATCTTCTTCAAGCTTAGGTTGTTTTTCTTCAAGCTCCTTGAGTTCTTCACGGGCCATCTCGCGCATTTCAGCGTCGTCTTCGTTAGTAATCATCTCTTTTGCATCTGTAATACCCTGAAGAACTTTTTTGTACTCATCATAAAGCGCGCACAGTTCCGTTAAATATCCGTGCTCACGCATTGTGTCCTTGTACTTTTTCGGATCCTTTACGAGGTTTGGATCCATTACAAGTTCGCTTACTTCCTTAAAGCGTTTTTCGCATTCATCAAGCTTTTTAATCAAATCCATAGTGGGAGTATATTAACATATTCAGGGAATAAACTCAATCTCGGCGGTTCCGGCATTCTCATCAACATGAAGCATTGCCCAGGCTTCATCATAAGCAAAGGAAGGAATTCCATAATCCGGATACCCGAGATTATCATAAGTCTGCGTGTGATTATGCCCGCCAAAAACACATATAACATTATTCCTTGCAAAATCTGAAAGCAGTTTATTACGCTCCGTTGTTTCTGCCATATTCGAGCAGTCATAATTAAATCTTGTAAAAGGATAATGTGTAAAAATAATTTTCGGGTGGGAGTCATTTTCAAAAAGCTGCATCAGTTTATTATATTGATTTTCACCAATTGTACCCGAAGCAGTATCCAGACAGTACCAGGAAATTTTGTTAGTCTGGAATTTATAAAAGGTTGTATGAGGGTAACAATTTTCTTTCCAGTTGTCATAATTATTCTGATAGATATCATGATTTCCGCAGGCATTTAAAACAATACTGATTCCATAATTATTCATCAGCGTATTGCAAAAATGATTATACTGCTCAAACTGTTCTCTGGTTCCAATATCAGTTGAGTCGCCAAGACAAATTGCAAATGTGGGAAACTGTGAAGTTCCTTTTATAGAAGCCAGATATTTATAAAGGATTTCGCAGTTCACTTCTTTCTTTGTATTTCCAAAATGCGTGTCAGAAATAATCAGAACATTGTATTTATTTTCTAACGACGAAATATGTGATGCAGCAAACCTTGGATCTGAATTATCCAGCTGTTTAAAATCTTCAATTCTTTTATCTACATTGTTTCCGTCATAAAAAAAATTCCAGCTCCCGTAACAGGCCGTAAACATAAAAAGTGAGAAAGTTAAAATGATTTGAAAGAATCTTCTTAATCTCATAACCTCACCTTAACCGTAAACCGAAGCACTTGCTCGTTCAGATAAACCGCGCTGTAAAACATATCTACAAACTTAAGTGTGTAATCCATGCCTAACAAAAGTTCTTTGCGCACAGCAACATTCATCCCAATTTTATAAAAAGGACTGATTGCAAGCGGATAATCAAAATAGTCCTGAAGATTCACGGCACACCAGAAATCGAACGATGGATTGAGTTGCCATTTACACAGTAATTCAAACTGATATGAAAGATTAAAAATGCACGGTGTATTTTTGCACACCGCATCAATTGTTGCAAACTTAAAAAGAAAACCTGCTGCATTTTCAAACAAAAAGACCGGCCCCTTTATCCAGCGGAATCGTGTTGAAACAATAATGTCATTTTCTGTAAAGGTTTTTGTATATCTATAAAAATGATGACAAAGACCAAAGCCCGCCTGAAAAGAATTATTAAAGGTAGGCATATATACCGCTCTGTTAGTTACATCTAACTGATTAAACTGATATTTGATTCCTGTATCTATTCTGAGCTCGCGAAAATCCGCCGCAATTATAAAATCTTCCGCAGCTGAAGGCTGTCGTAAATCTTTTTTAAACGGAACCGAATACCCCCATTGAGCACTGAGCTCCGGCATTTCATTCGTAAACCAGCTGATAGTCGTATTGCCGCCACTCTGTGCACTTAAAAAAAAGCAGAAAGAAAAAAATAAAACAGCGATAAAAGAAAAACGCTTACCGTCCCGTATCACGAATTTTTCCTTCAATGTAGTCAGGGTCGAGAGTTCGCAGTAAAGTTCCTTCCGGCAGCTTGTGCTTAAGATAAATTGCCGTAGGATGACCGTCGCAGGTCCAGTTGAGTTTGAGACCGGTTTCAAGATTTATGATTTCCCATTCATCTGGTGTTAGCATAAGCGAACAGAACTCTGGAGAAACGAACTCTATACTCTCCCCTGCTTTTATCATATTCATGGCTGTAATCGAATACATGTACCAGCCCTGTTTTTTTTCAAACGGGATGATTCGGCGGTCGGTATGGATTTCGAGATCTTTGAGGCGGGCTTCGCGCGCTGCAGGATGCATTGCTTCGAGTTCTTTCTGCGCAGTCTCGTAACGGCCACAACCTTCTGCAAGCAGAGAATCAAAAGCCTCTCCAGAAATTTCTTCTCCAATTTCTGCCGCGAGCTGATATTTACTGTCACTTGCACCTGTCGTAGTTTCATCTGCATCAGCTTTATTATAGTAAAAACCTGTTGTGCTTTCGCGATGGGCAACATTATCCAGTTCTGCAATATATGGAGCAGCCTCAGCATCGCTGAGCTTTCCCTCAAGTGCGTCCAAAGCCTTGCGGTAAGCGCGTGTCACCATTGCAACATAATAGACGCTTTTCATGCGGCCTTCGATTTTTAGAGAATCAATTCCTGCGTCGCGGAAATCTGCAAGATGCTCAATCATGCGAAGGTCCTTAGAAGAAAGAATTGCCGTAAAATCATCACCTTCAAATACAGGAAACTTTTCACCTGGGCGCTGCTCTTCTTCAAGAGTAAGAAGACCGCTCTGTGCAAGTGCGCGCGCAGCCTCTAAATTTTCCGCACCAGGCTTTCCGTCCACCTTAAAATTCCAGCGGCAGGTGTGCGAGCAAAATCCGCTCTGAGCTGAACGACCGGTAAGGTATGCACTCATAAGACAGCGTCCGGCATAAGCAATACACATTGCACCGTGAACAAAAGTTTCGAGCTCCATATCAGGAACTGCGTCCTTTATGCGGCGAATCTGTTCTATAGAAATTTCACGGCCGAGTACAATGCGGCTGAAGCCAAGTGATTTATACATCTTTACAGCTTCACTGTTTACGCAGCTTGCCTGAGTACTTAAATGCAGCTGAGCATTCGGAAATTCTTTTTGAAGCAAAGGTACGATTCCAATATCCTGAACAATAAAGGCATCTATAGGGTACTGGCGAAAATAATCAAGATTCTGTTTTAATGCATCAATTTCTTCATCATGAAAAGAAATATTCAATGCACAATGAAGACGGCGGCCCGGAAACTTTTCCTTGAGCGCAATTACTTTTTTATACTCGTCTTCATAAAAATTGTCTGCCTTAACGCGGAGAGAAAACTTTTTAAGACCAATGTAAGCAGCATCTGCTCCGTATGCATAAGCGTAATATAATTTTTCAACATTACCCGCAGGCGATAAAAGTTCCATAATAAATCTCCACTGTCATCCCGAACTCACACAATCGTCATCCCGAACTTAAACAATTATCAGGTCCGACTAACTGTCATTGTCGGGCTCGCCCCGACAATCTATGCCTCAGACCTCAGACTATGTTCCAGCTTCGGCTTATTTTCTATCTGTACCGCAGAAGCTGAACCTGTACCATCAGTAACCACCTTGCCAACCTTATCGAGCGCAAGGTGAGATTCGTGCAAAAATTCATCTGCCATCTGAAACATAAACATCATGCCCGGCCATATATCGAGCACACATTCATTTCCAGCGGCTTTTAGATTTCTGGCAAACTCCTTTGCATCATCCAGAAGAATTTCCTTTTCACCCATCTGAATAAAAACAGGCGGAAAATTCTGTAAAGAATCATCACCGGCAAGCAGAGGAGAAACCATAGGACTTTTTGTATTCGATTCGTAAGTATAAATTGAACTGCTCTTACGAAGAACGTCTCCGCTCATAACTTCGTCGCTGATTTTTTTTGTCTGAATCAGCTTTGAACATTCAGAAACATCAAGCCACGGTGAAAAAAGAATAATCTGTTTAATGCAGTTGCGGTAACGCTCGCGAAGATTAAAAATAAGTGAGCAGGCAATTGGAGCAGCTGAACTGTCGGCACCAATTATGATTTCAGGCAGCTGTGGCTTTACCCCCTTCTCTGCGTTAAGAGAACAGGCAATCTGCTCTTCCGTAAAAAGAGATTTGAATACGTTCTGTATATCTTCGTTAGCAGCCGGAAAAGGAAAAGCCGGCGCCAGTCGATACTCAGGAACAACTACGCGGCAAAAACATTTTGTTGCAAGAGATGCGCAGAAGCTCGCGTATGCAGCACGTGAACCGCCGACAAAAGAGCCTCCGTGAATGTAAAGCATTACACGATTTGAAGAATAGATTTCTGGTGCAAGCACATCGCATTCAACGTTGCCATATTTATATTCAGTGCGCTCTACTCCATTTGGAAGGAATACAGTTTTAAAGCCTTCGTCAAGTTTTGCGCGGAAAGTATCTACATTTGATTTTGAACCGAAAGTAAGCAGTTTAAGTTTTTTAATTGCGCCCTTGCGGTCGTTTTTATTTTCCATAAGTAATATTATAGCAAAAAATCTTGTGTTCTGCTAGAATAGCGTAAATTAATGTCATCGCTCCCAGTAATGACAAAATAATAAAAGGAGATATTCACTATGCCAATTAAAATTCAATCAGATTTACCAGCATGCGCTACACTTGAAAAAGAGAATATCTTCGTCATGACTGAAAAGCGTGCTCTTGAACAGGATATCCGTCCGCTTAAAATTGCCATTGTAAATCTCATGCCAAACAAAGAAGTAACTGAAACTCAACTTCTTCGTCTTTTAGGAAACACTCCTCTTCAAATTGAAATCTCGCTTGTTCACATGGAAAATCATACAAGCAAAAATACAGATGAAAGCTACCTCGAGCGTTTTTATATTCCTTCGAGCGAGCTTTATAACCAGAAGTTCGACGGCATGCTGATTACCGGTGCCCCACTCGAGCAGATAGAGTTTACAGATGTCGATTACTGGGACGAGCTTTGCAAAATCATGGACTACGCAAGACAAAATGTTTACTCAACCCTTTATTTGTGCTGGGGCTGCTTTGCGGGCCTTTATCATCATTATGGAATTCCAAAGCACGGGCTCGAAAGAAAGATGTCGGGTATTTTTATGAATGAACGCTGTGTTGACGGCGACCCTCTATTGCGTGGTTTTGATGATACATTCCCTATTCCGCAGAGCCGCCATACTACTCTTGTGAAAGAAGATATTTTAAAACATCCGGAATTAATAATTCTTGCAGAAAGTGCAGAAGCAGGTGTTACAATTTTAAAATCAAAAGACAACCGCGAAATTTTTATGACCGGTCATCTTGAATACGACACTATGACTCTTGCTCAGGAATATTACCGCGATACCGACAAGGGAATGAAAGTACCACTTCCAAAAAACTACTTCCCAACCAATAACGTAAACCGCATGCCAACAAGTTACTGGCGAGCCACAGCTCACCTCTTCTATTCAAACTGGCTGAACTATTACGTATACCAGGCTACGCCGTTTAATTTGTCGTCAATTAAATAAAAAAAAGCCGGCTCCTAAGAGTCGGCTTTTCTATTTTAAAGTGTTATTGCACTAAACGCTATACTATCCGTCATTGCGAGGAGCCCGAAGTGCGACGTGGCAATCTATAATAGATTGCTTCGCCTGCGGCTCGCAATGACGAAGCGGGCTTATTTTCTTCGTTAATTACTGTCATGCTGAACCTTCGCAGCATAGCTGCTCGGAGACTAATCATCTTCCTCGCTAAGCGCTTCAGTAGTATGAACAGTAACTGTTGTGTTGTAGCAGTCGAACATCTTATCTACGCCAGTCGGGCGAGTTTTTGCAGTGCAGAAGCTTACAGCAGGAACAATAATCAAAGAAGCCAGCATGCTGAATACTCCTGAGTAAAGAGAATTCTTAAATACAAGGCCGAAGAACGGACCTGATACATGCAGAACTCCAAGCGAAATGCTCAGCTGTACGAGCATCATACAAACGCCAAAGCAGAATGATGTAACAACAGCGGCCTTACTTGTCTTCTTCCAATACAAACCGTAAAGGAACGGAGCAAGGAAGGCACCAGAAAGAGCACCCCATGAAACACCCATCAACTGAGCAATGAAGGTTACCTTTGATTTTGCCTGAACAATTGCGATTACAGCAGAAATAACAATGAATACCGCAACAAAGACACGGAGTACAAAAAGATTCTGCTTATCAGTTGATTCCTTTTTCTTGAAGGAATTGATGAAGTCCAAAGTCAAAGTTGAGCTTGATGTCAAAACAAGAGAAGAAAGTGTAGACATAGAAGCAGACAAAACAAGAATCAAAACTACACCAATCAAAACATCACCGAGGCCAGAAAGCATTGTAGGAACTACAGCATCAAAACCTTCTTTAGAAACCTGCTCCTGAGTAAGGAAGAGACGGCCAAATCCACCGAGGAAGTAACAGCCGCCTGCAATGATGATTGCAAAGAAAGTCGAAATCATAGTTCCGATTTTAATTGAGCGTTCATTTTTTATTGCATAGAATTTACCAACCATCTGAGGAAGTCCCCAGGTACCAAGAGAAGTCAAAAGAACTACAATTAAAAGGTAGAAAGGCTGAGGTCCCAGGAACGAGCTGTAAGCACCCTTCATAACCGGAGATTCTATTTCAGACATCAAAGCCATTGACTGCATAAAGCCGCCATTCTTAGAAAGAACTGCAAGAATTACAGCCACAATACCAATGAGCATGATGATTCCCTGAATAAAGTCATTTACTGCAGTTGCCATGTAACCACCTACAATTACATAGATAGCAGTAAGAACAGCCATAACAATTACACAAACTGAATAGTCAACATTGAATGCCATGCGGAAGAGGCGTGAAAGTCCGTTGAAGAGCGAAGCTGTATACGGAATCAGGAAAAGGAATGTGATTGCAGAAGCCGCAACTTTAAGACCTTTTGATTCAAAGCGCTGGCCAAAGAAGTCTGGCATTGTCTTTGAATTCAAGTGCTGGGTCATAATGCGTGTGCGGCGGCCGAGAATTGCCCAAGGCATAAGAGAACCAATGAAGGCATTTCCAAGACCAATCCAGGTTGAAGCTACACCAAAGTTCCAGCCGAACTGACCTGCATATCCAACGAAAATTACGGCAGAAAAGTAAGAAGTACCGTAAGCAAAAGCGGTGAGCCAGGGACCTACGGTTCTGCCTCCCAAAACATAGCCGTTTACATTATTAGAAACTGCACGACATTTGATGCCAACAAAAATGAAAACGGCAAAGAAAACGATTAATAAAGAGAGTTTAATTATCATGATACTATATATAATAACTGATAATTCAGTGGGAGTAAAGATATATAGTATAGGTAAACATTTAATCGGCGGGGCTTCCGCATCATAAAATATAACTATGAAGTCATGGCTTACGCTCACGGATTCTATAATGCTTTCTCTTTTTATTTTTTCGAGTAACAAATTCCGGGCGGCTAACTGTTTAACTCAGTATACAGGAGTTGTTATGAAAAAGATTTTTATTTCAGCATTAATTCTCTTAACAGGAGTAGCTGCATTTGCGGGTGACGCATGGAACAATCATGTTGGCTTTGGTTTTAGAATTCCAACAGGTATGTCAGTTTATGAATATAACGGTAATACAGACTGGAATCTTAAAATGCCGTTACAGATAGGTATTGATTTTAGTTATACAGGCGTTCACATGAAAACCGGACTTTCAGTTCGAGGTTTTATGGACTACAATCTTTCAACAAGTAATATTGACAGAATTAACCCTAACAATAATGAAAAAGTAATTGGCTTTAACTTTGACGGCGCCCTTGGTGTTGGCTGGGCACCAATCAGAAATGATTATCTGCTTATTGGTTTTTATGGAATTGCGGGTATAGATTGTACAATCCTCCCGGACCTTTATGTAGAAAGACATGAAAAAACAGAGAATAATAAACTCTCTGACTCAACAAAAACCGTACAGAACTATGCCTATACAGCCTTTTTTGCGGGCGGAAACGCAACTGCAATCTGGACTCCGACAGGAAACAGCTTTTCAATTTTCGGCTCTGCAACAGTAGGTTACAGCCTGCCTGGAGTTTGTGAAATATCAAATAAAATAAAAACAAAAAACTCAAAAGATAAGTCTGATAAAGATTATTATTCAGATGAATATTATACAACCGGAGCCCTCAAGGTTATTCCAGCTGTAGGAGTTTCCTGGAAGTTCTAACTTAAGGTGACAAGTAAGCATGCCAATGCCCGGCCAGTCCGGGCATTTTTTATGGATTGCTTCGCCTCCGGCTCGCAATGACGTGATTTTATCGTAATGACGAAGACGACGGTTTCGCAATTGCCCGTGCCCCGTCATTGAGAGGAACACGGCGACAATGCATTCTGCGTGCCCTCGTCATTGCGAGGAGCTCCGCGACAAAGCATTCTACGTGCCCCGTCATTGCGAGGAGCGAACGTAGTGAGCGACGTGGCAATCTATTTACAGAGTTCCCGGTACTTCTGTGCCAGTCTCTTAGACTTAACAGCAGCCAAACCGCAGTAGTTAGACGGATGCTCAAAGAACTGTGCAGGATTTTCTACGCCGAGTTTTTCCAGCTGGGCTGTGATGTCTGCATATTCTTTTTCGTGAGTCTTGAGAACTTCGAAGAAAGTCTTTCCGCTCTGCTCTGCTTCGAGAGTAATCTTACGAATAATTTCGTGGCCGTCGTTGTAGCCTGCTTCGCCAAGTAAAATATATGCTGGTTCTGCAAGAACGCCGCCGCGAACTTTTCCGCCGGCATTTTCGAGGTTACGAGCCATACCTTCCTTATCAGCCTGGAGTCCCTTAACAACGCTGTTCATGCGGGCAACTGCCATTGTAAAGCCGGAAACATAATCTGCAATAAAGCGCTGGCTTGCAGAATTTGTAAGGTCACGCTGATGTTCAGAAATCTGATCCATATAGAAAGTGATTACACGCGGGCACATTGCCTTCCACAAAGACTTAACGTGTTCGCTGTTCCATGGGTTTCTCTTCTGTGGCATTGTAGAGCTACCTACCTGAGTTGCAGCAAAGTACTCGAATACTTCACCAATTTCTGAACGCTGGAGGTTACGTAAATCATCAGCAAGGTTTGCAATAATTCCAAAGGCAACATTCATCTCAAGCAAAAGGCGGAGAACGTATTCCGGTTCAACAAGCTGATTTGAATACTCGCTCGGAGTAAGTCCCAGGAACTCTGTATATGTGCGCTCGAGTTCTTCAGGATCCTTTACAATCATGCTTGGTCCATTGTAGCTTCCAACCGGGCCGGCCAATTTTCCAACCAGCTGATTGCTCAATTCTTCAATACGCAAAATAGATTTTCCGAGGCGGCTAACAAATTCAGCAATGCTCCAGCCGAAAGTAATAGGAACAGCGTGCTGTCCGTGTGTACGGCCAACCTGTGGAGTAGCGCATTCACGCTCAGCAATATCACAAAGATAATTTTCAAGCTTTTTAAGTTCTGGAAGCACAACATTCTGAGTAACGTCGCGCATACGGCAGCTGAGGGCTGTATCAAGAATATCAACCGAGGTCGCCCCAAGGTGAATAAGAGGACCGATTTCTGAATCAACCTTAGTCTTCATTACGTTTACAAGAGCACGGATATTGTGCTTTGTTTTTTCTTCTTCTGTGTAAACTTCCTGAGGGTCGATATTTGCGGCAACGTCGTCGAGCTTTTTAGCAACATCATCAGTCAACTTGCCGCGCAATTTAAGGTGAGCTTTTACAAGGGCTGCTTCACATTTAGCGCAGGAACGGATAGAAGCTTCTTCTGAAATATACTTAGAAAGGCCGGCAAATGCATCGGCTTCCGACAAAGAGTATCTGTGATCGATACAAGAAAGGTTTTCAAAAATGTTTCGTGTTTCCATAAACGGCATTATATCGGATAATAAAAAAATGTGGAATATATCGCATTAACATTACCCTGCCACTCGCAATTACGAAACTTTGTCGCAATAACGACATGGCAATCCGCGCAAACCCGTCATTGCGCGGAACGGAGCGACGCAGCAATCTATTGCCTCCTCGTCATTGCGAGAAGCGAAGCGACGTGGCAATTTATTATAGATTGCTTCGCCTACGGCTCGCAATGACGAAACTTTGTCGCAATGACGACGCAGCAATCCGCGCACCCCCGTCATTGCGAGGAGTCCGCAAGGACGACGAAGCAATCCATAATCCCGTAACTTTTTCTCTTTTTTTTCAAACTTTTTTCCCGTTTCATTTCCTTTTTTCGAAAAACGCGACCCATATTATATGTGTAGGGATTTTATGTCCTTAACACTATATCAATGGAGGTTCAGAAATGAACGAAACTAAACAGGTTACCTCACAAACAGAAATTACTCCGGAAGAAAAATGGAAGACAGCGACCATCGCAAACAACTTCATCTTCTACAAAATCATGCGGCACAATCCGGATGTCTGTAAAGAGCTGCTTGAAAGACTACTCGAAATGGAAATTGACCATATCGAAATGCGCGGGGAAGAAACTATCGAAACAGATTTCGGAAGTAAAGGAATCAGGTTAGATGTCTATGCTAAAAACAATACCCAGGCATTTAATCTTGAGATGCAGGCGTCTGATTCAAAAGAACTTCCCGAACGAGCAAGATATTACCAGGGCTGTATGGATGTTGACACTCTGCTGTCAAGTCAAAAGTATAAGGAGCTTAAAGATTCTTATGTAATATTCATATGTATTAAAGATCTTTTTGCTAAAGGCTTGCCGTGTTATCATTTTGAAAATTTGTGCCTCGAAGACAATTCTATAAAGCTGAATGACCGCGCCTACAAATACTTTTTCATTGCTTCAAACTGTGATAAAATATTAAATGAAAAACAGAAAGCATTTATGGAGCTTGTTATAGGGCGAAAACCAGGTGACAAGTTTTGCGAACATCTTGCACAACTTACAGAAGAAGCAAAGAAGAATACACAGTGGAGGCAGCAGTATATGGAATGGGAAAGACAAAGAAAATATGATTATGAAGATGGAAAAGAAGCCGGAATTGCTGAGGGTATACAGCAAGGTATACAACAAGGCGCTCAGCAAAAAGCCGTAGAAGCAGCCATCACGGCTATTAAAAAATACAAAGCTACCCCCGAAGATGCAGCAAAAGATATGAATGCTCCTTTGCAGCTTGTACTTGAAGCATTAAATCAAAAGAAATAAAGCAATTCATAACACATTTCACGGCTTGAGGGAATCAAGCCGTAATTTTTTTTAAAACTCCGTCGAGTATTTTGCAAACTCCCTGTGCAAAAAACATGCTTCCGTGCCTGTAAGGTAATTCAGATTAGCACGCTTTAAGGGAATTATTTTTTTTAACTGACCTTTATGAATTGACGTATTCAACATTTCAATAAGATTGTCATTTTCCATTTTTGTAATTTCATTTGAGTAAATCTCAAGACCTTCCGAAAGAGACTGCTCCGGATAATAAAGAGCAGTAAGAGTTACGAAATACTGCTCGTAAAAGTCCTTATGAATCATATATATCAGCTTATAAAAATCAGTCTGAGTAAGATAAACCAGATCCCCTGCCGTCTGCAGTGCATACAAAACAATCTGGCGGAACTTTTCAATATCCCGATTATTCGTTCCCATATAGCTTACAGTATCTTCCGGCATAATGCCATCAATAATATTTCTATATTCAATCTGATATAAATTAGCAAGAATACGAATTTGAGAAGCAGACAGTTCTATCTCCCCTGTTTCATATCTCATATATGATTGACGGGAAACTCCCAGCTTTTCGGAAACAAATTCCTGAGTAAACTTATTTCTGTCTCTCAATAGTTTTAATATGTTCATATTACGATTATAACTCATAAAAAATGTTAAAAAAAGTATATTTTCGTCATTTTTTGTTCATTTTTTAAACTTTTCACTTTACTTTAAATATATTTTGTATTATATATGCACATATAACATTATTTGTATATGTTATGAACTTTTTTTTACAGCAATGGAGGCTAAGTACTATGAATTATTTGCGAAAATGGGTTGAGCAGGTGTTTCCGGTAAGTGCACAATTCAGCATATCGGTTTCAAAAACAATAACTCAACAGGAATGGGAAAATGTTTACGAAGAAACACTTTCTTTAGCACAACAACTGGATCTTTGTTATGTCAAAAACTTTGATTATGAAGGGGTCATTGGAAAATGCTTTGCTCCTCCAGAAGAACTAGATAAGGATGATTATGACATTAAAAGAACATTATGGAGAGCAGAGGGGTTATATTCTAAACGGATAGGAATAAATACTGTTAAATTTATTAAATATTTAAAGAAAGAAAACTGTGAACAGTCCGAAGGCTCCGCTTTCTTAGGTTATGCTTACAACGATGAATCTTTATCATCAATAATGATGGGGCAAGAACTTATAAATGAATCATATATAACAAGTATTCTTGCACTGGCATTTTTGATTGAAGCACGCTTGAAAGATAAAGCTTTTGTATATGGATGTTTTGATTATTATCTTGCTCAGGAAGCTTTGAAAAAAATCAATATGCTCCTAAAAGAACCTATTGAAATGCCTGCAGTATGCAAAGCCGATAAATTAATGGAGTATGTAAATACTACAAATTTTTCAAAATCTAAAAAATTTAAATTATTTACAGATACATTTGCAGGACCAATTAACCAGGCATTCTGGAATGAATTGGAATCTAATTTCTCTAAAACTACAATTACAAAGTTTAAAAAGAAAAACAGTCCAAAACCTCAAAAGAAAGATAAAAAAAATGAAACTATGAAGTCCAAAAGTGTGTTTGATGAAGATTCAGAACGCAAGTACGACATTGAATTTACAGATGAACTGTTCGATTTCAAAAATGGTGACACCATAAATCCTGAATTGTTGGATCAGATACTTGGTTGTTATGATGTATTTAAGGAAGCAAGAAAGCAAAGTGGATATGCATATCTTTCAACAATGCTTCCATTGGAACAGATAAAAAGACTTGCCAGACAAAAAGAATTTATTCCATTAAAAGATGTCGAATGGCAGCATGTAATTAATTACTTCAAAACCGAAAGTGACGCACTTGAACGATACTATCCATTAGTTATGGTCAGTTATGAACTGTATAGTCCAACTTGCCATGTAGCATGTTCTTTGTTCATAAATGACGAGTTGTATTTTTACTGCAGAGATAAATATTTAGAAAAAGAAAATACAGACATTATTTAGTAACGGAGGATATGTATGGCATATTTATCTTTTGCAATCTCAAATTCAGTAACACAAAAAGAATGGACAAAAGTATATGAAGAAACTCTTGTTTTAGCAGATAAACTTAATCTGGCAGATTGGAGCAAGTTTTATTACAAAGGAATTCGCCACTATGCGTATTGTAAAGTAAAAGAACAGACTGAAAAAGAATTTGGTAAAGAAAACCATTTCTGGTTGGCCTGCGGAGAATATAAATATATGGGAGATGGCGAATACTTCAGACTTGATAGAGAAATTAATACGAGAAAATATAACAAAAATGCTGTTCCTGCAATTCTTAGTGAATTTAACTCCTACAATAATGACAATCAGGTCAGAAATAGAGCAATAAAAACATACCGGGGTACTTATTATATAAGGCTTCTGGCGATTCTCTGTTTTATGGAAAGTAGGCTAAAAGAAAAAATATTTATCAGAGGCGAGGTCGATAAAAAGGATTGCGAAACAGCAGTTTCAATTGTAAATAAGTATCTCAAAGAACCAATAGAACTTCCTGCCCGCTGTGATTTCAGCAGATTATATGAAATTGTGAAGAAAACTGGAATCTCAGATACAGATAAAATATTCTTGATGGAAAAAACATATCTTGGAGACATAGACTTAAACTATAAAAAAGCTATCGAAGAAAAATTTGATAAAAAAGTAATAAATCAATTCTGGAAAGAAAGATTTGAAAAATATACCCTTGGAGAATATAACTTCGAAAAAGTACTCGAGTCTTATTTATCTTACGGTTTTGATTTCAAGGATTTATTTTCATATATCTCATTTAATAATCCAAAAGAAGAATACCTGCAATTACTGGAATTAATAATTAAAATAGAAAATAAGAGAGACAGATTCTCAAGAAACTTCGGTATTACAAGGGATCCTAAAGAAAATACAGTGCGCGGTTTTTCTCTGGAATTTCGACGCTCGTTATTCGGAATCGAAGCAGAAAACCTTTCTACATATTATACTTTTGATGATTATGTAAATGAATTATCAAAATATTTCGGAAATCAAATCGATGTCAAAAACTTTTTAAAAGAAGAAATCAAAGACGAAGATGAAGATTCTTTCATAACAAAAGCAAAAGAGTATTGTAAGAAAGACAGTTATTATTTATTTGAGGGTGAAGACAAATACGATTTTATTTTTGCCAGTGATCTTATATTGTATAAAACGGGTAATAAAATAGCGCCGTGCCTTTTGGAGGATATTAAAGAGGCAGTAAAAACAAACAAAAAAAGATTAGAAGATAAAGAATTTAAAGAGCTTTCGAAAAAAGAAACTACAGAACAAATCTATGAACTAATAGATATTAAACATCAATTCCCCGTTCGAGATATAGACTGGCATCATGCAATTGATTATTTCAATTCACATTCGGATGCCCTTGAACGATATTATCCTCTGTTTCGTATGAAATTTGAATTGTTCACACCAGCAGAAGATATAGCTAGAGCATTGTTTATTAATGATGAATTCTATGAGTTCTGTAAAGGAGTATAATTTATGATATTTATTGATTTAATAGATGCGATTAGCGGAATCCTTAAACGTAGAAAAGTTGCTAATATGCTCTGCGCCGAATATAGTTATAAAATGGATATTGCTGTAAAGAAGGAAGAAGCAGCTGAAGATAAAGCTGAGGAAATTGCTACTAAAATGCTCAGTAAAGAATATCCAACCACAGAAATTTCAGAAATGACCGGTCTTACGCTTGAACAGATACTTGAGTTACAAAAAAAGATTACAGTACAGGCACAGAGTTAAAAGTCACTGACCTTTAACTCGTAGTCCAGTGACTTATGCTCCGTAGTCCAGTGACTTATGACTCGTAGTCCAGTGACTTATGACTCATAGTCCAGTGACTTATGACCCGTAGTCCAGTGACTTTTAACGGTGGATTGCTTTGCTGCGCTTGCACTGAATATGATTCACAATGACAATACAGGTAAATTCCCCTATCTTCATCTCTTTTACAAACTTTTTCACCATTTCATTTCCTTTTTTCGAAAAACGCGACCCATATTATAGGTGTAGGGAAATTATATCCTTAACACTAATACAAAGGAGGAACAAATGGCATTTTGTGGCAGAAATCATAAGATTTTTCCCAAAATTCATTAATTGCAAACATGGGTGAAAAAGATATAACAGAAAAGCATCTCGAAGCCTATAATGATGTTTTTGCAGACATTGTTAATGTTCTTTTGTTCAAGGGTAATCAGCTCATGAAAGAAAAAGATCTTGAGGCGGCTGCAAAGGACTCAATGTTTAAGGCTGACGGAAAGATTCATCAGCAGGAAAGAGATGTATCGAAATTCTGGAAAAATGGTGAAGTAAGGATTTCTATTCTTGGATTTGAAAATCAAACAGAACAAGATTCTACAATGCCTCTTCGCGTAATCAGTTACGACGGAGCATCTTACAAAGAGCAGCTTCTGGATAAGAAGAAAGACAAAAATAAAGATACTAAGAAAAAGAATCTCTATCCTGTAGTAACATTGGTACTTTATTTTGGAATAGAAGATAAATGGACAGCTCCAAAACATCTTCTGGACTGCTTTAAAGTACCGGAAGAACTCAAACCTTTTGTAAATGATTATAAAATAAATGTCTTCAACATTGCCTGGCTCAGCGATGAGACGATTGAGATGTTTCAGAGCGACTTCAAGATTGTTGCAAAATATTTCCAGACTTTAAGACTAAAAAAAGATTATGAAGGTTCTAACGAAGAAATACAACATATAGATGCTCTTCTTAAAATGTTATCTGCATTAACAGGTGACAAGGATTCTGAAGAGATATATAATGCAAGTAACATAAATAAAGGAGGTGTTACTATGGGCGGATTTGTTGAGACGATTATGAACAAAGGTCGCGATGAAGGACGTAAAGAAGGTCGTAATGAAGGCGTTCTTGCAGGTAAAGCAGAAGTAATTAACAATCTCATTGAATCGAAAGCAGGAAGCTTAGAACAGATTGCAGCATGGGTAAAACTTCCTGTAAAAGAAGTCAAAAAGCTTGCAGCTAAAGTGCCTGCAAAGGCTTAATTAATTCTCAAAATAAATACGAATAAACTCGTCATTGCGAGGAGCGGCAGTTGTGCAGCTATTCCACAGTCCATAAAGAACCTGCAAAATCGAAATATTTCAAAAATTACAGGCTCAAATAAGGCATTCGCAGGTCAGAAATCCCCAGTTACAGCCTGCAGTTTTCTGAAAAATCAATTTTTGCAGGCTCACAAACTTTCTTTCAGCCCTAATACACCGTCCAACACGACTTTGGAACGTCTCTACGTCATTGCGAGCGGAGCGAAGCAATCTACAATTACGTCTGCGCACTTTTTCCAATTTTTTTCACGAATCTTTTCCTAAAATCGAAAAATAAAATCTATATATATAGTGTGAGGAATTTTATTCCCCCTCAAACTAATAAAACAGAGGTACACTATGACTCAGACTACAAACAGTACAGAAACAACAAACACACAACCAAAGGTTTATGACCACCTTTTTATCGCAGTTTTCGGAAAGGACACAGAACGCAGTAAACGCTGGCGGCTAGAACTCTACAATGCACTCAACAACACAAATTACACAGACCCGAATGCACTGGAACTCAACACACTGGAAAACGTCCTTTTCATCAAGATGCATAATGATGTTTCATTCATTGTTGATTCCCAGATGACGATTTATGAACATCAGCGAACAACAAATCCTAATATGCCGTTAAGAGGACTGTTTTATTTTACACAGTTATATCATAAATTCCTTAAGGATACAGATAAACAGCTTACTAACAATACACTTATAAAAATTCCAAATCCAAGTTACATAGTATTTTACAATGGTGATACTACAAGAGATGAGGATTATGAACTTAAACTGTCTGATGCATTTATGCATGAGGATAAAAGTGGTAGATTCGAATGGACTGCCAGAGTACTGAATATTAATAAAGAGTACAATTTATCACTTCAAAAAAAATGTAAATCGTTGTATGATTATATACAGTTTACAAGCCGGATAAAAGAAAACAAAGATAAAGGCATGCCAACAGAAAAAGCTATAGATGAAGCAATAGACTGGGCAAGTGAACGGAATCTTTTGGAAGGTTATATCAGAGAGCAGAAAGCGGAGGTAAAGATGACGTTACTTACAGAATATGACGAAGAAGCAAGTATCAGAGGCTGGATCCGTGATGGTAGACAGGAGCAAGCCCTGGAAACAGCTGCCAATATGCTCAGAAAAAAATACCCTGTTACAGAAATCTCAGAATTGACCGGACTTCCACAGGAACAGATATTAGAATTACAGAAGAAAGTTACCGTGCAGGTGTAAACAGAAACTACCCTATAACACAAAAAAACGGCGATCTCCGGGAATGGAAGGCCGCCGTTGGTTGTTTATGTTGTTTTTATATTACTGCAATGTGGACTAGAACGTCCTTATGGCGCGAATATAATACAAACCATTCAATCCATTCGTGTCTGGTTCCACTCCGCTTGTACTTTTTGCGTAATTCACCCAACCATTCGAGGCCCAAGTAGAAGTGCAATAAAATTTAGAGTTGCTTGGCTCAACTTTTGTCGCGTAACTTGTTCCAATTTTGTCAATAGTTGTGTTAATAGTTGAAAGCTTGGACAGCAAAGCTGACATTTCATCTTTTGCAGGAATATACCAGCCTGATGAGTAAGTAACTCCAAGGTTGGTGGCCGAGCTGCTGTATGCGCTTGCCCAATAGAATCCCGGATAGTTTGTTTTGAAGTTCGCAGTAGTATTTGCGTCGCTTAGCGATTTCACTTTTGTCATATTAACGCTGCCGTCTGATGCGCTGGATGTCAAAGTAGCCGCTTTCGAATAAAGCTGACAGACAGGGTCGGAAATTCCTAACTTAAGAGGGTCATTCGACTCCTTCAAGCCCAATCCTTTCATTGTACTGCCAGACTTGTAGAATATTACAGCGATGGCCATAGAAGGATTTTTAATCGTTGCCGAGCTGCCGTCCATGGCGCTTCCGTCTGAGTAAACGACATCGCCAGCTTTGTCAGGAGCAAGCTTTGTTCCCCAAATTCCCCTAAGGTTGCCGCTTGTGTCAAGAAGCCATGTTTTTGTGCTGCTTGTGTCTTGAAGAACGCTGAACCTTTGGCTTACGGTAGCGATAGACACTCCACTTCCCGCTGTGACAACAACCTTATTATCGTAGTACCCATTAGGCGTAATCATTGCCACGGGGTCGCTTCCTCCAAGATCACCTGTCACATTAATCAAGGCATAATTGCTGTTATATTGAAGCATGATATCGTTTGTACCTTTTGATGGATTTGGCATTGAAAGATTTCCTTTTACATTCAATGTATAGCCTTTGTTGACAAAAACCGCACCGCCGTTTTGTGTAGCGACGTTTTTAGTAAAAGTCGCGCTGTCAAGAGTGCAGTTATTAGCGCTAATAGAAAGTCCACCTGCAGACTTCGCAGTGTTGTATTGGACATTGTTCTTTACGATGAGACTTCCACCTTTAAAGTTAATGCCGCCACCCTCAAAACTGTCGCTATAATTATAGCCCACAACACCGCCATTTAGTCTTACGGTTCCGGCTTTTACAAAAACTCCACCTCCACCGCCAGACCCGGAGCTGTTGGAATGTTTGCTGGCGTCGCTTTCCGCCGCAGAGCTTTTAGTGCCGCTGTCGCCGATTGTTCCGGCGGACATCGTGAACGTTCCTCCCTCAATATAAACGCCGCCGCCACCGTTAGAAGCATTGTTGTTTGAAATTGCGGCGTTATTGTTATTCATAGTGAATGCGCCGTTAGTATAAACACCGCCGCCCCATACAGCACTGTTATATTTGATGCTTGCAGCCCCCATAGTGGTGGTTGCCGCAGTCCAGATTCCGCCGCCTTGTTCTGTAGAATAATTGTAAGAAACATTTCCGCCATTAAGGGTGACGGTATTCTTTGCTGTAGCGGCGTAAATGCCGCCGCCATTATGGGCCGCGTAATTTGAAAATTTTTCGTCCGAACCTGTCGCCGCGGAGGTTACGCCGCTTGAGCTGTCTCCGATTGTTCCGCCGCTCATAACAATAGAACTTCCGGTCGATGTGTTGCCGTATAGATAAACGCCGCCGCCGTCGTAAGCCTTGTTTTTTGCAATTGTTCCGCCGGTCATTGTAAGCGTTGCGGTCTCATTAAGATAGATTCCGCCGCCGTTCTTGTATGCCTCGTTTGCAATAGTGCCGTTACATGAAATAGAGCCGCTTGCAATTTCAACGCTGCTGCCCGAAGCGACAAGAACGCCGCCACCTGCGTTGTAAACGTAGTTGTAGCGGATTCCATAAGCGGCGTCCAGTGAGGTTCCTGTTGTCGCGGTCGGAGTCGCGTAGCCAAGACGGAGCTTAGAGCCTGTTCCAACGTAAACGCCGCCGCCACTCTGCGCGGAATTTGAATGTTTTCCAGAATCCCCTGTAGCGGCGGAAGTTGCGTCTTTGTCTCCGATAAGAGCTGAACCTGTCATGCAGAGGGTCGCGTATTTTAAGCCAACGCCGCCGCCCCCTCCCGAGCCGGCGTTATTGCCGCTTATCGTTGCGTCCGACTCCATTATAAAGGTTGCAGGGCTTGCGCTGGTTCCTTCAATGTAGACTCCGGCACCAGTATAGGTTGTACCGGATACAGACAAGTTATTAGCCGTAACAAGGGCACCCTCACTAAGTGTAAGGCTGGCGCCAGCAGCACAGGCGTAAATGCCGCCACCGCTGGCATTATTATTGTATCCGCCAGTTATCTTGATTTTCTTTATTGTTACAGGAGTTGCTGTATTGATTGCAAGCGCCATTCCAGAATCTGTCGCGGTTAATAATTTTCTGTTTATTATATCTTTTGTATTTCCTTGAACACCTTCAAGCGTGATGGATTTTGCAAGTGCAGTACCCGCTGTAGTATCTGCAGCCGGAATTGACTGCGCACTTTCTTCTATAATTCCAGAAAGATGAATCGTAAAGTCTCTGTCTGCAGCCCAGCATGCATTTACGGCCTCAGAAATTGAACTGTAAGGTCTTGCCATTGTACCCCTGCGTTCACTTTCTGTAGAAGACGGAGCTGATATACCAGTTGCTCGATTATGCCCGGTTGTCAATGAACTTGCAACATAAATATCCGCATCAATTCTTCCTGTAGTTATTGAACCTTCATTATAGGCTACAATGCTCCACTCAGGGTCTGTCAATTTAAATTTACTGAAATATGTTGAAGTTGAATCATTCGTAAAAATCTGCGTACCTCGTTTCCAGGCACCTGGTGTTACCGCAATCTCTCCATTTCCGTGGCTGGTAGCACCGGTAACTTTAATTAGTTTGGTATGATCAAAAACAGCAATATTGTTGGAATCATTTGTTCCTGCAGGTATTTTTGTTGCTGTACCTTTGATTTCAAAGCCTGCTCCATTATGCCATACTGCGCCGCCATCTACCGCCGCTTCATTTGAACTTACTTCGCCACCAGCTAAGGTAAAGCTTCCACTTGGGCCAATTGCAACGCCGCCACCATAGCCATACTGTTCATGTTGCGCTTCAGACTCGTTTAATGTTACTTTTCCACCTTCCATTGTGAAAGAACCGTTAGTGCTATCACAGGTAATATAAACACCACCGCCATTAGCAGATTTGTTATGAGATATTTCAGCATCACCACTTAGCTTCATTACATAAGCTGTTGAAATTCCGCCGCCACAACCAATATCATTATCGCCAGTTCCCGTGCTACATGCATAGTTATATGAAACATATCCATGCGCAATGTTTAGGGTTCCTGAATTATTGTCTATGCCTCCACCATGACGTTCACCGCCAGAGCATACAAGATTGTATAAAACGCCGCCTGATGTTTCCGCTGCCGCTGGAGTTGTCGATGAACCTGCCGGTGGAGTATAGCCAAGCCACAAGGTTCCATTCTGCACTCCAATGCCGCCACCGGATGTAGCAGCCTTGTTTCCATATTTTCCACTTACATTTTGAGCGCATTCAGTAACACCAGGTTTTCCAACCACAGCTGAACCATTGATGTAAAGATTACCAGCGTTAAGGTAAACACCGCCGCCTATAGCAGCAGAATTTCCATTTACAACTGCGCCATTTGTCAATTGAACATTGCCGTTATTTATATAGATTCCGCCACCATAAAGCGTTGAACTGACTTCAGTTCCTGTTCCGCCGGTAATTGTAAGGTCTGTGATTGTAACAGTAAGACCGCTCTTGTTTACCGTAAGGGCGCTGCCTGCTCCTGTTGTTCCGCCCGCGTCAATCTTTGCACTTGAAGTTGTATCACTGCCTGCTTTATAACCTGCAATTGTTACGGCAGAGAGGGATGCAGATGGTGCGATTTCCTGTTTTCCTATGGTACCATCGATTGTAATTTTGTTACCTGCAACTGCAAGATCGCTGGCTCCAAGAGCAGCCGCAATTGTGGCATATGGTTTTGCAGATGTACCCTTAGCGCCGCTAGTTACTCCAGGGCTGCAGACTTTGCGGGTAGAGTCACTTGCTGCTGTACTTGCAACGTAAATTGGTGAGTTTATTTTTACGCCTGCATACACGCTGCCAATTATAATGTTTTCTTTATTCCAGCCATCCTCTGTAAGGGCGATTTTTCCTTTTATAGTGTTAAGTTCAGCTTCTGATAAAGTTATACTGGTGCTTACATTAAGAATCTGACGGCCACGTCTAAAGTTGTCTAGTGTAATGGCAGCAACTGTAGTTCCTCCATTAAGGGTAGTGCTGGCTACAGTAAAACTTTTGTTTAAAGGAAGGTAAACATCGTTTGATTTTTCGCTTCCTCCAGGAGTAATCAAAGCAGAGCCACTCATTATAAAATCTCCGCCCTGATAAATTGCGCCGCCGGCTCCTGTTGCAGTGTTGCTTGCAAAGCTTCCGCCAGACATTTCGAATGTACAGTTAGAATCATATATAAAGATTCCGCCACCTCTATTATACGCGCTGTTATTTGAAATATCGGCATTGCCTGACATTGAAAGCTTTGCATTTCCATTAATATATGCAGCGCCACCGTCGGATTGGGCTGAATTATGGGTAATACTTCCACCTGTAATTTTTGCATCTGTAACATTTTGTGGAATATAAAGTCCACCACCTTGAAAATATGACTTGTTATAACTTACGCTACCGCCAGAGATGGTAAACTTTCCATAAATACCACCACCAAATAGACTAGCGTAGTTTCTTCCAACGCCGCCTGTAAAATCTTTAGGACTATTGCTTATCGCGTCCGTATAAGCATCATAGCCCAGCGCAACAATTCCACCGTCATTATAAATACCACCACCCTTAGTTGCAGTATTAGCGCAACCAGTATCGCTTCCGCTTGGAGTCAGGGTATCGCTTGTTGCCTGATTTTCTGAGCTGTCGCCAATCCAGGCTGTTCCGTACATCAAAAGCTTTGCCGTACTGTCAACATAAACGCCGCCGCCCTGAGCTGAAGCAAAGAGTTACCGGTAACAGTTACGCCGTCAGTAAGCTTTACAGTGCCTGCGGCCAGGTTGATTCCGCCGCCGTTTGTCGCGTTTCCGCCGGTAATCGTAAGGTCCTGAATTGTGACAGTCTTTCCGCTTGCGTTTACAGTAAGAGCACTGCCAGCTCCAGAAGCTCCGCCCGCGTTAATCTTTGCAGTGGAAGAAGTGGCACCAGCCGCCTTGTAGCCTTTAATTGTAATTGAGTCCGCACTAATGGTTCCGCCGATTGTCTGAGCACCATTTACCTCGCCGTCTACAGTAATATTAGCCGCACTGGTTGAATCTTCAAACACACTGAGTGCTTCTGCAATTGTAGAGAACGGTCTTGACTTAGTTCCTAAGGCTCCTTCCGCAGCTGTCTTACCAGCGCCACAAAGAACCCGGCTCGTATCAGAAGCTGTTCCCGCAACATAAACCGGAGAGTTTATGACTACATATTTCTGAGTCACACCCGAAACAGTTTCCTGTTTATTTTCTTTTGACCAGTCGTTTTCAGGATCATCTGCCAGCTTGAATCTGGCTTTAAGAGTGTCGTCTACCGTAACCGAATCTGCAACCTTCAGAATCTTTGTTCCGCGTTTATACAGATACGGTGATATTGCCATCCGGCTCATACTGGTCTGTGCACCATATGTGCTGTAAGAGGCAGGAATATTTACATAATTATTTTCTGTAAGATATACATCATTATATTTTTTTTCTGCCGTAACGATGCCAGGGTAAACGTATGCAACTCCGCTGAAGTTAAAGGTTCCGCCATTGTAGACTGCTCCCCCGGCAGAATCAGCGGTATTCTGATTTCCAGCGCCGCCGATTGTTCCTGCTTCCATCGTAAAGGTTCCGGCATTATAAACGGCTCCTCCCTCACCGGTTGCCGTATTGTTCGTTAAAACGGCAGTGCCTGCAAACCTGACAGAACCTGTTTCCGTAATATAAAATCCGCCGCCCTTTGAAGCCTTATTCATATTAAAGGCTGTATCTGTAGCCGACGGTACAAGAACCACCGACGAGCTTTCCGTATAAAGGCCACCACCCTTTGAAGAGCTGGTGTTACAAGATATTTTTCCGTTTCCTAAGATAAGTGTTCCGGAGGCATTGTAGATTCCTCCTCCGTCTGTCGTTGCAAAGTTTCTGCCGACACCACCGCTTAAACCAACTTTTTCTTCAGTAGAAGATGCTGCATCATAAACTGCATAGCCTAAAGCTACGGTACCGCCGTCATTGTAAATGCCTGCTCCTTTGCCTGCCTTATTCGTAAAGCCGGTGCCATCATCATTTAGAGCCGCCTGAGACAGTGTACCGTCGCCGACCCAGGCAGTACCCGTCATCAAAAGTTTTGCTCCAGTGCCGACATATACACCGCCGCCATTGGCAGTAGCAGCGTTACCGGTAACCTTTGCGAGGTCTGCAAGGCGGACAGTTCCACCTGTCAGATTGATTCCCCCGCCGTTTGTCGTGGTGTTACCGCCTTTAATTGTGAGGTCCTGAATTATAACAGTCTTCGAAGAAAGATTAACAGAAAGCGTACTACCGTTTGCCGTAGGTGTCGTAAAGCCGCCGCTCAACGCTGCCGTACTTACGTAATCAGCAGCCGCTCCGTCAGGCTTATAGCCCTTTATAGTGAGCTGAGCCGGATTCATAGAACTTATTGACTGAGCTCCGTTTACAGTTCCTGCAATAATGATTTCTACTTCCCCTGTACCTTCAAAAACAGTCAGGGCATCTGCAATAGTGCTGAACGGCTTACTCTTTGTTCCAAGAGCGCCATTTGCGGCCGTGTTACCAAGACCAAAACCGGCCGGTCTTGTGTTTAAAGTATCTGCTGCATCAACTACATAAACCGGGGCCGTAATTGTAACTTCATTTGAAGCAAGAGCTTTTGTCCAGTCGCTGTTGTTTTCGCAAAGGGCAAACAATGCAGGATCTGTTTCTGTAAGACTGTAAGGCTCTGTGCCGGCTGCTCCGGCAAGAATACGGATTCCTCTCTTATACTGAGAAGGAGTTATGGTTGCAACATGAGCTGCTCCTGTAGAATTAGTGAGCGTTCCCTTAACCGTTATGACTTTATTGTTTTCAAGATAAACATCATTTGTTTTTGTAGAACCAGGATAAATCAGGGCATTGCCCGCCATAAATAACTGGCCGTTATTATAAATTGCGCCTCCCTTTGATCCGGCTTCATTCTGCAAAGAGTCGCCGCCGATTGTACAGTCATTCAGGTGAACAATACCGGTGTTTGAAATTGCAATCGCACCGCCATTTGAGCCTCCTGTTCCGCTGTTTGTTACAGAGTTCTTTGTAATAACCGCGCTGCCGGTAATTTCAAGAGTTCCGTCATTATATATTGCGCCTCCCTGAGCTGCAACGCTATCAGAGGCCGCTATAACACTGTTTTCTGTAATTTCTACAGGGCCTGAAATATTCACCTTCTTACCTGGATAAATATAGAGTGCACCTCCATTTCTATGAGATACATTCTTCTTAATGGAACCTCCGGTAATAGTTACGTCGTTTGTCTGCACATATATACCGCCAGCATCATAAGTAGGTCCAGACTGATTATAAGAAACATTTCCACTTGCAATTTTTAATGTTCCAAATGAATATATTCCTCCTGCAGTTCCAGTCGATACGTTTCGGACAACACCGTAATATCCGTCTGTAGCATTTGAAACAAGAGGTTCTTTTTCTTCTTCAGTATCAGCAGGCTGTTTATAACCAAGCCAGACTTCACCATATGAATAAATTCCTCCGCCTTTACCTACGCCTCCACCAGATGCGCTGGCGCAGTTCGCATATTTGGAAGAATCTCCCGAAACATATACTGCGGTTTCAGCAGGCTGTGCAGTGTCACCTATCAAAGCCTTGCCATACATACAAAGCTTTGCGCCGGCCGCAACATATACGCCTCCACCATTGCCAGCTATGTTTCCTGTAATTTTTGCGCCGTCACCAAGGATAACGGTGCCCTGCGAAACATTGATGCCGCCGCCGTCTCCGCTGAGGTTCTTACCACCAGTTATGGTCAGGTTCTTTATTTCTATCGGAACAGTTGTATTAACAGTAAGCGCTGAACCAGCTTCATTTGCATTAATAGAATCTTCAATAGCATCACCTGTATAGCCGGTAAGAATAATCTTTCTTGCGGCAAAGGTCGTACTGCCAGAGGCCGGAAGCGTCTGCGCGCCAGACACGGTTCCCTGTACACAAATAATATAGTCCTTTCCGGCATTAGTTATATCCTGGCAGGCACGTGTAATACTTGCATAAGGGCTGCTCTTTGTTCCGCTGTTTGAATTATTACCTGTTATAGTATCAGTTGAGCCTACGTAAATCGGAGAATCCAGTGTGATGGCAGTTCCGGAAGAATAATCCTTAATCCAGCCGTCATCCGTAGAAGCCGTAAGTAAGAATCTATCGGATATTGCCGCAGTAAGCCCCGTTCCGGTAACAATTGTAGAATAGCGGGCCCAGTGTTCCTCTGTGATTTTTGCAACAGTTCCGCTTCCGCTAAGACTCTGCACTGCTATTACTTTTCCATCCGGCAAAAATACATCATTATTTTCGCTAACCTTTGCAGTACCTTTCATTGTAAATGTACCGCCTACATATACACCGCTTCCGTTTTGCGCTGTATTACCGGTTACGACAGTTCCAGAACCAAGAGTTACAGAGGCTGCTGCAGGAATAATATTGATTCCGCCGCCGCTGCCACCTGGATAGTTACCGCCTGTAATTGTAAGGTTTTCGATTGTAACAGGAACATTTGTTTCCACTTTAAGAACAGAGCCTGTTACAAGTCCTGTTTTTTTAAGTATATCTCTACTGCTGTTTTTTCCCTGTATGCGGATTGAGCTTGCCTTGCCGTTAAGCGAGGTACCTAGGGTTGTTCCGGTCGCACTTGAGATTTCACCATTTACAAAAATCGTGTAATCCTTTGTACTGCTGCCGTTTGCTGCTATGGCATCTACAGCCTTCTGAAGAGTTGCAAAAGGAGCCGCAGGAGAGCCTGTTCCCTTATCAACTCCATTAACAACAGAAACTGAGCCGAGCGTGGTGGTTCCTACATAATACAGGGTCTTTGCAACCTGAGTAATTGCGTTATCAGTTACCTGAAATTTCTGGGTATCTTCTGTAGTTCCTGAAGTAACAAGCGGAACTCCTTCCCATTTATTGGTAACCATGTTGTCAAAAACATTGATTGTCTGAACTGAACAGAATTTCTGGTAACCGGCTCCATCTTTCAGAATTATTCTTGCCTTATATGCGCCGCTGTTTACATTTGCCGCATAAACATTAAACGCATTAGAATGAGAAGCGTCCACACTAGCCCCAAAAGGAAGCGTTTCGTTAGGATTATCATCATTCAAAATAGTTATGTTATTAATCTGATGGGTATTTGCGCTGTCAAGAATAATTTTAAGGTCTATGGTTCCTTTTCCGCCTTCTGTTACAGACGGCTTTAAAACAAAGGCATGCGTCTTAATGGGATTTTCAGCATTTGTAGTACAGGTAAAGGAATCTGTAAGAAGAATTTTTTCTGCCTGATAAGTCGGGTCGCCCTCTGTACCAGAAGCCCTCTTTTTAAGTCCTGTTGTAATTGTCCAGTTTCTATTCAGCTCAAGGGCAAATGTAAAGATTCTGTGTCCGGAGGCATCAAGTGTAACATTTGCTTCTATATCTATAGGATTCGGATTAAGCGGGTCACCGGCATCTTCACCATGTGCCTGTGCAAAATAAAAATAAGGTCTGTCATCGCCAACGTCTGTAGGCAGAGACGGAAAGGCCGCCCTGATTGCCGCAAGAGTTTCCGGATCTGCACCTTCCTGCTCGGCCTTGAGTTCTTCTTCAACTGCGGCAAGGATTTCTTCTACCTGAGCAGGCATGGCTCCTTCATTAAAAAGAAAGCCGCAGAATTTTGTTGTGGGAATTATGCGGGGTTTTTCCGGTTCAGGCTGCGCAGCTTGAGATTCCGCCCCGGAAAAATCAGAAGGCTCCGAACCGTCTGGAGTAAAAGGAATCGGCATGAGCTCAGGAACTCCTTTAGGCACCCAATCATCTTCAATTTCCGTCTGTTCGCTGCCAGAGTCTTCCGGCTCATCACCGCCAAAAAAAGAACCGCACGAAAAATTTGTAAATGCTGCAATAAAAACTAACGAAAGAAAAGCTAACCGGCTAACGGTCTTTTTAAAATGACAAAACAATGACCTGTCTGTAGTCACTTTCATAATAAAACTGCCCCCGAGCGTATTATTAAATAATCATCCCTATTATAAAGCATAAACTCCAGTATTGACAAGAAGTTTACTCTGAGGTGAATGCCGAAGCCAGGGCTTCCGCATTATAAAACGAATTTGAGAAAACATGGCTTCCGGTCGCGGCTTCGTGGTACAAAACCGCGCAATAATGCGCTACACGCTTTTTGTGGTATAGAAACTATTACACCTGCCGCTTACGCGGCAGCCACAAAAAGAGTGTTTTTGTACCACGCCCCGCTCCCTCGCGCCAAGATTACTGAAATCTTTTATAATGCGGAAGCCCTGATGCACGGAAGGTCGCCGGGGGCGCAATGACGGGGTACGTTGTCTTTAATTTAATACTGTCAGAGGATTGATTGTCTTTCCGTTTTTGTAAACTGTAAAATGCAGGTGAGGTCCTGTACTCATTCCGGTTGAGCCGACATAGCCTATTACAGTATTTGTGTAAACAAAGTTTCCTTTGCGGCAGGCAGTAGACTTCATATGACCATACAGGGTCTTGTAGCCCGAATGGTGAGTAATAATTACGTAGTTTCCATAAGTTGCGTTATAGCCCACAGCAGTAACAGTTCCGTCGAGAGCCGCATAAATCGGAGTTCCCTGCGAAACCGCCATATCAATTCCACCGTGGAAGGTTCGTGAACCTGCATTAAACGGAGAATCTCGCCAGCCATAATTTGAAGAAAGCCAGTAGCGGGCATGAAGCGGCTTTTTAAAGAGATCTCCGTTGATTTCCTGACGTGTTGCCCAGTCGAGCTCTGCATCCGGAACAAAAAGCGAAGTACCTGCCTTAAGCTCTGTATCGAGGCTTACATAATTTGCATTTGCACACTTTTCGGCATTTACCTTATATTTTTCTGCAATTGTGGCCGCAGTTTCACCGTTTTTCTTAACCGTATAAATAATTCCGGCCATTGAAGGAATCTTAAGATACTGGCCAGGCTGAATCAGGCGAGACTGCTTGATATTATTTACACTGATTATAGTATCCTGAGTTACATCAAAGGCATCTGCAATAAAGCCAATCATGTCTCCAGATTTAACTCGGTAAGTCTGATATGTTACAATAGAAGAAACTGCTCCCCCAGAAGTTTCTGCAGCAGCGTCTGCATTCGGAGCATCCTCACCTATTGCCAGAAGGTCATCTACATTAATATCATCTGCAGCTTCGCCAACTGCGGCAGGCACAAAAGACTTTTCTGTAAGGCTTGCAGAATCAGAAGCTTTTACATCTTTTTCTACCTCTGCAAGCAGAGTCGAAAGATTTTCTGAATATTCAGGCTCGGCAGAGGTCTCAAGACCTCCCACACCATGACGCGAATCCGGGCGGCGGGCTGTAATTAAAATGCACGTTAAAAATACACCGGCACAAAAGCCTAAAACTGAGAGACAAATAACCTGTACCGAATTAGATTTAAAACTCATAACAAAACTTTTTACCAGGAGTTTCATTATACATTGGAATCTATGAGAAATAAAGCATTTTTTTTCATGCTTTTTTACAGACTCCCAGTCAGCTCTTTTTCCAGGCTCTTTCTGGAGCTCTTTATCAACCAGCGATGCTTCGCACTTTTTCAGAAACGACTTTTCACCAATTTTATCACTCATTTTTTATTTATCCCCACCAGATAAGTTTCAAAAGACTCCGCACGACATGCTTCGGGCTTAAAGCCTTTTGCAGACGTAAAGATTTCCCGCATTTTTCTTAAAATTGCCTGCTGGTCTCCATTCTGAAAGATTTTTACGGCAAAATTTCCACCCTGCTTCAGCATGGCTTCGGCATACCAGACCGCCATTTCAACAAGCTGCTCACTACGGGCAGTGTCCACAGTACGATTTCCAGTAGTCTTAGGAGCCGCATCACAGACAACAAGGTCATAAGGCCCCGCCGCCTTAATCTGAGCACGCACCTCAGGCGCATTCAAGTCGCCCTGAATAAAAGTGAGATTATCACCCTTTACGCTTTTTGCCAGAGGATTCAAATCACAGGAAACAACCTTTCCCGTTCCATCCATAGTGCGCAGCAAAAACGTAGTCCAGCTTCCAGGAGCCGCCCCCAAATCCAGAACCGTATAATTTTTCTTAATCATTCCGAATTTTTCGTCGATTTCCTTAAGCTTATAGACCGACCGCGCCGGATACCCCTCCGAAAACGCTTTTTGAGACCAATAATCAGGCTTTTCGTAACTGTTTTTAGGCATATAATTGATTATCGGCAGAGAAAAATAGATATTTTAATATTATTTTGGGCGCAAATTGCCCGAGTTAGAAAATGAATCTTGCCTATTCTCCGGCTACGTTTTTTACAAAATCAAATACTTGCTGTGAAATATAAAATCCATTCCGTGTCATTTGATTCATAAGCGGAATAACAGCAGGAATAAATTTTTCTTGTTTTGCTTTTAGAATTACACCGAGAGTTCCTGTAACTTTTAACCCCAGATACTTTGCCGTTTTCTTGGCGGAATTATCATCAATAATAACTAAGTCTTGATTTTGATTTTCTTGCGCAAGAATCATAACTTCTACTTCGCCATCATGAAGTTTTGCCTGATACATGCGTTTTTGACTTGTATTTTTTATCTGGCAGACATGAATCCAGCTTGTATTTGATTTTATCTGCGAGCATGCAGAATCTGTTTTTGCGGTAACTTCGTTATAAACTGCCTGTGGAATATAGATTTCTGTGTAGAGTTTTTGTAATAAATCGAGATGATTGATATTGCTTAAAACAATTAGAGGTGTTGAATTTACAATTACTCTAGGCATTCTTCAGCTCGTCAAGAAATTCTTCTTTATCATCAAACTGGAAAATTGATATATTATTATCTCCCAGGTATTTTATAAAATCTTCTTCTGTAAGATTTGCTATTTGTGCACAATATCCTAAGGAAACATGAAAATGAAGATAATAGTGCATTGCAATAATTTTTCTTGCGAGAACTTCAGATTGAGTCTCTGTCATATGAGTGTCGTAAAGAACCTGCTCTGGAATCTCAACTGCTAACTGGCACATAATTACCTCCAAATAAAATATATTATTGATAATTGAAAAATGCAAGTTTTTTGTCTCTATGATTAACAATGCAGAAGTTTATTGCCGATACCTACAACTTCACTTTTGCATTGTTTCCAAGGGAATCTTCACTCTCTTTTACCCCGCCGTCTTCGTTGAAAAAGTCGTTTACGTTGATTGTGGGGTTGCCGTTGGTGCGGCGGGCGAGAATTTTTCTGTAAATGCGGAGCACACTTTCTTTTGGCTGAACAAAAGCTTTGTCGTGGCTCAGGCAGAAGTTCGGAGCATTGATTTCTTCCAGCTTTTTAATCATCTGTTCGAGCAGCTGAACGTTATACTCGCGGGCGTTCAGGCGGAAGCGAACATAGGTTGCATCACCGAGGAAGGCATAATCTTTGTATTCGATAATCAGACTGCCTTTTGAGTGACTGGAAGGAATCTGGCTGATTTTTATGCCGTCTGGAAAAAGCTGGTCGCCATCCACAACTTCCCCTGCTCTTGTGTACTTCTTTGTGTATTTTGAAACGTAAAGCCTGTCGTATTTTACCTTAATAAGATTCAGAATATGGTCCGGGTGAAAGTGAGAAATTACAATATTCTTCGGGCCTTCCACGGCATTAATCAGCTGAGCCGCCTCACTGCTGGTTCCCACATCGAAAATCCAGGTAGTGTCCGAGCCCTCAGGCTTAATAAAGACCACGTCGCTCGAAAGCGGATTTTCGACAGAGGGAAGATAGGAAATTTCTGGGGTAAGTTTAATTAAAGACATAATAATTATATGGATTGCTTCCCACTTCGCTTTGCTCGTGGTCGCAATGACAGAGCATTGTCGTCATTGCGAGGAGCGCAGCGACGTGGCAATACGAATGGTCAAGGCACGCTTCGCTTAAAGCCTTGACTCATTTGTTTTGTGGCTTGAATCTATATTTTCAAGCCGCAATCTATTTTTTCAGTAAAGCCGCAAACGGATTATAAGTTTCTCCGTCGTCGTCCTGGCTGCTCATGTACTGAGCAGCTGTATCGTCCTGCTCTTTAGAAGTTGCTGTAGTCAAAGAAATGCGCTTGTTCGCTGCATCAACCTTAGTAACTACAACGCTCATTGGCTGGCCAGGCTTATAAACCTTCTTAAGGTTTGTGTTTGCGCTCAAGCCTTCCAGCTCGCTGATGTGAACAAGACCGTCAATTCCCTTATCAAGATTTACAAAAAGGCCAAAGTCCATAATCTTACTGATTTTTCCATCAACCTTTGTACCAACCGGGAACTTAGCAGCTGCCTCTTCCCAAGGATCTTTAAGAAGTGCTTTAAGGCTTACGCTTACACGCTCATTCTTCCAGTCTGTATGAATAACCTTAACATTGAGCTCCTGTCCAACTTCTACAACTTCACCTGCATCAGTTACGCGGTCAAAAGAAAGCTCGCTGATTGGAAGCAAAGCGCGGAAGCCCTGAATATTTACAAAAGCACCAAACTTTTCAATGCTCTCAACTGTGGCTGTTACAACAGCGCCCTCTGTAATCTGAGTTGCAAGCTTACCGAGTTTGTTTGCATATTCGCTTTCGCCGATTTTTCGGTTGCTAACGAGAATGTCGCGGCCATCATTTTTATATTCAGTGATAATAAAGCTCAGAGTTTTTCCAACATAAAAGGCCGGCTCTTTTTTATCTTTAAAGCCCATCTGAGAATAAGGACAGAAAGCGCGTTTTCCGCCAAGCTTTACTTCAAAGCCGCCCTTGATTTCTGATTCAACGTGACCTTCTACCGGGATTCCTCCCTTATAAGCATTTTCAATCATTGTGTCATCAGCAGCGCTGCCGCCTATTTTTGTAGTAAAACGCATTTCGCCGCGAACTTCGCCGGTAAAGAAAACCTTGATTTTATCGCCTTCTTTTACACTTACGTTGCCGTCTGCGTCCTTAAACTCTGCAACATCAATTACGCCTTCTGATTTGGCGCTCAAATCAACAAAAACTGTAGTATCTGTAACCGCAACTACAGTTGTCTCAAAACTATCACCAATATTAAATCTCTGCATATTTTTCCTCATTGTTTCTTTTAATGGATTGCTTCGTCGCTTCGCTCCTCGCAATGACGGATCTCACTGCACACCTCGCAATGACGACGACCTGCTGCAATAATATTATATATAGTAGAAAATTGAAATAGGAATTTAAAAAAATAGTAACTTTCCCAGCTGCCAGTACGCCCCGGAACTTCCACATAAGGCCCCTGCAGAACTAAAACAAAATTAGCACAATTTAAACCACAAAAAAATACAGATTTTTACACAGTTCTTAGGGTGATTTCCCTACTCAAAATAAGAAAATAGCAAAAATCTCAAGATTTTCAGTGAATTTCCCTAGGATTACTGCGCTATACTTCAAACTGTAAAAAGGGTCGTTGACTCTGGAAAAAAAATTTTAGGAGTGTTTTTTCTTATGAAAAAAATTATCGCTATTCTTTTGGCAGTTGCTACAATTGCTTTGGTAGGATGTAAAGGAAAGAGTTCTGCAACAAAAGTTGGTGTTTCTATGCCAACAAAAGACTTGCAGAGATGGAATCAGGATGGTGCAAACATGAAGGCTCAGCTCGAAAAAGCTGGCTACACAGTAGACCTTCAGTTCGCAGCAAACGATATCCCAACACAGGTATCACAGCTTGAAAACATGATTACAAGCGGCTGTAAAGTTCTCGTAATCGCATCTATCGATGGTACAGCACTTTCAAACGTACTTGAAACAGCTAGAAAAAAGAACATTAAGGTTATCGCTTATGACCGCCTTATCATGAACTCAAATGCAGTTTCTTACTATGCAACATTTGATAACTACAAAGTAGGTACTCTCCAGGGTGACTACCTTGTTGACAAACTCGGACTCAAGAACCGCTCAGCTTCTGACCCAGTTTATATGGAATTCTTCACTGGTGACCCAGGTGACAACAACATCAACTTCTTCTTCGGAGGAGCTATGGATGTTCTTAAGCCTTACCTCGACAAGGGTGTAATCGTATGTCCTTCAGGACAGACAGCAAAGGCACAGGCTGCTACTCTCAACTGGTCTACAGAAGAGGCTCAGAAGAGAATGGAGAACCTTATCACATCTAACGGATATGGTCCAAAGGGTGCTAGACTTGACGCTGTATACTGCTCTAACGACTCTACAGCTAACGGTGCAACAAACGCTCTCCTTTCAGCTGGTTACACAGCTGACAACTTCCCAATCATCACTGGTCAGGACTGTGATAAAGTTTCTGTAAAGAACATGATTGCTGGAACACAGGCTATGTCTGTATTCAAGGATACACGTACTCTTGCTTCTAAGGTTGTTGAAATGGTTGACGCTATCATGAAGGGTTCAGAACCACCTATCAATGATACTTCTACATACGACAACGGAACTGGAGTTATCCCTTCATTCCTTTGTGAACCAGTATTTGGTGATGCAACTAACTACAAATCATTGCTCATCGATTCTGGATACTACACAGAAGCAGAACTCAGATAGTCTGCTTTGACTAAATTAAAGGGCTGAATGAAAGCCAGTCATCCTGAACTTGATTCAGAATCTCCCAAAAGAGATACCAAACCAGGTTCGGAATGACAAGCTGAAGGCAGCCCTTTTTTTATACCAGCAAAATAATTATTAAAGAGGGTTCCAATGGCTAAAACATTATTGGAAATGAAAAATATTACCAAGTTGTTTCCTGGAGTAAAGGCACTTGATAACGTAAACCTTACCGTAGAAGAAGGTGAGATTCACGCAATCTGTGGTGAAAACGGAGCCGGAAAATCAACTTTGATGAATGTTCTGAGCGGTATTTATCCATATGGAACATATACCGGCGACATTGTTTACGACGGCGAAGTTTGTAAATTTCAAACAATCAGGGACAGCGAAGCTAAAGGCATTGTAATCATTCATCAGGAGCTCGCACTTGTTCCACTTCTCACAATTGGTGAGAACATGTTCCTTGGAAATGAAAGAGGATCTAAAGCAAAAATCAACTGGTCTGAAACCTTTGATAAAGCTGATGAACTGTTAAAGATGGTAGGTCTTAAAGACTCATCTAAGACCTTAATTAAGGATATTGGTGTAGGTAAACAACAGCTTGTAGAAATTGCAAAAGCACTTGGTAAGAACGTAAGACTTCTTATTCTTGATGAACCTACAGCCTCTTTGAACGATACAGAAGCAAAGCACCTGCTCGACCTTCTTCTTGAGTTCAAAAAACAGGGAATGACTTCAATTATTATTTCACATAAATTGAACGAAGTTTCTTATGTTGCAGATAAAATTACAGTTATCCGCGATGGTACTTCAATCACTTCCCTTGATAAAGCAAAAGACAATTTTACTGAAGATACAATTATTTCGGCAATGGTTGGACGCAGCCTTACAGACCGATTCCCTAAGCGTGAGCCACATGTTGGCGACGTTTGTTTTGAAGTAAAAGACTGGTGTGTAGACCATCCGGTATTTGATGGAATTAAGGTTTGTGACCACATCAACTTCAACCTGAGAAAAGGCGAAGTTCTTGGTATTTCGGGCCTTATGGGTGCCGGCCGTACCGAGCTCGCAATGAGTATCTTTGGTCATTCTTACGGAACAAACATCCGTGGAAAAATATATATGAACGGAAAGGAAGTTTCCTTCCCTAACGTTAAATCTGCAATTAAAGCAGGTCTTGCATATGTAACCGAAGACCGCAAAGGTAACGGTTTGATTCTTAGTGAATCAATCTGTAAAAACACAACTGCTGCAAAGCCAGAAAAGATTTCTAAGCACTGGGTACTCGACTTCGATAAGGAGCGCATGTACTCAGAACAGATGGCAAAAGAAATGCATACAAAATGCGCCACTGTAATGGAAGACGTTGGTAACCTTTCTGGTGGTAACATGCAGAAGGTTCTTCTTGGTAAATGGCTTTTTGCAGAACCGGATATTTTGATTCTTGACGAGCCTACCCGCGGTATTGACGTTGGTGCTAAGTACGAAATCTACTGTATCATCAACAAGATGGTAGCAGAAGGAAAATCTGTAATTATGATTTCTTCGGAAATGCCTGAGATTCTTGGTATGTGCGACCGCATTTACGTAATGAACGAAGGTAAGATGATTGCAGAAATGAATGGTAAAGATGCAACTCAGGAAAAGATTATGACTGAGATTATCAATAGCGGCAAAACTGCTAATTTAGGAGACTAAAATGGAAAACAAAAATAAGATGGCCGACAGCTTTAAGTCTGTTCTTAAAGGCAACACAATGATTTTCATCCTTGTAGGTGTAATGCTCCTGTTTGAAATTCTTATCAGAAGCTTCGGACACGGATCTTTATTTGCTCCTGCAAACATTACTAACATTATCCGCCAGAATGCTTACGTTGCTATTCTTGCAACAGGTATGCTTTTGTGTATTCTCACCGGTGGTAACATCGATTTGTCTGTTGGTTCTGTAGTAGCACTTGTTGGTGCTCTTGCAGGTGTATTTATCGTAAACCTTGGAATGCCGGTTTGGCTTGCAATCTGTCTTTGTCTCCTTATTGGTACATTGATTGGTGCTTTCCACGGATTCTTTATTGCGTATATTCATATTCCACCGTTCATCACAACTCTTGCCGGTATGCTTTTGTGGCGCGGTGTTGCAACAATCGTTCTTGACGGTAAACCAATTGCTCCATTCCCACAGAAATATCTTAAGCTTTTTGAAAGCTTTATTCCGAATGCAAAGGCTAACCCGGAAGAAATTATGGTATTCGGTGAGCTCGTAGACAAGAATACTCTCATCACAACCCTTGTTATCTCTTTAATTTGTGTACTTGCTTTCGTAGTTCTCGAAGTAATCAGCCGCCGCAAAAAGATTAAGAACAACTACACTGTTCCTTCTTTAAGCTCTTTCATCACAAAGCTTGTTGTTCTTTCAATTGTAATTATGATTATGGGTCAGTTCCTTGCACGTGACCGTGGTCTCCCGGTTGTATTGATTCTTCTTGGTGTAATCGTTGCAGCTTACTCTTACTTTACACAGAACACAGTTCCTGGCCGCTACCTCTATGCAATTGGTGGTAATGCAAAGGCAGCTAAGCTTTCTGGTGTAAATACAGATAACGTAATGTTCTTTGCTTACACAAACATGGGCTTTATTGCCGCAGTTGCTGCTCTTGTAACTGTTGCACGTTTGAACTCAGCTCAGCCAACTGCCGGACAGAACTACGAAATGGATGCTATCGCTTCCTGCTTCATTGGTGGTGCTTCGGCTTACGGTGGAACTGGTACAGTAAGTGGTGCAGTTGTTGGTGCTATCTTTATGGGTGTATTGAACAATGGTATGTCAATCCTCGGTGTAGATATGAACTGGCAGCGTGCTGTTAAGGGTCTTGTCCTCCTTGCTGCTGTAATCTTTGACGTTGTTTCAAAGAGAAAGAAAACCAGCAAATAAATAATTGCCTAAGAACAAAGTTCCTGCTTTTTCCTTTCCAGAAATCAAGATGAACTTTTACTGCCGCAGTGTAAGACACTGCGGCAGTTTTTTGCTATAATTAAATCATGAATAAGTCTGAATTATTTTATGAACTTCACGAACGCTACGGAGCTGTTACTCGAGCTCGCGGAACTTTTTTATATACAAAAAAAGGAGTGCGCCTGACAGATTTGTATCAGGAAGCAGGCCGGGCAATTCTCGGCTGGGAGGGCGGTAATTCATTTACAATATTCAAAAATATTTTATCACGCGGTCAGACCGGAAGCTTTATTTGCGAAGAGTCCAGTTTTTCGCGCCTTCAAAAAGCTGTGTCAGAGCTTTTTGCATCTGACAGAACTATTTTCTGTTTTAATTCTCTAAAGGATGCTTTTAACGCGGGTCTGGCTCTTTTTTCAGAAGGAACTAATGTTTACTGTCCATGGAATATTCTAAATGAAAAAATAAAAATTCCTGAAACTCCAGGTCTTATTCTTACACCTCCCCTTCCCTGGGCAGAAACAATATTTATTTATGCAGCAGATACCGCTCTGCTTCAGAAAACCCCCGAAGCACTTCTGCTTGTAAAAGGTGCCGTAAAGCTTCCTTTTGCGCTTGAAGCTGCAATAACCAGAAGTATTTATAATCTGATAAAAGCATTACAGGAACGTTCAGAAAAAGACTGGTTTATATACGATACAATTCTTACAAAATACTGGGAACGCAAAGGACCTTATCTTTATCCAAAAATTCCTCAGAGTAAGTATCAGGATTTTATCCTTCACTGTCTGGAATGCGGACTCATAATCAGCCCGGATTATAACCAGCCGTCAATCGTTCCTTTTGGTGCCGACCTGGGAGTTTTCACAAAATTAAAAAACTCACCTTTTTCCTTTTAAAGGTCGAAAATCAAATAATAAGATTTGTCATGCTGAACTTAGGGAGCGACGGCTGTAAGCCGTCAAAATGCTCCAGTGGAGCATTTTGAGCGAGCCTCCGAGCAGCTGTGCTGCGAAGGTGCAGGAATCTATTTTAAGCTCCTGAAACAATTTCAGGATGACGAGGTATTTATGGAACCTAAAATAATATTATTTATCATAAAGCTTGTTGCCGGCGGCATTGTTGCCTTTTTAGCTATATTACTTATGTCTAAAAAGCGCAGCGTAAGCTGGGCATTTATGGTATCTGGATTTTTACTTTCTTATGCTGCAATGGTTTACGACCTTTTGATAGAACTCGGAGTTCTCACAGCCACAAAGTACGGTTTTTTGGGAATTCCGGTTTCTACTTTAATTTGTGCGGTTGTACCGTCACTCTGCTTTATCATTGCTTTTATTCTCATGCTTGCACGTAAATAATAAAAAAGGACATATCAAAATGACAAATATTGACGAATATTGGAACAAATTTATAAAAGAAACCGGACGTAACGAAGAAGACCGCTGCGCAGGCGACTTGAACTTTGAAGCAAAAGGTTTTGTGGGTGATGAACTTGTAACACTTGTTCTTACCGGCCGCAAAACTGCATTTTTTACAAGCTGGGCTACCTACTCTATAGACCAGGAACCTCTGCCTGTTTCAGGAGAGCTGTATGTTGTACTCGACCGTGCAAACCAGCCGCGCTGTGTAATAGAAACACAGAGCGTAGAGGTTGTACCGTTTAATGAAGTAACCTGGGAAATGGCTAAGCTTGAAGGAGAAGATGAAGACCTCGGCCAATGGAAACAAAAAAAACAGGAATATCTTGAAGACGAAGGTGCAATTCTAGGTTTCGATTTTACACCCGACATAAAGCTCGTATTCCAGACATTTAAAGTTGTATACAAGAGCCTGTAATCGAAAGCTGACAAAGCGAAGCAAACTGCAACAGCAGAACGCTTTAGGATTATCGAATTAATGGCTCAATCAGCGAAACTATGCGAACAACAAGGAGTATATTTTTGAAAAAACTAACAGCTTTAATTTTTGCGGCTGCTCTTACCTGCACAGCCATTTTTGCAGACGAAAATCTTTTCAGCATTTCTATGGGACTGGCCTCAGGAATTCCAGTTTATGGAACTGATTCAATCATTTCTTCCGGAAAAGAAATTGATAAACCAAATCGTGTAATAATAGGAACTACAACATCCTTTAACCTAAACTTAATAAAACAGGTAACCTTTTTTACCGGCGGCGATACTCTTTTTGACTTTGTATGGGACTCAAAACAGTATGCAAATAAAATACATGTATCATTTCCGCTTGGACTAAAAATTTATCCTGGAATCGGCGGCTTCAATGCAGGGCTTGCCTATACTCTTGGCTTTAGAATTGATTCAATAAATACTACTGAACATGAGCATGAAGGAATTTCTACCTGGGGAAATGGATTCAGACTTTCGCTCGAATATAATTTTGCACATGAAGGAAATTCAAGATTTCTGCCTTCGATTGGCGGCTACTGGAACCTTATGCCGCGCGGTAATAAAAGTTATGATAATCTGATTGTGCTGTATATTGCAGCAAACTTTTAATAGATTGCCACGTCGCTGCGCTCCTCGCAATGACGAGATAGTTGCCTGTCGTTGTACTCGCAATGACGGGATAGTTACCTGTCGTTTATACTCGCAATGACAGAATAACTGCCTGTCGTTTACATTCGCAATGACGGGATAGTTACCTGTCGTTTATACTCGCAATGACGAGATAGTTGTCTGTCGTTTACATTCGCAATGACGAGAAAGTGACGGATAGTTAAAAAATAACGGCCCGCAATTGTCATTGCGAGCCGCAGGCGAAGCAATCCACCACTTCGCTATCTTGCATATTCCACGATTCGTGTCTCGCGGATCATTGTCAGTCTGATTCTTCCAGGATATCGCAAATCAGTTTCAATCTGTTTTGCAATATTACGCGCAAGCTCCTTTACATCGCCATCGGCAATCTTCTCGTTATTAACGAGAATGCGAAGTTCACGTCCAGCCTGAATAGCGTATGCTTTTTCAACACCATTAAAGCCTTCAGCAATTGCCTCAAGGTTTTCGAGACGCTTAACATAGTTATCAATTGTCTCGCGGCGCGCCCCTGGTCTGGCCGCAGAAATAGCATCTGCAATCTGAACAACAACAGCTTCAATTGATTCTGTAGGAACATCATTGTGGTGAGCAGCAATTGCGTTTACAATAACCGGACTCTCACCCATCTTACGTGCCATTTCAGCACCAACCTCTGCGTGGTTCTGATCGCTGTCTGTTTCAGCTCCCTTACCAATATCATGCAGGATTGCGGCACGCTTTGCAATTTCGCGGTCTGCACCAATTTCTGCCGCAATCATGCTGGCAGCCATTGCAACTTCCTTCGAATGGTAAAGAACATTCTGTCCGTAACTTGTACGGAAGTAAAGGCGGCCGAGTGCACGGATTCCGTCGGTATTCATATTGTGAATTCCGAGGTCGAAAAGGGCTCGTTCACCTTCTTCATAAATCTTGTTCTGAATTTCGTGGGTAACCTTCTGAACAATTTCTTCGATTCTGGCCGGATGAATACGTCCGTCAGAAATAAGGCGTTCAAGAGATTCCTTTGCAATTTCCTTGCGAACCGGGTCAAAACAAGAAATAACTACAGCTTCAGGAGTATCATCAATAATGATATCTACGCCTGTAAGAGTTTCGAGCGTACGGATGTTGCGGCCTTCACGACCAATAATACGTCCCTTCATTTCATCACTTGGGAGAGATACAGTAGTTACAGTAATGTCACTTGTAATCTCAGGTGCGATTCTCTGAATTGTAGTAATAAGAACATCTTTCGCTTTCTTTTCGGCTGTAAGCTGGGCTTCCTGCTCAATCTTATTGATAAGTGCCTGTGCATCATGCCGAGCATCATTTTCAAGATTTTTAATGATTAAATCTTTAGCTTCCTGTGCTGAAAGTCCAGAGATTTTCTCAAGTTCCTGCCGATAATGCTCTTCCTGTTTTGAAAGTTCTTCTTCTTTTTTAACCATTGCAGCTTTTCTGTCTGCAAGTTCCTTTTCGTTTTTTTCGAATTCCGCTGCACGCTGATCAAGGAGTTCTTCTTTTTTGTTTACCCTTGCCTCAAAGCGCTGCACTTCGGCTCTGCGTTCACGGTTCTCCCGCTCCTGCTGATTTCGTTCACGAATGAGCTCATCTTTTGCATTTAACAAAATTTCTTTTTTCTGTGCTTCTGCTTCGCGAATAGCGTCCTGTTTAACGCGCTCGGCTTTCTGTTCAGAAGCTGTTAATTGAAATCTGGCATAAATCCAGCGAATAATCCATCCAAGAACAATTCCAGCAACAGGGAGAGTTATGTACAACACGATGTCCATACTTCACTCCTATTGAAAAATTTTTAGAATAGTTCAGACTCCATTTTACTATAAGAAGAGACTGATGTCAAATTGAAAATTTTGACATATTTTGTCATTGCGAGCGTAGCGAAGCAATCTACACGTATGGATTGCCACGTCGCTTTCGCTCCTCGCAATGACGATATATACTTGCAATGACGTAGCTTAGTCGTAATGACGTCATTGCGAGGAGCCGGCAGGCGACGCGGCAATCTACATGGAGAAATCCTTACCGAGGTAAATCTCGCGGGCAACTTCGCTGGCAAGGATTTCCTGCTTTGAGCCTTGAATCATGATGGTTCCGCGGTTTACGATAATTGCGCGGTCGGTAATTTCGAGGGTATCGCGGACGTTGTGGTCGGTAATCAGAACGCCGATTCCGCGCTTTGCAAGAAGTCTGATAATCCCCTTGATATCTGCAACGGCAATAGGGTCAATTCCGGCAAACGGCTCGTCCAGAAGAAGGAATTTCGGCTCCATGGCAAGAGAACGGGCAATTTCTGTACGGCGGCGTTCACCACCAGAGAGAGTAAAAGCCTTCTGCTTGCGGATTCGGCCGATTGAAAATTCGTCTATGAGTGATTCAAGCTGATATTTTTTTTCTTCGCGGGTTAAATCCTTGCGCGTTTCGAGAATAGACCAGATATTTTCTTCTACTGTAAATTTACGGAAAACCGAAGGCTCCTGTGGAAGATACGCAATTCCAAGTCGCGCTCTTTTATACATAGGAAGCCCTGTAATACATTTATCATCAAGAAATACATCGCCCGCAGTAGGTTTATAAAAGCCTACTACCATATAGAAGGTAGTTGTTTTTCCTGCGCCGTTTGGTCCCAAAAGTCCGAGTACCTCGCCCATCTGCATAGAAAATTCAACACCACGAACAACCTTTTTATGACCGAACTGCTTATAAAGGCTGGAAACACGCAGAATATGATTTCCATCTGAAGGCTGCTGATTTTCTGCATTATCGACTTGAGTTTCAGTAGCCGCGGCTGTTGTATTTTCTGAAGTTTCTGTTGTTTCTGCAGATTCATTTACTGCTTCACTTTCATTCTCAGACATTGCTTCCCTCCCCTGACGCTGACGATATTTCAGATGATTTTTCTACAGACTCACTGTCCGACTCCGATGTTCCGGCAGTTTCATCCGCACTTTCAGTACCATCAGCACCTTCTTCAGCTTCACCAGCTTCTTTTGTTTCTTTAGTTTCTGTAACCTTACCCTTAACATTTCCGTCAAGTGTAATATCCTGTGTATCCATATTCAGCGTGATATACTGCGCCCGGAATAAATCATCTTTCTGCTTTACTGTAGCATTACCGGAAAGCTCAAGGAACTGAGTTTTTTTATAATATACGGCATACGAGCCTGAACAAACGTTATCTTTCTGTTTAAGATTTATTTTAATCTGAAGAACTGCAACTTCTGTATCCTGATTATAAATAATTATCTGAGCCTCAGCTTTTACATCGTTGTCTACATCTGTAAGATTAACATTACCTTTTAACTCTGCAATTTTAGTTATTCTGTCAAACTCAAGTGAATCGCAGGTAAACTCCATGTTCGCATCAAGATTTTTTCCGCTCACATTGCCTGAAGCCTTAATATAGCGATAATCATCTCCTGAAAGTTCAACTTCGTCTGCCTGAATTTCCATGGATTGAGTTTTTATATAGGCATTTCCAGAAAGGCTAGTAGTTGAGTTACTGTTACCTGCCTGCCCCGTCATTTTGTTAGCCGAAAAGACAATTTTTTCGGCATTTACCGAAAAACAGAGAATAAGAAAAACTGTTGCACCTGATAAAAATCTTTTTATATTACAAAGCATTTTCCATTACCTGTTCATTCTGTTCATTCTTTTCAATCTGCTCAGTCTGTTCTGATTCTAAGGACTCCCCAGAATCTTCCGAGGTCTCAATATTTCCCGTTACATTACCGCTAAACGAAAACTGCTTACTCACACCGTCGGCAGAAAAACCGCTGCCTCTGATTGTCGTATCATCTTTTTCAATTTTCACCATATCACTGCGGCCGCTTGTAAGCTGTTCTGTTTTTTCATTCCATCGCAGGATATTTGCATAAAAACGCATTTCTTCTTCTACATTATAAAGCTGAACATTATCGTATAACTCATAAACTTTTTTATCTGTATCAGCATAAAGCATTCCGCATTCACCCTGAGTCGAAATTTTACCTTCTTTATCATAAGCGGAAAACTTGAGATTTTTACCGTAGGTTTCTTTATTATTTTTATACTGTTCCAGAACTTCAGACTGCATCTCAAACGTAGGACGACTTTCTTCAAAACGGGTCATAGCTGTGTTCTCAAATACAAATTCCGGTACATGGTCTTCGGGATTCACAGATTCAGAATACTTGAGGGAACAAGAGGTAAGAAAGATAAAAAGAATTGAAACAAAAAGTGGTTTCGATACGCCCTTCAGGCTACTCAACCACCGAAGCTTGCTTAGATGTCGCGGTGGTAGAGTGCTTGCGAAGTAATCATTTGTTGAGCTTGTCGAAACACGAAACCACCTGCGTCTTCTAATCACATTAAAAATCCTGCTTGATTTTTTCAATATCCTTACCCTTATCCTTTTCACGGATTTCTACGCGGCGGATTTTTCCGCTTATTGTTTTAGGAAGTTCGTCTACAAATTCGTAGATTCGCGGAATCTTGTACATTGCAGTGTTTTCCTTTGCAAAGGTAGAGATTTCCACTTCCATCTCTTTTTTATCTTTATCTTTAAAGGCAGGAACAAGAACAATAGTTGCCTTTACAATCTGACCTCGTTTTGCATCTTCCACGCCGGTAACGGCACATTCCATAACAGCCGGATGCTTCTGCAAAATAGACTCAACTTCAAACGGACTGATTCTGTAACCTGATGATTTAATGATATCATCTTTGCGGCCGACAAACCAGATGTAACCGTCATCATCGCGGTAAACATTATCACCTGTATGATAGAAGCCGCCGTCAAAGGCTTCGGCAGTAAGGGAAATATCCTTGTGATAACCGGTAAGAAGTCCAAAAGGATGTCCCTGATCTACGTGAATACAAAGCTCGCCGACTTCTCCATTAGGAACCGGCTTATCATTAGGATTTAAGATTTCTACATCGTAAGCAGGACTTGGGCGTCCCATAGAACCAGGCTTTACCGGAGAGTCTGCAAAGTCCATAAAGTTTCCGCAGATAACAGCGGACTCAGACTGTCCGTAGCCTTCATAAATGCGCTTACCGGTCTGCTCCAGCCACTTGTCATAAACCTCGTCGTTCAAAGCTTCGCCGGCAGTTGAAAAGCGCTGGCACTTGCTCAAATCATATTTAGAAAGGTCCTGACGAACCAGGAAGCGGTAAACTGTAGGAGGTGCACAGAAGGTTGTAAGACCGTATTTAGAAATCAGAGTAAGCATCTTATCAGGCTTAAGCATGTTCATATCATAAACGAACTGAGCCGTTCCACAAATCCACTGGCCATAAATTTTTCCCCAGCTTGCTTTTGCCCAGCCGGTTTCTGCAATTGTAAGGTGAAGTCCATCATCTACAACACAGTGCCAGTATTTAGCAGTAATGATATGTCCGATTGGATATGTAAAATCATGAAGAACCATTTTTGGATAACCCGAGGTTCCCGATGTAAAGTACATAAGCATAGGGTCTGAATTGTGAGTTGCAGCCTCGCCTACAGGACGTGGGAATTCTGGATCAATTTTTTCGTATTCTTTATGAAAGTTTATCCAGCCGGTGCGATCAGGCCCTACAGTAACGAGATATTTTACAGTAGGAGATTTTACCATTGCCTTTTCTATTTCTTCCTGAACATGCGGATTATCATAAGAGATAATCATTTTTACGTCGGCTGCGTTTGTGCGGTATTCAATATCTGATTTTAAAAGCTGGTCAGAAGCAGCAATTGCAACTGCTCCGATTCTGTGAAGTGCCGGCAGCAAAAACCACCACTCATAGCGGCGGCGGAGCATAAGCATTACCATATCGCCCTTACGGATTCCTTTGAGAGTGAGCCAGTAAGCGGCGCGCTTTGATTCGCGTGAGATGTCGGCAAATGTAAACACCTTGGCCTCTGTTGAATTATCATCAATCCATACAAGGGCACGCTTATCCGGAGTTTCACGGGCATAACGATCTACAATATCGTAAGCGAAATTGAAATCTTCCGGAGCAGTAAGGCGGCAATTAGCCTTCAAATCTTCATAGGAAGTATACTCTCTGTAATCCTTTATATATTCATGGGCAAGATTCATTGTGCCACCTCTAAAAAAAAGTATCTATATTATGACAGAACAAAAATTTTTGTCAATCATCTGATGTTTATATATACTAAAGATTTTTAGTATTTGTAAATACAATATCAATATTGTAATATACCGCCTTATCTGTTAATATAACAAATACTACAATGAAACGTTTCCTGCATGCGGCACTTTTTCTGGCCGTTTTTTTATGCTTTCTGCCTTTTTTCTCGTGTAAAAGCTATCCACCTTCGTTCGAAGTTTCAAATTTTCTGAATTTAAGAAGCGATGGTGTTAAATACATAGAAGGCAATTCCTATTTTATTATACTGCCAGATAATTTTTCACCTGATTCTTCTGACACAGGAATAATTTTTTATCCGGGCGGACTGGTTGAATATCAGGCATATCTTCCGCTTATGAAAAAGCTTGCCCAAAAAGGAGCCTTTTGCATTCTTGTAAAAATGCCTTTTGATTTTGCTTTTTTTGATTTTAATGCAGCAGGAAGATTTATAAAGCAATACCCTGAGGTCAAACACTGGTATATGGCAGGGCATTCACTTGGCGGAGCTATGGCTGCTTCTTACATTTCAAGACATGAAAAGAAATTTGATGGTCTGATTCTTTTAGCGGCTTACTCAACCCACAATATTTCAGCTTCTGAACTCAAGGTTATTTCTATTTATGGAAGTAATGACGGTGTGTTAAATAAAGAGCGATATCAAAAATACAAAAAAAATCTTCCAGCATCGGGTAAAGGTTTTACAGAGTTCATTATTCAGGGCGGTAACCATGCAAGCTTTGCAAGCTACGGCGCCCAGAAGGATGATTATATGGCAGAAATCAGCTGCGAAGAACAACAGGAAATAACAGCCGCAAAAATTGCCACTTGGGCAGGGTTACAACCACAAGTACAGTCACAAGAGGATTTACAATGAGTGAAATGTGTTACCGATGCTTTAAGCCAAAATCGGCATGCCTTTGTTCTTATACTAAAGAGATTGACCCGGGAATTAAGTTTGTTCTTTTAATGCACCAGAAAGAAGCAAAAAGACAGAGAACCGGCACAGGGCATATTGCAAAAATTTCGCTGAAGGATTCTGAAATTCTCGTGGGCTTTGAGTTTGAGCACAACAAGCGGCTTCAGGAATTACTTTCTGACCCGCAGTATTTTCCGGTTATGATGTATCCGGGAGAAGAAGCCTGGACTGCTAAGCGCGAAGGTTTTAAGGAAACTCTGGCAGGCCGCAAGCTGCTTGTTCTGATTCTGGATTCTACATGGTTTTGTGCACGCAAGCTGATTGAGCATAATCCTTTTTTACTTAAACTGCCGCGTCTTTCTTTTTATGGTGACTATCGTTCTATTTTTACCTTTAAGCATGAACCACGGCCGGAATATATTTCTACAATTGAGTCGTGTTATTACCTGATTAAAGAAATGCAGGAAAACGGACTTTGCGATAAAGACGTAGATCCTGAACCAATGATGAACGCCTTTAAGCAGATGATAAAATTTCAGCTGCAGGCAGAAAATGAAAGAATTCTTGGGATTCGCCCGAACAGCCATAACTACGATGCGAAGTATAATAAGATAAGGGAAATTCCGGATTTTAAATAAATATCCGTCATGCTGAACTTGTTTCAGCATCTATGCAGAGACCCCGAAACAAGTTCGGGGTGACACCGGTGGTTGAGGAGCCCGCAGGGCGACGTGGCAATCTACAATAATGGATTGCTTCGCTCCGCTCGCAATGACGTGAGAGGGGGCACCTTCTTTCGCAATAACGTAGCGAGGGAGCCTGCTTTCGCAATGACGCGGGGCGACGTGACAAGGACGGTGTCATTGTCGGGCTTGACCTGACAAGCTTAATTATACGGCTTAATTCCCTGCGGAACAAATTCGCCGTTAACCGCGCCTAACATAGCTTTCAAAGAATAATCGCAGCGCCAGCTGTAGCCCAGCAGAATTGAATCTGCCCACTGAAGTTTGTCTGTAAGCGTTGGGGTCATATTGCAGAGAATTACTACCCTCTTACCAGAATCCTTAAAATACTCAGCAATCTTTACATGATTTTCGCTTGATACACAGATTATGACAGTATCATAACTTGGCGCAACCGACGGAAGGTTGTCTAAAACCCACTGAGTTTCATTTGGTCCTGTCTCGTAAGTATAATGGAACTCACCCGCATCAGGATATCGCTGCTTGCCCGCCTTAAAAAAACTTGTAAGCGAGCCCATAAGAAGAACTCGGCCCGCCTTATCAGCTGTCAAAGGAAGGCTTCCCTGTTTTTCTACAGTAACAGAACGGCAGGCCTGCTCAAGAAAAAACTTTTCTCCTTCACGGTCTGGAATATGTGAATCAATTGCATCTGCATCCGGATAAAGAGGTGCAGCATTACCGGATTTAAAATATTCAAGCTTTGCCTTAATTATGCGACGAGCCGCATCTTTTACACGTGCACGGAAAGTTTCGTCTATAGTCATGAGCTCAAGATTTTTATACCAGAGAGCCTCATTTAATTTTGCTGTTGTTGAAGAAAGAATAATATCATTTCCGGCTTCAAGAGCCATCTTAAAGGCATTGGACATTGTTCCTGCATAAACAGTTGCTCCCACCATCATCATATCATCAGTAATGATAAGTCCTTCATAACCAATCTGTTTTCGCAAAAGCTCTGTAAGAAAATAATATGAAAGAGAGGCTGGAGCGCCGGAAGTTTCTATAAGAGGAAAGCTTAAATGTCCGGACATTATGGCAGGAACTTTTTCCTTTGCAAGATAGAGATAAGGTGTGAGCTCCCGATTTTTAAAAGTTTCAAAATCAATATTGATTACAGGAAGTTTACCATGAGAGTCCAGACTTGTATCGCCATGGCCAGGAAAATGCTTTGCCGTTGCAATTATGCCTGCTGCTTCAGAACCAGAAACAAAAGCGGCTCCAAGAATTCCGGTTTTATCAGGATCATCACCAAAAGAACGTGTACCAATAATAGAAGAATCATGATCTGTAAAAAGATCAACCGTTGGCGCAAAATTCATATTTATTCCAAGCGCCTTAATTTCGCGGCTTATATAATAGGCAGTGTACCAGGCATCAGAAGGATAACCGCCGGCACCAATTGCCATATTTCCCGGCGTAATGGAAGTGTCGCCCTTTACATGGCGAATCCAGCCACCCTCCTGATCTGTCGCAACAAAAAGCGGAATCTGAAAACGGCCTTCTGCCGCCTCTGTCTGAAGTCCAGAAATTGATTTTGCAACTAGATAAATATCATCTGTATTCCAGCCAAAGACCTTAACGCTTCCAAGTCCGCGCTCAACCCATTGATACAAAAGCTCCGGAGGTTCCGCTCCTGCCCAACCGAACATAAAGGTTTGAGACAGAAGCTCAGCATCTGTCATTTCGTCAGTTATGCGCTGAGCAAGCTCGTCGTTCGACATGCGGGTCCAGAAATTTACAGAATTTTGTGATGGAAGCTGATTAGTTTGAGACCAGAGAAAAGATATGCTGAAAAAAGCAGTAAAAATAAGCAGTGCAGGAAGTCGTTTTTTAAGCATTTCTGATTCTTTCGCTTGCTACGTGTGCAGCGATTGCTCCATCTGAAACTGCTGTAACTACCTGACGGAAAGGCTTGCTTCGAACATCGCCCGCAGCAAAAAGGCCTGGAACAGAAGTTTCCATATTTTCATCTGTAAGAATATAGCCGGCAGGATCTTTCGGAAGCATTTCTACCAGGTCTGTCTGAGGAAGCATGCCTGTAAAGATAAATACAGCATCTGTTGTAAGCTCGCTCTGTTCTCCAGTCTTTACGTTTTTAATTGTAACAGACTGAACACGTCCTTCACCATTAATTGATTCTACAACCGAATCATAAACAGGCTTTACACCGGCTGCCAGCATTTTATCTATAACTGCCTGCTGTGCGCGGAATTTATCGCGACGGTGAATAATACTTACATCACTGGAAAGAGTTGAAAGATATATAGCTTCGCTGCAGGCAGAATCCCCTCCTCCAACTACAACTATTTTTTTATTTCTAAAGAAAGGACCGTCACAGGTAGCGCAGTAAGAAACGCCGCGACCAGACAATTCTTTTTCACCGGGAACATTAAGATTTCTATGAACAGCACCAGTCGCAAGACAAAGGGCTTTTGCTTCATAAGCAGCTTTTTTTGTTTTAATGACAAATTCGCCGCCAGTTTTATCTATAGAAAGAACCTGAGCCTGAACAATTTTTGCACCAAAGGCTTCTGCCTGTTTTTGCATGGTCATCATATAAGTTGCACCATCCACAGCAGGAAAAACTCCAGGATAATTTTCCAGTTCAAAAATCTGGAGTACCTGACCACCCGCACCTGCAACATCGAGCACAAGAACAGAAAGGCCGCCGCGTGCAGCATACTGTGCCGAAGCAAGCCCCGCACAACCTGCACCAATAATTACGTAATCAAATTTTTCAGTTTCCAAGTTTTCCATAGATACTCCAATTGTAACAAATTTTATGCTATTACTCTAGCATTTTACTGCCGGCAATTAACGAACAACCGGCCAGCTTTTCTGGAGTATAACGACAAGTCTGGAGTATGTCAATAGATTGTATACAATTTAATTGTACACTTAATTATTTTCCAATAACGAATATTGCAGGAATTTTACCGAGTTCTGGTATTTTTTCTTTTTTCCATTCTGCAACAGTGCGGGTCTTAATGTATTCTTCTGCACAGGTGATGCCGGCAGCAATACAGAGCTTTGTTTTAGGATTAAGCGCATTCAAAATTGTTTCAATCATCTTTGCATTGCGGTAGGGAGTTTCAATAAAAAGCTGAGTCTGATTTTCGTTCTGAACCTTCTGCTCAAGTTTTTTAAGGGCTTTTATTCGCTGCGGAACTTCTACCGGAAGGTAGCCGTTAAAAGCAAAGCTCTGTCCGTTGAAGCCGCTTCCCATAACAGACATTATAATAGAAGAAGGACCAACAAGAGGCACTACTTTATAACCGCGACTCTGGGCAATGGCAACTACATCGGCACCAGGATCAGCAATGGCAGGACAGCCCGCCTCGGAGATTATGCCAACCGGCTCGCCCTTTTTAAGCGGCTCTAAATATTCGCCAATAAACTTGCGGTCGGTGTGGCGGTTGAGCTCGTAAAAAGTCAGTTCATCAATATCAATTGTTTTTTCAACTTTCTTTAAAAAACGTCGCGCAGAACGGATATTCTCAACAATAAAATGTTTGATTCCAACGATGATATCATGATTGTAGGGTGGCAGCACCTGAGATATTTCTGTCTCGCCGAGAGTTACGGGAATTAAATATAATGCTGTTTCCATAAATGATTTCCTTATAAATTCCGCATTAGCAATCAAGCCTCCTTAATAGTATATCATATTTGACATAATAGAAATATAGTCATACAATAGTCATATCTTCCAAAAGGAGGCGTTATGACTGCTCCATTATTTGATATAAAGGCAAAGTTCAGTGAGTATGTAACAATGGCAGAAAACGGTGCTGTTGTTGAAATCACAAAATATGGAAAAACCACGGCCGTAATTATTAGCATAAATGAATACAATCAGCTTAAAGACAATTACAGACCATCGTTCGTTACAAAACTCAATGAATGGAAAAGAAAAACAGGCGGGCTTTCAACTAAAGAGTATTCAGAGTTTTCAAATACCCTCACAAGAAACAAAGAGATATATTCCTCTAAGGAGAGTTTGTTTTGAAAACAATTTATCTTCTTGATACAAATATCATCTCTCAAGTTACAAAACCTGAACCTAAGGAAAACATTATAACAAATCTTGATTTTCATAACGGAAGCTGTGCTATCAGCAGTATTACCTGGTATGAGCTTATTAATGGAATTAAATTACTTCCAAAGAGCGCAAAGAAGGATAAGCTCAGATTATTTTTGAATGATTATGTTCAACCATCTTTTCCTATTATTTCCTATGATGAACATGCGGCTAAGATTAATGCTGATATAACGAGTTGTCTTCTTTCCAAGGGAAAACCAACTCCGATTCTTGACACACAGATTGCATCTATTGCCATCGCAAATAATTTAATTCTAGTAACAAGCAATATTAAAGACTTTGCTATTTTCCAGAAAAAATTCGGTCTTATGCTTGAAGAATGGTAATTATCCGAGTTTCTCAGCGGCGGCTTCCCAGGCGGCGGTGGTTTCGTCGATTTCGACGGCCACGGCTTCTATGTCTCGCTGGACGGCTTTTGCTTTTTCGCCGTTGGAATAAACTGCCGGGTCGGCGAGTTTGTTTTCGAGCTCGGTTTTCTTTGCTTCCAGCTCGGTGATTTTTGCTTCGAGGCGGGAAACTTCTTTTTCAATCTTGCGGCGCTCGGCGTCGAGGCGTTTTTGTTCTTCCCAAGAGAGCTGAGATTTCTCGGCATTTCCGGTGGTTGAGTAAGCCGAAGGCTGTATCGAAACCACCGGAGAATTCTGTGATTTACCACTAACAGCATCTCTAGCAGAGGTGGTTTCGACAGGCTCAACCACCGCATTCTTTTCCATCTGCTCCATGTAGAACTGATAACCGCCGACAAAATACTTATAAGTTCCGTGCTCCAGGTGAAGAACCTTTGTGGCAAGCTGCTCGATAAAGCCACGGTCGTGGCTTACGAAAATTACGGTGCCGCCAAAGCCGCGGAGGGCCTGCAAGAGGACGTCCTTGGAATGGATGTCCAGGTGGTTTGTAGGTTCATCGAGAACAAGAAGATTTACCGGGCTAAGCAGAAGCTGCAGAAGGGCAATACGGCTTTTTTCACCGCCGGAAAGTACGTCCAGAGATTTATAAACATCGTCACCACGAAAAAGGAAGGCGCCAAGCATATCGCGAAGCTTTGGAATGAGCTCCAGCGGCGCGCGGGCTTCGAGGTAGTCGAGAATTGTTTCTTTGCCCTTAATGGTCTCAGCATTATCCTGAGAGAAGTAGCCGATTTTTACGCCCGCACCCGGCACAAGTTCGCCGGCAAAGGCAGAATCTTCACCGGCAATTATGCGCAGCAAGGTAGACTTACCCGCACCGTTGCGGCCGGCTACAACCAGACGCTCGCCGTTTTCGAGAGTTAGCTCGAGTTTATCGAGAACATTGTGTGCACCGCCGTCGTAGGACTTTGTGATGTCGTGAAGGCGCAGAACGAGACGGCCTGAGTGTGGTGCCGGCGGAAAACTAAAGTGTATTTTTTTTAGAGATTCAGGAATTTCAATACGTTCCATCTTCTCAAGCTTTTTCATGTATTCCTGAGCCTGGGCGGCCTTAGTTGCCTTGTAACCAAAGCGGCGGATAAAATCTTCAAGCTTGTTGATTTCTTCCTGCTGCTGCTCGTAAGCGGCAATCAGAGTTTTGAGTTCAACCTCGCGCACCTTTTCGTAATGACTGAAGTTGCCCGGGTAACGTTTAAGGTCGCCGTTGAAAAGCTCGTAGACCTCGTTGATTGTAACATCGAGAAAATAGCGGTCATGGCTGACAAGCAAAAAGCCGCCTTTATAATTCTGCAGAAACTGCTCAAGCCAGCTTCGCGCTTCAATATCAAGATAGTTGGTAGGCTCGTCTAACAAAAGAATATCGGGATTCTGCATAAGAGCTTTAGCAAGTGCAATACGCATCTGCCAGCCGCCGGAGAACTCTGCCGTGTCGCGTTCAAAATCAGAACGGCTAAACCCAAGACCAAGAAGAACTGACTCTGCCGCAGCTTCGCGACGGTGCCAGCCGCTGTCTTCAAGCTTTTGAATCAAGTCTGCCTGCTGCTCAACAAGGGCGTCGGTATTACCCTCGCCTCGTTCAAGCTGCGAACCGATTTCATCAATACGGCGCTGCATCTCATAACCAAACTCAAAGGCTTTATCGGCTTCCTCGCGCAAGGTACAGCCGTGGTGAGTAAGACCACTCTGAGGAAGGTATGCAATGCGGCTGTCTTTTTGAACGGCACGGTTTCCACTGTCCGGCGGTGTCAAACCTGCCAGAACTTTTATGAGAGTAGATTTTCCGGCACCATTTGCACCAGTGAGGGCAACCTTGGAGCCGGTCTGTAAATTGATTGTTACGTTTTTGAGAATATCGCGGTCGCCGAAAGCAAGCGACACCTGTGAAAATTGTACAAAAGCCATTTAATTTCCTGAAAAATACGGTAGGTGAGCTTGTCGAAATTACCGCAGCCTTCGACGAATTACTGCCTACCACGGTAGTTTCGACAGGCTCAACCACCGTAAATTACTTCTTAAGATAAATAATTACAGGACTTACACCACGGGTCTTGAGCTGACTTCCGTTGAAGCTTGCACCTGTAGTATCTTCCATACGCAGTGCATTTCCATCAAGCTTATAGAGGAAGTTTACTTCATTTGCCATTCCATCAAACTTCATTGTAAGAACACCATCGTAAGAAGCGGCCAGATCTTTAGAAAGTGAATACTTAACCTGTGCAGAACCTGTACTCTTTGTTCCGGCATCAATTACAGAAGGAACCAGAAGCTTAAAGCCTGTCCAGCGGAAAGAACCGTCTTCTTTAAACTCGAGCTTTCCATAACTTGAGCTTGAATAAATCGGACCATGTGTATAAATCTGCAAATAAGACTGAGAGCGTCTTTCTTTTTCTGCATTTACAATATCAGAAATATTTTCTGTCATTGTAACAAAGTTCAAATCCTGAGGCTTTCCGCTTGAATCTGTATAACGCAAAACAATATAGTTTGCACGGCGGTAAATGATTTTTAAAGAAATGCCGTTGAGGGAATATTCATTATCATCTGTTTTTGTAAAGCCGTCAAAATCCCAGCCTTCATGAATTGAAGTTGTATTGAGCGAAACTTTTTTGTTTTCTTCATCAATTGTAAATTTATAAAGCGGATGAATAAGTCCAAGATCAATGTTTCCGCCGTCAATCATAGTTCGGAAATAATCCGGATACCATACATTAGAAGCTATAGTCTGCCAGTGTTCATCTTCCTCTTCTTCTTCCGCAATCTCGGCACCGCCAATACGCTGGCCTGTGCTGTCTGTTTCATAAAGATTAAGATTATAAGAAAAGCACCATCCGAGAGTTCCGTCATCTGTAAGGATTCTATACCAGTCACCTTCGAGAGCAGTTTTTCCTGCCATAGGTGCCTGACCTTTTCCTTTATACAGGATTTTGATGACCTCGCCCTTGCGCAGTCGGTAAACCTGTTTTGCTGTATTTACTGGCTCAGCACGGCACGGAAGACCGTCGAGTTTTACAGAAGCGTAGGTTGCAGCATTTTCTTCGTACTTAGCGGCAACATTTTTGATCTTTCCTTTTTTTACAGGGTCGGTAAGCTGCCAGAGTGCAACTTCAATTTTTTCGCCGCCCTCGGTTCCGATTACATAAACATGTGAAATATTTGATTTGATGTAAACCGGTACTATGTCCCCGCTTTTTATCTGCTGCTCAGGAATTGTCCAGAGAACAACAGAATAGCCCATGATTTTGTCACCACAGGAAGTGAGGATAAGAGATAATAAAAAAAGTAAAGGTATAAAAAGTTTCTTCATATTAAATACATTAAACGTCATTGCAAACACATAAAAACGTCATTGCGAGCGAAGCGAAGCAATCCATTTTAAACAGATTGCTTCGTCGCTTACGCTCCTCGCAATGACATCTATTTGAGTTCTTCTAAAGTTGAACTCCGGTTTTAATTTTTTCATTGAAGCGGTCGAGCTTCTTTCCTTCGAGTGGATTTGGCTCGCCGGCAAGCACGTGGCGCAGAGCTTCCATTTCTTCACCACTGAAGTTTACGCCTTCGTTCATATGATTGATAAAGGACTCTGTTGCCATTGGAGCAACCTTGCGGCACATCTCAAGAATTACTTCTGCATAAACACGGATTTCGTACTGAGCGTGACTGTCGAGACGAAGCTTTAAGAAATGGAAAAGATTATGCAAATCCATTTCCCAGTAGAACTCTGTGTAAAGAGAAAGAGGAAGATTGATGCGGGCAATTTCGCGGGCAAGACCTGAATCAATAAGCTCGCTGTAATTTTCGTAAGCTTCCTTCTGACCTTGTTCAAGCTGATTTATAATTTTGTCTGCAGTAGCTTTATCAAAGGCTTCTGTAGCGCGGCCCTGTTTGTTGTCTGTACTCTGAGGAGCAACCTTGTCTTCTGCCGGAACATAGAACTCGTCCTTCATGATTGAGTAACGGCCTGAAACTTCGTTCATGCGTCCTGTGCGGTGACGAACCCACTGGCGGGCAACAAAAATCGGCATCTTAACATGGAAGGTCATTACAACCTGCTCAAACGGAGAAGTATGCTGATGGCGCAAAAGATAGTCGATGAGTGCTCCATCCTGACTCACCGTTTTTGTTCCTTCACCATAAGAAACACGTGCCGACTGAACAATTCTCTGGTCGCCGCCAAAATAATCTACAAGGCGAACAAAGCCCTTATCCAGAACAGGGTATTCTTTGTCCAAAATTTCTTCTGCTTCGGGTACAATACAATGAGCCATATGATTCCTCTTTAATATGAATTATCTATATATTCTATATTAAATTTCCGTTGTAATCAATTGCAGGGGATTTTAGAGGGGAGGGGCGTTGCGGGGTGTCCCCGCTGGGTGGGTAGCGGACAAGACCGGAAGGAAGGAGTGAGTGAGTGAAACGAACGAGCGACTGACTGAGGACTTGGGAGCGCAGGGCGGGGCTCCGCCCTCCTATCTAAAGATCATTATCGTTGGAAGAAGAATCTACCGAAGCGTCTCCGTCATGATTTTCAACCACAGCTTCGGGTGTACTTGTGTCCCGCTCATCTTTTACGATAACTTCAACCTTGCCTTTGGAAGACAAAATATCAAACGCGATGAAACCGAGGCCGCCAACCATTACAACAATTCCGATGAGACGGATTAATGCTTTTCCAAGGTCGCGCGGCGAAATCAGAAACAGAGCTACGGCAACGGCAAGCAGCAGAAAGTTTTCTATAATATAACGTTTCCGCTCTACTTCTGTATCTTTAAGGAGCGCTACTGCGTAAAAGCCGATTATTGCAGAAACAAGAAGATAAATGATGAGCATCCAGATCATTGCTGTCCAGGCTGCTGCACCGATTGCAAGAGGAGACAGAACTGCCAGAACGCCGATAACTATGCTGGCTATGCTTTTTATGAGAATTGATCTTTTGTAAGCCGACACTTCTGAAAGTGCTTTTGTAAACTTAAGGCTGTAAATTCCATAACCGATTGACGCCAGTCCAATGATTATGACAATAAGTCTTATCCAGAATACCGGGAAAATAATAACCAAAAGTCCGAGAATGGCTGCCAGAATTCCCCAGAAAAGATACAATCGTTTCATAAATGCTCCTCCAATTTTTAATGTCACAGTGTTTTGACAATATTTATACTATATATAATAAATTTACGAGCATAAGGTTATAAAGTCAAGAAATTTGTTTTTTTGAAATATTTGAAACATTTGAATAAAATAATTTCAAAAAAGCCATAAAAAAGAGCTTTTTCACTTGACATAACCCCTTAAAACCTATAAATTAATAACACTTAATGGAGCGATACCAAAGCGGTCGTACTGGGGCGGTCTTGAAAACCGTTGATCTTCACGGGTCCGGGGGTTCGAATCCCTCTCGCTCCGCTAAAAATGGAAGCGTGGTAGAGCGGTAATACAACGGATTGCTAATCCGTCACTTCCGTAAGGGGTGGGCAGGTTCAACTCCTGTCGCTTCCGAGAAAGCAGTTCTACTGCACACATTTGAATGAGATTGTAGCTCAGCTGGATTAGAGCACCACCCTGCGGAGGTGGGGGTCGCACGTTCGAATCGTGTCAGTCTCAACTTTAATAGCTCATCGCAGGATGAGCTTTTTTTGTGCCTAAATCCTGTTATTACTAGCATTTAGGCGATTTTGTATAACAATTTTATCTTCCCTACCTTTCTGGAACGGGCGATAGAATCTCCACAAAAGGTGTGGATTTCAGTAATGATTTCAGTAAAAGTTTCAGAAATCATTTCAGAAAGACACAAAGCCTCTTGTGGTCAAACTTCAGTTATTCTGAGGAGGTTTTATGCGTCAGTTCTATCTCTACAAGAACAGTTCCGGCTATTACAATGCGGTTTTCGTTGACCCAATCAGCGGAAAGAAAGGCACAGACAAAAGCACTCACACCAAAGACAAAATCCAGGCAACAATCATTGCTCAGAAATGGATTGAGTCAGGAGCTCCACAAACCAGAAGTAATTCAAGAAACTTCTCGGCCACAAGCACAGATAATCCGCTAAATCTAAAAGACATTTGTGAAAGGCTTTCCCAGGAAGAAGCTCAGACCTTAATCAATATGCTTTACCAGAAGTACAGCCTCTCTACTCCTCAGCAAATTACAATCCCACAAACACAAGAAACTCCGGCTCCTGCAGAAATCAAAAAGCCTGCAAAAACTGTAGCTGCAAAACCTCAAACAAAAGGCATCCCGCTTTCAGAATATATGCTCAACTTCTGGGACTACGACAAATCAGAATTCATTCAGCGTTATCTTGCACACGGCCACAACATGACAAGACGCCACACAGACAATATGCTCAGCCTTGTACGAAATTACTGGCAGCCTTACTTCGGAAACGGAATTACTTTGGAAGAACTGGACCGCACGGCTTTAGACGATTTCTTTTTCTACCTGCATACAGAAAAAGGCTTGAAAGGCGGAACAGTCAATAAGGCCATAAATTGCGGCAGTAGAGTTTACCGCTATCTTTACGAGAATAAAAAAATCGCAGTCAATCCAATGGCAGGCATAGAGCGCTTTAATCCGGACGAGCTTGAGCGTGGTATCCCAACAGAAAGCGAAGTAAAACAATTACTCCAAATCGAATGGAGCAACGAAGTCTATAAGCTTGCATTTAAGCTTGGCGCATTCTGTGGCTTAAGAGCTGGAGAAATAAGCGGACTGCGTGTATGCGATTTGGATCTGGATGCAGACATAATTCATGTACGCCACAGCTGGAACGATACAGACGGCTTAAAGTGTCCTAAGAATGCAGACATCAGAGACCTGCCAATCGACCATCAGACATTAACTCAGATTTATGTAATGGCAAAACAAAATCCTTTGTTCAGCGATTTAAGCTATGTATTCTTCTCACCTGTAAAACCGGAACAGCCTTACTGGCCGTCATACTATGTGGACGGGCTTTACGAAGCTTTAGAGAAAATCGGTGTAAGCGAGGAACAGCGCAAAGAAAGAAACATCGTATTCCACAGCCTCAGACATTTCTGTGCAACAATCTTAAGCCAGAGAGCAGACCTCAAAACAGTCCAGGCAGTTATGGGCCACAAGACAGAAGCAATGTCAAAGCATTATTCAGATCACGAGACACAAGAGAAGCTTCAGAATATGCGAAACATTATGCAAGTAACCTGGGACAATATTTTAAGCGCATAAATAAAAAGGTATCGGTTAGAGCCGTTCGCTCCAACCGTACTTCGTACCGTTTCCGCTCACTACATTTCTTGTTTATCAGGTAACGTGCATCGGTGAAGAAAGGTAGCAAACAGAGTGTTCACTCATTCAGCTTCACTTCGTTGCGCTTCATTCGTTCACACACTGTTTGCATTTACTAGCGGGCTCGCAAGGTGGCCTTTGTGTAAGCTCGCAAGAGAGCAATGAAAGCACAGTCAGCCCAGTCGCTACGTGCATCTGCTTCGCAGTAGCACTACGCTTTGTGGGCTGCCTGTTTCCACAGGTGGGCCTATCTTTGCAGTAAGCACTCTGGTTGTAAAAGCCGCCAAGTGCCGTTTCGCGCAGAATATGCATCGTTCATAAAATAAGTGCCGTCCGCGTAGGTCGCAACTTAAAACGGTGGGCACGCAAAAGGTTTCCCCCTTCCCCCCTGCCGCGGGGCACCCCCCCACAACCCCCTTCCAAAAAATAATGAATGCTATATACCGCTCTCGGGGGGATTAAGGGGGCAACCTTTTGCTCAACATTGCAGTTGTCCCACCGTTTTAAGATGCTCACATCATTGGTAAAAGGCGGCTTTTCGGGAACTTCTTTTGTGTAGGAAAAATTATTGCCTCAATCGCACAGGGGACAAGCCCCTGCGCTCAATCGGCAAGGCGGCAACATCCGTGTTGCCGCCTCTTACAGTGATACATTTATTCTCCACTCAGAAAACGCTCCTACAAATGTCGTTCTGGTCGCGCGTCCATGCGCTCCCGCCGCTCAGCATACCGATGAATCTTTCAACTCCAGAAGCAGACTTGCCAAAAGTTATGGCCGCTTCGCGCCCTTGAGTTTGAAGCAAGACTGCTTCTTCCGAGTTCCATCTTCCAAAATAAAACTCTCTCTTCCAGGTCCGCCTACGGCGGACAACGTGATGATCTTCCACCCGGAAGCTTCATCTTCCAGACTCCGCTCAGACAGCTTTCAAAAGTTTGCGCCTGCTACGCAGACGCTTGAGTTTGAAAAGCAGTCTTCGCTCCTGTAGTTGGTCGTGATTGTCGCCGCTGTCGCGGCAACGTGATGATTTTCAAAACTCGCGGGGGGGGAGCGCGCGCAGCGGTCTAAAAAGTTTCATTTTCTGACTTTAAATCAAAGCAACGCATATACTCTTATATGCATTTTTTTCATTTACTCTTATATTACATATAAAAATAATTTTAATTTCTTAGGAACAAGCGTTGCTAAAGAAAAATTTAAAAGAGAAGCAATTCAAACACACTCTAAAATAAACAGATATAATTCAAACCTAATCAAATCTAGCAACGCTTTCGCAACGGATAGTCTTTTTATACGTTGCAAACAACGCATATCTTTTCTTCTTGCTGCAAAGCTACGCTTCTTCTTTTTCTACCTGCAACGCTTAGAAGCGTAGCGCAATTGGGGGCACGGGGGTTTGGAAAAGTACTGTAAAATCCGCAATAAAAAATTTTTAAAATCATCAATATCTGTTATACATTCGCACAAAAAGAGAAAAAAAAGCAGCACCATCCGCATCCAGATACAGGACTACTCCGGTGAAGACAAAGTAAAAGTAGTTTTCGAAGCTGAAATCTCTCTTGTAAATTTCATTGTTGCTTTTGAAATGTATTTTAATAAGGTAACAATAAAGCATTGTGAAATGCTGCAGGAAGTACAAAAGAGTTATAAAGAATAAGATATTACTTATCTTTGTTCATTATGTTTTCTAATTCTTTTAATGTATCTTCCTCGTATAATTTTGTAAGATATTTAATTGGTAGTTCCATAATATATGCAGCTTGTTTCATAGAAAAATTTAATTTTTTATGCAAATTAAATGCCGCATCATCTTTAATCAAACTATCAGAAATAATTTTAAGGCATTTTTCTCTGAGTAAATAAAACTTTTGAAGTCCTTGTAATAATTCTAATCTTTCTTTATTTTTGATTTCTCTGTCTTTTTCATTTTCTATATCTTCAACTTTTTTACAAATATCAGCTCCTGTTTTAGTTAAGCGACAGTTGCTTTCTTGATATGGGACAGTTTCAGGATTTTCTACATCAAATTCAATTAATGGTACAGATCTTTTTGAAAGTGATATTAAAATTGACAATGTAAAATCGAAATCGAGAGATATTTGTTTTAATATATTTCCCATTGCGAAACTAGTTTTTCTAAAATTTATATTATTTGCAAACAAAGCTAATCGTTCATAATAATTAAGACCAGTAATATCATCAGGGTATGAACTTTTTAAGAATTCCTTTGTAGAATCAATTTCCCTATAATTTGAATTTTCTTGTCGAAGAATATTCCATTCTGAAATTATTTTATCTCTTTCTTGTTCTTTTAAAATAATTCTTTTATGTAATACTTCTTTTATTTCTGATGAACTTTTACCAGCCCATGTCATTAAAGGATAATCATCAACTTCACTTAAATTCATTAAATATATATTACCTTTATAATTTGATAAAAGGTAACATGCGTAATAAAAACCAGATAACTCATTAGGAGAGTTGTTTGAATACCATATTCTAAATTCGTCTCCATTTTTAAGACATTCTTCAAAATCTGCTTTTTTTGTACGTTGTTTTGAATTATCCCAATGTTTATCAAGATCTTCTTCAGTTGCTATTGAGCCATAAAAAAAATTATCAGGAAATATAAGTATATCATTATAAGAGACACCTGCTTTTTCCATAGATGCACCAGTGGAATCACTAAAAATTATTTCTTTCATTTGCTTTTTCCTCCGTAATTTATGCGTTATTGTTTTATCTTGTACTGGAATAATAAAACATGAGCTATGACAACGAAAGTCACAGGTAACACAAATGTTTGCAAGTTTTAATTTATTTTTCAGTTTATGTCATTCCTTGTCATATCTATCATATATAATATTACTATATTTAATAATTTCTTCTTATTACAGAAAAATGATGCTATAATAAAAAAAAGGAGTTCAACATGAAAACTATGTATAACAATGAGGCTATTGAGGCTTACCTTCTGTTTGCAAAGCGAGTCATTAAAAAGGAAAATGTCGAAGAAACTGAAAAACAATATCAAAAATTTCTTAAATATTATAAAAGCTTTAAGGAGGATAATAAAATACTCTTTGATTATGAAAGTTGTGATGATATTTCAAAATTTGGAATCATAAAAATACAAATTAATTATAATGAAATTGAACAAATTTTTGCATATATTCATTTTTGCTTAAATATATTTTTGGGATTTAACTCTGAATTACTTTTTCCAGAAGATGAAGATATCTTACCACTTTCATTTACTGATTTTACTTTAAACGATATTGACAAACTTGAAGAGACTCTTCCATTGTTTTGGTATTTGTCAAATAAAAAAGAAATTAATATAGTCGAAGATATTTGGAGTCAAGAAGCACTCTCTTCCGATGATGAAAATAAAATTTTAAATGGAACTTGGTTACATAAAGCTCTGGAACTTAATAAAGAAGTATTTGCTAAAAATGGATGTTTGTATGATGAGAATGAATTATCAGAAGATGAGTTAGAAGCAATAAAAAATGAGCAATATGAAAGTTTCTCTTTAAAAGTTGGTGACATTATTGCAGAAATCTATAATTCTCTGGATTTGTAAATTTCTGCAATGAAATTAAATTTTTACAGGTTTATATATCGAAATATTTTCCTCAAGTTGTTCTCGTTTTGCAGCATCTGTATCTGGTAGTTGATATCTAGGATCATTTTCTTTAATGACTTCAATTTGTGGTTTTAAATTTCCCATTGTTTCACCATAAATTATATCTTTATCAGGCCTTTCTTTTTCGAATTCTTGTATTGCTTTAAATTCAGCCTCTATTCTTGTATTGGCATCAAAAATTGTCATTATTTTAATAATTTGTTCTCCAGAATTAAGAGTTAAACACATATGAATTTCAAACATAGTTATCTCCAATTAGAAAGAATATTCACAATTATATATGCTTTTTTTGTACAATTGGCAAGATTTTTCTAAAAAATAAAAAAATAAAAAAAATATTGATAGTCATGCCATTCCTTGTCATAACTATCATGTATAATATAACCGTAAAACGAGCTTCATTTTTCGCCATTTTTGGCAAAATGTATGTTATAATAATTTTTATGGAAAAATAAAATGAACAGATTTGATAAATTGAGACAAGAAAAAAATGATTATGAAAAAACTTATCGAAACGATATTCAATCTGTAGTTGATGAATGTAAACGAACTGCTTATGTTGCTAACCATGTTTCTGAAATAATTACAGATATTGATAAAGAGTTTGAAAAAGCAACAAAACTCACTAAGATTGATATAGCATTTTTATTTTTTTCTGTTGGTTTGCAGTGCTGCAGACAATATCTACTTACAGATTTCAAAGAACGTTTGGGAGACCAGGAAGCCGCAGATAATACTCTCGGTAAAGATAAAGTTGATCCACATGATTTAAATGCCCGTAAAGAAGCTGGTTATGAGGAACGTCATCATAAATTATATAATCCAACACTAGAAGAAATTATTCTTCATCCTGTACCGTTTGATACTACAAAAGGTAGTAAACAATTTGGAAATACAAATCCATTTCCAAAAACTGGAAAATTAGGTCACAGAGCTGGTGCCATTGGGCATGATCCTGTATTAGGTTGGATTTTTGGTACAGCAAATATTGCAACAAGTACACTTACTGGTTGGAATATGCAATCTTTTCATATTTCATCAAAAACTGGTATAGGTGGTGGTGATTTTCTAAAATCTCATGCTGATACAAAAAAAGTATTATCTTATACTTATGAAAAATTATTAAATGAAGGGATTGATGGAAAACTGATTGTAGGTACTTCACTTGTAAAAGAAGCTGTTCATCTTGCATCAGATTTAAATACAAAAAACAGTTTACCTTTCCCTATTATTTCAACTTATGATCCAAAAATTGCCTCTGCTTTAGCTGATTACGGTATTGATATGGCAAATATTGTAAATGTAGGAAAACAAATTGCTGTTTCCTCTGCAATAAATTTAATCATTTCAATGATTCACCGTATGTTATATAACGAACAAAAAGATGGTGATATAAAGCTTTATGAAGTTCGAACACGAAAAATTATTGATTATTCAAATATAATCGCTTCTACAAGTAATATTCTTGTAGTTGCAATAGGTACGAGTATTGGAGCCGGAACTGATAATCCTGATTTAATAAAAAAATCTCTGCAAAAATTAGATATAGGCGGATTCATTGTTTCATTACACAGACTTATAAAGGATGGTTCTTTTATAAAACAGATAAAAGAGGAATTCTTAGCTAATCGTTGGTATGACATTGTAATTAACGCTTAAATATTTTGGAGGCATTTATGTTTGGAAAAAATAAAGTAAAAGAATTTGAAAAAGGTATTGAAGCTGGTGCAAAACCCTTCGGTGAAAAATTAGAAAACATTGGAAATAAAATAGAAGAATCTTCAGAAAAACTTTTAAATAATGTTTCTGGCACAGTTGATACTCTTATAGATATAGGCGAAGAACATGATGTCAGAATTGAAGACTTGGAAAATGCTCAAAAATATCAATTAAAAACATTTGAATCAATAGATACTCTTTCAGGTAATGAAAAGAAATTATTTTCTGGTCTTATTTTCACTTTTGCTTCACAGCTGCAGAAAAAAACAAGTTCAGATAGTTCTGAACTTCAAAAAGATTATATTAATGCACTTTATATTAAATTAGGTGTTTCTACTCCACAACAGGATATACCATTAGAATCAGTTGCAAATATTCAAGATTCATCAAAACAATTATTTTTATTATCTTTGTTGTTCGAATATGCTTTCTTAGAAAATAACGCGTTTGACTTTTTTGAAAACTATGGTGAACTCTTCGACAGTTTCCGTTTCAATAAAAACGATATTTCAAATATTCAAGCAGCAATAGAAGCTGAAATAAAAATTCGTGGTGTCAAAGGTTTAGTAAAAAAATATGAAAAACCAATTGTAATTCCAGAAACAGAAAGTCAATCTGATGAAGTTCCTTCTAATTCGAGTATTACTGATTATTTAATTGAAGAAACAAAGAATTATTTTCAGAATAAAATTCTTACACCTCGTTTATCAGCAGGCAAGGCATTATTTGATTTAGGAATAAAAAAGTTAAAAATAGCTAATAATCTCTTTAAGCCAATCGTTGATGAAAAGAATTCATGGATTTATAAATGTACTGAAGGTTTTGAAAATGGTGATATGATTGCATATCTTGGTGCTGGCATTGAAGATCCAAAAAATTGTACTACTGTTTTATGGTTTCTTTACAATGATGAAGAATTAAAAAATAATCAGTTATTTTTATCTTCTGTTGTGCAATCTGGTTCACCAGTTGGTAGTGTTTTAATTAATAATTCACTTTACCCTTTAATGTCTGTAGGTAATTCCAAAATAGCAGCGGCTTTACTTTCTGTTAGTGAATCACAGGATAAATCAAGTAAGTTCGATAATTTCTGTTTGGAAGTATCAGCATTATGTGAAAAAGAATTAGATGTTTTAAATTATATTGAAGGTTCAATAAAGTCTTTTTACGATAAATTTCAGAATGATAAACAATTATCTGAAGATGATATGCTAATAGTTTCAGGCATTGGTTCTTGGTTTAAAAAAATAGTCAAACTTCCTCTTTTAAGTTTTACAGGTACAATTATAGATGATGCAGAAAAAGAGCTTTATGAAACAAAAGAACTTATTGCAGATTTATTAAATTCTGAAGAATAATTATTAATCAGGAATATATATGTCAGAAAAACGAATAGCGTACAATTCACAAAGACGACTTGCAATAATCGACCAGTATATCTCAGAGGGTAACTATCCTACAGCATCCTTTCTTGCAAAAAAACTTGAATGTTCCGTCCGTACAGTTCAACGCGATATAAATGAAATGATTCTGTTTTACCATGCCCCTATTGAAGCTCGTCAGGGGAACGGCGGTTATTATTATTCAGATCCAACATATTTTCTAAAAAGCGTTATGCTTAGCGAAGGTGAATTATTTTCAATCGCACTTTTTGACCAGCTTTTAAAACAATATGAAAACACACCCCTAGAAGAAAATCTCCGTCATACTTTTGAAAAGATTACCGCTGGGCTTCCAAACAGCATAACAGTTGATTCTTCATTCTTAAAATCAAACATTACATATATACCTGATTTACTTCCAGAAATAAATGCAAAAGTTTTTGAAACCGTTTTTTCTGCATTACAAAATCATAAAACTCTTTCTTTTGATTACAGACCATTACAAAAAAGCAGTTTTATGGAACGTAAACTAGACCCTTATCACGCAGTCTGCCAAAAAGGTAACTGGTACATTTTAGGCTTTTGCCATGACAAGAATGAAGTCCGTGTTTTCAATATGTCACGAATCAAAAATGCAGAAGAAACAAATGAACGTTTCAAAGTTCCAGACGATTTTAAACCGGAAGATTATTTTGATAAAGAGCTCGGCATCTGGCTTAGTTCAAAAGAAAAATATAAAGTGAAACTTTTAATAGATAAAGAAATTGGTACTTTCGCTCTTGAACGGAAACTCCACTCAGACCAGAAAATCACAGAAAAACCAGATGGCAGCATTTTAGTAGAATTTGAAACAACACAACTTCCAGAAATTAAACGCTGGGTATTAGGACAAGGCAAAACTGTAAAAGTTCTTAATCCGCCTGAACTTGTAAAAGACATTCTTTCAGAAATTGATTCAGTTAAGACATTATATAAATAAAGCATGTAAAAAAAGCTTCCAAATGTCCAACACTCACGCCCTTTGCTATCGGGGAGAGTCTCTCGCTCTAAGCTATCTCCAATCCAGCTTCACCGCCAGCCCACACCAAAGCCGCTGTCCATTTGTAATAACACGCTTAAATCCTTTCTCACTCATTCTCATACCAAGCCACTTCTGGCTCATCACACGCTCATTGTTTTTACTGCACCATTTGATATAAGTCTGATAAAGAAGATTTGTAGGGAGTCGCCACTGTAAAGACGCATCCAGCTCCAGGCAGTCAGTCACGAAAGTTCCAACGCTATCCATATCCATTCTGTACTCTTCGTTTGCTTCTCTTACCGCAGCTGGTTCTTCAAGTCCTTCCTTCTTCCACATCGCATAGCCTTTCAAAAGCCAGTTCAAGATTCCGGAGTTTTCTGCTATCAGTTTTTCAGTGAGGTTCTTATCTCTCTGCTCAGGAGGAATAGTCACAGTAAAAGGAATCATTTTAATTCGTCTCCAGATACCGTTATCAGCTCCCCGGATTTTTGGTTTATGGTTTGTTGCCATAAAAATCTTAAAGGTTGGCTTAAAAGAAAAATATTCGCCATACAAGAACCTGGCAGTAAGTGCATCTTCGCCGGTTACCATTTTTATAAGACTTTCACTAATCTGGCGGCCCTGTTCAATTTCACTTGTGGTGACAAGTCTCATTCCTTTAAGGCGTGCAATATCATTACTCTGTTCAGAGTTCTTTTTCATAAAGGTTTCAATTCCTGTGCTCAAAGCATAATCTCCAAAGAGTTCAAGCATAACATTTAAGAAAGTTGATTTTCCATTAGCACCAGTTCCCCAGAGAATAAAAAGACACTGTTCGCTTACATCGCCGCTTAATGCATACCCCATAGCTTTTTGAATAAAGCGGATAAGCTGCAAATCTTTATTGAAAATCTGCATTAAAAAAAGATTCCATGTCGGACAATCTGCATCCTTTTCATAAATAAAGCGGCTTTTCTTTGTAATAAGATGTTTTGTATTCGGCTCTTTCGCTTTTCCGGTTTTCAGATTCAGCGTAAGCCCCTCAACATTAAAAAGATAGATATCAGTATCAAGCTCTTTTTCAATCACCTTAATAGATGGCTGCATTTTCAAAAGACCAACAATTGCCTGAATACGGCGGAAGCTTTCACTCTTAATAAGGTGCTTTTCAAAATCAGCCTTCAATATGCGGTCATTTATAAAACGCATAATTCTGTACATCTGATGAATAAAAATCGGAATACGCTCCTGCACAAAACCACGTGCATCAATCTCCCAGTTAGTTCCGTTCCACACAAGAAACTTATCCCAGGTAATACAGTAGCGGATAGTGTCCTCATAAGCCCTCAAAAAATAAAGCGTATTGGTAAGGTCGGTAAACTGCATTTCACCGCTTACGTATTTATTCGCCTTCATTTCAAGACCGATTTCTTCGAGGACCGCTTTTTCATTTTTTGAAAAATCTATTTCACTCATCTATTATTCCGTTTTCTTTCAAAAGTCTGTACATCTGAATCAGCTTAAACTGCAGCTGCCCATAACCATCCAGCACACCATATTCCCCGGTCTTTTTATCAATTTCATCCATGTGCTCATAAATCAAAATTAAAGAACGAGGATAATCAACAAAGCGCTCCAGAGTAAACCAGGCCGCAAACTTTTCAGCTTCTTCGCTTGGCTTCATATCTGGAAAGATTTTAAACTTTTTATAAATATCCACATCATCACGAAGCGTCAGATAAAACTCTTTTGCTTCATTCCAGCAATCCATTGGAATGTAATCCTGCGACACCTTTATATTTCTTTTCATAAGCTGCCAACCTCGTGAACAAAAACTTTTACAGCTCTTCCGGCCGCAGTCCTGTCATCATCAAAAATAACTTCCGGCCAGATGATCCACCAGCCTTTAAGGTCAATGTCATTTTCATCTACCACGTCGTAAAAGATAATTCCGTTCTCAACATCTTTTACAACTGCAGGAAAGTTCACCACATTTCCGTCAGGCTTCCTAGCCCAGATAGAAACAGTTTCATAGCCCGAAAGGTCGCACTTAGTATCAATAAGAATTCTTAATTTTGATTTCGCTCTGAAAAGCCATTTCATATACTTCCTTAAAACCTCCGCGGTAGCGGGCGCGCATGGATGCGCGATATCGCAGTTTTGCGACAGCGAAACTGCAACATCTAAAATTACATGGATGTAATTTTAGATGTAACACTCCAGTTCTATCTCTGTCGCAATCGGACAGAACAAAGACATCACATTATTTGCTTCTCTGATTTTTCCGCGGATCCAATCCCACAAATTCATAACAGTTTGAACCGCCCTGAAAAATAATCTGGAGGCAAAAGGCAAAGCCGCTAACTGCACTTCATCAAGATTATTGCGGAAGGCAACTTGTTTTCTTATAACCTCAGTTTTAATTTCTGATTCAAGTTCCAACAGTCTTTTCCAGCTTAAGGTCTTTCTAATCGAATCTGTAGGAACTAAAGCATCATCGCCACTTCTAAAAAGAAGCCTCTGGTAATCTTTTAATGCAACAGGCTCAAACACATCATTAAACTGACGTGTCATAAAATGCTTGCGGCCCAAAAGAGTAGCCATACTTTTTCTTTCAGAAAGCAGCCTTGCAAAATACATCCTCTTTGCAAAACTATCGGAAACTCCCAGTCCGTGGTTACCGGCATTTCTTAAATGCAGCTGATGTCTTCCTGCAGTTCCAGTCACAGCTTTTATTTCACTAAGAAGCTTTTTCAAAACAGATTTTCTGTTTACTGTAGAACTCACATTTATGACAGCCTGTTCATTTACTGCGTAATTAAAATTATCTGGCGTAACATCATGAAAAGTTATATAGAAACTCGGGTAATCACTTATCTGGCGTCTGCTTACATAACAGTCTTCAAGATATCCTTCGGTCAAAACATCATAAACATCATCATCTTCAAACTCTGAATAATCCCACAGAATGTCGTAAGGTGTTACTGGTATTCCGCTACTAACTGAATTATCCCAGACAAAAACAGGAATTGGAGAATAAATACCAAAGTAAAGTGGATTTTCATATGTAGTACCATTTTTTATATATCTTCCCCAGATATATTCATCAACATGTAGCGTTACATGAATCCATCCTGATTCGCGGCCAACAAGAGAAATCTTGTTGTAATCATAATTAATCATTCCCCACCATTTACCAACTGGTCCATAGCGTGGATCATCGTTGCTGGATGCAATAAAAGGCAGGATGTAAAAATAATCAGGGTCATAACAATAATTCCAGAAATCCGAAGTAGTCGGTTTTCGATAGTAATAATAAAACTCTATCGCAAGTTCTCCGTCATCCCTCTGGTCATAGGGTGGAAAAAACTCATAAACAAAAATGTAGTCTTCTTCATAAAGCTCTACATCCGCAGTTTTTCCGCCAAGACCTTGTTTCCAGATATAATTGCTTTTAAGATAATTTGTTCCTATATGCTGATTACCCGCTATGGTGGTTCCCATATTAAGCTCCGCTTACAGTAATCTGCCAGTCAATCTGAAGGCTGTCTGCAGAAGTCACGTTTACAGAAGGCGTAATCTGAGCATAAGCCAGGCACTTAGCGGCAGCTGTATTTCCGTTCATCAAAGCAACTTCGTTAATTCCGTTTGCGTTCAAATCACCTGCAGCAAAGCTTGTGCGGTAAAGAACAACATTCTGTCCGGAAGAACCAAAAGCCGCCTGAGTTTTTGGATAAGTAGAATCAAGTTTTTTAAAAGAACCAGTAGGAGTGTTTACTCCTGTGTTGTTCTTTGGAGTGCTTCCAGTCCAGCCAGTTCCAACACGCATATAGCCGTTTGTGGCATCAACCTTATCCTGAGTCGGATTACTAATCAAAAGATCCGCAATCATTCCATCACCTTGATTAGTGATAGTGTTGTGATGACGGAAAATCATTGGGCGTTCTTTCAGCTTAAAAAGATTACGCCAGAATCCATTCTTAAAATACTTTACATGACCATTACAGTCGCGAACCGTAACAGTGACCAAGCCTCTAACTTTTCCTTTTGAACTAATCATTTACATACTCCCTGCCTACAATCGAAGAGCCGTTAAAAAAAATGCACCGCATTTTTTAGGCTCATCGAAAGAACGGCTCGAAATAACTGTGTTATTTCGTAATCAAACCAAACACCAGCGACGTAACAATTACGCCACTAGTTCCGCCAATCAAAGCACCATAAAAGAACTGGTCCTTCTTTTTCTGGGCTTCTTCCTTTAATCTTTTATTTTCTGCTTCCAACGAAAGCTTTTGTTTTTCAAGTTCATCTGCTCTTTCTTTTTCATAAGCAAGTTCGCCGCCAACTTCAATCAAAGCTGCTTTCACAGCTTCCTGAGCAGTACGCTCAATTTCTTCTTCTGCAATTTCCATAACTTCCTCAATTGTCAGCTCGCTTGCAG
>CAMVDX010000008.1 GCA_947166355.1 uncultured Treponema sp.
AAACGGCAATATCTTTTTCACCACCGGCAATTTCGTGAGCCTTTTTCATAAGCGCCCGACCAATTCCCCGCCTTTCATAATTTCTGTCTACGCCTAAATCTGTTATATAAAGCCAATAACAGAAATCTGTTAGCCCAAACAAACAGCCCACTAGAAGCCCATCCATATTTCGGGCCACAAGACTAATTGAGACATTTTTCACAAGCTTCGGAATACGCTCATAAAAGCGTTCTTTGGGATACTGCGAGCCAAGGTCTGTGCGTTTGAGAAAATCAATGTATTCTTCTGCGCTGATTCGCTCTTCTTTTATTGTGATATTATTGTTCATTTTTCAAATCCTTTTGTACTGAACAGAACAGGCATCACAGTTCAAGCCACACTTTTTATAAAAGGGGGCATTATAATCAATAGAAATTAACTGAATCACATTCACCTTTTTCTCATTGAGCGCATTTTCCAGTTCTGCCAGCAGCTGCCTTCCAACACCATTTTTCTTCTTTTCTGGAATTACGAAAAGCTCAGAAACAAAAAAGAAATCTTCTTCGGCGTATGGATCCACATAACCCAGTACCGCACCGATTATTTTGCCATCTTCAAAAGCTGCAAGCCCCATTGACTCAAAGTTACCCAAAACAGCACGGATTCTTCTTTCGGCTTTTTCCTGCGTCCAATTTTCATTCCACGGTTCTTCAGAGTAAGCCGCTGTCATGGCCACGGCGAGTGTCGTAATGTCTTGTTGATTTATTCGTTTTATTTCCATAAGCCTTATGATTCTGGAGTTTATCATTCTCCCGTTTTCTTATTCATTACTGAGTTTTTTTAGCTTCAAAATATTTTAACATAAAAAATGACAATGGATCTTTCCGTTTGATCAGATTTTCTCAAAAAATCATATAAATAGCATAATTTTAGTGAATTATATGACATTGCACAAAGCTCGCATCACATCATCTTCCCCATTTCCAAGCGCATGTTATGTTCTTCCGGTCCGCTGTTGGAGTAGGCATACCTGTCAAAGCCGATAATCTCAAATCCGTGTTTTTTATAAAATGAAATTGCCTTAAAGTTAAAGGTTTGAGTTTCGAGCACCACCATCCGGGCACCACTTTTTTCAGCAGCCTTTAAGATAGTCTCCATAAGTTTTGTGCCAACGCCGCTTCTTCTGTTAGCCTCCTCAAACACGCAGATGTTAGCAATTCTGAACCGGTTATTCCATTTTTCTAAGAATCCTTCAACCATGCCAATAAGCTTGTCGCCCTCAAAAGCACCGTAAGCAACAGGATCTTCAAGCCAGTCCGACAGCAAATCTTCATTAAGCGTCATTCTAAGAGGCTCCTCGCTCATCACCCACTTAATGGCAAAACCTTCGCCTTCCGGTTCAATAGAAAGATACATGTCCGAAAGAATCTCCGCCTGATATTTTTTGCCTTTGTATTTTTTGTACTCCAGTTCCTTTATAAGCATTTTTTTTTCTCCCGGGCGCATCTGGCTCTTCGAGCCAGTCGGGTGTTACGCCATTCCGCTTTCGCTCCAGCCTCCTCGAAAACGGTAGTTTCGCCAAGCTCAACCACCGTTTCCTGCGGTGGCCGCCTTCGGCGTGGCTCCATACCCTTGCGCATCTTCCTACTACAAATTTAATTCCATATCAATACATTCCCAGTCAGTACCAAGAATCTTCATAATTCTTTTGCTGAATGGCTTAAAGCCCATAGTCTCATAACAGGCCTGCGCCTTTGGATTATTTGCAAAAACTCCGAGCGTTGCTTTTGCAGCCTTCAATTCTTTCTTTGCATACTCGATTGCCAGCTCAAGCATTTTCTTGCCGTAGCCTTTGCCACGGATTTCCGGAGAAACAATTACAAAACCAAAACGAACGGTCGTCTTCATATTGGCATCAGGAATTAAAACAAAGAGGTGTCCGATTACATTTTCCTTTTCATCAACTGCTGTGAGCGGGAAAAAATCCAGACCGGCTTTTCTCTCTGCGTAATTTTCATTCAACTCATTTCCCATCAACGGAAACTTCCCGATTCTATCAGCCGACCACTGGAATAAAGTTTTTTCATCCTTTACCCAGCTGCAGATAATCTGAGAATCTTCGGGTTTATATGCTCGTAATCTCAAGTTCATCTTTTGACTTCCTGACACGTTAGTTTTATTCTACCTGCTTTCCTAAGCCTCTGCAACTCGAAGTCTTTCTACAACAGATGCCTTCATCGCGTTTTTGTAAATAATCACCGGCAGAAAAAGTGTAAGTGCAATCATAATCGGAAAGACTACAACAAGTGGCAGCAGTGAAAAGTTCCATTCAAAATACCACATTTCTGCTCCAAAAGGTTTTATGAACACAGCAGAAAAAATACTGCTCAACACTAATCCTGCAATTCCGGTAAAGATGGCATATAAAACTCCTTCAATACACATTCCGCAAATTTGCGTGCGCTTTGTCATTCCAACCGCTTCGAGCATAGCAAGTTCAAGACGGCGCGAAATGATTGAAGTTGTCATTGTGTTTGCAAGATTCAAAAGTCCTATGAGTGCAAGGATTCCTGTCAAAAGCCCGCCTACAATCATAATCATACTTGTAAAGCTTTTAAATTCCTGCTTGTAGCTTTTGCGGGAAGTATAAGTAAGGGCAGGCTCTGTTTCTGTAGTATACTTTTCCATCCACTCTTCAATTTTTTCTTTCGCTTCATCAGACACATTAAATAGACAGCGCATAGGAGTGCGTGGCTGACAAAAGTTGTTGAACTCATCTGACGGAAGAATATAAAAAATATCGAGCGTATCATAAACCTGAAGGCGGAAGGCATAAGGAAGCTGAACAATTGCCATTACTTCATACAGCTTTGTTTTGCCGTCGTTTGTTGTTACACTAATTTTATCTCCCGGCAGGAAATATGGAATCGGATCCTCGCCGTCCGGAAGACGCATATCATATTCGTTTACGAGGATGTAGTTACCTGTCTTAAATTTTTCCAGATTGAGTTCGCCATGTCGCACAGGAAGATTTTTGAGCACAAAATCATCCATACCGTAAAGCATAACAGATGCCGCACGATCTTCTTCATACAAGGCTTTAACTGAAATTTCATCACCATAAGTTGGCAGTGTTTCAAAGAAAGGTTTGCTCAGAAGGCGCTCATCAATCTTTTGAAAATCTTCTTCTGTAAAACGCTGGTAGGTAGATTCAAGATAAATATTTCCAAGCTCTTCTATGCCGGACAGTTTGCCCAGTTCCTCAAGGAGCTCCTGTGAAATTCCTGTTGTATTTCTGTTATTAAAATTCACAGAAGGATTATCCAGTGTGGCGTCAGCTACAGAAAAATCAGTTGCAATGCTGTGTTCAATATATTTGTCTTCGTTAAAGCCGTGAAGCAAAGTATAAACACTGTTCAAAATCACAAGCGAAAGAGAAAGCGAAAGCACAACCCAGAAAACCTTTTTCTTGTCGCGTGAAAGATTTCTGCCTGCAAAAGAAAAGTTTGTAAAACGGGTGTTGTTGCGAGCCTGCATTTTCTTTCCACGAGTTATTTCCTGATATCGCACTGCCTCAATCGGCGAAACTTTGGCTGCTATTCTGGCAGGACGTCTGCATGAAATAATCACAGTCACAAAAGAAAACAGAGCAGACACTAAAAGCACCCTGCCATTTATTTGAATCACACCTTTTGCGGCCATAGAAACACTAAGGAAGCCTGCAATAACCGGAACTAAAAGAATTCCAACAAGTGTACCTGCAAGAATGCCAAGTGCAATTCCCGGAAGCGTAAGATAAATTGCCTGATATCTTACGAGCGATGAAAGCTGGCGCCCGCTCATTCCGATTGTTTTAAGAAGCCCATAAGAACGGATATCAGAATAAACATTTATTCTGTAAATATTATTTATGATAAGATAACCCGAAAGAAAAATTGTGAAAAGCAGGAAGACAACAAGAAGCAATGTAGCAGGATCCATTGTGCTTGCTATCGAAGCGTTGCTTACTCCAATTTCTACCATCTCTGGAAGTCCGTTTCTCAAGGCAGCGGTAATGAGCTGATCTTCAATTCTAAAAGGACTGTAAAAATCTACGTCGGCATTTATAAGTCCGCTAACCTGATTATTGTAATCATTGTCTCTGGCATAATGAGAAAGCTTTGGAACAGGTGCATATCTTTCCTGGAAGGCTTTTGATACAAGAACGACCTGCGACATTGAAACACGGTCACCTGTAAAAACACCGCTGATGGTAAATTCTTTTTCTATAATCTGATCATTTATATTGATTAGCAGCGGAACTTTTTTTCCAAGCAGAGACTCATAATCAGCCGGGTCAAAATTAATTTTCAAAGCCTGCAAAACAAGCGAGCTGAAAACTGCTTCATCTTCTGACTGAGGGAGTGAACCAATCTCCGGATAGCAGAAGCCTTTTTTTGCACTAACTTCATCAGTCCAATGAACTTCGGTGCGGACTTTTAAGAGTTCTTTGTTAGCAGCATCGCCAACATAAATCCATTGAGAAATTTCTTTAAATTTTGGATCTGCAGCAAGCTTGTCATATTCTTCCTGAATAAGATATTTGTAGGCGCCGGCTGCAGAAGTTCCAATCTGACGCTGGGTAGATTCTTTGAGCATTTTTAAGATGCTGCCGCCCGCTGTAAAAAGAGTTGTGAACAAAAAAGTACAAAGCGCAATCGAAAGAATTATTATAAGGCTTTTTCCACGATTTTTGAAAATATAATTCTGTGCTGTTTTTCTGATGACTGGAGTATTCTGTACTTTCATTTTTATCCCCTTACAATCATTCCGTCTTCGATGCGGATTGAACGGTCTGCAAGCTGAGCAATTTCATCGTTGTGAGTAATCATTACAATTGTCTGTGCAAACTTCTGACTTGTAACTTTTAAAAGGCCCATTACATCCTGTGTTGTTTTTGAATCGAGGTTTCCGGTCGGCTCATCTGCAAGAATGATTGCCGGTGCCGAAGCAAGAGCGCGGGCAATTGCAACACGCTGCTGCTGGCCCCCCGAAAGCTGTGAAGGATATGCCTTGAGTTTTTCTGAAAGCCCAAGTGTATTAATTATTTCGTTTACCAGTTCCTGATTTGGTTTTTCGCCGTCAAGTTCAATCGGAAGCACAATGTTTTCATAAACAGACATTACAGGCACCAGATTAAATGCCTGAAAAACAAATCCGATTTTTCTTCGTCTGAAAATTGTGAGCTCTTCATCTTTAAGAGAAAAAATATCTTTTCCGTCAATTATTACTTTTCCATCGGTCGGGCGGTCAAGGCCTCCAAGCATATGAAGCAGAGTTGATTTTCCGCTGCCAGAAGTTCCGACGATGCTTAAAAACTCGCCTTTGTTTACTGTAAGATTTACACCGCGCAAGGCTTCAACTTTTGCCTCTCCGCTTCCGTATGTTTTTTTAAGATTTTCTGTTTTTAAAATTTCCATTGTGTGTCTCCTGTTCAAAATTACGGGATTACAAAATTGTAAAATCACGTTCCCGCAGCCTTGTTAATAAAAAGATAACACACAATTCTTTCAAGAATCTTTCAAGAGGAAATTATTGGTGTAAACGATTATATTTCTTTGTATAATTCAGAGAATTGTAATAAAATAAAGAAAAACACAGATATAACGACAGGCAAGCCCGCCTTTTTTATGAAAAAAATGATATTTATGGTATAATGTAATTATGGATTTTGGATTTATCTCTGTTTATATGGAGGTATATGAATATGAATGGACAGATGAACAAATATAATTCTTATATGCAAAAAGACTATACTCCTATTGATGTTAATTCTCTTCCGTATTTTGTAGACATGAAAGCCATGCGTGAATATGCGAAAGAAAAAGGTGTTTCTATATCTGCATAACAGATATAGAAAAAGAAAAATTACTAAGGTTAATACTACATATCTCCAGTAGAAGAAATAAACTGGCCAATGTAAGCACCCCCATCATAAAGAGCAACACCGTCTTTTTCTTGAATAAATTTTATCCTTGTCTTAGATTTTAATCCACTACCGCTTTCAGGTAAAAAGCTCGAATCATTAACAACTTTATACTCTGGATTTATCATTTATTGTTTTTCCTTGTTGAATAGTTAGTTGATAATAGTTCCAGACTTAAAAAGAATGAATTCGAATTTTGAATTATTGAATATCTTTTTTTCCTGAATCAGTGGGTAAAACTCACTGAACTTTTTCCCATTTTTACTTATAATTTTATGTAAATCTTAATAGAGAGGTGAAAATATGAAAAAGATATTTTTAGCAGTTACAGCAATTTTGATAGTTGGATTGTTGGTTGGATGTGCTAGTACTCCGAATACATCGATAACACCTAAAAAGAATACAAATGAAATATTTAACGGTGTTTATGATGAATCTATTGGTGATATTTATGATGATATTTATTGGAAAGAGACACAATACATCGGTGGAACTGATTTTCCTATAGTTTGTGATTTAGATAAAGTTTTCAAATTACGAAAGTCCTCTGATTATGATCAACAATATAAGGTTCAAAATACCTTTAATAAAATAATTAAATCAAAAAAAATTTCTGGTCGTGATTATTATAAGCTATTTTGGTGTCATAAGTTTATGAGTGAAGATAAGACAAAGAATTATTTTACACTTAAAGATTTCTTAAATGAAAATGAAGAGACAAAGATAAATTCTATTACTGGAAAGATAATTAATAATTCTAATGAAACATTATTCATTGGTATCTACACTCGAAGACAAGAGCAACGACATTTTTATTGTGAGATTAAACCACATGAAGAAAAATATTTCAAAATTCCAAAAATATCTGAATTGAAAGAATCATTTATTGGAATTGAAGATAAATATATGAATGACTATACACGAATAGGTATTGCAAGTCCTGATTACTATAATAGTATTGGAGAAACGGACCGTTTTGAAAGATTGAATAATGATTTACAAGAGCATTTTTTTGAATACATCTTTTCTAACTATAGTTTTGAAATGACTTTTGAAAAAAATATTCCTTGTAATAGTTGGAAAGAGAACATAGGCTCATGGATTCTAGTTCCTCGTTATGAGACTGAAGAAAATATATTAACGGAAGCTCTCAGTTATCGTGAAATAGAATCTATATTTAGTAAATATCGATAATTAGTTTTTTAAGCTGCTCATGTTCGAGCAGCTTGACTTTATTCAAGATTATAATTTTTTATACAATAAATAGGTTGTTTGTCATTTTTATTACAATTACAATGACACTTATCTTTAAATAATCCAGATTCTTTGTATTTATCTATAAGCATTCTTATTTGTTCAAATTCTTGACAAGCTCTCGCATATTCTTTACGTAATTCACACCTATCTAGTATCTCAGAACCACAACTTTTACATCCGGAAAAATTTTTATATTCACATTCATTACATTCAGGAAGTGGTGTGTTATTTGGATCTTTTAAAGTAAATGAACTATCAATCAAATTGCATTGGCTATATTTAGTATAACTACCGTCAATTTTTGGAGGGGCGTCAACCTCAACCTAAAGTGAACAATAATGGAAAAATGTGACAAACGGTGCAATTTACGAAAATATTATTGGCGATATGCTTGATAAAATCTCTTCAGAGAATTAGCATCATTTAGGCAAGAATATTGAAAAAGTTGTGACTGGTTCATCGGCGGCAGCGTTTTGTACAGGATTTGATTTTACTTTGATGTACCCGCCCTGCCCGCTTATGATTTCTCTTGCCAGGTGAAGACCGATGCCAACTCCTTCTTCTGATTTTGTTGATGTACCTCTGTAAAAGCGGCCGAAGATTTTTGGCTGGTCTTCTTCGGGGATACCTTTTCCGGTATCGGAAATATCTACACGGGCAAACATATCAAACTCGGTGGCGCTTATGGTGATGCTTCCTTTGTCTGTATATTTTACGGCATTATCCGCAATGTTAAAGATAGCTTCCTGCGTCCATTTTGAATCTATATTTGCAGAGACATCTGTTTCATTCAAAAACACTTCCAGTCCTTTCGCAGCTGCCCGCTCCCGAATCTGCTCAACAACATTCTGTAAAATCGGGAAAACTTCTGTCTTTTTTCTCTCCAGCTGAATAATGCCGCTTTCGAGTCGCGAGAGCTTTACAAGGCTGTCTATTAAAAATCGCAGCTTTTCTGTCTGAGTGAGAATGGCCTTTACATTTGATTTTTGTTCTTCAGTTAGTTCAGAGCCTTCGAGCAGCTCTCCGTAAAGAACAAGATTTGCAATAGGAGTTTTGGTCTGATGTGAAATATCAGAAATCAATTCTTTGAGTTTGTCTTTTTCGTTTTTGACATTCTGTGCAGAAATAGATGCTGATGAAAGATATTCTTCGAGCTTTGCTTCCAGGCGCGAAAATCTTGATTCATCAAAACTGGCCACCGTAAAGTTTCCTTCAATTGCCTCATTAAGCATTTTCTCTATGGAATCAAAAGTACGTCTCAGTTTAAGGCGATTATAAATTACAAAGGTAAGAGCACCGGCAAAAATTACTATAGATGCTGTAAGAATTCCTATATTCATTTTGGCTCCCCAACTTCAGTTAGCCACGCATAACCAATTCCATATACAGTTTTGATTTTGTTTCCAAGCTTAAGCTTGTCGCGAAGCCGTTTTACTGTGACAGAAAGTGCATTTTCATCAACATAATCCTCGCCATCGGACCAGAGCCGGTCAATCAAAAAATCGCGGGTTGTTGTGTTTGGAGCATTTTGTGTCAGATAATATAAAAGCTTCTGTTCTGTTTTAGAAAGTTCTGTCTGCTTGCCGTCGTACGCAAAAATCATTTTATCAAAATTAAAGGACCAGACGCCGTCTGTAAAAGTTTTGTCTGCGCCGGCAGTGCTTTCTCCCTCAATTTTTCGCAGCTGGGTATTTACCCTTGCCCGCAAAACAGAAAGAGAAAAAGGTTTTGTAATATAATCATCAGCGCCAGTCTCAAGCCCATGAACAATATCGCGGTCGGTATCATTTGCGGTCAAAAGAATTACAGGAAGTGACGCCTTTTGTTTTTTGATTTCTTTAAGCAGGTCAAGCCCGCTGCCATCCGGAAGATTTATATCAAGCAGAACAAAATCAATAATTCCAAGTGTAAGCTGAGCTCGTGCTGCTTTCAGACAATCACAGGAAATAATTTTCCTGTCCTCCTGCCGCAATGCCTTGCACAAGCCTTCATTAAGAGTCAGGTCATCTTCAACAATTAAAAGCTGTTTCACAAATTATCTCCACTTTTCCAAAATCTTTAAGCCTTCGTCAATTTCCTCGCCAAGGACTTCCTGGATTTTTTCGAATTTCTTTTTAGAATGCAGCATGTCCATAACTCGCAGCAATTCTTTCTTACCGTACTTTTGGATAAACAGGGCCATGGCTCTTATCGCATTTGTATCTTTCCCAAGCGAGTAAAAACCTTTCTTGCAATCATAAAGCTCGCTGCACTCGTAGCAGCCGTCTAGGCCTTTTTCTTTGCAGCAGGCTGTGTTAGGGCAAACTCCATCTGGTGAAGAAGTTGCAAAGGAACAGGTATTGTAAATAGTCCTGCAGGAACCACACCAGGCAGTCAAAAAGCAGTGAGCGCAGGAAAGCCCGCAATAAGCAATCTGATCTACGCCTTTTTTTGCCTGCTGACACAGCTTATTTTTAATGCGCCTCATGGCTTCCACATGCATAATCCAGTGTCGGGATAGAGGCATTTGGATTAGACCTTTGATGTTTTTGCCGCACCAGTAGTCTATCAGCCAGACGGAACTTTCATCCGGACTAACGCATTTGCTGGCAATGAGCCGCTCTTTGTCCTCGTCCGTAAAAGTTTTCTTCAAATCAGCAAACTGCAAGCCCGTCAGCATTTCATTTGTGGAATCCATCACAGCCTTGCAATATTCATAAGTTGATTTGATATTCAGTGCCTTTGAAAACTCAATCATCGCGTCACCATCAAGCTCGTTGCCTGTTGTGATAACCGGACTCTTAGTTTTGTCGAGCCATCCACCTTTAAAAAGAATCTGCTCATCCTTCAAAATCAGCGAATGCACAACAATATCTTCAATACGAAAAAGGTGCCAGAGCGACCAGACAAGCGTCGTGTGCTGCGTCCCCTTCCCCACTCCAAAAGGCATCTGATAAAAAGCCACAGGCGGAAAAGTTTTTACAATAGAAGTTATCTGCTCAAAAAGTTCAGCGCGCAAGTCAAGAAGAACTTTTATCCCCTCTGCAAAAGTCACTTCCTTCGCAATCAGCGTCTGCATCTTTTTGTTTTTGTTTGACCATTCTGTATCCATATTGTTTCCTATAACCAGCTTTTTATAAATTGCTTTGTAATCATCAGTTTACCATGGTCGGTGGTGATTGGATAAGCGTCTCCAAAATCCAGAGATTTTCCAGAATTGTCGAAAACCTGCCGCCCCTTTACTACCAGACCTTTCTTACTGATATCGCCATTTTCATCTATTTCCATTATCAAAAAAGAGCAGTCATTGTCATCTGGCTTCATCAGCAGACGAACCTTGAGACCACTTTTTATTTCTATCCAGATATTCAGAATTATGTTTTCCATTTTTAGTTTATTAGATCACTAACTTAAATTGATTTTTGAAAGCATCCTTTCAGTAATTATATCATACTTTTCCATTTATGATTTTTTATTTTGAGTGCATCCTGCTCTCTATCAGGTGCTTCAGCATATCCCGTAGACGAAAAACAAGATATAAAATAAACTTTATTACATGAAAAAGTTTTTGTGTAATAGAATTTTATTTTGTTTATTAGTATTTTTACTAAGCACACCTGTATTTTCAATTCCATTTGCAGATTTTGATTTTGACTCAGCTGAATTAAATGGAGAAGTTGAACTTAACTTTGAGGAATTTACAATAGCAATTTATGATATCAAGCAAAAAGGAAATTCGCTTTCTTGTTCTGCAGACCTTCGTTTAGGAGATGATCAGAATTATGCCGAACTGACTTTTCCTAATTTTACTCTTTACCGTGACGGCTCTTTTAAAAGCGGTTATACAAGTAATGAAGCCGGCGACTCTTTTTATTATCATGAAGGAAAAACCTTCTGTCTTTTTAAGGCCTATCTTGAAAAAAGCGCAGAGTCCTACCTGCTTGTATGCAAAAATGCAAAAGTCGAAGTCCCCTGGGCTTTTGGATATAAGTTCCTGCTTACGAGCCAGATAAGTGTAGATATGCAGGGCAATTTATTAAGCATTAAGCCTTCTATGCCAAAAAGTCTTAAACTTGCAACAAATGATGATTTTAATACTTTCGTAAATCTTGATTCTATTATATATGATGAAAATAATGTAATCCGCGCCAATGGAGAAATTTCCCTTCCGGATTTGAATCTGCATATAAGTGCAAAAAATCACGAGATTTATTATTCTGATTACGCCTTTATTGCAAACTTTGACCAGCCTTTTACTTTTTCATACGGCTCAGACACTTTTACGGCAAAATCTATAACATTGCAGTCCAAAAGCAAATCAAAATACTGGTTTGATGATGTGATTTTAACTCATGATAATATTGAATATCCTTTAGGCAAGGTTGATTATTTGTCTTATGGAGGAAATCCTCCGGAACTGGATTCTGCCTGGATTGAAGGCAATGTAGAAGGGGTAAGCTTTCTTTTACCGGATGATCAGGTTCAAAAATACTGCTATTCAAATGGTGGACTTACTGTTTTATTTTTATCAAGATTTCCTTCTGCAAAAGAGCATTATTTAAAAGTTGGTGCCACAATAAAGCCTGATAAAATTGATTACTATATTCCTTCCCCAAAAGAAGAAAAGGGCTTGTGGTATGGAGATTTTTATGTAAAGGCAGAAAATGAGCTTTTTCAATTAAAAGAAACGTTATTAAGATATAATGAAGAAACGGAAGAATTTGAAATATCCCGTGGAAAAGTTTTTTGTCCTGAAAATTGTGCTTTATGTAATTTTGTTTTTATTTATGCAGCTATAGATAAAAAAGGAAATTTTTATTTTAACGGAGAGCTTCCAAAAATAATTGATTTTTGTAACAATGCCTTTGAACCTAAAACAATAAAATTTACAGATGAAGGACTTTTGCTTACAGGAACTTTGATTTTGAATACTTATAGCAGAGGGATTTCTGTAAATGAATTATTAATAGCTTATGACGGAAGAGTAAAAAGTTTTAAGACAAGCCCTTTGGGGTATGATGAAAATACTATTGCCCGGGAGTTTTATGTTACTTCGCAAAGTTCGTATCTGATGGTAGAGCAGGAGCAGTATCCAGACGGAACTTTGTCAAAGCCAATTTTGTGGCAGGTTTTTGAAGATTCCCAGATTTCAACTGATAAAATGCCTCGTCCACTTCCAATAAATGATTTACGCCGTAACCAGACAGAAAGCTCTTTGAGATTTTATAGTAATGAATATCCTTTTGAAAAGTATTATCAAAGGCTGGAAGAGGAAAATACCGGAGAAAAGTAGAGAGAGCTATTCTATGATTTGACACGCAATGAAACTGTCGTGTCGAAATTAATTCCTCGTTGGAAAATACAGAAACTCATACTCCACAGAATTGGCAAATCCCAGTCGTTTGGCAAGCCTAACAGATTCTGCGTTCTCTTCATCGCATGCCCAGCTTGCTTTAAGCCTCATCTTTTCAAGTTCTTCAAGCGTCTTAAGACAAGTTGCAAAAGCAAAGCCACGATTGCGATATGGCTCAAAAGTGTAAACGCCCATTTCCGTAAATCCGTAGGCAGTAAAAGCGGCTTTATTAAATCTCGTTTTTCTTCGGGTAATTGGGTGAACATGAAGCCTCCTATTTTTCTGATATTTTAATTATAGGCTACCGGGATTAAAAAAGCCATTACAAAAAGTCAAAGATACATTATAATAGAATTGATGGAGGACAAATGATATACCCTTTTATGACATTGAATGACAATACAGAAATTGTACATACAGAAATGGATTCGAATGGAAAAGTAAAAGTTTTAATTGAAACTCCAGACGAGAAACTCGGTTTTAAGCAGGCTACTTGTATTCTTCCTGATTTTGAATGGATTAATATTTCTGGTTATTCAGATTCTGAATTGGATTATTTAAAAGAACTAGTTTCTTCGGAGACGCATTTAATTTTGGAATTTTCTCAGACCGGAGGATTCGATAATGCCTCAGGTTTTTAAAATTGGTTCTTATTGGGTTTATTTTTGGCTGGATGAAAATCTTCCTCTTGAACCAATACATGTACATATTTCACAAGGCAAGCCAGTGCCAAATGGCACAAAGGTTTGGATAACAAAAAATCACAGATGCTCACTAGCCCATAATAAATCAAAAATACCACCCGCCACTCTAAATAACATAATCAGAATTATTGAAATGCGTATACCTGAAATTGAACAAAAGTGGATGTCTACTTTTTCTAAAATCTCATATTACTGTTAAATCTTAATCGGTATCAATTCAACCACTTCCCCTGAATAAATAATTGAACCAAAAAAAGGAGGAAATTATACTGTTCGTATTTTGCGATTAACTGAAAAACAGTTCTGCAATATGGGACTTTATCAGACCGAAAGAGATTTTCAGGAAGAAATCGTGGGAATAAATGATTATATTATGTTATAAACACTCAAAAATATGATATGATTTTTTTAAATACGGGTATAACGACCTGCAATTTTGGAGGGTTGTCAACCAGAAACTTATAATTCAAGTGGAACAAGAACATCAACAGAAGAAAAAGATGGAACAACTACTTATTATGGTTCAGATGGAAAAACTTCAACTAGCAAGACATATCCAGATGGTGGTAAGATTAATTATGACTCAAGTGGAAATCCAACTTCTTATACAAGTCCTAATGGTACTACAACTCCTTTAGATGGACCTCCAGGATGTTTATAAAATAAAAGAGTCACTCAATTGAGTGACTCTTTTATTTATTTTGAATATTTAATCATCTTTCTATATTTTTCGCATTCAATTATTTGCTTTTTATATTTTTCTGGAAGAGATAATTCATCATCTCCTATGAGATGTTTTACAACCTCTAAAGACTCTACTGTATTTAGAGTATAAATATCTGGCATAGCACCAATTCCTTCAGGTGGTTGAACGCTATAATCTTCTTTATCATCATCAGGATTTTTTATTTGAATTTCTATTTGGAAATCATCAAACTGTATTTGAGTAAAGACTTTCGCACCTCGCCAAGCACCTGAGGTAGGTTGTCCTATAATAATTGTTTCTATTCCTGTAGATTTTCCTATATTCAAAACAGCTCTATCTGCCATAGAAAAATCTTTATGTGATGATAAGACAAAAATCTTCTTTGGTTTCATTATTTTAATATTCTTTACAAGTTCATTATAAATATATCCATATCCACCACCACTCTCACTTAAATCTATAATAAGATATTTTTTCTTTGAACTTTTTATTGCATTACCAACTTCAGGATGACTTTCTGAAAAGTCTTCCCATCTAACTAAAAGAGCTTCTTTTGATTCTATAATAAACTCACCTGGATTATTAATTATATAACGAGGTGAGTCCCATGAATTAACTTTAGGAGTTGGAAAAGCCCAATATCCCATAAATTTCTTACCAACTCTATAGCCATCTCTCCATTCACCATTAAAATATGGATAATAAAAAATCTCATCTTCTTTATAACCTTTTTTCAACAATTCATCTTTTTTACCATATTCATCAGACCATTCAATGCATAATCGAGAGCAGGTTGTTATACTTGAGTATTTATGATCTTTATCTAAAAAATCTATCATCGCATGATTATCTAATGGCATACCGTTTTCATCAATGAAAACGGATTGCAAATAATCTCTCATTTCATCAAGGTCATCAATTTTATCCAACTTATTCAAAAAATCAGGATCTCTATTTTTTATCTCTGAGATAAACAAACATTTTTCAAACTCTTTTCTCAATTCCTTATGAGCTTGCTTATTATCAGCAAACACATTAAACAAGAGAGAAATTATTAAAACAAAACAAATAAAAAATTTCTTCATATCTATTACCTCTTATATAGAATATACCTATTATATCAAAATTATTCAAAAATTCGAGGTGTGTAAAACTGGACAAGGGATTGGAGCTGCGCCGAAGGCGTCCCGAGCGAAGCGAGTGGATGAGCCGCGGTTAGACGGCGAACAGCGCAAAGCCCGGTTTTTGCGGAGCAAAAATGGCCCAAACAATTTTCATCACTTTTTAATTCTTTTTTTCCATGTCAGGAATCATCAGCTTAGGAAACATTTCAGCATAGCGGACTGTCTTATCTTCAATCTTTACAGTTTTTGCGTAAAGGCTTAGCGGGATATCTTTCCCCTCAAACTGAATTGGCTGTTCATTCATAGCAAGAATTTTCTCTTTGAGCTCTTCGGCATAGGCCTGCTCCCTTGAGTTTGTAAGCAGAGCGAACTCATCCCCGCCAATTCTGAACACAACATCTTCAGGACCGCACACGCTTTCCATTCGTCGCAGAGCTTCTGCAATTGCGGCATCTCCTGCCTTGTGCGAAATCTCATTAATCGGAATAAGGTGAACAATATCGCCACATACAAACCAGCAGTCCTTGCGCGACTTAAAAAAATCATACAACTCTGAAATGTCAACAGTTCTTCTCATAATATTTTCTCCTTCTAATTGAATGAAGCCGGTAATTTTTGGAAACAGTTCCGCAGAATGTTCACGCCCCTTTTCGGTGTAGCGTTTTTTGAAATCCGACGGATTACAATTCCACACCTGCGAAAAAGTTCTCGTAAAGGCTTCGTGACTTGAATAGCCGAATTGAACGGCAATATCCAAGATACTTAGAGCAGGCTTTTCTATCATCAATCTTGCAGCCCTGGTCATCTTTCGGCGGATTATATAATCGTGAACCGAAAAATGAATCGTGTACTTAAAGACCTTTTCAAGCGCAGACTTAGAAGCGTAACACCCAGCAGCAATATCTTCCGTCTGAACAGCGACAGTATCTTCAAGATGTTCCTCGATGAACTCCAGAGACCGCATTAATAAATCAAGATTAGCCAAAGCAACTCCTGTGAGCCCCACGGACTCAGTCGTAGGAAAGCACGCGCGCCATACTTTCTTACAATTATGAGAATACAACAATAGTGTAACATGCATTTGATTTTTTGAGTAAACTTTTAGCAGGCGGAAGCGAACGCATAACGCCCTTGCTTATAAACATTTTCTAACATATTATTTAGTTTAAGGATAAGCCATTCCTATAAGAAATACACAAATACAAAACCGAGGTAAAAATGGAACTCAGAGAATTAAACGAAAACGATCTTGAATCTCTCATAAAATTATACGAGCAGTTAGACGGTGCTAACGGAAACTATTCAGTAGAAGACGCCCTCAAAATCTGGGAAAGTGAAATCAAGGGAAACAAGAAAATCAAATATTTCGGAGCAGTTGAAAACGAAAAAGTAATCTCAACCTGCTATTGTATGATAATTCCAAATCTTACCCGTCTGGGTTCTTCAGTTGCCTTTGTAGAAAATGTTGTAACCGACAAGGAATATCGCGGGCAGGGACTGGGCCGTAAAGTCATGGAAATGGCAATTGAGTTTGCCCGCGAGAACAACTGTTACAAAGTAATTTTACAGAGTGGCAGTTGGAGAAAAGAAGCTCATCAGTTTTATAAAAATCTTGGCTTTGACGGCGAATCTAAAAAGGCTTTTATTATGAAGCTAAAAGCTTATTAAACTTCGGGGCTTTTGCAGCGAGAAGCTTCCGGTATTTTTTTATCTCTTTCAAAACCGCAATTTTATCCAATTTTTTAAATCATATTTTTACTAATCTTTCTTCAAGAGGTAACAATATGAATAAAGAACTTTTTGAAAAATTTAATTTCGGTAGCCTGCGCTTACCGGAAGGTCAGATTGATTTCGACAAAATCAGCTGGAACAAGCATCCGACTTTTGAAGGCGTTGAACTTAAGCACATCATCACTTCAAAAGATACTGGCGGCGACTTCAGCTATCATCTGGTTAGAATTGCACCAAACAAAAGTATTAAAAATCACATTCACGAAACTCAGCTGGAAACTCACGAGGTTATTGCTGGTAGCGGAAAGTGTATCAATAATGGAAAGAGTCTTGATTATGAACCTGGTGTAATTTCAATTATGCCTGCCAAAGTTCCGCACGAAGTTAATGCAGGTCCTGATGGACTTTATCTTTTTGCAAAGTTTTTCCCGGCTTTGTGTTAGACGTAACTAACTCATACTGTCTGACTTTGAAGCTGAGGCTTCCTTGTACTCCTTTGGAGTAAGGCCAACAATTTTTTGAAAGCATCTGTCCAGGTGACTCTGATCGCAAAAGCCAGCATCGTAAGTCACCTCGCAGACGCTTTTTTCTTCTTCGAGCAGCTTCTGAGCCTTTCGAACTTTACACTGAATCTGAAACTGATGAGGTGTAAGTCCGTACATCTTTTTGAATTTCCGAATCAAATGAAAAGGGCTGATATTTGTATCCTTTGCCATTTCTTCAATAAGATAAAGATTTTCCGGCTGATCAAGGATTGAATCTTTGAGTTCTACGAGAGGTCCGTCCACAACGTCTTTGTCCACATCAGACTGACCCTGCATCGTTACGCGCAGACAAGTCACCAGCATCGAATATCCTTTTTCATCAAGCGGCTTTATCTCATGCAAAACATCCGGCGGAATCTTAAACTCATCGCCCGCCTTATAGATTTTTGACACACCCTCCATCACAATGCAGACCTTTCCATCTTCAACAATTCCAAGAGTAAGATGTTCGGCATGAGTGTGAGGAGGATAAGCCTTGGTCCAGTTTTTATAATGAACACATTCTATATCATCATTTTTTTTCTGATATGAAATATGATTAATCAAAAGTATAGTCTTCCTTATTAATATCCAAATTCGCCGACGATTGATTCATCATTTTTAATCCAGTCATTTACATCAATAATTCTGTATTCTGTTGCTGTATCACGAACAATAACCGTTTTAATTCCTGCATTTATAACCAGTCTTTTACACATTGAACAGCAGATAGAATTTTTGATGATTTCGTTTGTTTCAACCTCGCGGCCAGAAAGATAAAGTGTTGAGTCAATCATTTTTGCTCGTTCTGCGCTGATAATTGCATTGGCTTCGGCATGAACACTCCGACACAATTCATATCTTTCTCCACGTGGAATATTCAGTTTCTGACGCACGCAATAACCGATATCAGTACAATTCTGGCGACCACGAGGAGCACCCACATAACCGGTAGAAATAATTTCATCATTCTTTACAATTACTGCACCATAACGACGGCGTAAACAGGTACACTGATTTGAAACAACATCTGCAATATCAAGATAATAGTTGATTTTGTCCTTTCGCATGATTCGCTCCAATTTTTTAATAAGCTGATTTTTAAATTATACTTTATGAATTAAAAGTTGTAATCAAAATAATTTATAAATATGCAATCTTGTTTGTCATATATTTCCCGGAAAAACAAACTCCAGATTTTCCCTTGCGACTTCAACAAGCCGCTGGATTTTGTTCACAGGTGTGGGAGCCCGGTCTGTAAGTTTGAAGGCCGGGAAGAAACGAGTAATATGAAGTGGGATTTTTTTACCAGTCTGATTTTCCAGCGAGGCCACCCAGGAAGAAAGCTGGCGCATTTCTTCTTCGCTGTCGTTTTCGCCGGGGATGATTAGAGTTGTAAGTTCCACGTGGCAGGCGCCGGCGGCGGTGGTGATAAAGTTTTTTACCATCTGAAAATCTCCGCCGATGAAGTTTCGGTAAAAGTTATCTGTAAAAGCCTTGAGGTCAATATTCATTGCGTCGATATATGGGAGAATTTCGTTGAGGACTTTTTGTGTGGCGCTACCGTTTGTTACCAAAACATTTTCTAAACCTGCTTCCTTCGCCAGTCTTGCTGTATCTCGCACAAACTCATAACCAACAAGCGGCTCATTGTAAGTAAAGGCAAGTCCAATGTTACCGCGTGGGCGAAGGTCCAGCGCAGTTTTTACAATTTCATACGGCTCATAAAACTCCGCCTTATCTTTATATTCAAACGCCTTCTGCGACCATGAGATACTTGAGTTCTGACAAAAGGGACAACGCAGATTACAGCCATAAGAACCAAGCGATAAAATCATGCTGCCCGGCCTGAACATCTTAAGAGGTTTCTTTTCGATGGGGTCCAGCGCAAGAGAAGTAAGTCTTCCGTAGTTAGCGGCAACTATCTGGCCGCCCCGACAGGTCCGCGCTCCACAAAAACCTGTCTGGCCTTCTTCGATTTTACATTGTCTGAAACATACATCACAAACCGGCATAGAGTTTACTCCACGATTTCCGCAAAGCTAATAATGTCTCACAACTTCAAAACGGAACAAATCAACATCCTCGCCGGGGGCAATTCCGCCTTTGCGTTTTGCAATTGAAATCTGCTGTTCAATTGTGTCTACGCCGTCCAGGTCCGGTAACAACAAGCCTCTCTTATATCCGCTCTGCACAATCACGCCATATTTTTTTACATCAAGCTGGTCTGGAGAAGAAATCTTTTCTGCCTCGCCAAGAACATCAACATTGATATCAAGATATTTTAATTCATCTTCTGTGACAGGTTCAAAACGAGGATCTTCGGAAACGGCGCTCACTGCATTATGAATTATTTCAAGTGCAAGATTTTCTTTTGTTGCGGCAATGGTTCCTATGCAGCCGCGCAAGGCACCAAACTTGTGAACAGAAACAAAGGCACCCGCCCTGGTCTGCAAAAGTTCATCCGGCACCCAGGAAGGCAATTCCATCTCTCTGCCATTTTTTACAAAATACTCCGCAGACTCCCGAGCAAGTCTTACCCAGGCATCTGATTTCTGACTTTTTTGGGCAATCTCGTTTTGAACCTGCTGTAGTCGTGTTGCCAGAAAATGTCGTGACTCATCCTCCCCCTTCGGCACAAAAGAACAGATTCCATATCCAACGCCGGTCACATCTTCATGCGAATACTCAGTAGCCTCCACAGCCTGACCATCCAGAGCACCTGCCATAATCACAAAAGATTTATGACCGCACTCCGCAGCCTTCTGACAAAAGCTTTCATCAAAATCAAAAAGCTCTCCAAAGCGCGCCTCTGAACAAACATCCATAATCCGCTTGTCATAAACCGGCCCTTCCTCTGCAAAAACATAAGGCCCGTAATCCTGAAGCTTATGCGACAAATCTCCACTTGCAACATAAACAACTCTGCGCCCTAAAGATTCAACCGCGTCCTTAATCAAGGTGCCATATTCATAATGCTTTAAAAGATCGTAGCCAGAAAGCCCAGTGCGAACAAGCTTAAAGTCCTTATATTTTTTTAGAATAAACCAGAGAGGCACCATAGTTCCGTGATCAAGCTCCGCGCATTTTTCGCCAAGAGTTCCTGCGGGGAAATGAGACTTCTCCGCCCGCGCACACAAGGCTTTTACAAGTTCTTCATCATAACTGACATCAAACTTGACTTCTGGCGCAGCAAAATCAGCAAAGGAACCAACCGCTCCGCTGCCCGGAGAAATATGAAAATAATCAGAATACATGACACTGTGGGGACTGGACACAATTATAGTTTCAGGCTTAAGGGCAGCAATCTGGTCAGCAACTTTTTCATAAGCCTTAATCGTCTTTTCAATCTGCTTTTGGCTTCCCTGTCCAACCTCCGGCACAATCATCGGCGGATGCGGAACCATAAAGGCTGCTACAATCGACATTATCTACCTCTCTTATAAAACAAATATCAACCAGAGAATTATATAAGCTTTTTTGATATCACGGTTTACAAGAAGATAGACACTTCCAAAGGCAAGACCAGAAAGCATTGTGATTATTCCGGTCATAAAGTCCTTTGTAAAAAAGTGTCCGATTCCCCAGGTCAGGGCGACAATAATTCCACCATAAGGGATGTATGGATTTTTGAACCATTCTTCAAAAGCTTTCTGACTGAACACGAGAATCAAGGTAACCAGCAGTACTTCAAAAATATAATAGATATACTGGAAAACAAATTTCAGAGGTCCGTTTGCCCTGAATTCTTTTACAACTTTAAAGCCCTTCCAGTCTATATAAGAAATAACAAGGCTTCCTATGATTATCAGGATGATTACTAGCAACTTCCATAATTCAACTTTTTCACCTTTCTGGAAGATATCAAAATCACCTTTTTTCTTTGCAAGTGTAATCACACCAAAAGCAGAAGCGCCCCACAAAATACAGGTAAGAATCCAGTGGATTATATTCTGCGAAACAGTCCAGTCCTTAAGTTCGGCTCCATACAGAACTGGCTCTAATCCGAATGCAAGAATCACTTCCAATCCAATACCCGCAAAAGCCAGTAAAGCCATAGCTAAATAAAAGAAACCTTTTTTCATTTTATTTCTCCAAATTAATTTTTTTATTTCAAATACTGCACATAAATCTGGCAGGGATTTTCGTCGCCCCAGATTTCTTTGATGACTTCCAGCTCTTTAAAACCGCAGGCAATGTAAAAACGATTTGTGATATCATAATCCGGATACACGCCCATCTGCACAGTTTTTACCTGCATGAAGGAATAGCCGGCATCACTTGCAATTTTCTTTGCTGCATCAAAAAGTTGTCGTCCAAGACCATGGCGGTGGAATTCTTTAAGAACTCCCATAACCGCAAGCTCAACAGTATCTTTCCCGGTTTCCTTGAGACAAAGAAATCCTGCATATTCATCATTTTCTTTTGCAGCAAGAAAAGTCCAGTCGGCGCAATCTGAAATATAATTTTCCCTGCTTTCATCAACTTCAAACCAGTCATGCAAGGCTTCGAGAATTTTTCTGGAAATGACCCGCTTAGCAGCCGGGTCTTTAATTTGTTCAATCATTTTTTAGTCCTTAATCTTTTGTAGTTTCATCGGGATAATCCCAGAATTTGCCCTTATGAAAATTAGGATTTCCAAGAGGCTTTGCTGTCAACTTGAAAATCACACAACCGTCCGGGCAGACAATCGTTTTGGAATATTTACTGTCGCCGCCAAGGTTTTCTAAATCCCCGCCGCTACGGATTGCTTCCATCAAAGGATAAAGCATGGTCATAGTTTTTGAGCAGATCCCGTAGCCCTGCTGATTTACCGGGCAACCGTAGGTACAGGTATATTTGTCGCCTGGCTCTTCGCCGTTACGACAATATCTCTCAGTGTGGTCGCCATGCAGGAAGCCTGTAACTTCCACAGTAAACTCATATTCTTCGTCGTACCATTTTTTCATTTTGATTTACTCCTTATTTTATTATATGTGGCAAGTTGGGATTTGTAAATGTTGGCGGCTCCCTGCGTGAGGGTATGGAGCCACGCCGTAAGGCGGCCACTGGACTGAGGAGCAAACGTAGTGAGCGACGAGGGAAGCGGCTGGAGCGACAGCGGAATGGCGAAACACCCGACCGATTGCCGAAGGCAAGCGGGCACGCCCTACTTTTTTATTAAAACCTGTGCTATAATTATTTATCAACACAAAGTGAGGCAACGAATGGAAGTTTTCGAAATACTTAAAACTCTTCGCGAAAAAAATAATCTTACTCAGGAAGAAATGGCGAGCCGCGTAAACATTACAAGGCAGGCTGTGAGCCGCTGGGAAACCGGTGAGACTCAGCCTAACCCCGAAATGCTAAAAGTTCTTTCGCGCGAGTTCAACGTTTCTATAAATACTCTGCTGGGGTCGCCTCGGCAGCTTTACTGTCAGTGCTGCGGAATGCCTCTTACCGAAGATTCCATGATTAGCCGCGAGCCGGACCAGACCTTCAACGAAGACTACTGCAAATGGTGCTATACCGACGGCGAATTTATTTACAAGCAGAAAGACTCCCTGATTGATTTTCTTTTGCAGCACATGCCTAATCCGCAGAATCAGAGCGATGACGAGCGCCGGAAGTTTTATGATAGTATGCTTTCACAGCTCAAGCACTGGAAGGCGTAGGCTAAGTCTTCCGAGAGCTCTCCACTCCCCGGGTCTGCCACCTCCACGCCCCTCCCGAAAAAGCAACAAGCTGTTTCTTTTTTGTACCTCCGTCCCGTGCTATACTGTTGTCATGATCGGACAGTTGCTAAAGCTCTCGAAGCATGCCCGGGCATCTCAAAACTCAGGAGGACAAAATCATGCCAAGACCACATAACAAAGAAGACCTGCTCAAAGTAGCGCAGGAAAATTATGAAGCTCTTATGAGCCTTATTGACGGGCTTACCGAAAAGGAGCTCAATACACCATTTGATTTTTCGGGCCAGCCAAGTAAGAAAGAAGCCCACTGGAGCCGCGATAAAAATGTGCGCGACGTTCTCATTCATCTCTACGAATGGCATCAGCTTTTACTGGACTTCCCAAAGAATAATAAAGGCGTAACCGACAAGAAAGCGGCCATCGCATTTTTACCGGCCGACTATTCATGGAAAACTTACGGCGCAATGAACCAGATGTTCTGGAAGCGCCATCAGGAAACAAGCCTCGAAGCCGCAAAAGCAATGTTCAAAAAAAGCCACGCCGCCGCCATGAAGCTGATTGAAGGCTACACCAACGAAGAGCTTTTTACGCAGGCCTATTTTCCATGGACAGGCAATGCAGCCCTCGGAGACTATTGCGTAAGCGACACCTCCAGCCACTACGCATGGGCCATCAAAAAGATTAAGGCTCATAAGAAAAACTGCGGGAAATAAAAATCAAGGAATAAGGAGGGGGAAGTCCGCTTGAACCGCAGCATAGTTATGCTGCGGGCGAATACCCCCTGCGCCCGAGCCTCCTCACTTCGTTACGGTGTCTCGGTCTACCCCCTCTCCTAGGGGGACGCAACAAGTTGCTTACCCCCTAAAACCCCCGCTACTTCTTCACCAAAATCCAGATTGCAGCATGGTAATCCGCAATAAAAACAGATTTAATTTCTTCTATTATGTACACTTTGAACGACTCACATTAATTATAACATTGGTAAATTGTTGGAACTCATAAAAAAAGTTGACATAATAATTGTACAATAGTACAATTAAAACATGAGCGAATTAGTAATTGATGCCTCATGTATTCTGGAATTTCTCTTGAATCAGACAAATAAAGACTCTGTTGTAAAAACTGTCGGTGCAGCTCGCCTTGTTGCACCAAGCTGTCTCCCATTTGAAATTGGTAATGCAATAAGTAAACTTATTAAACGCAAATTGATTTCCATTTATGATGGAGTTTCTGTATATCATGAGTTTGCAAGAATTCCAATGAGGATGATGGAGCCGAATATTCCGAATTCAATTGTAATAGCCGGAGAAACAGAATCTTACGCTTATGATTCATATTACATTTCTCTGGCAAAACAACTTTCGTTGCCCTTGTATACAATGGATGAAGCGATGAAAGCAAATGCCGTTTCGAGAGGTGTCGCATGCTTGTAGTAACATATTCCGAAGCAAGACAAAATTTCGCTTCTGTTCTGGACAAATCAAAAAATGATGGAGCCGTCCTTGTAAAACGCGCCGATGGTTCCGTTTTCCGCATTTCTCCTGAAACTTCGGAATCGTCACCATTTGCCGGAATCAAAACACTTTTTGATATAAGGCATGACGATATCATGCAGTCCCTTAAAGAAACGAGAGAAGAAAACTAAGAGCTTTGTATGCTTTTACTCTTCTATCCAAAATAAAAATCTTGACAACTGATTTTCGCTTATTTAGAATATGGATAACATCGGCTGACAAGGATAATGGCTACGTCATTCTCAAGCCGCTGTTTTTTTTGAGGCTTCCTTTTGTTGGAATGAAGGTGGCGGCATTTTGGTTCTTACGTCTTTCGGAAAGACTGCAGCAAGTACGAGGCTCCGTAAGGTAGTGGCTATTTTTCTATTATGGATTGGAACCCATTGCGCAGTACAATCCAGCCTTTGTCGCTAACGGAGGTTCGAATCCTCCAGGCCTCGTTTAAAGACTGGTTGCAGGCCTTTGACCTTCTTCGCGATTATCTAGAATCCTTACCGAAAAATGAAGAACATGTTGTTTTCTTTGATGAAATGCCCTGGCTAGATAATCCGACTGGGCTACCACTCAGGATAATCTTGTCTTCATTATTTGTGGTTCGGCAACATCCTGGATGGACGAAAAAATCGCAAATAACAAAGGTGGTCTGTTCAATCGCCAGACCTGTAAACTCTTCTTAAAGCCTTTCAAACTGGCAGAAGTAGTTGAACAAACAAAGCTCAATGGTAATGGCGACCTTACTGCCGTTCTTCAATTTATAAAAAACAATTACGGTAAAGACGAACAATACTGGAGCAATTCAACAGATAATCCTGCCCGCCGCACTTGGGAACCCAGATTGATATGCTAATCAAACGCCGCGACAGAGTTATAACAATCTGCGAAATCAAATTCTCCAACGGCGAATATCAGATTATTATGGATGATTTGTTTTATCGGTGAGCTATTGATTTATGAATAACCGTAAAAATTAAAGACCTTTGCAAATTACAGCATTCTGCTCCAGAAAACAAAAGAGCTTTATTTCAGAATCATTAAAAACTGGATCATCAGAAAGGATAATAAAAAAACATCTAAAACTTCTAAAAGAGGCAAGCTGAACAGTCGTAATATTTTTGCAGTACATAGCTTCTTTTAGATTTTCATTAAAACTCATATTGGGGGCAACTTCCCTTTATACCAACCATAATCTAAATAAAATAGGAAAAATATATCTCTTTTTAGGAAATTTTATAAAAACAAAACGCATCTTTTTCAAATTCAGGGATTTGGGATTGGGAAAATTCCTAAATTGCTATCTGGTAAATAAGAAACACCTTCTTTTATACTTCATACTAAAAAGAACGGGAGGTATAGATATGGAAGATGTAATGCGAATTGAAAAGCCGCAAATGAATCTAAAGAGCTTGGCTCAATTGAAAGAAATAGTTCTTGCTCCTTATATTTTCATAGCGTCGCATTTAATTCCCCAAAAAAGGAAAGCAGGAGGCACGGCATTCAGACACATGATTTCGACTCTGGGCATATTAATTGAGTATGGTTATATAGCCCCGGTCCTTCTTAAAGCAAGTGTCATTCATGATGTTTTGGAAGACATTGAAGGTTTTGACCAGAACATCATTAAAAATGCTGATGAGGACGGCGAAGCTGTTCTAAAGCTTGTTCAGGAAGTTTCAAAACAGCCCGGAGAAACTAAGGCAGACTTTTTGAAGCGAATAATTGAAAAAGAGTCTTATAACGCTAAGACCTTAAAGTGTGCCGATAGAATCGCAAATTTAACGGAGCTAGGTTTTGTAACTGACGTTAAATTTATAGAACGTACCTGTAATGACTCAGAGTACTATATTCTGCCACTTGCTCTTCAGGTAGATTTTAATATGTACCTGGAAATACTGTCCCTCATTGAATCAAGAAGAAAATATCTTGAACTCGCAGGTTATTATACCATTACAACTAAATAATTAAAATGAAAAGGAGAAATCACTATGGAAAATTTAGAACTAAAAATAATGTTTCACAAATTATTGGTCGGCTTACTGTCTATCGACTTCAGCATAGATTATTCTATAAATAAAAATATAAAAAAGATACTTATGGAATATTTACAAATTTCATCTTTCAAAAACAAAATAACAAAAGAACTTCTTCTGGAGTCGTTAAATAATCTGGACATACATAGTATTCCAGAAGCAAAGGTAATGTTATTGGTAAAGTATGAAAATGCAGAGTATATAGAAATTATATGTAATGAAGTAAGTTTTTCCTTTTCTAAATTATCCTATATTGAAAAGCAAATCCTAGTTATAATTGATTTAATCTGCAATAGTATTCTGCGGGATGTTTTTCGACCATACAGAACCCCATTTACTCCAGCCGATTTTTATAGGCTTTTTGCTTTTACACTGGATATTTCTGAACAGCAATGTACCACGGCAATGGAAGAATTAATTCAGGCAGGCTTAATAGAATTTAATGAATGTGAAAAATATTTTAAAACTACAAACTTGTTTCTGGGGGAAATGTACAGAGCCTCAACAATTCCAGAATTTGAATCTCTTGATGTAAGTGCTTTTGAACTGAATTATTCTGAAGATATAAGTCTTTCGACAGAAGAAAATGTCCTTGCCTTTTCCGGTGATTTTGTTTCACTCTATCTTTTTTCCTTGTTTGAAAAAGAAAAAAAATACTTCTGGTATTCAACAGATACAATGAATGCCGTGGAAGAACTGAGGTGCATAAATGATTATAATCTAAAAAATCAGTATGTCTGGATTGATAATTATGAACCAGAACCTCTGGAAAGGCAGGCTGAGCTTTTAAACTTAGTGAAAATTACTCATTCCGTACTTATAGTTTCTGCTCAACAGGCAGAATCCCTGTTTGCAAAAAAATGTATAAAGGTTAGGCTTAAAGCCTCTTGTCTTGAATTATATTTAGAAAAAATATTTGAGCCAGACCTAGCAAGTGCTATAAAACTTTATTTATCCAAATTACCTTCTTCTGATAAAAAAAGCGATTTTATTTCAGAAATTCGACAGTTAATAAAAAATACAGATTCTACTTATGTTTATGCAACTCTACCAGATTTGTATAAGGTGTTTAAGATGAGGTTAAGCGATGAGGAACTAAAACAACAAAAAGAATTTTTAATTGCTTTTGACGAAGCAGAGTTTGAACAGCAGTATGGTGCTGATGGCTTAAACTTTGGAAATCAGGATATGAATCCTGTTATCAGAGATATTCACAGAAAGTTGATGGCCCCATGTGATTATCTGAGGGCAGATAAAGATGTGTTTTCAAAAGTGAATGATATAATTGATCAGCATCCTAATATAATAAATAAGGAGCTACTGCTTGCGATAATGCAAGTTTCACTGTATTTATCTAAAGATAATAAGATTCACTTTCCGAAACCTATTATTTTAGTAGGTAGTCCAGGTTGTGGAAAATCAATGTTCTGCCGTCAGCTGAGAGAGGCATTGGGACAGGAGCGGGATATATTTATTCCTATCGGAACAGGTCTTGGTGCGGATTCTTTAATGGGAATAACACCCTCGTATAAGAACGCAGGGCCTGGTCGTGTGTTATCATCGATTTGGGAGTCAATGGGAGAATCAAAAATAAATTGCTTAAATCCGCTTTTAGTATTGGATGAAATTGAGAAGGGGTGCTACAGTTTTAAAAATGATGTGAATCAAAATATTCAACCGTCTCTTTTGCAGCTTTTCTCTGATGAGTGTGCTTTACACTTTCAAGATAGCTTCTTCCAAATTTCTATAAAGAATTTCTTTGTAAATTACTTGGCGACAGCCAATAGCCTATCTCCATTGCCAGAGCCGATTCTGAACAGATGCTTTGTTATTAGATTTAGGGATTACTCAGAAGAGGAAATGAAGGGCATTGTGATTCCAGCTCAGTATTCATCTTTTCGAAAAGAGTTGAACCATTTGGTTCCAGAAAGTTTAACTAAAGATGAAATTGATTTGATATATCAGATGAGTAACGGACAGCCACGCCAAGTAAAGCCTTCACTTATTCTATGGCTTGCATCCATTTTTAAGGATGGAAAAAGGCAAGAATTAGATTTAAAAAAATTTAACAGTCTTGTTGAGAGTTCACGAATGAATTATGATGACAAGCAGATTGGTTTTTACAGGTAACTAGCTGTACTAAAAACGAGGCAAAATAGGATCGTCCTGTTTTGCCTCGTTTTTTTGATGTATTGAATATGATTTTTAATTTTAATAATTATTGACAAGAATTGAAGAGTTCATTATAAAATAGAACTTGCGTCTTATATAGTTAAGGCAAGGAGATGACAAAAAAAAATATTAGCCATAGATGAAAATTATGTAGATAGTAAGGATTTAGGTATAAGTTTGCTTATGCTTGAAAATATCTTTTGGTCTATATTCCAGGGAATGCGGGAAAGTTCTTTGGATTATAAAGAATCGTATTTTAGTTATTCTATATAAAAAGGAGCCTTCTATGGATAATGAAAAAATAATTGCACTAAAACTTCTTCGTTTTTTTGTCAGCGAAGTTTGTGGATGGAACTGCAGCACTGTAAATGAAAAAATTGCTGATGAAATTAAGCAGAAATTTAATTACGAAAAATTTGGTCCAAAGACAGTTGATAATATCATAGCTGAAAAACATAAATTTTTTAGTTGGGAAGAAGTTTGTGCTGTAGCAGAAATCTGTGCTTCTTTAACGAGAAATAAAGACAAAATAGGCATTTTAAATAAACTTCTGGAATCATTCTTAAAAACGTGTGCTCCCAATGATGCAGTCGATGTTGAAAAACTGGTCAGAAAATATACTGGCGTAGAAGAATCAGAAAAACTTCCTGCTAAAAATAGAACACAACAGCAATTAAATATCGAAAATCCAAAGAAAGCATCTGCAAATCAAATTTCTTCTGATATGCAAAAGCCTATACTGGACGATGTAGTTCAAGAAATAAAAAATACAATTAAAGAAAAGTTTGTATTTTTATACGGTCCTGATCAGTCTGGAAAAAGCTTCATTTCAAAATCGGTTATAAAAGATTTGTGCGATAAGGGTAATATCGATTTTCAAATTTATCTGGACTATGAATACGATGAGATGACCTACCCAGCTTTCCTAAAAAAAGTGATAAAGTCTGTATGTGGTGATACCCGTTATTCATCAATAACTGAAATTCCTGAGTTAAAGAGGAAAGCTGCAAAATGCCTTTCGTGTAGCAGAAGATACAGTATATTCGTGAACGGAATAGAAAAACTTTCAGATAATAATAGATACAATTTAATATCGTTTATTATAAATAACGTGTTTAGTAACAGTGTTGTAATAGTTGCAAGCAATGAACTAAAAGATACCTTTCCAGAGATAGGCAGTGCATTTAAGGAAATTCACATGCGGCCATTAACATGGACTGAATGGGAAAACTACGTGGCATCAAAACGAAAAGATACTCCACTTTTACAAAGACTGAACGAGGTTACTTACAAGAAAATTGTTAATCTTGCGTTCCTGCATGGTAAAGGGTATTTGGGGCTTCTTAATAGGTATATGTTCAATTTTTCTGATTTGGTGTCTACTAAAGATTTTTTGGACGATTATGATTTTAACGTACAGGCAAGCATAATATATTATAGTGAAGAGTTTAAGAACCTTTCAGATGAAACACTAAAACTCTTAATTGCAATTTCCTTATTTAATTTCATTTCAAAAAAAGGCTTGGCTGAAATTACAGGATTATCGGAATCTGTGTTGTCTGAAAATCTTGATTTATTACAAAATATGTCTTTTATAAAAAAACAATCACAGTCATCAATTACACAGTATAGTTTGACTAAGAAATTGACATTTGCAGTTGAAACTGAACGAAATAACAATCCTGAAAAATATAAAAAGATTTATGATTCCTGGATTTTATATTACATCAAACTTACAGCTAAGTATGATATTTCCTCTGCAAATTTTGACAATTTGTGTTGTACAATGCCCGAACTTGAAAGCATTATTTATGCAATAGAATATTGTGCGGAAAGCGGACGAAGGAAAGATTACAAATCTCTCGTTCAGAATTGGCTTAGGCGGGTAAAGGCGAGTTGAATCAATGTTTGAAGGAAAAAAAAGAGTCATTAAGCGGCATAAGATTAATTCTTGTGCCGCTTATTTTTGGAGTTGTTCAGTAAATTCCTTCCTTTGCTTTTTTATAAAATCTATCATATTTGCAATTATTGCAAGTTCATCTTTATTCAGCCCATTCATCCTCTGTGCAATTCTAAAGACTTCTATAGGAAACGGGCTTTTCTGCTGAATTGAAGATTCTGTTTTTTCTTCAAACCCATTTACTAAAAAATCAACACTGACATCCAGTGCTTTTGCAAGCTTTAAGGCTTTATCTACAGGTGGCATAGAATTTTTTGTCTTTAGATAACTGCTGATAGTTCCAGAATTAATATCTGTTAATGCAGCAAGCTGAACAGTCGTTAGATTTTTGCAATACATTGCTTCTTTCAGATTTTCCTTGAAACTCATAGCAATATTCTACAAAGATTTTACTAATCAGCTTTTTGAATTTGCAATATTTGATAGTTGGATTTATAATTAGGATATTTGATAGTTTTAAGTGTCACGAGTAATTTTTTACTAATTATGGAGAGTGATAATGGCTGAGCTGATTATTGCGATTATATTTATTGTAATTCTAATCTCTTGGATAAGCCCAAAAATAAAAAAGTGGTATCTGCATCATCATTGCCCACATTGTAAATCCTGGTTTTCTGTAAAACTTATTCAATTTGATGCTGATACCGTTGTAGAAGGTCACGACCAGAACGGCTTATTTGGCGGACTTTTTAAGAGTTTAAAATTTTTAGGTCTGATTGGCGGTACATCATATACAAAAGATAATCCTTTTTTAAGAGAATTCGGCAAGGGGCGTTATTTGTGCTCAAAATGTGGACGGGATTTTTTTATAGAGGAACATAGAGATAGGAGATAAGGTTAATTATATCTCTATTTGAGACACTATAGATTTTTTTAAGTAAGGATGCATTTTATATTTATATAAAGCTATATATACAGAAAGGAGGGATAATTATGTCTATTTTCCATAAAGCGTTTTGGCACAGCAAGGCCATTGCCGATAATGCTGAAACTAACAAGGAGGAACAGGAAATGATTGAATTAAAGCAGACTGGATTTCAAGAGATGCCGGGTGTAAAAGTCTCGAATCCAAATGAGCCACACATGGCTTGTGTATTGCTACTGGATACATCCTCTTCTATGATTGGGGAGCCTATTAACAGCTTGAATAAGGCAATAAAAGATTTTAAGGAACAGACATCATTGGACGAATTCGCTCAAAAAAGAGTAGATATTGCAATTATTGAGTTTAATGATAAAGCTCGTGTTGTCCAAGAATTCACTCCACTTCCACAGCTCCAGCCAGTTTGTTTATCAGCAGTTGGATGTACAGCAATGGGTGAAGGTATAAATTTAGCAATCGACAAAGTAAAGGAAAGAAACAGGTTTTATGCAAGCATGGGTACCCCCTGTTTTAAGCCTTGGATATTTATGATTACAGATGGAGCACCTACTGATGATATTTCAGTTGCAAGACAAAGAATCATCGATGAGGAAAGCAAAGGCAAGTACGGTCATTTAAAGTTCTGGGCTGTAGGTGTTCCTGGGTACAATAAGGAAACTATAACGTCATTGACGAAAAGATGCATAGAGTTGGATGGAAAAGGTAAGGAGTTTAGTGATTTGTTTGATTGGTTGGGGGCTAGTATGGTGACTATTTCTGTCAGTAGGGTTGATGAAAATCCGAAACTTCCTGATCTTCCAAACAACGCCCGTGTAATTCCATCGGATTTCTAATTATATATTGATAAACAGAAACTATAACAAACAGCCATAAAAAGTAATTAAGAGGAATATGAGGTTATGACATATACCTCCTCTTCCAAGCGATGCACGTGTAATCCCTTGGGAATAGGAGTTGTATTCTGAACTTGGTATGTGTGTTTTAGAATTTGGAAATTTAAAATCGTATACTGAGCCTTAAATATAAGGCAGGAGGTCTTCGTATGATTATTGATTATGGTTTTAGCATAGTCGGGAAATCTCATATAGCTAAGGGGATATGCTGTCAGGATAATCATAAGATAGTAAAACTCGAAAATGGATGGTTCATTGCTGCGGTTGCCGATGGAGTTGGTTCTGCAAAAAACTCACATATTGGCTCTAAAATTGCAACTGAAACTGTTGTTTCTTTCTGCGAAAAATATATGCCATGGGATTACAGCATTACTAGTATTAAGTCAATGATACGTACTGCATATAACTATGCTTTCAAACAGATACTTCGTGAATCCCAAAGGAGCAGAGAACCTATAGAAAGCTATGATACAACATTGGACTTAGTTATATATGATGGATGCAGAATTATTTATGGACATTCAGGAGATGGTGGCATTGTAGGATTAAATACTTTTGGTAATTATATTCCAATTACAAAGCCTCAAAAAGGAGCAGACGGAATATCAGTTATACCATTAAGAGCTGGTTATTCAACATGGAATATAGACATATATGAAGAAGAGTTAGCAGCTGTTTTAATGATGACGGACGGGATGTGGGATAATGTTTTATTCCCATATTTGTTAAGAGATAATGATAATGGACTGAATAGAGCATATGTCCCAATTGCAAGTTTTTTTGGTGATCCGATTTGTTTTGCAGGCGATGAAAATAGTGCAGAAGAAGCAAAAAAAAACGTAAGAGAGTTTATGCTCGGAGACAAAACATTTGATGTAAAAAGATATTATTCTTTTATTGATAAGGTTTACAAAAAGCGTGTTGGACACTCAGCTGATAAGTTATTGGATGAATTGAAAATAAATAATTATCCACTAATTTTTATGCAGGAAGTACAAGACGATAAAACAATGGTTGGCCTTATTAATACAGATTCTTTTGTTAGTAATCGAGAAGAAACATTTTATCAGGAACCCGATTGGCAAAGATTGCAGGATTCATGGAATAGAAAAGCATACCCTCACCTGTATGTTGAGAAAAAAACTGAAAGCGACAAAAAAAATGCAAAAAATATAGAAGAACACACAGATACAGATAGTATAAAAAAGGATTCTAAGAAAAAGCAAAACAGCAATATTCAGGAAAACAAAACATTTATTCTTTTTGAAAAGAAAATGAGACAGAAAAATACAAAACTTGATGGCAGGTAACAGAATAATTAGTGTTAAAACACGAAAGGAAGTATGGCTACAAATTTTAAAATAGGAGCGCAATAAAATATGACTTTCAATGGTAGTAACGGAAAAAGCTACAATACAGTAGAGCCTCCTATTGGAAAAGGTGGAGAGGGGACTGTCTACAGAATTAGTGGCATACCAGATTATGTTATCAAAATATATAACAATGATAAGCGGACAGAGAGCAGACATAGAAAAATAATTGCTATGATTAATTCTCCGATGCCCTCTGATGCTATGGAACAGATTACATGGCCAAAGGATATTGTTTACGATAATGGACAATTTGTAGGCTATGTCATGCCAGTTATTAATAATAATGAAGATCTGAATGTAATGTATTCAGATAAATATAATTGTACATTATCCGAATACATTACTATTGCAAAAAATTTGTGCTCGGCAATAAATTCTGTGCACAATGCAGGCCAAGTATGTGGTGATTTAAATCCTAAAAACATCAGTGTAGACCCGAAGCAAGGAAAAGTAACCCTTGTTGACACAGATTCATATCACATCACAGATCCTAAAGATTCAAAGGTTTATAAATGTGTAATGGGGTTGCCCGAATATTTACCAAAAGAGATTCAGATGAAAATGAAAAATGGTATGAATTTGGAGAATGCTCCACTACCAACATTTACAAAATATTCAGATTTATTTGCTTTAGCAGTACACATTTTTGCTTTACTTATGAATGGATGTCATCCATTTGCGTGTGCTGTTAATAATCACATAAATATAGGCTCTCTTTCAAATAGCCAGCCATCAGTTGTGGCTCCACAACCAATTGAAAACATATGTAATGATTTTTTCCCATTTGTAAATAAAAAAAATGGAATCACGATACCTAAATATGCACCAGATTTTAACGTTTTGCCAGTAGATATTCAAAACTTATTTATCCGTGCATTTGTAAAAGGCGGGAAAAATCCTACTGAGAGACCAGACACTATTGAATGGTATAACGCACTAACAATTATGCAAAGTAATCTTAATACATGTACTGTTAATAATAATCACATGTATGCGAAACACCTTACAGAGTGCCCATGGTGTAAAGTACATGAAAAAATGAATCCATTTTTTAATAACTTTGGACAACTCGGTATAGGAACAAAACTACAACAAGTTGCTTTTTCACCACAACCTCAGCAATTTACATCAAGTAGATCACCCTTGAACACTTTTAATACACAACCTATAACAAGGAAATACAGTATTCTTACTAATACTGCGATCATTTTATTATTAACTTTTTTCTCATTATTCAGTTTTCATCAATATCAGACAGACAACAGTGACTCTCCTGTTGGTACATATAAGCTTTATTCTACAACAATGGATGGAAATTTTTCATCCAAAAATCTTGCAAAAATTCATAAAAAAATGGGTTTGAGTGATGGAAAAGACTATTACACGGGAAACTTACATCTTAGACAAGATGGAACTGGAGTAATGACATTTGAAGGTGATAGTCGAACTATAACATGGGATTCTGAAAAAATAAATGTACCTGGCGAGAATGAAATCTATAAATACAACTTAAAAGACAATAAATTTACAGTTTTTGTTACAGATGATACTACATTAGTATTTGAATCACAAAAAAATAGAATTTGGCTTATTATTGGTATTTTATTAGTAATAAGTTGCCTTATATATATAAATCTCAATACACTTCATAAATTTCGTAATGCATTAATTGTTTTTATGGTAATTATAATTGGTTTTGTGGTAATCAAGACAAAAGACAGTGCAAAGAAACAGTTGCCAGAATCTCAACAAACTACTTTGCATAACAAAAAACAATTATCTACAACAATTAGTAATAAGAAAAATAAAACAGCTGATTCACAAAAACCAAGAAAAACAACAGTAACAGCTGAACCGGGAGAAACATTTTCTGTTACGAAATATGTGGCTCCTTCGGGATTAAATGTCCGTTCAAGTCCAGAGGCAGAAAATAAAGAAAATGTTATAGATGTACTTTCACAGAATTCTTTAGTATATCTTTCCGATAGTTCTAACGGTAAATATAAGGGATGGGTAAAAATAAAATATAAAGATTATACTCATATAGGTTGGGTAGATGGAACATTACTTCGAGATTATATTATATCAAATATTCAGATTGGAAATCATGATAATAATGGCCATTGGATAACAGAGCCTGGAAATACATTATATGCATCAACGATGGAACATTTAGGAATTACATTTGATTTTGATAGTTTAATTTACGCAGGTAATGAGTATCCATTTTACATAAAAATAATAAATCTTGAGAAAGGTTACATACAAGGTTCAAATATTCGTTCAGGATATAGTGCGGCAGTGACTGTATCAATTGAAAAAGGAAAACATAATTATGCACTTGGAACTTTTAGAATCCAAAATTATTATTATATCTCGGGAGAGTGGCTAATCGAAATTTATTATAAAAACCTTGAAAAACCTATCGCATCAAAGTATTTTACATTATACTAAAACCAAAGATAGACATATTTATTCGGAAATATATTATCGAGAGAGGAATGTGGAGATATTAAAAAAAATACGAACCATCGCTAATATATCAACAAGTATATTTTTTTTAATCGATACCTCTGGAAGTATGCAAGAAACTAAAATCGATATTGCAAACAAAGTAATTAGAAATCTTCTTGATAGCCATAATTTTATAAAAGCATATGAATGGACTAATGACAAGATATAAGGAAAGCCTCTCAAAAATTCCTAAACCAATTCTTTTTAGTGAAATAAAAGGAAAAATGGATTATCGGGGGCTTTTAGCCTATGCAAAATTTCAGGGAAAAAGGTTTCAGATCTTACTCAAGCAGAGAAGAAAAAGTTTTACTCTTAGTAATTCTTACATCACAATTTCCCTCCGTCAGTTGTCCACCAGCCTACAAGGTGCACAAGGCAGTAATGCAGGAATATTTCGGTTAAATTATATGCAAAAACTAAAATTTTTATGCTATAATAAAACAGAGGTAAGAGTATGCCTGAACTAAAACGATTTGATGGAATTGTATATTCAGATAATCCAGAGCCTATGTTGACTGTTCTAGAAGTAAGGCACATGTACAGTGGTGTTTACCTGTTAAAGTTTTCAAACGGAGTTACAAAGCTTTTTGATACAACAATTCTTGAGGGAGAAGTCTTTGAACCTTTAAAGAATCCCGAAGTTTACGAAAACCCCAAAATAGAATATGGTATTGTAACCTGGAATAATGGCGAAATTGATTGTGCTCCTGAATATATGTATGAACATGGTTTTGTTTACAACACAGAGGATATTGTTACAGTAGCATAATAGTTTTATGTAATAAGATTTTACTTTCATATTAGGCTTTAAATTAAGGAACTTATAGAAAAAATACCAGCTGCTTCTGATCGGCAGTTGTTGTTTTTCGTCGTTTTGTAAAGATATTTTTCGGCGTTTTGTAAATGGCCAAGAATATGACGAAACGTAGAATAGGATAGAGACTGTCATTGTAAGCGCGAACTGTTTTTTTATATACCATTACTGTACATATCATCAATTCCAATCAGTTTACAGTTCTGTACATTTTTTCTTATAAAATCTGAAAAACCGCTGAGGGAGAAAAAGCAGACGAGTGGATTTGATACAAGCAGATATTTTATTTTATCCATCAGCTTTTCATACTCCATTTTATCAAACTGTGATTTCTTGAATTTGCATTCACCGACGAGCAGAATATTTTTTGCGTTCTTTCCAAGCAAATCTATTTCTATCTGTTTTTGTTTTTTATCCTCATCAATTACAGCTGTCTGATAATCAGTTACTTCTGTAAGCAGAGGAAAACCGTCTGTTCCTGCATGGCTAACCTCGATTTATCCAAATAGTTTTAACCGAAATACATTTAGGCGAAATTCATTTCGGTTAACTCATGTTATAATTATGTTTCATTTAAAATCAAGATTATTCTTATCATAATGTTCCCTGATAAAGCCTGACCTTTTTTTTGAGCAGGCATTATTTCTGATTCCCGCCCATGCCCCAGTTTTCGAGTGGCGGTTCATTCATCACAATAAAAACATCGGTCGCGGCAATGCCAAGTTTTTCGCAGAGCAGGCCGGTGATTTTTTCGATTGCAACTTTTTTCTGCTCGCGGCTTCTTCCCGGAAAAATTGTGAGTTCAACAATCATAAAGTTTTCGGTTTTTCCTTCCGGCGCGTCCCAGTTAGTCTTATCGAATTCTTCAATCCGCTGGAACCTGTCCCAGTCGGCAATTCCAAAGGCGGCTATCAAACCTTCATGTATGCAATCAAAAAGAGTCTTCTTAAATTCGGGCGTTTTCCCGGCAAGCATATTCACTTTTACTAACGGCATAATTTTCCTCTAATTACTTATATCTTATCAGCACTTTCGTGTGCCCTTTTTCCTTTTCTGGTTTCTCAGCAAGTACATTATACTCAAACTCTTCATATTCCGTAATCGCAAAACCAATCCGAGAGTTCTCGAGCAGTCCGTTTTCTTCAAGAAGGCGACGATGTCTGTCTTTATCATAATGATGTTTATACCATTCCGGAAAGTTTCCTTTTTTACCAGCCCTCACAAAGTCGTAGCGGAGTAAATCGTAAATCAGATTTTTGTCGAGTACACAATCGCAGACATCTCCAGCACCGACCATGTTAGTCGCATCAAACACCCCGTTATTTTCCTTCATCACAAAATCACAAAGAAGCTCAAACCAGTAAGTCTCTCTTCTCGCCTGGTCAAAAGCACACACTCCACGACCATATTCCACAAGAGCAGATAAAAACTTCCAGGGACTAACCATTCTGAAAACATAATTCATCACACAGGCAAAGCTTCCCTTATTCCAGTAAGCGTCGGTGACAGTTTCCATATCCTTCAAAAAAGCAATATCCTCAAACGACAGATATGGCGTAGAAAAAGTTTCGTAAGCAGGACTTTCCATCCACTTCCAGCCGTTTTCCTTTGCGTACTTTTCCATCTGAGTACCGCCAAGAATTTTCAAAAATCCCAGCTGCAAAGCATCCGGCCGTAAGTCCATCACAAAATCATAACTGTGTCCAAAGCTTTCCAAATCCTCATAAGGAAGACCCGCAATCAAGTCCAGATGCTGATGGATTGTTCTCGGAATCCGCCTGACTTTTGCTGCAAGCGCCTCCACATTTGCTGAACGGTTAATGGCCGCCAGCGTTTTTTTATTAGCCGACTGAACGCCCATTTCGAACTGCATCATGCCTTCTGGAATTTTCTGCAAAAAGTCCAGCGCCTTCTCAGAAAGATACTCTGCTTCAATTTCAAAATGAAACATGGTCTTTCCGTTGTGATGCTTCATAATATAATCCCAGATTCCAATATAATGATTTTCATCAAGGTTGTAAGTACGGTCCACAAATTTTACAAGCTTGATATTGTTGTCTAAAAAAATCTGAAGCTCGCTGCAAGCTCGCTCAAGGCTCTTAAATCTCACCCGCTTATCAACAGAAGAAAGACAGTAGGAACACGAAAAAGGACAACCCCTGCTCGACTCGTAATAATAGATTTTATGATCCGGATCCGCAGTGCCCGCCACTATCTCAGGATAAGGAAAAGGTATATCATCAAGATTACAAATTAAATCGCGGTTCCCCGTAAAGGCAATTTCCTCGCCGGAATCACAAACCTCACCGGCACTTTCGACATCACTGGCACCCCCGGCATTTTTTGCCCCCTCGCGCGCTGCTTCCTCTTTTCTGTAATAAATCCCCTTTATATCAGCCAGTCTTGAAAGCAGACTTTTTGGCGTCCCCGCACACTCAGTTATCATCTCCCGAAAGGTCTCTTCACCTTCACCAAAGATAACAAAGTCCAGAGCCGGAATATTCATTAAATATTTTTTTGCGCCGTATCCAAACTCAGGACCGCCCGCCCCCAACACGCAGCCCGGTATAATCTTTTTAATTTCAGGCAACAGCTTGCACACATACTCAGCATTCCAGATGTAAGTAGAAAAAAGAATCCAGTCGGCGGCACTTGCCGCAATCCCGCGGAGCACTTCCCCCACCGGCTGATTTATTGTATATTCGGCAAGCTGGATTTCCGGGCAAACTGGGCAGACTCCCCTACCCTTCCACCTACCCTCCCCTGCCGGATTTCTGTCGCATATCACATCGCCCGCACCGGCAGACTTCACTCCCCTCGCCTTATTCCCACAGAATTTTTCCGCATAATTTTTCAAATCACGAATGGCGAGGTTTGTGTGCATGTAGCTGGCATTTACCGAAACAAGAAGTATTTTCATTTTATCTGCAAAGGCTCCTGTCAGCCCTAATTACTCTTCTGCTGAATTTTCAGTTCGTCACCCAGCCCTTTGATATGAGTCGCATCGTTAAACAATTCAACTCTCGCGTGAACATACTCGCCAGCCCGTGACGGAAAATCTACCGAAATCACAGAAGTATAAGTATAAGGAAAAACGCAGAGCACATAAGGAAACGGCAGCGACAAAATGTGAGCCAGAGCTGCCCCGCCTGAACCTCCGTGACTAAAAAGCGCAATAGTTTTGTCATTTTTCTGATTACAGAAAAATCTTCGGCCTTCGTGGCGGTAGCCCTGCCCTGCCAGAAAATCATCTATGCCAGCCGCAACTTTCTCGTAACACGGCATAACAGTATTGTTTTTAAAATAAGGATGCTCGCGCCAGTCATGCACAAAAAAATCAAAATTGTCTTCATTGAGCATTCTGTCGGCAAGGGTCCAGATATGCCCGTCATTCGGCACTCCTTCCCCACCCCACGAAATCTCACGCATAAAATCGAGTGTGGTAATTTTCTGCCCGAGCAGCCTGGCCGTATACCCCGCCGTTTCCTGAGCCCGCCCAAGCGGCGACGCATAAATCTCGCAGATGTTTTCACCCGCCAGTCTTTTTGCAGCCGCCTCAGCCTGTAGCCGACCGGTCGGAGTAAGGCAGTCGTTTATATAATCCGGTTCACCATGGCGAACAAATAAAAATCTCATTTTTTAATACCCCTATATACCCCGTCACCCGCTTCTACAAGAAGTAAGTCTTCATCAAACCTTTTCCTTTTACATCAATTTCAGAATTTTCGCTGTACTGGTAACGGCTGATAGTCTGGTCTTTTGTCGTTTCGGTTACATGGATTTTCATAGGATGTCCTGTACTTTCCATTCGGCTTGCAACATTTACAGTGTCGCCCCAGATATCATAAATAAATTTTGTTTTTCCGATTACACCCGCAACAACCGGACCGGAATTTACACCAAGCCTTATCATCAGCTTGATATTTGATTTTTCGTTGAAAGCTTCAACATCCTCGAGAAGCCCTTTAGCAAATCGCATCATTCTTAAGGCACCGTCATTATACTCTTCTTCGGTAAGGCCCGCTGCTGCCATGTAAGCGTCTCCAATTGTTTTGATTTTTTCAATGCCTTCGCGCTGGGCACGTTCATCAAACATTGTAAACATTTTGTTGAGCATGGTAACAACTTCTTCCGCAGTCATTTCGCCACTGATTTTTGTAAAGCCAACAATATCCGTAAACAAAACCGTAACGTTCGGATACTCTTTAGCTATAGTTTTTTCAGGATGATCCGTAAGCTCCTTTGCAATTTCCTTTGGAAGAATATTCAAAAGAAGATTTTCGGAGCGGTTCTTTTCTGCCTCAAGTTCCTTTGTTCTTTCTTTTACAGTATTTTCCAGCTTCTGATTTTCCTCTTCTACCCGAATAAGCTTTCCTTCAAAAAGTGCAATTGTTGTAGAAATAATAAAGACCACAACAATCAGTGAAAGGAAAATATTAAAAAACTTATTTGTAAGCGGCTTGAGAATACTTGAATAAGTGAAAATGATTTTTTCTTCCAGCGGCTGATAGCTATGCGGCGTATACATAATACAGCCAAAGCCCAGAGTCTTTAACGGAGTGATTGTGTAAAAATCTTCACCGTGAATATTTTCCGCATCTTCTGCGTGCGGCTTTTTGACATTTAATGCTCCATCAGAAAGTGCAAAAGTTCCGTTCCATGGCCCCGGGTCAATTGAACAGCCCGCCGGAATCGCAATTGAAAAATTCCAGTCTGTAATAATTGTGCTGCTCATGTTGTTGAAAATCACACCGTCAAACTGAGCTCCAGTTCTGTCAGGATCTCCTTCATCAACCCAGTGCTTTTCTGCATTTCGGGCAAAGGTGACACATACAGCTCTTGAAGAATCATTTTCTGTATAAGGCTTTTCGATTGTAAGAGTTTTTTCCGGCATTGCTATACCCCGAATTGAAATAATCAGAAGTATCACAAGCACCCCACCAAGGCTTATAGAAAGAGTCTGCCAGAAATGACTTCTTCTAACTCTTTTTTTAGTTTCCGGCGAAGCAACTTCTGCCTTGTAAACCGGGCTCATAATTTTTTGTGCACTGTCACCCGAATAAAATTCCAGCTCCATCATTTTAATAGAAGAATAAAAGAGATGAAGCGCTCCCAAACCGAGGGAAATGTTAATCCATGAAAATCCGTAGGATACAAGAATCAAAAAGACACCAATCAACGGAAGCGCAAAATAAAGTAGAAGAGAAACAAAAGCATTTACCGGCATCTTTTTTCTGTTCTGCAAAAGTACAGTAAGAGTGATAAGACCAGGCAAAAGTCCGAGCCCTACACCAAGCGGAAACAAGGTATTTCTGTGATAAAGATTATTCTCATCAAAATAATAGAAAAGATTTGTAAACTGACTGATAACAATAAGACAGATGCCTGCAACACACAAAAAGAGAACTACAAAAAGCTGAACTGGAATACCATTTTTAATAGAAGTCTTTGGATGAAAAATCAGTCCCAGACTAAGACGCGACTGCTTAATAAATTCACAAACGTAAAAACAGAAGAAAAAGGAAATCGAAAAATTGCAGATATAAACAAACAGATTACTCAGGCGCACCATATACCAGCCGACCGCACTTGTGTTTCCGCGAAAAATATAAGCAAGCGCATCAAAAAGAAGCATACAACCTGTAAACAGTTCAACAAAGATAAGCGTACGCCGGCCATTCTGCTTAAGCTGATGACCAGACCACAAAAAAATCCCTACCTGGAAACAGAAAAATGAAAGAAAAATAAGAGATGAAATACTGATAGTTCTAATAAGGTCAGACACGAAATAAACCCCTTAAAAAATTTACATATAATTATAAGGGTAAAAGTCGAATTTTAATAGAGGAAAAAGTTATTATTTATATTCGGGCAAAGCCAGAAGTTGCAGCTACAATGTCAGTTCCGTCTGCAATGCCACAGTAAAATACATATGTAACAGTTTGGTTATCCGTATCAGTTTGATCAGGTTGATATGTAAAAATCTGGCTTTTTTGATATACAGTATCACCCAGAAATATGTAACAGTTCTGTTATCAAAGCGGCTCTTACTCTTTTTATATGTAACAATTCTGTTATCCGAAAGTCATTTTTCCATTTTCATTTAATAAAATTTAATATATGTAACAGTTTGGTTATCCGGGAACATGCTTCTATAAAATTAATTCTGCTTAAATATGATGCTGCGTGATGCCCCCAAACAAAGATTTTTATAATATTTTCATAAAAGAAGATACTTTCAAACTGTTTTTATGGGGCTTTCACAGTCAATTTCTATATGTAACAGTTCTGTTATCTGATTTCTGGATTTAGGTGCCGTCTGAAAAAAGTGGACATTTTTTCCTGAGCTATGTAACAGTTTTGTTATCTGTAAAACTGAAGTTTTTTGATGTAACACTTCTGTTATCTTATAAAATCTTCAATCTGATTTTTTACCCGCACACAGGATTTACGCCCTCCGTATTTTACTCTTTTTGAGAATTATGTATGCTGGCAGACTCTCGTTTTTAATTCTTTTAAAAGTAATTTTTCTTTTCATTTTGATAGAAAATCTGCACAAAAAAACATAAAACCAGACAACGCGAAAAACGGCCCGTAGAGCGATTTTACCCCCAAATCGATATATTACACGTTTTTCTTAAAAAAGCCTCTCAAAATCAATCCTAGAGCGACTTTTAAAAGTTTAGATAAAATCTAATCTTTCTAAACATTTATATTAGATTGTTTAGATTTTTGCTAATCTGTTTTGTTATTTTTCTGCTTAGATTTTTATTTAGATTTCCAATCTTTATTTATAGAAATCTAATAATTTTTAGAAAAAAGTGTTGCATTTTTCTAAAAATTATGATTAGATTTTAAAAATAGAAAAAAACATAGATTTTTGAGGTGGGAAATGAAAAAAATCGCAGTTGCCATTCAGAAAGGCGGCGTAGGCAAAACAACAATCAGTTTGTCACTTGGTGCCGAACTTGCAAACAAAGGAAAAAAAGTTCTTTTAATTGATGCAGATCCTCAGGGTAACTCAACAGGCACTCTTCTTGAATCCTTTGAACATGAACTGGCAGAAGCCCTTTATGGCGATGTAACTGTTGATCAGGCAATTACCCAGACAGAAATAAAAAATCTTTTTATCATGCCGACAAATTCTCTCGAAAGAAAAGGCAGCCGCTCACTTAAAACATACCGTTCAAGCGAGGCATCAAAAGAGCCTTTTATTTTCGTAGATCTCTGCGAAGAAGTTGAAAAACTCGGCTTTGACTATTGTATTTTCGATACCTCCCCTGCTTTTGATGCATTCGAAGAAGATATCATGACAGCTTCGGATGAAGTAATTGTTGTAATCAAGGCAGACGCTTACTCTCAAGATGGACTTCAGATTTTCAAAAATAACCTGGACAGCTTTAAGAAAAGAAAACGTGTATCTAATCCTAAATTCGAAACAATTGTTCTTAATGAAATCAACCGTTCAATTAAGCTTACTGATATTATTACAGAAGGCCTTAATGCCGGAGATTTCAAGGTAGTTTATGTTCCTGTAGACCAGGATTTTAAATATGCAACTATCGCACGTCAGACAATTCAGCAGCGGGGCGGAAAGAAAGAAACTCTCGATGCCCTAAAGCAACTTAGCGATTTAGTAAAATAATCCGGTATTACAGCTATTTATCATAACTCGCCAGAGCGCATATTCAGGAGGGTAAAATGCCAATTGCAAAGAAAAAAGATATAAAAAAGGATATACCGCTGGAATTCCTTAATCAGATGAAATCAAATCTTTCTAAAACTGTAACAACAGTTGAAGAAGATATTCCAGAACCAGTTGCACAGCCGGTAATTCAGCAAAACGCGGCTCCTGTTGCAGCTGTAACCAAGCCGGCTGTTGTAAAAGACAAATATGCAGATGTAATGAATGTAAGGCTTTCTAAAGGCCGCAGAAACGAAATAAAGGCCTTCTGTACAAATTGTGGAGTCACTGTAACGCAATATATTGAATCTTCTTTTGAATACCTTGCTAAAGAAGTTGCAGCTGGAAATATTGTAATTTCAAAGGGTGGAATTACAAAGCTTTCAAATTAAAAAAGTTCTCACGGGGTGGAGCATGGGAAAACGTATAAAACAGGAAAATGAGCTGTTTCCAGTTGATAATTCAGCAAATGAATTGTTCGGAGAACTAGAAAAAGACAACGGAAAAAGGCAATTAAAACTAAGCTTTATTCCAAGTTTTTTTACGACTGCATCATTGCCTTTTAAAAATATAAATAAAAAAGAATTTGTTCGCCGTGCAAGTAACGGAATTTCTCTTTATTTGAACTCTCCATTTAATGTTCCTTTCGGAAAATATGGACGACTTTTATTAAGTGTATTTACAACTCATGCAGTTCTTTCAAAAGAAAAAGATTCTCCTGTTTTAATCGAATTTAATTCAATGTCAGAATTATTAAGGGAAATGCAGCTTCCTCGTCAGAGAGGAAAAGATATTCAGGAGCAGCTTGAATGTTTTAAAAGAGCAACATTTTCTTTTGAAAAGAGAGAAGAGCAGCAGGTTCAGGGACATTTATTCAAAGATCTTTATGAACCGGGAGAAAAGCTTCCTAAGGGAGATGTAACTGTAAAAACAACAAGAACTGCAACAATTCTTTTTACGGAAGGAGTAGAATTTCAAGAAATTTTAGACGGAACATCTAAGAATTCTCGAATTGGTAATTTTAAGGTTGTTTTGTCTGCAAACTTCGCATCATTCTGTCAGCAGCATGCAGTTCCAATTAATTATACAGTTTATAAAGATATTTCCAGCCCGGTTGGAAAAGATATCTATGCCTGGCTTGTTTACAGAAATAATGGATTGGCAGAAGATAAGCCTGTATTTGTTCCCCGGGATAGACTTGTTGAACAGTTTATGCCTGTTGCAGAAGATTCTGATCCAAAAATAGCGAATGTTAATTATTCACGCATTATTGATCAGATAAAAGAAATCAAACAAAAATATTATCCAGAATTGAAAGTAAATATTGAGTCAGGTGGAACAGGAATAACTTTATTCAAAAGTCCAACTCCTGTTTTGCAGGATGATGTAAGATATGCTCTTATTTCTTCCTCTTTAACTTAATTTATAGATGTAACAGTTTGGTTATCTAAATGAAGATGGTATGTAACACTTCTGTTATCTATTTTTCAGATATCCACAATTTCCACATTACTATTACTAGTTTTAAATAATATTATTAGTTAATTATTAGATATAATGGTAGAAATAACAAAACTGTGACATGTAGATAACAACATTGTTACATGACCAAAAACTTTGCATTTTTTCTTCTATATATTAATTAAAATGTACTTTTTTTGCAGATAACAAAACTGTTACAATCCAAAGGACTTTTCCACAGTAAATTGTGGATGAATATAACCAAACTGTTACATATTTGGATAACAAGACTGTTACATCGTTTTTCCACAATATATCATTATAATAATATAGAATTGACGCTTTGTATATTATTAAAAACGCCAGAAAACAAAGGAAAACATTTATCTTAATTTCAATTCAATCAAATGCTTACGAAAAGACCTGATTGTGATAACAGAACTGTTACATGTTACTTCATGTTATGCGGAAAGGGTAGAGCTGTAAGATAACAAAACTGTTACATTAGAAAAGTCCATTTTTCTGCGGGGCATCGAGTAATCCTTCAAGTACACTGCTGCTTGCCCAGGGCATAAGGGCAAACCAGGTTGAGGAAGGAGTTCCATCCTTATATTTCTCGACAACAAGTCCCTGACTGTAACAGAAGCGTTCCGACATCCAGCCTTTTTTGCCGTAACCGAATTCTCCGTCAAAATGATTATAAGTCTGACAGCCCCATAAAATTGTGTCCTGTATGCGGCTTTTGATGTATTCAAGTGTGTGGGTATCTTTTTTTGCGTGTTCTACAAAATAAAACATTTCGCCAATAATTGAAGAAGACATAGGATGTATATGAGGATTACATACCGAAGTAATACTACCGCCACAGGAACTCCAATTGAGTGTACTTAGTGGAGGAACTTCGATTCGACCGTTATAGCAGAACTTATAAGAAAACTCCTGATACAAAGCTGTTTCCATATAATCAAGATAAAGCGGATTTTCTGTAATCTGATGTAAGAGTTTTGCGGCTCTTATAAAGGCCAGGACTCCTTCATTATCTGGAGCTTTGTCTGTATCAAGAGGACTTCCATAACATTCAAGCTTTGCAATAAAGTTCTTGTAATAATGGGTAAGAGATTTTTCGAGCAGAGCAAGTCTTTTAGAATCATTTGTAATTAAGGCAAGCTGAAGGCTCGCGGTCAGTGCCCATACGCTTCCCAGAGAATCATATTCAATTCCTGTTCCATCGGTTTCAGAATAAATAAATGGATATGCTCCTGAACGGCTAATTTCTTGTTCTAAAGCAGAAACTACAGTTTTAGAAAAGGTCAGCCAGTCTTCATGAATAATTCCTTTATCTTTTTCAAACTGATAAGCTTTTAAGAGATAATATATAAACTGCCCGTCCAGATATGCTGAATGTCCTCCGCTGTGCATTCCTCCATACCACCATCCGTGGCAGTTCCAGTTCTGACCGTCAAAAGTTTCATACGGAAGGGAAGAAGCTTTATTCAATGAGTTATCAACAATATTTTGAATACAGATAAGAGCCTGCTCTCTCATTTTTTGATTTTTAAGGCGAGCTGCGGCAATAAGCTGAGGATAGGCAACTACAATTCCGTTGGTCCAGGAAATGGAAGGAATTTCATTGTAAGAAAACTTTTCCTGTCCTTTTTCTGTAAGGCCGTCTTCTCTCACAAATCCTGAGAAGTATTTTTTAGAAGGAAGCCATGCATAATTGCAGACTGCTAGAGATAAATCTTTTATGGCTTCATCTACACTTACCGAAGTTTTCGGTTTTTCGTGATACGTATCATATACATTTTTGATTACTTTATGAATATCAGTTAGAGAAGATGTTTCATAGTCATAGACATAAAATATCTGAGTGATTTTTTGATCTGGCTTAATTGTAAAATAGTTTCCTGAAGTTTGTCTTGGAAGAATTGTATGAGACTGAACAAAAAGCCAGGGAGCGTTTTCATATCCAAAGGTGTAGCCGACTGTCTGTCTTTTTGAATTACAGGTAAAGCCATCGTACTGAATAAAATCTTTTTCACAATAGTATGGAGAGGTGTGAAAGCCGCGTATAGATGAACGGCCATTTGTTACGTACATCAAGGCACAGGGATGAGAAAGTCGGTCTGCCCTTACCATATAAAATGAAGAAAGAGGACAATCTGAATCAGAAGGATTTGCTACAGAAGAATTGAGCCGTGGAAATTTGCAATCTACCTTCCAGGGCTTATCGCCTCTGTTTGTATTATACATAAAACCAGGAAGATAATAATTAGCCTGGCCGTTTGCCTCAAGTTCAAGCCTGATAATTCCTTCAAAAATTTTATCGCTGGTATTCTGAATATTTACTTCGATTTTAAAAGGAGAATCTGCGGTACCATTTCCTTCAAGAAAATTTTCCTGATAATTCAAACCGTATGTCTCGGCGGAATCATAGATATCAGATTTTTCACTAACTAATTCTAAATGTCGTTTTTTTGAAACTGCAGAAATTATAAAAAACTTGGCCATAATTTATATTAATATTCACAATAGAAAAAAGACAGAATAATTCTATATATTTCTTTTACATTTCGATTTGTAGAGGACGACGTTATAATTTTATCATTTTCTGATAGCAAAAAAGTGAGGGTAGGGTAACAAAACTCCAGAAAGGAATTTCTGAAAACTTTATTCCTTAAATAAATCAGTTACGTGAAACTGGGTAAGGTCTTTTACAACTTCAGCGGCAATAATCATTCCGGCAACAGAAGGAACAAAGGCGTTGCTGCCTGGTGTCTGTTTTTTGGGACTGCCTTTACGTGCCGGGGTAATTCCTGAAGCATCTTCAAAGCCTGTATCTGTTTCGTCGTTCGCTTCATTGCTTTTTGGCGTAATTGCAGTTTCGGTAGAGAATACAACCTTGAGTCGTTTGATGCGTCTCTTTTTAAGTTCGTTTCTCATAACACGGGCGAGCGGGCAGACTGAAGTGCGGGTGATGTCAGCAACCTTGAGTTTAGTCGGATCAACTTTATTTCCTGCACCCATGCAGCTGATAACCGGCTTTTTAAGAGCCTTTGCACGGGTGATGATTTCAAGCTTTCCGGTAACGGTATCAATGCAGTCAACAATATAATCATACTGAGAAAAATCAAATAGATTAGCAGTGTCAGGCATGAAGAAGGTTTTCCATTTAGTAACCTTGCAGTCCGGATTGATGTCATGAATGCGTTCTTCGGCAACATCAACTTTGTCTTTTCCGATTGTGGACTGAAGGGCGAAAAGCTGACGGTTCAGATTTGAAAGACAGATTTTATCATCATCAACAATATCAATTGCGCCGATTCCAGAACGAACAAGGGCCTCGACAGCATAACTGCCGACTCCGCCGATTCCAAAAATAATCACGCGGGCATTATAGAGTTTTTCCATATTGTCTTTACCGAAGGTAAGTCTGGTTCTTGCAAACTGATTTGTATTCATAAAAATCCTTTTTAAAAATCTGCCTATTTAACAGGTATGTTATTATAAAGAGATTAAAAAGTGTTTACAAGGCGGTAGACTATAAGTGAGGATAGACGTCAGTGATAGAAGTCTTGTTTTAGCTTATTCTGAGCGTTCGTAAATATTCTTTGTGCTCGGGGCTTACGCGAAAGCTTTCGCAGGCTTTTTGAATTGCCTTGTTGTGAGTCCAGTCATCAAGCTTTTTATTCTGAATAAATGGGATTGCAGAATCCCACTGTTTTACTAGTGCTTCTGCAAAAAGCCAGGCGGTCATCATGTTTACGTAATATTCTTCGCTGCGGATTTGGGCCGGCAGTTCCAGATATTCCGGGATAAAATCATCATCAAGAAAATACTTCATCAAAAGCAGCATGCCAACGCGCTGGGTAAAAGGCTTTTCGGAACGGATCCAGAGCTGGAGCTTTGGTAGAAGGAGCTGGCGGTTCTTTTTGAGGGTGGGCGGATTCAGTCCGTCGCTTACGGCCCAGCTGTTGATGTATGGAAGAAAAGTTTCGAGTGCGGTCAGGCATTCGTCATAATTTCTGATTTTATTTATCAGTGCAATCTGAAGGCAGTTTTCTTCGTGATATTTGTGTGGCAGGTCGGTGAGAAAAGACTCGAGTTCGGCCGGCGGCAGCTCTTTAATATCGCGGATAATATTTTTGTAAGAAGGAGAGCGAACGCCGATAAAAGCTTCTCGCGGCAGGGTAGGTACGAGCTTTGCAGAAAAATCGGCGTATTTCTTGTCCTGATATTTGAAAAGGATTTTTTGAATCTGGGTCATGTTACAAATAGTATAACACATATCTTTAGATTTTATCTGTTTTTTGTATTTGAAAGATTTATTTTTCTGATTACTTTGAAGCCCGAAGATTTTAAAACTTCTCTTACCGCACGAACTGCTCCTCCTGATTGACCGCAGATATAGTTGAAAGGAAATGGAGTTGTACAGCTGGTTATAATTATTGCTTTCTTTCCCTTATGAAGGGGGAGGGGAATTCCTCTTTTTGATTCTCCCATCATGCCGGCGACAAGGCGGTCAAAAAGGCATTTTAATTTTCCGTTCATATTTCCCCAGTAAACCGGAGTTCCAACCAAAAGCATGTCACATTCTTTGATTTCTTCTTCAATTTTGTGAGCGTCATCTTGTGGTAATATGCAGCTGCCTTTTGAACGGCAGGCCATGCAGCCATGGCAGAAGGCAAAGTTCAGGTCACTAACATTTTCCCAGATTATTTGAGCAGATGGATTTTTCTTAAGGAGTCTGTCACTTTCGGTTTTGAGTACTCTGGAAACATTTCCTTTTTTTCTTGGACTTCCGTTTAGTATAAGAATTTTCATTTACTTTCCTCCAGAAAAATTGAATTACACCACATTTTAATAAAGCGGTCTGTGTAGGCATCTCCGTTATCCCAGAATTCAACTTCGCATTTTTTTAACAAGACTGATTCGATGCAGCCCCAGAGTCCGGAAACCAAAAGGCTTACATCAAACCTGGGATTTGAAGATTTTGCGAGTCCCTGTTTGATGGCTTCACGCAGCAGCTTTTCGCCAGTTCTGTTGCAGACATAAAATTCTTCCATCTGCTCAGGAGTTATATTGTCTGCGGATTTGATTCCCTGCATAACAAGGAGACATCTTCTTGGATTTTCAAAACACCAGTTACGGTAAGCAATTACAGCATTTTTTATCTGGGCTTTTATTGATTTTCCGCGGGCAGCATTTTCTTTGATTCTTTCATTAAGCTGATTCAGACAGTCCAGAGAAATTGCCTGAAACAATCTGTCTTTATCTTTGAAATAATGATAGATATTTGTTGCTGTGATTTTGCATTCTTTTGCAATATCGCGCATTCCAATCTGTTCGGGATTCTTTTCCATAAGCAGTTTGAGTGCGGCTTCCTTAATTTGATTTACAAGATCTGGATTAGGATTTCTCATTTTTTGCTCCTGTATAATATAACAATGTTAAACTAACATTGTTATATTATAATGTCAAGGGAATTCTTAGAGCGGGTTTTAGGGTGCAACCCTAGGAGAAGGGGTGGCGAAAGACCGCGAAGCGGGCTGAAGACAGGGGGAGACTTCCCCCTCAAAAAATAATTCATTAAAATATGTGTATGAATAATGCACAATTAAAAATCCGTGAAGCGACTCTCGACGATGCTGAGCGCCTGGTTGAGATTTATGCTCCTTATATAACAGAAACTGCGGTTTCTTTTGAATATGAGGTTCCGACTGTGGACGAGTTTAGAGAGCGCATCAAAAATATTAAAGAAAAATATCCTTACCTCGTTTGCGAAAAGGACGGCGTGGTTGTGGGCTATGTTTATGCAAGTGCTTACAGTAAGCGCGAGGCTTATGACTGGACAGTTGCAACTTCGATTTATGTAGATAAGAATTGCCGCAGAATGGGAGTGGGCTCGCTGCTTTATAAGAAGCTGGAAGAGCGTCTCAAAAAAAAGGGAATTGAGAATCTTCTTGCGGGCGTGGCATACTGTGAGCGTGAGGATGAATATCTTACAAAAGACAGTTATAAGTTTCATCTTAGAGAGGGCTATGTTATGGCAGGGCAGCTGAAGGATGTGGGAAAAAAATTTGATCGCTATTATGACCTTCTTTGGATGCAGAAAAAGATTTAAGGTGTTATAATATTAGTTATGACTTACATAATTGCAAAAGGACTTTTGATTCCATTTCTTGGAACTGCTCTTGGCTCGGCTCTGGTTTTCTTTATGAAGAAAGAACTGGATGCTCGTATTCAAAAAATTCTTTCGGGTTTTGCGGCCGGTGTTATGGTGGCCGCTTCGGTGTGGAGTCTTCTCATTCCGTCTATGGAAATGTCCAGTGACCGCGGCAGACTGGCTTTTATTCCGGCTGCAGTGGGCTTTTGCCTTGGAATGATTTTTCTTTTAATTCTGGATAAAACCGTTCCTCATATGCATCTTGATGAAACTCAGGAAGGTGTGAAATCAAAATTGCAGAAAACTACGATGATGGTACTGGCAGTTACACTTCATAATATTCCTGAGGGAATGGCCGTTGGTATTTTGTATGCTGGCTGGGCTTCTGGTTCTGCACAGATTACGGAGGCTGGGGCTCTCAGTCTTGCCCTGGGAATTGCAATTCAAAACTTTCCTGAGGGTGCGATTATTTCAATGCCGCTTCATTCGCGGGGATTGTCTAAAGGAAAAGCCTGCTGGTACGGAGTTCTGTCTGGAGTTGTTGAGCCTGTAGCCGGCTTTTTGACAATCTTGCTTGCAAGTCTTGTTATTCCGGTGCTTCCATATTTTTTGAGCTTTGCGGCCGGCGCTATGATTTATGTTGTAGTAGAAGAGCTTGTGCCGGAAATGTCAGAGGGCGAGCATTCTGACTGGGGAACAATCGCCTTCATGCTGGGGTTTGCTTTGATGATGATTCTGGATGTTGCTCTGGGATAATTATTCACCATGCTCGCACGGAATGCCCATCATGTGCATCATTCCGTAGCGGGTAAATTCTTCGATATTTTCAATATATTGAAATGCAGCCTTCTTTGTCATTTTATGGGTGATTATTTCTACGAAGGCATTTATGACAGTTGATGCAATAAAGTGAACCGTCATCTTGTCGATTTTTTTTGTGGAAATCTGATTTTTGTACATCCAGTTGAAGGTTTGTTCGCAGTTTTTTGTGTAGAGTTCGCAGATTTCTTCCTGAAAATGTTCATGTGTGCTTCCGGCCGCCTTTGTAAGCAGCAGGGTAAAAGCATCGAAATTATCAAAAATATAATTTAAAAGACCATTTGTTTGTCTGTTTTCTTCTTCAAAATGTTCCTGAGAAACAAGGTTGTCTAAATCCATGTGATGAGAAGAATCAGCCATCATTACTGTTTTAGTTGTAAATGCAATAGCCTCATCTACAAGGGCACAGAAAAGAGCGTCCTTATCTTTAAAATGGCGGTACATTGCACCAGTAGTGAGACCTGCGTTTGATGCAATTGTGCGCAGTGAGGCATTCATAAAACCTTTTTCCAGGAATTCTGCCATTGCGCTATCGAGGATTTTCTTTTTTGTTTCTGCGGATGCATCGCTCATATTTTACGTCATTGCGAGGACTGAAACGACGAAGCAATCCATTTTTTTAAGTAGATTGCTTCGTTACGCTCGCAATGCCCCAATTTTAGAATGAAATAATGAGATTTGTCAAGAAAATGTGATAACAATGTTATCAAAAATGCAGAAATTCTATTGACATGATAACACTGTTATCATTATTATCTGTTAACGATAACAGTGTTATCAAAAAGGTTAGCATTTACTAACAAAATAAAGGAGATTTTATGCAGGTTAAAAAAATAAACGACTGGTTTGAAAAGTTCGGTCGTTTTGAAGTAAAGCATCGATGGGGCTTCCTTATCGGTTTATTAATTGTAACTGTTGTTTGCAGTCTGGGCCTTCCGCGTCTTAAACTCGACAACGGCGAAGAGGACTGGTTTGACGACTGGGAAACAACAAAAGTAAATCAGGACCACTTTGAAAGTATTTTTGGTTCAACCGACAGTCTTCTGGCTCACATAAAAGCTAAGGATGTTTTTGATCCTGAAGTTTTGCAGATGATAGATGAGCTTGGTGATGACCTTTTGAATAATGTTCCTTATGCAGGAAGTATCACTTCTTTGATGGAGCTTTCGCTTCCAATTGGAACAGAAGACGGCTTTGAAGTAACAAGCCCTTTTGAAGATGGAGTTCCTTCTGACCCGGCAGAGCTGGCTGAAAAGAAGGCTTTTATTATGAGCCGCGAATCCATCGTAAACAACCTTGTAAGCGATGACTGCACAGAAACCTGGCTTATCGTAAATCTTGAACAGTATTCAGAAAATCTTGATCAGGCTATGGCAAAAATTGCTCCACCTGCCATGGCAATCTTTAATGACCCAAAATATAAATCAGACAAATGGGAAATCCGTCCGGCAGGTCTTTCTTACACAGAATACGAAGAGGAAAAGGCAATTGTATGGCAGTGCGTTAGCCGAATTGCCTTAGGCTTTATCGTAATGCTGATTTTCCTGATTGTATTTATTCGCTCTTTGCGTGGTGTTGTGGTTCCTTCAATTGCAACACTCGGAGCCCTTTGTACAACTCTTGGTGCTTCTGCCTGGCTTAATATCAAAGGTAATAACACAATGATTCTTGTAACAGTTCTGCTTTCTATGGCACTTGCTGTAGGCTATGCAGTTCACTATATCAACAGCTTTAAGATGCACTTCAGAAAAACAGGCCAGCGCAAGGAATCAATTGTTATGGGAATTAGAGATTCCGGATGGGCTTTGTTCTTTACTGTAGTTACAACTATGGCCGGAATGCTTTCCTTCCTTTCTGCAAACATCAGACCAATGCGCTGGGTCGGTGGTATTACTGCCGCCGCCGTTCTTGCAGTTTTCATTTTTGAAATGATCCTGCTTCCATGTCTTTACAGCTTTGGAAAAGATCAGGAGCCGGATCCTGACTTTGTAAAGAATGAAGGCTCAACAAACTCTGATCTCCGCGTTGAAGCAATGGGAAAATCAATTCTCAATAAAAAGTGGATTACAGTTGTTGTGGGCACAGCAGTAATTCTTGCAGTTATTCCTGGTCTTTTCAAAATCAAGGTAAACATGAACTATGCTGATATGATGGGCGAACGAACACCTTACATTCACCGTCTTATGGAAATTACCCGCAGTCAGCTTGGAAGCCAGTACAGCTATGAAGTTCTTGTTGAATATCAGGAAGAAGATGCCCTTAAAAATCCTCAGGTTCTTAAGAATATGGATGAAATGGCAGCTCGCATCGGAACTCTTAGTTCTACAAAAGTTTCAAACGGAAAGCCTCGTGTTTCTTCTGTAACAAAGGTTGTTAAGGAGATGAACCGCACATTGAATGGTGACGATCCCGCTGCTTATGTAATTCCAGATGACCAGGACCTTGTGAGTCAGGAAATGTTCCTTTATGAGATTTCCGGCGGTTCAGATTTGTATGATTATGTCAGCGAAGATTTTAAGGCCGGTTACCTTCATATCGAACTTAATGGTTATGATGGAGAGGAAATTGTACGCAATCTTGAAGACGTAAAAAAATGGTGTAAAGAGCTTTTCCCTGACGCATCGAATGCCGGTGTAGTAGGTGAGGTTGTTCAGTATGCCCAGATGAACGGAAAACTGGTTCGCGGCTCTATCCGGTCAATCGGAACTTCTCTGCTGGTAATTCTGCTTCTCTTGATTCTTGCTTTCACTTCATTCCGCACAGGATTTATCGCAATGATTCCAAACGTAGCTCCAATCGCAATCATAGGAGGAATCATGGGTTATGCCGCTGTAAACCTGGATATGATTACTGCAATGATTATGCCTATGATTCTTGGTATTGCGGTTGATGACACAATCCACTTTACAAATCATATCAAATACCACTTCGAGCTTACAGGAAACTACCGTTCGGCAGTCTTAAACTCATACCGTGAAATCGGAAAAACAATGATTATGACAACAGTCATCCTCTGTGCAATGTTCGGAATCTTCCTTACAAGCACAATGACAGTTCTCGTAAACATTGGCTGGCTTTCGATTGTAGGACTTGGCAGCGCATTGATTGCTGACTACACATTGACACCGGTGTTGTTGTTTATAACTAAACCGTTTGGTAAAGAGAGGGAATAGAGGATAGTAAATAGGGGATAGTAGCCGGGCGTTGCGGGGCGGCGTTTGAGCTCCGCAGAGGGGGTAGCGTAAGACCGCAAAGCGGGCTGGAGCGAGGGGGAGACTTCCCCCATACTATTCCCTGATCCCTATACCCTATTCCCTAAAAAAAGGAGATATATTATGAAAAAACTTATCACAACATTTTCTACAATTTTACTCGCCGGAGCCCTCTTCGCGCAGACCGGCTATGACATTATGAAAAAAGCAGATGAAGTTGCGGAGCCTAAAACTTCCTCTTCAACTGCTACTCTTACAATTCATTCAAAGAAAGGTTCAGACCGAATCCGCGAAGTAATTATGAAGAGTAAGGATTATGGCGATGTAGAAAAAAGCGTAATCGTTTTTACTACACCAAAGGATGTTGCTGGAACCGGCTATCTTACTTTTGATTATGAAGAAGAAGATAAGGATTCTGACAACTGGCTTTACATGCCTGCAATGAAAAAGACCCGCCGAATCGCAAGCAGCGGAAGTGAAAGCGAAGGCAGCTTTATGGGAACAGATTTCACCTATCAGGATATGGGAGACCGTAGCCTCAACAAGTATGACTACAATCTTCTTGGTGAAGAGAGCGTAGATGGTGTTGCCTGCTACAAGGTTGAATGCATCAGCAAGGCTCACACAGAAAAAGATCCGCGTTTTATCAGCTATATTGGTAAGGCAGATTACATTCTCCGTAAATGTGAGTTCTACGACCGTCAGGACACACTTCACCGCGTTCTCACCTGCACAGACTTTACAACAATCAAGGGCTTTACAACTGCTCAAAAAATGAAGATGGAAAATGTTCAGTCCGGCACCTGGTCGCTCATCGAAAGCAAAAACATTCAGTACGACGAAGGTGATATTGATGATTCCTTGTTTACTGTAGCTGCGCTTGAGAAGGGAAGAATCAGATAGACTAGCTATTAGCCATTAGCAACTAGCTATTAGCCATTAGCAACTAGCTATTAGCAATGTATAGGCTAAGTTCTAAAAGCTAATAGCTAAATGCTAAAAAAAGAGGCCTTTATGAAAAAACTAATAATAATAACAATGCTCGGAGTTCTCGCCACCAGCCTGCTCACAGCCGAAGGCGGAGTCGAGTTCTCAGGAGACATCGAAACTCTCTGGGGCATCGGAGCTCCCTGGACAGACAGCGACAAGAATGCCGGTCGTTTTACATTAGGTACAACTAACTTTACCGGCAAGCTGGACGCTTATTATGGAAACAGCTCAGCTTATGCTGAAGCAACTTTTTCTTACGATGCAACCGGAGCTCTAAATGGTACCGAAGGCAGCGGAAATCTTGGCAAAGGTTTTGACCTTTCGCTTGGAGAACTCTGGGCAGATTATACCGAATCTTTCTGGGGAGTCCGAATTGGCCGCCAGAAAGCAGCGTGGGGTAAGGCCGACGGAATCGACATCACAAATGTTTTGTGCCCGTCCGATATGAGCAGCCTTGCTGCAATGACAGGAGATGATTCAAAGCTCGCAGTGGATGCTGTTCGTCTTTCGCTTAGTGGAAATCAGTTTACAGCAGATGCTTACTGGATTCCATTTTTTACACCGGCTGCACTCCCTCTTGATCAGGGAAACTCTTTACGAAAGTTCATTGTACCGGCAAGTGTAGACTTTCCGATTCCTGCAATGAATACAAGTCTGTCTCTTCCTGTAACAATTGGAACTCTTGAAAAACCAGGGTTTGGTGTCTGGAACAGCGAATTCGGATTAAGAGTCTCAGGATATCTTTCTGCCTTCGATCTTTCGCTTTACGGTTTTTATGGCTGGGATGATACTCCATTCTTAGATTATTCAATCAGTTATGGAGCGCCTGCTGTTCCGGGAAATCCGGCTACTGCAATGCCGAACGGGCTTTTTGTAAGCGGTAAATATGAACGCATGGCAATGGTTGGTGTAGATGCTGCACTTCCAATAGGCGAGACAGTAATTCGTCTTGAAGGAGCCTTTTTTCCGCAGCGTCATTTCCAAAAAAAAGCTGAAAAAATAATGGAAGAAAAAATTACAGAAGCAACAAAGGCAGCTGCGAACGGAACAAGCCCCGCAGAAATCAAAACCTCAGAAAAGCGCAATCAGCTTTCTGCCCTTGCAGGTATAGACTGGATGCCAAGCGGCTGGACTCTTACGGCGCAGTATTATTGTGATGTAGTTTTTGGAGAACTCAATACACTGGATCGAAAAGATGCTTATCAGCATGGGGCAACCCTGAGTGTTTCCAAATCACTTGTCAACGAAACTCTTGAACTTAGTTTCTCAGGTCTTTTAGGCTTTAATGATTTTGACAGTATGCTTTCACCATCAGTAGAATACAGTCTTTCTGATCAGATTAATGTCGGCTTAAAAGCCTTCATCTTTATTCCGGGACCAGACCGTGACGGAAAGTACGGAGCTTATAAAGATTTAAGCAGTATCTGTCTGAATGCAAAGTTCAGCTTTTAAAAAAAAAAGGACTACCCTGTAAGAAGGGTAGTCCTGGAGGTATTAGCCAACCAGTGTTTCGGTTGTATTGCTCTTAAGATTATGGAAGGCCCAGCTGTAAAGGATTTCTGCTACATCACTCAAAGGCTTTCTGATTTTTAAGCCCATGTTGTAAGCAAAGGCTGATGAAGTTTTTGTTGCTTCCGGATTCCAGAGTCTTGCATTTTCAAGATTCACAAAGCTTGTTTTTTCTGCATCTGCAATTGCCTTGATGTGGGCATTCATAAGATTTACAGATTTATCTTTTCCAGGATTTTCAATAGAAATCAGTGCAATACGGCAGTTTTTGTTTACAGCCTTAATGCTTTCAATAAGCTGCAGATAACCTCTGTCAAAAGCTGAAGAATCAGATTTGAAAAGCTGAAGATCTTTTTCTCCGAGATGGAGAAGAATACCTTCTGGTGCAAGTGTGGCAAGGTTCTTATTAAAGTAGTCGCCTGCATTTGCTACAGAAAGATTTACAGCACTCTTGTTGTAAATGTCGAAGTTGAAGCTGAATTCCTTAGCAAGGTTGCTTACAGGAATTTCTGTATCTAAACAACTACCCATAAGGATAACCGCATTTTTCTTTTCATTAGCAGCTGCAGGCTTATGAATTAATTCATCCAAAGAATATGTGTAGTTCATCATAATATCCTCCTTTTCTACAACATTCTTAATATCGTTTGCTGTGATTCTGAGACTTTTTTTAGCCTCAACCTTTTTATCCAGCGCTTTGTTTCTGATGTAAACAAAGACGTTTGACATTACAATTGCCAGATTCAAAAAATAAACGACCAGTACATAATTGAACTGACCATTAATGATTTTTGCAGAGATACCGGCAAGGTAGCCTGTAATAATCAGAATAATAAAAGGAAGACTGGTTCCTTTTGCGGTTCCTGCTTTATATGCCTTAATAACATTCAAAGGCCAGGAAAAACCAAAACAAACCAGCATTGCTGCTTCAAAAAGATGTGCAAGATTCATTACTTTACTCCTATGGAAGTCTGTGTGTTACAGGCTTCTCAAAACTTTATGGTTACATTATAGGCGGAGTAAAAAATAAAACAATTTTTTGAAAGTTAAAAAAACATTCTTCTTTTTGAAATTTTTTTTACTTTCAAAAGGGGGTGGTTTTAATAATCTTTAGGCAGCACTCCAAACTTTTTCACAAAAGATTTTGAAAAGTGGCTCATGTTAGTGTAGCCTGACAATTGGGCTGCTTCTGAGATTGGCAGGTCGTTTTCCTGCAGGAGGCGGGCGGCGTTCCGCTGGATTTTTTCACGAAGATAGCCTTACCCTGAACGACTACATTTTTATTTATACTTATAGGATAAGACTATCATAACATTGTTAGTCTAGACTATCAAGAAATAGTAGCCGTCATTGCGAGCACGAAAAATCCACATATTGACAAAAAATGTTAGTTAATGCTAACTTATGTTTATTATGCGACCAAAAGTTTAAAAAGGGTCGTAAAAATAAGATTACTAAATGAGGTGTATCTAAATGAAATCTAAACAAAAACAAGGTCTTGCCAGGTTATTTGAGCTGGCCGGGAAAAAGAAGGGGAAACTTGTCGCAGCAAGCTTCTTTTCTGTGCTTTCTTCTTTTTCAAGAATTATTTTTTATTTTTCAATTTATCTGGTAATAAAATGTGTCCTTCAAAATTATTCAAATCCTGCAGAAATAGATAAATTGCTGATTATCAAATATTCACTTTTCAGCCTTGCCGGAATTATTCTTTATGCGCTTTGTGCCTTTATTTCTTCGTCAATTTCACATGTGGCTGCCTATGATTTGCTGTACGAAATCAGAATTGCCCTCATGGAAAAAATGTCCAGAATATCTGCGGGCTTTTTTGATTCTGTAACTCAGGGCTCAATCAAAAAGATAATGGCCGATGATGTAGAATCTATCGAAGAATTTGTTGCACACAGTTTTTCGGAGCTTGTAGCCGGAATTGCAACTCCACTTTTTATTATAATTTATCTTTTTACAGTGAATTGGAAGCTTTCCCTTATAATTCTTCTTCCAATCATAATTTCAATTTTTCTTTTGGGAATGTGTTTGACACAAAAAGATAAGGCTTTGCTCCAGAAGAAAATGTCACAGGCTATGGAAAAAATGACAAGCACGATTGTCGAATATGTACACGGAATGCCGGTAATAAAAGTTTTTAACAGGAGCTTAAAAGGCTTTAAAAGATACGAAAATGACATAAACGAATTTGTTGATGTTGTAGATGAAACCGCTCATGCAAATGCTCTTCCGATTTCCTTGTATTATGTTTTCTTTGGAGCGCAGACTTTGTTTCTTTTACCTCCCTGTATTTATATGTTAAAAGGTGCAGCCAGCTACAGCGAGGCCCTGCTTATCGTAATCCTGTTTTTGTTTATAGGGCAGGGCTTAAAAGAGCCTCTGGAAAATATGATGAATATGGCAGTTGGCACAAACAGAATTAAAGAAGCTGTTGCAAGAATTGATAATATTTTGTACCAGAAAGAACTTACTTGCGATGAAAATAAATCGCCGGCCGCTTATGATGTTGAGTTTGAGAACGTAACTTTTTCATATACCGGAAAAACGAATGCAGTAGAAAAAGTTTCATTCAAAGCCCAGCCCGGAAGCATAAATGCAATAGTCGGCCATTCAGGCGGTGGAAAATCAACTTTAATGGAACTGCTTTTGAGATTCTATGATGTAAATGAAGGTGCCATAAAAATTGGCGGAATCAATATAAAAAATATAAGTCAAAAAAATCTGATGAACCTGATTTCTTATGTTTTTCAGGATTCCTTTTTGTTTAATGACACGATTGAAAATAATATCCGGATGGGAAATCAAAAGGCGACAAAGGATGCTGTGGTGATGGCTGCAAAGGCGGCTGGTATTCACGAGGTAATTGAAAATCTGCCGGATGCTTATGATTCTGTTGTTGGAGAAAATAATGTATATCTTTCCGGTGGAGAAAAACAGAGAATTGCAATTGCACGTCTCTTTTTAAAAGATTCTCCAATCATAGTTCTTGATGAAGCGACTGCTTATGCAGATGCAGAAAACGAAACAAAAATTCAGGCTGCCTTTGCAAAACTCGCAAAAAACAAAACAGTCTTCATAATTGCTCATCGACTTAAGACAATTGAAAATGCAGATAACATTTTGGTGATTCATAAGGGACAGCTTGCCGCTCAGGGAAAACATTCTGAACTGCTGGAAAAGTGTCAGATTTATAAAGATATGGTTGCTGCGAATGAGCGACGCGACAGCTGGTCAATTTAAAAGGAGGATAAAAATGTCAAAAATAAAAAACTGGTACCAACTTCTTACTTTTGGTGAAGGAAAAAGATATAACAAATTTCTGCTTTGGATGCTCTTTGATAGCTTTGTAATGACGCTTCCGTATGGGCTTGTAATTCTTGCAATTTATATTTTTATGCAGCCTGTAATGGGCCTTACAGCTTCTGTGCCCGAAAAGAAAGCCTGGATTCTGACGGGAGTTTTACTTGCTCAGGCTATTGCATATTTTTTAATCAGGCAGAAATCATATATTTACAGCTGTACCGGAATGGTAAAAACTATGCGTAATTCAAGACTGAAGCTGGGAGAGCACTTGAGAAAACTTCCTATGGGATTTTTTGATTCAAGAGATGCCGGTGATATTTCTACAGTCTTTTTGAGAGACTATGATACTGTAGAGCAGTTGTCTGATAAAGCCTTTCCACAGTTTGCGATTACTTTTGTAAGAGTTTTGATGTCTGTAATTATGATGGCAATTTTTGATTACAGAATGGCACTTGCTTTGTTTATTACAATTCCATTTGCTTTGCCATTTGCTTTTTTGAGTTACAAAAAATTCAACGTTACAAATGATAATCTTATGAAGTCAAATCAAAAGGCGGCCTCCGGAATTCTTGAGTATGTCGGTGGAATCAAAACCTTAAAGGCCTTTAATCTTGCCGGAGAAAGATTTTCAACTTTAAAAGAAACGCTTAATAATCAGAAAAAATATGCAATCGAAATTGAAACAAAAACAGCGGCTCCACTCAGCATTGCAGGAAGGGCTGTGCTTAATCTTGGAATTGTTTTTACAATTTTGTTTGGAGGTTTCTTAACAATATCTTTGAAGCTTAATCCTTTTTTCTATATTGCCTTTTTAATTATGTCGGTGAGTATGTATGAGCCGATTGTGATTTTCTTTATTTATCTTGTTGATTTTGCACGCTGTAAAAAATCAGGAGACAGAATTACAAAGTTGTTTGAAGAAAAGGCTCTGACTGCAACGGGTGATGAGCTGTCTGCACAGGGTACAGACATCGAAATGGAAAACGTGAGTTTTTCTTACAGCAAAAAAGAAGTGCTTCATGATGTATCCTTAAAATTCCCGTCAAAAGCAATTACTGCTTTGGTTGGTCCTTCTGGAAGCGGTAAGTCTACAATAACAAGACTGATTGCACGCTTCTGGGATGTGAATAAGGGTGATGTGAAAATTGGTGGCCTTCCTGTAACTGCTATGACAAGCGACCAGGTTCTTGAAAATATTGCCATGGTTTTTCAGGATGTTTATCTTTTTCATGATACGATTGAAGCAAATATCAGAATGGGAAATGAGACTGCTACAAAAGAAGAGGTTTATGAAGCGGCAAAAAAAGCAGCCTGCCATGACTTTATAATGTCTCTTCCGGAGCAATACAACACAATAGTTGGTGAAGGCGGTTCAACACTTTCTGGGGGAGAAAAGCAGAGAATCTCAATTGCCCGTGCTCTTTTGAAGGATGCCCCGATTATTCTTTTGGATGAAGCAACTGCTTCGCTGGATCCTGAAAATGAAGTTTTGATTCAGCGTGCAATTTCAAATCTGGTAAAGGGAAAAACTGTAATCATTGTTGCCCACAGGTTGCGTTCTATCTGTAATGCCGACAATATTTATGTTATCAATGATGGAAGAATTGAAGAAAGCGGAAAGCATGCTGAACTGCTGAATAAAAAGGGCTTATATGCTAAACTTTGGAGTGAGCAGACTAAAGCAGGAAACTGGAAGCTTTTGGAAAATTAAGAGGTGCGATACCGCATCTCCTGTGCGTCCACTAACGCGGAGTTTATAAGGAAATATTATGCCAGTAAGAGTTTTTACGGAAGAAGAGAAAAAAGATATTCAGAAAAAAATGTTTGAAGCAGGACTAAGTCTCATCAAACAAAATGGGCTTACTCATACTTCCGTAGAAAAAATCACTGATTTTGCAGGAATTGGAAAAAGTACTTTTTACAATTTTTATACCTCAAAAGAAGACTTTGTTGTGGACCTTATTGCTTACGAACGAAATAAGGCCCTGCAGCTGATTAAAGAAAAACTGAATGGCAGACCAAAACTGACTGTAGAAGAATCAAAAGCTCTTATAAGAATGATAATCTACAGTCAGGATAGCATCTATCAGTATCTGAATGAAGACGATGTTCAGAAGTTATATCCGGCAATGAAGAAAAAAGGAATGATTCAATCTGATCTGGATTCCGATGTTCCGGCCTATTTGCTTTCTATTTTTGAAGGTTTAAAGTCAGATGCAGACCCAAGGATTTTTTTGAATTATATCCGCATAATGGCTCTGGCAGTTTCTCAAAAGGACGCGCTTAGACAGGACGTTCTTGATGAAACGCTGGAGCTTATGTTCGAAAAACTTTTTTCTTATTTATTTAAATCTTAGCATAAATTATTGCCTAATAATCTTTAGGCAGCACACCAAACTTTTTCACAAAGGATTTTGAAAAGTGGCTCATGTTAGTGTAGCCTGACAACTGGGCTGCCTGGGAAATCGGGATGTCATTTTCCTGCAGGAGGCGGGCGGCGTATTCGAGGCGTTTGTCCTGAACGTAGGAGTGCAGGGAAGTGGCGTACATTGTGCGGAAAACTCTGTTTAATTTACTGATGCTCATTCCAAGCTGGTCTGCAACGGTCTGGGCGTCGTATTCAAGTGCTGGGTTCCGCTGGATTCTTTCTCGCAGGACTTCTATGCGTTCAACATCATCTTTGCTTGGCTGGGGAAGGCGTTTAATTTCATCTGTTTTGTGATAGGCAATTCCGTAAAGAACCAAGGCTGTGAGTTCAATCATTTTGCCTTCTGTGTAAACGCCTTCGTATTCTTTGAAGCGGTCAGCGGTGTCTATTTCAGAAAGAACGCGGTACATCTCGGGAGTTATTGTTGTTTTTGTTACGTGGGATAGAAAGTGCTCTTTCAGTTTTGTGATGCTCTGATCTGTAAAGTATTTTGAAAGCAGTTCCTGAAAGTAAGGAGTTGGCATCTGAAGATTTTTGAAAACAAAGTTTGCACCGGCTTCGTAATTCATTTCAGTTGAATAATTATTGTTTCTGAAAACGCAGACTTCGCCCTTTGACATGTGGACATCTTCGCTGCCTGTATTAAAATTATAAGACCAGCTGATGTCCTGACTCAGATTGAACATAATCAGAACTTCGTCACGACCACCGTTGTCTTTTTCCTGAGCATAGGTTGTTTCTTCAACCTGAAGGTTCCAGCTGTGATAAGTTATATTTTCGCGATTTTTTGTTTTTTCCAAATTCAGTTTACCAAAGGAGTTTGAGAGAGAACCGTTTCCATCAAGCTCAAGTTTGATAGCCTTACCCTGGACGACTACATTTTTATTTATACTCATAGGATAAGACTATCATAACATTGTTAGTTTAGAATAACAAGAAGTAGTAGCCGTCATTGCGAGCACGAAGTGTGTGGCAATCTATAATATGGATTGCTTCGCTGCGCTCGCAATGACGGGTTTACGCTTGCTAATCAAGTTTCTTTCCCAAAGACTTTGTTAGATAAATCAAAGCAGGGGTAAGAGTGTAGTCTGCAATAAGTGCGGAGCCTAAACCTATCATCGAAAGAAGACCGATTCTGAACATTGCCGTAATCGGGCTGAAGCAGTACATAAGGAACATTGCACACAAAATGAAGGTTGTAGTTCCCATTGTTTTTCCGATTTCCCGGAAGCTTTCTGTAATAGCGTCAGCATAATTTCTGCCCGCTTCCAGCTTTGCTTTAATATGATTTGAAAAGTGAATCGTATCATCAACCGCAATTCCAAGAATCATCGGCATAATCATCATTGTAAGTTCATCCAGAGCCATGTGGAAATAACCCATAATCGCACCAATCAGAAGAACCGGCGCAAGGTTTGGAATCATTGCAATAAGGCCTGTTCTGATGCTTGCAAATACGATTATCAAAAGAATGGCAATCATGATGAAGGAAGCACCAAAGGATTTAAGCTCGCTCTTTACAACTGTTTCGTTCATGGCCGCATTTTCTGCAATAGTTCCTACAACTGCAACACGGGCGGTCGGGAAGTATTTTTTTGCGGCTGCTTCTGCGGCGGTAATATCTTCAACAATCAGGTTTGCATTGTAATCAGAAATTTCTACGTGGGCATATGCGGCATTATAGCTTTCGGAAAGCTCATCAAAGAGAGCTTCGCTGTCGGAAATCTCATAGAAGAAAAGCAGCTGGGTAAGCATATCCTGTTCTTCCGGAATCTTATAGAAGGCCGGATCATCGCCATTGAGGACGCGGTACATTTCCTTTACCATGCGGGTAATGCTTCTTACACGAGGCTTACCGTTTGTGATTTTCGTCATCTGAAGCTTTCCCAGATCCTCTTCAAGTTTATCAAGGGCAAGCATGTTTTCAGGATCTTTAAAAGCATCCTCTTCGTCAAACTCAATCATAACGTCATAGCTGTAAATGTTGCCGAGTTTTGTTTTAAGGATTTTTTCAATTCGCTGAACAAAAGGAACTTTATTTCCCATGAACTTTAAGTAGTCCATGTTTACTTCCATTTTAAGAAGGCCTGGAATACAGAGAACAATCACAAGCATAGAAATTATAGTAACGAGCTTACTGCGTTTTACAATCTTTTTACCGATGTTTTCAAATGCCAGGTCTGCCTTTGTTGCGCCCTTTGTTTCTGCAAGGGCTGGCTCTTTATCTTTTCCAAAGCTGAGGAAAATTGGAATCAAAATTACTACATAAAGATAAACCATGATGACAACTGTTGATGCAACTGCACCAAGCCAGATCATAGGACGGATATTTGCAAAGAGGAAGGAAAGCAGGGAAAACGCAGTTGTGATTACAGTGAATAAAATCGGCCATCCGGTTTCTCCAACTGCTTCAATTACAGATTCCTTTCTTTTGCCAGTCTGGCGGAAGTGCATTTTAAATGCGTTGATGTAGTGGAGGGCATAGCCGATTGAAAGGGCCATTCCCAAAAGAACAGGGAGAGTCATCATATCAGAATCGGCTGGAACATTTATAAGACCTGTAAAACCAAGTACTGTACCAATTCCAAAAAGAGTTGCAAGGAAAGGAACAATTACACCGGAAAGAGAACGTGCAAAAATGATAAGACAAATCAGCATAACGAGGAAGCCAAGTGCGATTCTGGATGCAAAATCCTTTGTGAGAACATCTTCCTTTTCGGCAGTGGTGTAGGCGCTTCCGATTGGCATGAGAGTCCAGCGGTCGCTTTTGAACTCATCGCTCATAATAACCTTTTCTGCGGCGTGACCTACGGCTGAAACATCCTCACTTTCGTTTTTGAAAGGATTAAGCTTTAAGGAAATCCAGCATTCTTTGGCGTTGTCGGAAACAAGGTTGTTTACGATAGACTCTCGGCTCATAATAAAAGCTTTCTTTTCGGCCAGTTCGCGGACATCGGTGGGGATTCCATCGTTGAAAGGGCTTTTTACTTCAAAGCCTTCTTCGTCACCAATCGGGATGGAAACAGTTGTAAGGGAAGTTACCTTATCTGCAAAAGGAACTTCTGTTTCGAGCCGCTCTCCCAGACGGTCAATCATATTAAGTACATCGGGTGCAAAAACATCATCTGCCTGAACCAGTACAAGAACATACTGGTCGTTACCAAAAACTTCCTTAAAATGGTCAGAGTTCTTTTTGATTTCGCTGCCATTTACAATCCAGTCGCTGTTAGAGCTTTCTGAATGGAAGTTACGCATTCCAGAAAGACATATAAGAGTAACTGCAAAAAGTATAATCAGACAAAGCTTTCGGTGTTTAATCTGTGCTTCGCCGACCCTTCGGAAAAACTTATTAATTTTTGAGACTTTCATAAAATCCTCCATAAGGAAATAAAGTTAGATAAAACTAACTGTAAAAGATTTTACATTGCTGTTTTTGCCGGCTCTACCAAAAGCCGCTAAACTTTTAACACTTTTCGCTCAATTTGTTAGTTGCAAATAACTTTATTTAGTGATATTGTTAGTTAAAACAAACTGTAGAGTTAGTACGGCCTAATATGTAAAATATACCGACTGCAAACTCAGGAGGAAATTATGACAGATGGTGGAAAGAAATTTTTATGGGGAGTAGTTGCAGGTCTTGCAGCTGCCGCTTTTATTAAGACAGATACCTTCAAAAAGGGTTGTGCCAAGGTTGTAGCGGGCGGACTTCAGCTCAAGGACGATGCTAAAGAATACTTTGAAACAATTAAAGAAGATGCCGAGGATGTAAAAGCCGAACAGGACGCAAAGGCTAACGCATAGGCGGGGCATTTATGGAATTTACAGTAAAGCATTCTCTGCCAGGGCGGATTCGTATCCGCTATGATAAATCAAAAATTTCTAAGCGACAGGCTGCCCTTGCCCACAGTCTGCTTTCTGTTCAGGAAGGAATGACAGATGTTTCTGTGAACTACACAACTGCTTCCTTCCTCATTTATTACGATACAAAACAATTATCTGAAAAACATATACGTGCCTATTTTATGGCGCTTTCTGACAAATATCTTAAAAATCAGGAAATGCTGGAGTGTGTTGAAGAGCCACAGGAAGAAGAAAGCCTTCTTTTTGATCTTGCCTGCATGACAGCCTGGCATTACTTCAAGCAGATTTTGCCGCTGCCAGTAAGACTTGCCTTACGAGTCTGGTCGCTCGGTCCACGAATTTTAAAGGGCGTTGAGCAGGTTGCGACAGGTAATGTCTTTAAATCTGAAGTACTTGATGCTGCAGCTATTTCCATGGCACTTATTACCGGGGATACAAAGACTGCTTCAAATATCAATTTTCTGTTGAATATCGGAGATACAATCGAAGAGTTTACAAAAAAGAAATCTTATTCTGACCTTGCAAATCGTCTGCTTTCTCAGAATGACCAGGTACAGCTGGTTACTAAAAATGAAAAGGGCGAGACGGTAGAAAAATCTGTGCCGCTTTCCTTTGTAAAAAAAGGAGACCTGGTTGCGGTACGTACCGGAAGTGTAATTCCTGTGGATGGTGAAGTTATCCGTGGGGAAGGGCTTGTAAATCAGGCGTCAATTACCGGGGAGCCTCTTGCGGTTGAAAAGCGGGAAGGGGCTTCTGTTTTTGCAGGAACTGTGGTTCAGGAGGGTGAGCTTTTTATTGAAGTTCGTGCAACTGGAAGTCAGACAAAGGTTCAGAATATTCTGACGATGATAGATAATTCGCAATCACTCAAGGTTTCGTCCCAGGTTCGATCAGAGCATTTGGCGGATTCACTTGTGAAATATAACTTTTTGCTTTCACTGGCTGTCTTTCTTGCAACCGGAAATATGACAAAGGTGATGGCAACTCTGATGGTAGATTATTCCTGCGCGATGAAGCTGGCTTCTCCTATTGCAGTCTTGAGTGCAATGAAGGAAGCAGCAGAAAATGGAATAATCGTAAAGGGTGGCAAATTTCTGGAAGAAGCCTCTCTGGCAGATACAGTTGTTTTTGATAAGACAGGTACACTGACTGCGGCTACACCACAACTGTCTCGTATAATGACTTTTGGCGGACGGGAAGAAAATGAAGTGCTTGCGACTGCGGCCTGTCTTGAAGAACACTTTGCTCATCCTATTGCGACAGCGGTTGTTCAGGCGGCAAGCCAGCGCGGACTTCTGCATCCGGAAGAGCATGCAAAGGTTGAATACATTGTGGCTCACGGAATTGCAACAAAACTGCATGGCAAGAAACTAACTATCGGTAGTCGTCATTTTATTTTTGATGATGAAAAAGTAAAAGAGCCGGCAGGGCTGGAGAACATCCAGAAAGAAGCAATAGAAAACGGCGAATCACTTTTGTATCTTGCAGAAGAAAAAGAATTGATTGGCATTTTTGCAATTAATGATCCGGTTAGAAAAAATGCTCCTGCAATCATCAAAAAGCTTCATAAAAGCGGAGTGCGTAATTGCGTAATGATTACAGGTGATGACGAAGGGGCTGCCCGTAATGCCGCAAAAATCACAAAGATAGATCACTACATTTCGCGTGCTTTACCAGAAGATAAATTTAAATATATAGAAGAACAAAAGCGCCTGGGCCATAAAGTAATTATGATTGGTGATGGAATAAACGATGCTCCGGCTCTTGCCGCAGCCGACACAGGAATTGCCATGGGGGACTGTGCTGATATAACTGGCGAAACAGCAGACATAATCTTGTCTAGCGAAGACGGACTTGACGGTCTTTATAAAACCCGCCTGCTTGGCACAAGGCTAATCGAAAAAATCGATACAAATAACCGCGGTATAGTTGCGGTAAATACAAGCTTTATGCTGCTGGGGCTTCTCGGAATTATCTCGCCTTCTATGGCGGCAATCCTGCATAACGCTTCGACAATTGCCTTCAGCGTAAATGCTATGAAGCCGGTGCTTCCGGTTGTTCAGTCTGGCGAAACTACGGTCTAAGGATTGCTTATGGAATATCGCTATTTTCCCGGTCGTCTGCGATTCCGCGACCCCGTTCTCCGCGATTCTGACATCAGAAATGCAGCCCTCGAAGTTGTCCGACTAATCTGTCCTCAGGCAGAAATCTCATACAAGGAAAGTACGGCAAGCATTCTGGCAATATATCCGGAAGTTGCTGTAAACCCCGACGCACTCAAGCCGCTTCTGCCTCTTCTTCTAAAAATAGAACCAAAAATCCGCTTTTATACACCAAAGAAAAAAGCGGACATTCTCGCAGGAATTGCGGAAATAAAATCACAAGTTGAAAAAATACAAAGTCAATAAAAAGGAAGATAACAATGAGTAAAACAATTTGGGATAGATTTGCGCCGATTTATTCTCTGGCGATGAAGTCGCAGAAAAATATTTATGATTATATGTACAAGCACATTGCAGATGCTGTGATGGGTAAAAAGGTTCTTGAGCTTGCAACAGGACCGGGCCTTATTGCAAAGCATGTAGCCTGGTCTGCAGAAAGAATTACAGCAACAGATTTCTCTCCGGAGATGATAGAGCAGGCAAAGAAAGGAAAAGTTCCTTCTAACGTTGTTTTTGAAATTGCTGATGCCAGCGACCTGCATTATGAAGACAAGTTTTTTGACGTTGTGATTATTGCAAATGCTCTTCATGTAGTGCCGAATCCGGAAAAGGTTCTGGCGGAAATTGACCGCGTGCTGGTGAACGATGGCCTGCTTATCTGCCCAACCTTCATTCACCGTTCAGCAGAAAAAAAAGAAAACCTGTGGACAAAAATTTTAAAACTTGTTGGAATTCATTTTGCCCATCAGTGGACTGCAGAAGAGTTTACCAGCTTTATCGAAAACAATGGCTGGAAAATTACTGCAAGCAAAGTAATTCCAGGACGTATAGATTTATTTTATGCAGAATGTGTGAGGAAATAAAAAATGACAAAAGCAGAAAAAATACTGGAAAGTAAGACCTTCCTGAAAAATGAAATCGAAAAAGAGATTCCTGGTAACAAGAGTGCAAGAGTCTGGCAAAAGTCTAAGGAAAAACTTGATACTTTTTTCACAAGCTACGGAGAGCTTCCTAAAGGAATTGCGGCCCATACAGACAACTTTATTTTTCCTTCTGCCGCAATTTACCTTTCGCTTAAGGAAGAAGCTCCTGATAAAGCCTTTGAAATTATGAAGAATACAATGAAAAAAAAATCTATGAAAACTGGGAACAGCCTTGCTAAAATGACAAGAATTCCCGGTTTTAAAAAGTTCTTTTTGAAAATGTGGGATTCAATGAGTCGGAAAATGTTTGGTGAGACTGCTGGTTTTAAGAATATATTTTATAATTGCCCGAAAGGTGAGTTCCGCATGGATATTACTCAATGTCCTTACAATAAATATCTTACAGAACTTGGCTGTCCGGAGCTTACACAACTTTTTTGTGACAATGATATTTACACATATGGAAATCTACCTGGCTTAAAGTTTACAAGAACTAAAACTCTCGGAACCGGTGGTGATTGCTGCGATTTCAAGATGGAAATTATTAATAGATGATTGGGCAGGTGAAGTAGTGCCAGACCGCATCGAATAGATGTATGCGGAGTGTGAAAGGAAATAACTATCAGTAAAACTTGTCAAATCTTCCGCCGGTAACTATAATTTAAAAAGAGTTATACGGGAGAATAAAAAAATGATTTTGACAAATGAAGAATTAAAAAAGATTTATTTTGGTGCTTACGAGTTTGAAGAAATGGAAGATGGATATATCCAGGCCTTTCAGTATTCAAAAAAGCAGATAGAATATTTCAAGAATGCCTTTGATTTCTGGTATGAACGCTGTACAGCATCAACTTCAAAAACACTTGAGTTTACTACAGAAGCCCGCAAGCTTTCTTTTGAATATAAAATCATATGGAAGGGGTCGCCTGATTCCTTTGAAATTACAGTTGATGGTCTTGTAACCGGAATTAAATATGTGAAAGATCTTATGGATACCGGCACCATTCAATGGGAACTCCCGGAAGGTGAAAAAAAAGTAGTAATCTATCTTCCAGCCGATGCCACAGTTTTGATCAGAAAATTTTCGATAGATGCTAAGGTTGAACCTGCCGTTAAAGGCGAAAAGGTTTTGTGGCTTGGAGATTCAATCACTCAGGGCTACGGTCCGCTCAGATCATCATGTACTTATGTTAGTGTTGCTAACAGATTATTGAATTATGACATCATCAACCAGGGAATTGGCGGCTATATTTATGATAAAGGTTCCCTGATGAAAATGGAAGATTATAATCCGGATAAGATTATTGTTGCCCTCGGAACAAATCAGTATGGCGATAAAGATATGACCAAGGTTGAAGAATATTACAAGACTTTGATAGAAATCTATGGCAAGGATATTCCAATTCTTTGTATTTCGCCAATCTGGAGAGGCGACTCTGTAGAAGGGCTTCCAACTCTTATGGCTTTCTGTGAAAAAGTAAAAAAGATTGCCGGCCAGTATAAAAATGTCCGCATCGTTGACGGAATGAAAATGGTTCCACATCTTTCAGAATATTTCTTAGACAATCTGCATCCGAACTGCTTTGGCTGTGAAGTCTACGGAAGAAATCTTGTTGAAGAGATAAGAAGAATAGGTTTCTGATTTAACGATTAATATTTCAGTTTAGTAAATTGATTTGAGCTATTCCTTTTTTTATTATGTTAGTATATACTAACTGTTATAAGTTAGGCAAAACTAACAATATAAAAAAATAGGAGGCTCAAAATGAGCGAGTTTTTTAAGAACATCCCTCAAATTAAGTTTGAAGGAAAAGATAGCAAAAACCCATGGGCATTCAAGTATTACAATCCTGAATTGACAATCATGGGCAAAAAGATGAGCGAACATCTTCCATTTGCAATGGCCTGGTGGCATAATCTTGGCGCAAACGGTGTTGATATGTTCGGTTCAGGCACTGCGGATAAGTCTTTTGGTCAGACTCCGGGAACTATGGAGCACGCAAAGGCAAAGGTTGATGCCGGTATAGAGTTTATGAAGAAGCTCGGAATCAAATACTACTGCTGGCATGACGTTGACCTTGTCCCGGAAGATCCAAACGACATCAATGTAACTAACAAACGCCTGGATGAAATCTCGGACTACATCCTCGAAAAAACAAAGGGAACTGACATAAAGTGTCTCTGGGGAACTGCAAACATGTTCGGTAACCCTCGCTTTATGAACGGTGCAGGCTCTACAAACTCCGCAGATGTTTACTGCTTTGCTGCTGCTCAGGTAAAGAAAGCGCTTGAAATTACTGTAAAGCTTGGCGGTCGCGGTTATGTATTCTGGGGTGGCCGCGAAGGTTATGAAACTCTTTTGAATACAGATGTAAAGCTTGAACAGGAAAACATTGCAACCCTCATGCACATGGCTGTTGATTACGGCCGTTCAATCGGCTTTAAGGGAGATTTTTACATCGAACCTAAGCCAAAGGAGCCAATGAGCCATCAGTATGATTTTGATGCTGCAACTGCAATCGGCTTCCTCCGTCAGTATGGCCTTGATAAAGACTTTAAGTTGAATATCGAAGCAAACCATGCTTCACTTGCAAATCACACCTTCCAGCACGAGCTTTGCATCAGCCGCATAAACGGAATGCTTGGTTCTGTAGACGCTAACCAGGGAAATCCAATTCTTGGCTGGGATACAGATAACTTCCCTTGGAATGTTTACGACGCAACTCTCGCCATGTACGAAGTTCTCAAGGCCGGTGGTCTTACAGGCGGCTTCAACTTTGACTCAAAGAATCGTCGTCCTTCAAATACCTTCGAAGATATGTTCCACGCTTACATCATGGGAATGGATACTTTTGCTCTTGGTCTTATTAAGGCTGCAGAAATTATTGAGGACGGAAGAATTGACGGCTTTATCAAAGAAAAGTATTCAAGCTTTGAAAGCGGAATTGGTAAGAAGATTCGCGACAAGCAGACAACTTTAGAAGAGCTTGCTGGCCGTGCCGCAGAAATGAAAAAGCCATCTGATCCAGGTTCAGGCCGCGAGGAATACCTGGAAGGAGTTGTGAACAACATCCTCTTTCGCGGATAAATATCTGGATTAAAACAGGAAGGTGAACAGTTATGGATTTAGCAGAAATCGATGAAAATGGAAAAGGCTTACATTTTTTTGGAAAGACAAAGGTTGAGCGGCTGGAGAAAATTGAAGGCCAGCCTAACGTATATCTTTTACAAACAACGATAGAGCTTGAACGGCCGAATCAGGCAGTGCCAAAGCCCGGCCAGTTTTATCTTATCCGAAGTGCTAAATCCGCTGTTCACTATAACAGACCCATCAGTGTTTATCATTCCGAAGAGTGGACCAGCAACGAGGGGAAAAAGAAAGTTCTTGTTCAGTTTATGATTCTTGAAAAAGGTCGTGGAACCGGCGAACTTTGCCACATGACTCTTTGGGATGATATTTCTGTGATAGGGCCGCTTGGAACTCCATGGCCTTTGGAAGAATGCCGGGAACTTGCAGAAAAAAATAAGGGACATGCAAAAATCTGTATTGTTGGGGGAGGAATTGGAGTTGCACCTGTTGCGAATCTCGCATCCAGTCTCCCTGACGGTTCTTATGATTTTTATGCGGCTTTTAAGTCCGGCTCATACGGGCTGGAAAGGGTTTATGCAAAACGGCTTGAAATTACTACAGACGACGGCTCCTGCGGGCGTTGCGGTATGCTGCCCTGTGCCCTTACAAAAGAAGCCGTGCAGTCCGCCGGTTACGAGCTGATACTTGCCTGCGGTCCGACTCCGGCTCTAGTTTATGTTCAGAAGCTTGCAGCTGAGCTTGGAATCAAATGCTATATCAGCATGGAGCACAGAATGCTTTGTGGTCTTGGGGCCTGTCTTGGCTGTACGATTGAAACAACAAAGGGGCTTAAGCGCTGCTGTAAGGACGGTCCTGTCTTTGACGCTACCGAAGTTATTTTTGATCCGCCAACGCCTCGCCACCAGCCCCTTGCAGCCAATGAAGAACCTGACTTGAGTGTGGAGATAGCAGGTGTTCACTTTAAAAATCCTACAATTGCCAGCGGCGGAACCTTTGCCTTTGGTCAGAATTTCCGCGGGGTCAGCGATGTAGCAGCCTGGGGCGGAATTGTTTCCAAGGGAGTTACTCTTGAGCCTCGCGAGGGAAATCATGGAGAGCGCAGTCTTGAGGTTGCTGGCGGAAATATGAATTCTATCGGGCTTCAAAATCCGGGAATTCCTTATTACATAGAAAATCTGCTTCCGGGAATGATTGGCCTTGGCCCTGTTGTAATCACAAACCTTGCCGGAAGTGATATAGAGTCTTATGTGGAAGGTGCAAAGCTTTTGGATAAGACAGATTGTGACATGATAGAGCTTAACATCAGCTGCCCGAATATTAAGGCTGCGGGGCTTGCCTGGGGAATGAGTGCCGACACTGCTTATTATTGTGTGTCGGCCGTTCGTGCGGTTACCAAAAAGCCACTTATGGTAAAGCTTTCTCCAAATGCGGCTGATAACCGTCCTATTGCAATTGCCTGTATAAAAGCCGGTGCCGATGCTATCAGTTTAATAAATATGATTCACGGAGTTGCAATTGATATTGATAAAGGAAAGCCTTTCTTTAATAATGTTCATGCAGGCTATTCCGGTCCGGGTCTTAAGCCTCTTGCTCTTCGCATTGTTTATGATGTAGTGCAGGAAATAAATAAGCTGCCTCCGGAGCAAAGAGTGCCTGTAGTTGGAATAGGAGGAATTTGTACCTGGCAGGATGCTGTAGAGTTTATTATGGCTGGTGCCAGTGCAGTAGAAATAGGACAGGCTAAGTTTACCAATCCGAATGTAGCTATTGATATTCAAAATGGCTTGCGTACATTTATGAAGAGTCACGGATATCATAACCTTTCAGAAATGAGGGGAATTGCACAGGTTGCCCGTCACAATAAAGCCCACACAGATGAAAAGGGCCGTTTTGCAGATTTACATGCAATGATGAAATAAGAGGAGGCTAATATGTCGGATAGTTTTCAACTTTCTTTGTTTGATGATGAGCCGGAAGAAGAAAAGAGCCTGGACTATATTGCCATAGATTTTGAAACTGCCAATCAATATGGGAGTAGTGCAATTTCTGTTGGCCTGGTTCGTTATATAAATGGTAGGGAAGCTGATAATATCTATGAACGTATTTGTCCTCCTACAGATTATTTTGTTCAGGAATGGATAGAGAAGATTCATCACCTTACTTATGCTGATGTAAAAGATTGTCCTAAGTTTCCTGAAGTCTGGGATGGAAAAATTATCCCATTTATTGAAAAAACACCGGGCCTTCCTCTGGTAGCTCATAATGCAAAATTCGATATGAGTGTAATCTGGGATGCCTGCAATTATTATCATCATAAGCTGCCTGGCTACAATTATTTTTGTTCACTTCAACTTTCGAAAAAAGTCTGGCCCGAGTTTGAAAAGCACGCATTAACTTTTCTTGGGCAGAAATTCGGAATAGAATACCTTGCTCACGATGCACTTGAAGATTCAAGAACCTGCGGCCTTATTGTAAATCTGGCTGCACAGAAAACAGCCTGCCGCACTGTAGAAGAGCTCCTTAAAAAGTGCGGATTAAAGCTCGAAAGAATATAAAAGAAAAGAGCCGTCAGTTGGCAACCTGACGGCTCTTGAAGTAGATTAACAACAAACTTTATTAAATTTATAAGAGCAAAAAGTATACGACATACTGTTAGTAATAACTAACAAGTCTATAATATACTAGATTTGTAGGTTAGTCAAGACTAACTAAATATTATTTCATCGTTGTGATTCCTGCAGAATAGAATTGCGTAAGTTTAATTATATAATCCTTAGCGTCTTCAAAAGGCATTTCTTTGATAAAAGGAATAAAAAGATTCTGGTAAAAAGAATAAGTGATGCTTTCGAAAAAGAGCCTGCGTGAAGAGTCACTGATACCCCAGTTCTTAAGTAAATCAGAGGAAAGATTTTTCTGATTGTTGAGGACGCGGGGCAGGTGAGCCTGCAGATAATCAAGATCCAGCTGGGCAAGCTTTTCTGTAAAATTTTCAAAGCGGCTTCCTTTTGCACAGGTAAGCAGAAGCTGGAATTGTTTTTTGTGCTTATAGGCAAAGTCCAGATATTTTATGTAATACTCTTCCGGCTTTTCGGGAAGGTGGCCTTTTTCTGCGTTTTCCCAGTAAATTATTTTGTCATTTTTGAAGAGCTCCATAAAATCTGAATATGCTGGATTTATTACCGCTTCGAAGAGGGCTTCTTTATTTTCGAAGCGGGTATAAATGGCACGCGGAGAAGTCTGGGCTTTTTGGGCGATTGTGCGGACGGAAGAGTTTTCGAAGCCGTTTTTTAAGAATTCCTGACCTGCTGCTTCTATAAGTCTTTTTGAAACTCCAATAATTCTTTGTGGCATGTTTTCTCCTATTAGAGGAGGGGGAGGTCTCCCCCTGCGCGCCCACTTCGTTGGTCGCTACCCTCTCCCCTAGGGGCTTACGCAGCCCCTAAAACCCTGCGATAATTTTACCGAGATTTCAGTTATTTCCCGCTAGTTTTCGAAGAAAACTAGATAGTGAACGAAGTGAACGTATAACGCGCCCGGCTTACTCACTCTGCAATGTATATAACTTCTTGTACACTTCGCAGTTTTTCATCAGTTCTTCGTGAGCGCCGTTGCCGACAACTTTTCCTTCATCCAGCACAATAATTCTGTCGCAATTTACGATTGAACGCAAGCGGTGCGCAATCATCAAAACCGTACGACCGTTAGTTAGTTTTTCAATTGCATTCTGAATCTTTGTTTCAGTTTCAGGATCAATTGAAGCAGTACTTTCGTCTAATAATACAATAGGCGCATCTTTAAGCAAGGCTCTTGCAATCGAAAGCCTCTGACGTTCACCACCACTCAAGGTGTGTCCGTTTTCACCAAGAATCGTATCAATTCCGTCCGGCAGTTTTTCGATAAATGGCATACACTGAGCCATTTCAGCTGCCTTCAAAACTTCCTCGCGGCTGGCATTTTTGTTTCCAATCAGAATGTTGTTGTAAATTGTATCATTAAAAAGTGTTACATCCTGGAAGACAATTGAAAAAAGCTTAAAGAGATTTTCCGGTGCGACATTTTTTATATTCTGACCGCCTGCTAAAATCTCGCCTGAATCATTATCCCAGAAGCGGGCTGCAAGACGGCAGATTGTAGATTTACCACTTCCCGAAGCACCAACAAGAGCTGTGTATTCTCCCTGCTTTGCAGTAAAAGAAACATTCTGAAGAACCGGCTTATCATTTTTATTATAAGCAAAACTTACATTCTTGAACTCGATATCATAATTCTTTGCTTCGATATCAGCCGAGCCAGTCTGCTCCGGATAGTCTCTGATATTTTTAATTCTTCTGGAAGCAACTTTAGAAGCAATTACCGCTCCAAGATGCTCGCAGGTATAAGAAAGGGGCTCGTATACCCAGACAGAAAAAAGCATGAACACAATATAAACTGCAGCTGTAATTTCACCCGTGACAAGCAGGCGGGCACCTACAATCGCAACTACTCCAATTCCCATTCTGAGCATGTTGTAAGCAGTAGAAACTCCCATGCCGGAAAGAAACTCAAAGAGAACAAGGTTTGGAACAAGCTTCTTCATCTTCTTTTCAAGCCCCTTCTGATATTTTACGATGTTTCCCGAAGCCTTAAGAACCTTGATATTTTCCAGATATTCCTGAATGCCGTCTGTAATGGCAAGCTTCATGTTTCGGTTTTTCATATGAGTTTTACCGGAAATCGGATCACAGAGAGCCATTGCAATAGCAGCCAGAGGAAGTACAGAAAACAAGGCCAGAGTCATCTTGACATTTACAAAAAAGAGGGCAATAACCGTTACCGCGATTCCAATAAAGCCGCCGATAAATTCTGTAAGCTGATTTGCAAGAACGCCTTCGATAATTCCAATATCATCCATGATTGTAGAAGTGAGGTCACTCAAATCATGCTTGGAAAGAAAGCTTTCCGGCAGGCGGCGAAGCTTGTCGGCCACTCCCATTCTTAAAGAGAGGTTTTCTTTTGATGCACTCAAATATTTTTCCTTATACATTTTTTTGTAGGCAAAATACAATGCAAGAACAAGAAGTGTGCCGATTCCAAAAATTACAAGATAAGAAAAATCAATTTTATTTCCACTGGTGCCGGCCGCAAACATTTTGCTGATTGTCTGATAAATCAAAATTAATGGCAGCATCGCCACAATCTGAAAAATTGCAAGCCAGACTGAAGATTTATAAATTGCGCGTCGGCCGTTTTTTGTAAGAGTTTTTAATATACTAAGCATGAACTTCCTCCTTTTTCTCTTTTCCGATTTTCCAGCTGACTGCCTTCGAATATTCGCTGACCATGTTTTTATATTTTCCCTTCAGCTTCATAAGGCTGTCGTGATTTCCTTCTTCAATAATCTTGCCGTTTTCAATTACGCAGATTTTGTCTGCATTGCGGACGGTAGACATTCTGTGGGCAATCATAATAACGGTTTTGTTTTTCAAAAGCTCTTCAAAGGATTTTCGAATCAGATATTCATTTTCGGCATCTGCAAAGGCTGTTGCTTCATCAAGAATGATTGCAGGAGAATCCTTGAGAATGGCACGGGCAATCGCAATTCGTTGAATTTCGCCGCCCGAAAGATAAACACCCTTTGAGCCGAACATGGTATCAATTCCATCGGGAAGCTTTTCAAGAATGTCATCGCACTGGGCCAGGTGCAGGGCACGTAAAATTTCGTCGCGGCTGGCTTCCGGTTTATACAGGGCAACATTATCTGCAATGCTCATTTTTAAAAGACTGTTTTCCTGGAATACAATGCTGATATAATCATTCAAATCTTTTTCGCTGATATCCTTAATGTTTACTCCGCCTAACAGAACCTGTCCTTGAGTGATATCACGCAGTCGGGCTGCCAGAGAAGCAATAGTACTTTTTCCCCCGCCGGACATTCCAACAAGAGCCGTAGTTTTTCCTTCAGGAATCTCAAGGTTAATTCCATCAAGTGCCAGAGGAAGATTTTCTGCATAGCGGAAGCTTACATCCTTAAAATTAAAAGTGAAGTTTGCAGGCTTTGCATTTCCCCTGTATTCCATTGGCTTTTCATCTAAAATCTTTTTAAGACTTTCCATGGCTTCATCAACAATAATCGATTCAGAAGAGTTTCCCATAATGCGCTTGAGAATCGTAACTTCCATAGGAATAATCGAAGCAAAGAAAACAAAAGAGCAGATGAGATTCATTGTGTTTCCGCCCTTGTTGAAAAGAAAAAGAGCCGTTGGAACCAGAGCATAAAAGACACTGTTTATGGCAGTGTTGTAGAGACTGTCAGCGGTCATCATAGAAATTGCAAATTTGTAAACATAATCACAAAAGCCGTTGACCGCATTTTTGTAGCGGGAAAAAGAATCAGCTGTCTGACCAAAGGTTTTCATAACCGGGATTCCTCGAACATATTCAACTGCCGCGTTGGACATATCCTTGGAAGCCTGCTGATATTTATGAACAAACTCGCCGCCGTTTCCCATCATAATTGCCATCAAAAGCACAAAGCCTATGATTACCGGAATAAGGCAGGCAACAGAAAGCAGAACGCTGTAACGGAACATAAAAACGACAAAGGCAATTGGCAGAACAATGGACATTGTGGTGTTTGGAATCTGATGGGCCATCATGGTTTCAGTTGCATCTGTATTTTTTTCAATCAGCTTACGAAGACTTCCGCTTGGGTTAGAATCATGAAAGCCGCCCGGCAAAGTACCGATATGATTTATCATCTTCCGCTTAAGACGCATTACCGTGTTAAAGGCTGTGATGTGAGAAAAAAGCAGGGAAATGCCGTAAAGACCATAGGCGGCACATACGGCAAAAACAATGCCTTTGCCATATTCAGCAAGCAGGCTTGCGTTCACCGATTTTATATTTCCTGAATTCAGAACAAGCTCTTGGGCAATTTTGTAAACGTAGGTATAAGCATAAATATTTTCCACAGCAGAAAAGGCTGCAAAAATAATGCTGAATACCATTGTGATTTTGAATGGCCCCATTGAACGAATCAAAAAGGGCATGTTGGATTTTTGTTTCATTTTGTAATCTCCTTATTCAAGGTGGTTTCGATACGGCCTTCGGCCTACTCAACCACCGGGTTTTTGAAACAGTGTTTCAATGTGCTCTTTGAAAAGCCTGATACTTTCGTACCAGGCAAAATTCAAGGAGGTATATTATGTATTTGGTTCTACTTTTAGGTAGGTAAAGCTAAAAATTGCTTTCGCAATTTTCTTAACGCTTTGCTATTTATCACCGGCCGCCAGCGGCCTTACTCATCTTTAAAATGCTTTCTTAAAATCAGCCAGCCGAGGAATACTCCTGCAAAGGCCAGGGCAAAAACAATCAGGGTAGAAACAACTCCCATAAAGCCGGAAGTAAAGCGAATCATCTGATCCATAGCCTCTGGTGTCTGGCCGCGGCCAATCCATTCGGCTTTGTAACTTTCCAGGAAGAACCAGCTTGGAACCATTGTTCCCCAGGCCTGTCCCACATGGAAAATTCCTGAAGCAATAGCAACCTTCCATACTGCAGGCTTTTCTTCGCGGGAAGCAATGAGGTCTGCAATGATTGCTCCTACCATTGAAGTTATGAACCATGGAAGATATCCGGCTCCCATGATTGAGAAAATCAACATACAGATTGCCTGCATGATTGTAAACTGGAAAAATTTACCAATCTTGCGGGTTACAAAAAACATTACAGCTCCGGTTAGAAATCCGCAAATTCCAGGACTTATTGCATGTCCGAATTGTCCAAGTACCATGGTGATACAGCTGGCAAGCATGTAGAAAACCATATACAATGCCGTCAATAAGGCGGTCATTACTACATCTTTGATTTTGAGTTTACGCATAGTTACGCTCCTTTTGCATCAGGTCAGCACCCGCTGAATCCTTTTGCATTTTATTAAATATTTCATTCAGCCCCCCGAGAGTCTGGGAAGATAAAATAAAATCCTTTTCAATTTTTCCGTCATTAAGAAAGACAATTCTGTCTGCAACATGGCGGATAAATTCATAGTCATGGGAGATCACAAGAACTCCCGCATTTCGACGAAGTCTTATAACCTCTTTTGAAACCTTCTGCATGGAAGCAACATCAAGCCCGCTGGTAGGCTCATCAAAAATAATCAGATGGCGGTCACAGAGCATTGCCATACCAATCTGAAGACGCTGTTTTTGCCCGCCACTTAATTCGAATGGATGAGCGTCTTTGTATTCAGCGAGCCCAAGATATTCAAGAGTTTCATTTATTTTTGCAGAATCTTTCCTAACTAACGATAGTTCGTTTTCTGCAGAAGTGCCAAAAAGCTGATAATCAGGATCCTGCATAATGAAAAAAGGAAGAGCTTTTGTCTTTACAGAGCCTGAATCTGGCTTAATACTTTTACACAAAAGCTTTGCAAGAGTTGTCTTTCCGGCTCCGTTGTTTCCTACAAGAACTGTTACTTCACCTTTTTTAAGCAGAAGGTTTACATCCTTCAAAATATTTTTCCACTCTGCATTTTCTATGCTTGCGCAAACTGATTTTTCTGAATCTGGGAGTTTTTCAACAAAAGGTACATCAAGAGAAAAAATATCAAAACTTCGGGTATCATAGCCGCTTTTTTTGAAGGCCTCTTCGCTGTCGTAAATATTAAGCTTTCCTTTATCCATAAAGAAAACACGGTCAATAATTCCGTTCAGATAGTAAAAACGGTGGTCTGCAACTATTACTGAAATTCCGCGATCTTTCAGCCAGCTGATAATCTGCCCGAGCTTCATTGCATTTCCATAATCAAGATTTGCAGAAGGTTCATCAAAAAGAACAACCTCTTGATCCATCGTGAGGGCAGAGGCAAGAGCAACCATCTGTCGTTCACCGCTGGAAAGCAGGAAGATATTTTTATCCATCAACTTTTCAAGGCCAAAGGTTTTTACAAGGTCGCTGAGCTTTTGCTGCATCTGCTCTTTTGAATAGCCGTAATTTTCCATAGGGAAAACAAGCTCGCTTGTAGTATTGTCTGTGAAAAACTGCGAGCGGGGATTCTGAAATACAGAACCAATCTCGCGATTAAGCTCGTGCATTTTAAGTGTGCTGTAGTCTTTATCATTTATAAAAAGTTCTCCAGACAGATTGCCTTCTGTAATTGCAGGAATCAGCCCGTTCAAGCATCTGAGCAGGGTTGATTTTCCGCAGCCACTGTTTCCGGTAAGCAGAATCACTTCGCCTTTGTTGATTTCAAAATTTATATCATGAATTCCTTCGCTGGAATCTTTATATTCAAAAGAAAGCTTTTCTGCTTTCATTATTTTTTGTACCATACAAAACCTCCGATGAGTCCTGCAATAAAGAGGACAAGAATCAAAGCATCAGTAAATCTGAATTTCTGTTCAAAGTAGGAAGTGCGTTTTATAGGTGCATCAATTCCTTTAACTAGGCCTGCAGCCGTTACCTCTTCTGAAAGAGCGGCACAGCGGAAAAGCTGGGGAACTACAAAATACTGAAAGCTTTTTACAGGCCGACGCAATGTAAAGGGAATGCCGCGCAGTCTCATTGACTCACGGATATATTTGAACTCTCGGGCAAAGGTTGGAATATATTTCAGAGTGATTGTGACTGCTACAACCAGTGTTCGAGGGATGCGCATTGTTTCGAGGGAAGAAAGCAGCTCTGCAGATGAATATTTTTTCATCAGTGCAAATACCAGACCAAAACATGGAACTGACTGCTGCAGTACTACAAGAAAAAGTGCAAAGGATTCTATCGGATGAAAAATACTGCTAAGCATTATGATTCCTTCCATCCCTGCATACACAAGGGCAGTTATCAGAAAGATTTTATAACAGCCCATTGCAAGCAGAAGAACCGTTGCAAAAATTACAAGATAGATTTTTAAGAAGCTGCCATTCAAAAAGATATACATTGAAGGAGCGAGAATATTTATAACGATAAGGACAATCGGATTTAGTTTTAGCTTGGGCATTTATGTCTCCTGTGTAAAGTTGCTTGCGACTGGTGCTTTATTAAAATCACGCAGGCAGATTTCACAGTCGCAGCATTCTTTTATGAGCTCACGGTCGTGGGTAACTACGATTACTGTTTTGCCCTGAGTTTTGAGGTTGCGAAGAATTTGGCCGATTTGCAGCATGTGGGTGTAGTCCAGTCCGCTGGTTGGTTCGTCAAAGAGCATGATGTCGCGGCCGCTTGCTATGGCAGAGGCAACTGCCACGCGCTGCTTCTGTCCGCCGGAAAGTGACTGCGGATGGCGGTCTGCAAAAGCTTCCAAATCCAGAGTGGCGAGAATGCGGCGGGCTTCTTCTTCGTTTTCTTCTGCCTGGCTGATGAGAACTTCGTCCAGTACACTTTCTGTAAAGAGCTGATGATTTACATCCTGCATTACAAGGAAGATGAGTTTCTGGCGCTGTCGGCGATTGTAAGTTTTACCCTTGTAGAGTAGGGTGCCTTTTGAACGGCGGCCGAGGCCACACAGGCAGTTGAGCAGGGTAGTTTTTCCGTCTCCGTTGTTGCCTGTTATAGCTGTAATTTTGCCAACAGGAATCTGCATTTGAGGGATATTGAGGGCCAGGTAACCGTTCTTGTATTTGTAGGTGAAGTTTCTAATTTCTAACGGTGGTTGAGCCTGTCGAAACCACCTGTTATCCTGGTTAGAAGACAATGGTGGTTTCGATACGTCCTGCGGACTACTCAACCACCGGTTTGTTCTCAGTCCCAGAGAGTGTAATTCTTCTTCACTGATTTTATCCATCTGTGCCCGTGAAAGTTCACGAACAATCTGTCCCTCTTTTAAAACTACCGTTCGGTCGGCAAGGTCCCACAAATATGAAATGCGGTGTTCTGCAACAATGATTGTTTTACCCTCGTTTTTCCATTTTTTTAGAAGTCCGGCTAATTCGTCTATCGTGCGTAAATCAAGATTTGCACTTGGTTCATCAAGAAGAATTATTTTATTTCCCGTAACTGCAACAGAAGCGCAGGCAATTTTCTGTTTCTGACCGCCGCTTAAATCAAAAAGGCTGCGGTTCATCAAGGGCTCAAGATGAAGCTCTGAAACGGTTTTATCAATCCGGCGTATAATCTCGCTTTCTGCCATTCCCTGATTTTCACAGGCAAAGGCAAGCTCGCTAGTCGTATCTACATTAAAAAACTGAGAACGAGGATTCTGGAAAACGGTGCTGACACTTTTTGCGGTGTCATAAAGTTCTGCGTGACTAACATCAAAGCTGTCTACAGTAACTGAACCTTCAAGACTGCCTTCAAAAAAGTTTGGAATAAGGCCGTTTATGAGTCGGAGGATTGTAGTTTTTCCACAGCCGGAGCCGCCGGTCAGTAAAACAAATTCACCTTCATTTATTTTTATATTTATATTTTTCAGACTGCCATTTGAAACGGTCTCTCCAATTCCACCGGCTGGTCGGTCGCTTTGCGACCTTACCGAGTTTTCTTTCGAAAACTCGCAATTACTTTCTTCAGCAATTGTATTGTAGTTAAAATAAATATTTTTTAATTCAATCATTTAAATCACCTTACAGGCACGAAGAATCACAAATAAAAGTCCGCCACCAAGACAGAAAAAAGTCATAATATCACACCAGCCAAAACCAATTTTACAGATGTTTGTTCTCTTTTCAGGCCCTCCAAGTCCGCGGGTAAGCGAAGCTGCGCTCAGCTCCTGACCAATTTTTACAGAGCAGGTCATCATTGGAATCAGGCGGTATTCAATCATCTTAAGGGCTTTTTTTCCGCCAAATTTAATATCCCGCATAGTCATTGCCTTGTTTATGCTGCCAGCCTCTTCCACAACTGTCGGGAAAAAGCGGAACATAACAGCAAGCGGAATTGTGATTTTCTGACTGATATGCAAGCGTTCCATGGCAGCTATGAATTCGCTGACGGTGGTTGTAGAAACAACATACATCCCTGTCATGATTCCCGGCATAAAACGAAGAACAATTCCCGTCATAGCAAGAATCAGAAAGTTTAAAAGACCTTTACAATGTGGCATGACCAGCATGGAAAAAGCATAAGCTAATGAATAAAAGATTATTGAAAACAGAACCGGCTTCCATTTGCCACAGGCAAGCAGCAGCAGAAGTGGAAGGTAATTTAATGCCACACGGAATTCCCCTGCGGAATCTCCACCTGCATTGCCAAGAACAAAAACTGAGACAAAGGCAAGGAGAATAAGTTTTGTTCTTGGATCCAATAGTGATTTTTTATCTGATGATTTTAGGATTTCCATAATAGTTAAAAAAAAGAGTCTTTGGGATTTGCCCCTAGGAAAGAGGGACAGTCAGGCATAGCCTGCCTGTGCGCATTTTGTAGGAGAATCCTAAAACGACCCGCTGCCGCAGCTCGTTTTTTAACGGATTTCCTATAAGAGCGGGGGAAGGCCTTCCCCTCCTTATTATGCAATACCAGCCTTAGCGAAATGTTTCTTGAGTATCTTGCGACCAAGAAGCCCACCAAGAATTCCAAAGACAAAACACAAAACAATATGAACCGGGAACATCCACTTAGGGAACATTTTTGTGAGAGCATCAATATATTCCTGTCCAAAATTCTGACGGGTTGACCAATACTTATCAGCAAAGAAGAAAAGCGGAATATAGTTGCTTACAATCCAGAAGCAGAAAACTGCGTGGCAGAGAACTGCACATTTTGCACTCTTGTACTCGCCCTTTTTCAAAATTAATTCAGCAATGAGGCCTGAGAAAATACCGATTGCAAAAGCGTAATAAGACATACCTGTGAGCCACATGAGAAGACCCATAATGATTGTCATGATCCAAACCATGCCGAACTTTTTTACCTTTGTAAGAAAGAGCATGAAAGGAATGCCGCCGAGCAAAGGCATAAGAACTGAGTAGGATGGCATGAAAATTGGGATGAAGCCCAGCATTGCAAGAGCCATAATTACTACAAAATAAATTGCGGCAAAAATACCAATATTGATAAGGTCTTTACCTTTAATCTTTTTTGAATCGTCCATAAATAACTCCTATTGAAAAAAAGTTAGCAATCACTAACATTTAAAGTTAGTAGATACTAACATTAAGCGATTAATTAGTCAATCAATAGAATTAATTTATGAATTTGAAAAGTCTGATTTTAATATTTCCAGAAAATACTTTGCGGCTTTTGAAAGCTCGCGGTCTTTTTTCCAGGCAAGATAAACTTCGCTGTAAATGGCGGGTTCAAGAGGAACAAAGCAAAGGGAACTTTCTGAAGATATGTCATTAAGTCCTTCAAGCGTAAGGCAGGAGGCGATATTTTCTTTGGCGAAAATGGCTGCATTGTAGATAAGATTGTAAGTGCCTGTTATATTATATTTTTCCATAGAGCCGCCGAACCAGCGCAAAAGCTCGCGGTGCCTTGAAGACTGTGCCGAAACAAAAAGTGGCTCATAATGCTCCAGAAGATTTTCTTTTTTTATTGATTTGTATTTTGCAAGGGGATTGTCTTTTCGTGTAAGCAGACCCCAGCGGTCTTTTTGGGGAAGGGTCAGGTGATTGTATTTTTCTACATTTTTGAAGCCGATAAAAACTGCAAAGTCGCAAAGACCCCGGTCCAGCCGTTCGCAGATGATACCTGCATCTCCGGAAAAAAGTCCAATTTCGATTTTTGGATGAGTTTCGCGAATTTTTTTGAAGGTTTGCGCTATGCTTGTAAGTGATTCTGTTTCTCCCGCTCCGATATAGATTTTTCCGGAAATCTGGGATGAATTACTTTTGAACTCTTCAACTGTTTTTTGGGAAAGCTCTGTAATCTGTACAGCGTAATTGTAAAATCTTACGCCATCATCGGTCAAAATGAATTTACGGTTCTGTCTGTTTCTTTCAAAAAGCTTAACGCCAAGTTCTTCTTCCAGTTCGATAATCTGACGCGAAAGGGTTGGCTGTGTGATGTGGATGATTTGCGCCGCACGGGAAATATTCTGCTCGTTTGCGATTGTGATAAAGTATTTTAATACGCGAAGTTCCATAGGAAAAGTATAGCATGGGGGCGGGGTATTTGCTATGCCTAAAAGGCATAAAATACTATAAAAACAAAGTATTTGTAATATGGTTGAAAATCGATTATTTTAAAAACCGTGATGTGGGAGCGACGGATTTCAACGAGTTTCCGAGCAGCTGTGCTGCGAAGGTGGAATGGAGTAGGCAATGCGTGAGGGCATGGAGCACCCGCGAAGCGGTCCACCGCAGCGAAGCGAGGAGGATGAGCGTTAGCGAAGTGCGGAACGCCCGACGGCAACTTGTTGCCGGCACGCCCTGCAAATGGAGGAAATATGGAAAAACTGACACTTGAAAATAAATGGGATAAAACTTTTGAATTGTCTGACAAGGTTAGTCACAAGAAGGTAACATTTACAAATCACTTTGGAATTACGCTGGCGGCGGATATGTACGAACCTAAGGAGATTCCGAGTCAAGTTCGGAAAGACAAGAAGGGGGGAAAACTTCCGGCGCTCGCTGTCTCGGGACCATTTGGAGCTGTAAAGGAACAGGCAAGCGGCCTCTATGCTCACGAAATGGCAAAGCGCGGCTACATCACTATAGCTTTTGATCCGAGCTTTACCGGCGAATCTGGAGGGCAGCCACGCTACATGAACAGCCCGGATATAAACACAGAAGACTTTCAGGCAGCGGTAGATTTTCTTTCGAACCTGCCAGATGTAGACCCGGAGAAAATTGGAATTATCGGAATTTGTGGATGGGGCGGCTGGGCACTTAATGCTGCTGGAATCGACACAAGAATTAAGGCGACTGCGGTAATGACAATGTACGACATGAGCCGTGTAACAAACAAGGGATACTTCGATGAAAGCGATAATGAAGAAGCTCGCTATCAGGCTCGCGTTGCCGTGAACAAGGCCCGTACAGAAAATTTTGCAAAGGCTCAGGAAACAGGTGAATATCCGACAGTCGGCGGCCTTCCAGAACAGCGCCCGGAAGGTGACACTTTCTTCAGTCAGTACTGGGATTACTACAAGACAGACCGCGGCTATCACCCGCGTTCGCTTAACTCGAACATGGGCTGGGCTTTAACTGCCGCAACAAGTCTTATGAATACAAGTCTTTTTACATACGCAAATGAAATCCGCTCAGCTGTGCTTATCGTTCATGGTGAAAAGGCTCACAGCCGTTACATGGGCGAGACTGCTTACAACGACATGGTAAAGGGCAGTAAATATGCGGCTAACAAGGAACTGATGATTATTCCGAACGCTACGCACTGCGACCTCTACGACGGCGGCAAAGGAAACTTTATTCCTTGGGATAAGCTGCAGGATTTTTTTGAAGCTAATTTGAAATAAAGGAGGAAGGCAGTGAAAAGATTTTATCTGGTATTAATGGCTTTACTTCTGAGTATTTCTACCGCCTGTGCTAATGGCAGCAAGGGTGCAAAATCTTCAGACAAAGGAGAACTTTCTGATATGAAAATCTCAATTCAAATTACAAGTGATAGCGGTAAGTTTGAACTAACAGCAGCTCTGGTGGACAATTCTTCTGCCGCAGCCTTTTACGAGCTTTTGAAAAAGGGGCCGCTTACAGTTGATATGCACGATTACGGCAACTTTGAAAAAGTCGGCTCACTTGGAACAAGACTTCCCCGAAACGATACGCAGATTACAACTACCGCCGGCGACATCATTTTGTATCAGGGAAATCAAATTACGATTTATTATGACACAAACAGCTGGAACTTTACCCGGCTTGGAAAAGTGGACGGAGTAACACAAGCCGAACTCAAAAAGATTTTGGGCAAAGGCGATGTGACAGCAGTATTTCGTCATTGCAAAGTGTAGCAAATCGTCATTGCGAGGAGTGTAGCGACGAAGCAATCCATAACACAGGAGGAACAAAATGAAAAAATTAATTCTTACCCTTTTAATTGGAGGCTTTATTATGACAGGAGCATTTGCTAAGACAGCATTTGTTTATTTCAGCGCAACAGGAACTACCGAGCGTATGGCAAAAAATGCCGCTAAAGAAATGGGAGCTGATATTTTTGAAATCCAGCCAGTGCACAAATATACCGATGCTGACTTAGACTGGCACGACAAAAAATCCCTTTCTTCGATTGAATGCAACGACCCGAAAAGCCGTCCTGCAATTGCAAATAAACTCGATATCTCAGGCTACGACACAGTTGTGGTTTGTTACCCTATCTGGTGGGCTTATGCGCCTAAAATTGTTTACACCTTTATTGAAAGCCAGAACTGGACAGGCAAAAAAATGATTACTCTTTGTACCAGTGGTGGCAGCGGTCTTGGTCGCAGCGGCACAGATTTGTCTAAGTTTGCAAAGGGCGTAGACTTCAAGGGCGGAAAAGATTTTACCCGTGGCTCTGCAGCAGACGTTAAGAAATATATTGAAGGTTTGTTGAAATAGGGCGTTACCCCGCTGACGCGGGGTCGGCTGTTCCGCACTTCGCTAACGCTCATCCTCCGCACTCGTTTCACTCGCTTGCGGTGGACCGCTTCGCGGGTGCTCCATAGCCTAACGCAAGGAATCAATATGAAAAGATTTACAACTTTTTTATTCACAATCTTAGGACTATTTACAATGGCAAATGCAGCAAGTTTCACCACACCAAACTCCGACTTTGTTCTTATAAAAGGCGGCTCCTTTACAATGGGAAGTCCCGAAAGCGAGGACTGGCGCAGCAATGATGAGACACAACATCGCGTTACCCTTGCTTCTTTTTACATGGCAAAGTTTGAAGTTACTCAAAAAGAGTGGCGCGAAATTACAGGTAAAAATCCTTCTAACTTTACGGGAGACAAACTCCCTGTAGAAAGCATCACCTGGCTGGAAGCAATTGAATTTTGCAACGCCTTGAGCAAACGCGACGGATGCACCCCGGTTTACACAATTACAGATGGTGGCAATACAGTCACCTGGAACAGAAGTGCCAATGGCTACCGTCTCCCAACCGAAGCCGAATGGGAATATGCAGCCAGGGCTGGAAGCACTACTCCTTTTTATTCCCGCAAGGTTCCCGGTGCCGAGGATGTAAACTTTTACGGCCACTACCCATACCAGATTGAGCAGAATTATTTTAATGACGAAGTTCTGGAAACAAGGCCTGGCGTTTACCGCGGAAAGACTCTGGATGTAGGCAGCTTTAAGGCTAATCCAAATGGACTTTACGACATTTACGGAAATGTTGGCGAATGGTGCTTTGATTATTATGGGGACTACCCTTCGACAGGCTCAGGGACCGCAGGGGTGACAAATCCGGCCGGAGCCATTGAAGGAACACGCAGGGTTTACCGTGGTGGCGGCTGGAACGACTTTGGAAAAAATCTTCGTTCTGCTTACCGGGCTGCCATGCCTCAAAACAACTCCGCTTACAATGTAGGACTTCGTCTTGTCTGCAACGCAGATGACAGTGTAAAAGGAAGTATCACAACCCGTGAAGCAGCAGCCAGTACAAAAAAATCTACTGGTAGCGGTAAAGCCCTTATCATCTTTTATTCCTGGAGCGGAAACACCAGAGGCGTCGCCAGGGAAATCGCCCGTCAGACCGGCTTTGACAGCATTGAGCTTGAGCTTGTAAAACCCTATTCCACAGATTACAACACCGTTTTGGATCAGGCACAGAGCGACCAGCATAAGCAGGCTCGCCCAGCCCTCAAAACAAAAATAGACAGCAAAAAATGGGCAGAGTATGATACAATCATATTAGGCTATCCTAACTGGTGGGCAAGCATTCCAATGCCGATTGCAACCCTTCTAGAAAGCTACGATTTTTCGGGAAAAACAATCATGCCATTCTGCTCTCATGGTGGCGGAAGATTCGGCCAGAGCCTTACAGCAATTTCAAAGCTTGCTCCAAAGGCAACGCTGACCGCCGGTCTTTCAATCCATTATTCGGGCGGCTCATCTCTTTCAAAAGATGTAGAAAAATGGCTTAAAAAATGCGGAGTGAAGTAAAAAATTACATCCATGTAATTTTTACTTCTGCAGATTTTGCCTTCAGCAAAACTGCATTTCACGCCTTCCATGGCGTGCCGCTAACGCGGAGTTTTATAGGAGCAAAATAATGACAAAAACCCAGCGCTTAAGAATGACTATCGACATTACAATGACAATTCTTTCCATCATACTCATGGGCGGAAACTATTTGTTCCCGGCAGACCTTGTTCACGAAATCTTAGGCGTGGGTCTTTTTGTCTTATGGGGCGTTCACATCGCGCTAAACCGCCGCTGGTACGTTGCAATCTTCCGCGGAAAATATAACCCATACCGCGTAATGCAAACCATCATCAACTGCTGCATTTTGATTTGTACAATCTTCCTTATGATAAGCGGAATTATTCTTTCAAATTATATTTTTACATTTTTGAATATTCAGGGCGGGCTTGGTTTTGCCCGCATTGCACATCTGCTGGCAAGTCACTGGTATTATCTTTTTATGTCGCTTCATATCGGACTGCATGTGGGGCGGCTCTTTCAGAATGTTACGGCAAAAATCATTCCGCGTATTATTCTTGCCCTGGTCTGCGCTTATGGCATTTACGCTTTCATTGCCCGCGGGGTCTGGAAATACCTTATCCTTCAGCAGCAGTTCTTCTTCTTTGACCTTGAACGCGGCCACATTCTTTTTGCGATTGATTATATTTCCATAATCATTCTGTTTGCAACACTCTCGCACCTTTTGGCAAAGAGTTTGAAAAAAGGTAAACTATAATTCAGAGGTATGTTTGTGATTATCGAAAATCAGACTTTTGATGAAGAGAGAGCATTGTACGGCCTTAAGGACCTTACTGTAAAAAACTGCCGCTTTGATGGTCCTGCTGACGGTGAATCCGCTTTTAAGGAATGCCGTAACATCGACGTGACCGGCTGCTTTATGAATCTCCGTTATCCTTTCTGGCATGTAGAAAAAGCAAAAATCACAGATACAAACTTTACAGAAAACTGCCGGGCTGCCCTCTGGTATGATAAAGATATTTTGATTGAAAACAGCAGACTCGGTGGAATTAAGGCAATTCGTGAATGCGAAAATATCAGCCTGAAAAACTGCAGCGTTAATTCTCCAGAGTTTGCCTGGAAAAGCCAGAAGTTGAAAATTGAAAATGTTATAATCGAAGAATCTGAATATCCTTTTTTTGAAATCCGGGATGCAGAAATCTCAGGCCTCAAAATGAAGGGAAAATATTCTTTTCAGTATGATGAAAATATCGAAATTACAGATTCAGAGCTGAACACAAAAGATGCCTTCTGGCACACAAAAAATGTCACCGTTAAAAACAGCATTGTAAAAAGCGAATACCTTGGCTGGTATTCAGAAAATCTCACTCTCATAAACTGCCGCATTATCGGAACTCAGCCCTTCTGCTACTGCAAAAATCTCGTGCTTAAAAACTGTACAATGGAAGAATGCGATCTTGCTTTCGAACGCAGCACCATAGATGTAGAAGTCAGCGGAAAAATCGACAGCGTAAAAAATCCTCTTGCAGGAAAAATCACAGCAGACTCAATCGGCCAGATAATTCTGGAAGAAGAAATCTGCGATAAATCAAAAACACAGATTATCTGTAGAAAATAACAGGAGAAGCAGAATGGCAATTACAGTAAATCTTCGTTATACAGGGAAAAAAGGTGCGGCTCAGGCCTTTGCCCGCGAAATGATTTCCAGCGGAACCGTTGAAAAAATCCGGGCAGAGAAGGGGAATCTTCGTTATGAATATTACCTGCCCTATGGTGAAGAAAAAGCCGGCGATGACACAAGCGAAACAATCCTCTTAATCGACTCCTGGGAAAATCAACAAGCAATTGATTTGCACCACGCAACACCAATGATGAAAACAATTGCAGAGCTTCGCGAAAAATACGACCTTCATATGACAATTGAGCGTTTTGTTTCAGACGATAAGATTCCGGAACAGGATAAAGCATTTATCAGAAGTTGATGTTTAAAAACAATTTCCGCTATAATCTTCATATGTTCAATTACATCTGGCCGCTTTTAATCATCATTTTTTCAAACACACTTTATCAGATTTGTGCTAAGGGCATTCCCCAGCAGATGAACACTTATGCCAGCATGACAATTACTTATGCTGTGGCAACGCTTTTTTCGGCGCTGGCCTTTTTTGTTACTACAAAGGGTGGAAACATCATCAAAGAATTTTCCCACACAAACTGGGCTACGATCGTTCTGGGAATTGTTATTACAGGACTTGAAGTGGGCTTCATTTTTGCATACAAGGTCGGCTGGAAAGTCAGTACGCTGGCAACAGTTTCTAATGCGGCTTTGGCAGTCATTCTGATTTTTGTAGGACTTATAGGCTATCATGAAGAAATTAACTGGAGCAAAATTCTTGGAGTTGTATTCTGCCTTGTGGGATTGTATTTTATAAACAGAAAGTAAATATAATTACCTTCTAAGAAATTCTGTAGCCCACTCCGCGAACTGTCTCAATCAGTTTCTGGTTATTTAATTTCTGACGCAAAAGCCCGATATGAACATCCAGAGTGCGGCTTTCTATTTCTTTGTCATAGTTCCATACAGTTTCCAGAAGCTGTTCACGGGTAAGAACCTGACCTTTATTTTCCATAAGAAGGGCGAGCAGTTCATATTCTTTTACTGCAAGCTGAACCTCTTTACCTGAAACAAAAGCCTTTCTGCTTTTTGTATTGATAATTACATTCTGCGCACTAATCAGATTTTTTTCAGAACCATCAGCAAGGACTGAGTCTCCCGGATTTGGCTGGATTGCCTGAATTACGCCAAAAATGCAGTCGCCGGCTTTTTCAATTTTGCGGACTAAATCCATATAATTAAGTTCAGCTTTTACATTGCTGCCGTTTTCAATTCGCTTCCGGCTGGCTTTTTTAAGTTCACGCTTAGTCCTGTCGATTTTATCTTCCACATCAGACAGAAGAACTTTATCAATTTCAGAAAGACCGAGGGCGATGTAAGTACAAGTCTGTTCATAAAAAATATAAACCTGATTAAAATATTCGACCAGCTCCTTAGTCTGATTTTCAAGAGCAGATACCTCGGATTCTTTTTTGAACTTGCACAGTGAATGCATCATTGAACAGCACTCATCGCTCAAATCTTCAAGATTCTGAATTACAGAAATCATGTTGGCATAATTGTTCCGGTTGTTGTGATTTGCAGTTGGAAGGCGGGAACATTTTTGAAGGAACCAGGAAATTTCATGATTCATTTCATCAACATATTCTTCCTGAGCATTAACTCCTTCAATTAATCCATCCATATCATTTTTCTGATTAAGCCCCTGATTCAGATAATCCATCATCTCCATTACGTGACCGGCCATTTTTGTAATTTCCTTCTGAACCTGAAAAACATACAGGTCTGTACTGACATGATTTTTTGGCAGGATGATTGGGATTTTATAATGAGCATCTTTTTCTTTCTGACTTTCATGAATCAGCTTTTCTGTGATGGCTGCAATCTGCTTTACAAAAGGCAGGAAAAGGATTGTGGCAGAAATATTAAAAACAGTATGAAGCATAGCAATGTGAGTTGTGATGTTTTGCGTAGGCTGACCGGGAACAATAAAATTAATCAGATTTAAAAATGGCTGGAAGAAAATCAGGGCTAAAAGGGTACCTGTAACATTAAAAGCCACATGTACAGCAGCCGTGCGTTTTGCATTCACGCTTGCGCCAAAAGATGACATAACCGCATCCACCGTTGAACCGATATTGCTTCCCAACACCATTGCAGCCCCAAGCTCCCATGGCAAAGAACCGTTTGCAGACATGGTAAGTACAATCGCGGTTGTAGCAGAAGATGAATGAATCAGAGCAGTAAAAAGGGTTCCGATTAAAACTCCAAGCAGAAGACCTGCAAAATTCAGATCCTGAAATTTCTGTAAAAAGCTGACGGATTCAGGTTTTAAATTCATGGAAGTTTTAAGAAGGCCCAGCGCCATGAACAAAAGCGCAAAGCCCATGAAACAATCAGCAAAATTATGAATCTTAAACTTCTTAAAATACTTAAGGATAAAGCCAAAGCCAAACAAAGGAATGGCCGCTGCTTCCATACTAAAGGAAAATCCAAAAAGAGAAACAATCCAGGCCGTAACTGTAGTTCCGATATTTGCGCCAAAAATAATTCCAATGGCCTGTGTCAGACTTATAATCTCGGCATTTACAAAACTAACCACCATTACAGTAGTTGCACCAGAAGACTGAATTATTGCCGTAACCGCAAGTCCTGTAAGCACAGCCGTAAATCTGTTCCCGGAAATCTTATGAAGCAGGGATTGCAGGCTGCTTCCCGCTCCCTTTTGAATACCGTTCGAAAGCATCTCCATTCCAAAAAGAAGCAGGCAGAGAGAACCAATAAATCCTAAAATCTGGCTTAATACAGTTATCATGCTTTTAATATAACTGTAAGAAATTAAAAATTATAGTTACTTTGTGTAAATTGTATGTAAATTCTGGAAGTGACAGTTATTTAAATTTTTACTATAATCTACTCTATGTTCAGACCAATGAGAAGATTTAAGCAGCAGATTGCAGATACTGAATGCAAAGAGATTTTGAAAAATGAAAAGCGCGGAGTTCTTTCACTCCTAGGCGATGACGGCTACCCTTACGGCCTTCCCCTTTCTCATTTTTACTGCGAAGAAGACAATAAGATTTATTTTCACGGCGCAAAGGAAGGTCACAAAATTGATGCAATCAAAAATTATGACAAGGCAAGCTTCTGTGTTTATGATTCAGGCTATCGCAGAGAAGGGGAGTGGGCTCTTAATATAAACAGTGTAATTGTCTTTGGAAAAATCCGCCTTGTAACAGACCCGGACCTTACCCGCAAAATCTGCACAAAGCTGGTATATAAATTCACAGACGATCAGGAATATCTTGAAAAGGAACTTAAAAACGCCCTGCCGCGAGTTCAGTGTCTTGAACTGGAAATTGAGCACATGACGGGAAAGCTGGTGAATGAGTCGTAAAATAAAACCTACGCTTTCTTCTGTTCCTGGATTATTTCTTCAACTACTTC
>CAMVDX010000009.1 GCA_947166355.1 uncultured Treponema sp.
GTCCAACAGCAGCACCAGCAGGAGAAACGTGCTTAAAAGAAGTAGCAGCAGGAAGCCCGGTTGCCTCCTTCAATTCCTTAACAAGCTGCCAGCCATTCAAAGCGTCGAGCAGATTAATGTATCCCGGTCTTCCATTCACAACAGTAATAGGAAGATCGCCATTTTCCATAAAAACCCTTGCCGGCTTCTGGTTCGGGTTGCATCCATATTTAAGTTCGAGTTCTTTCATAGAGGACATAATATAGAAAAAATGATTTTTTGTGTAGATAGGGGAGTTAGGTTTTAGGGAGGAGGGGGAAGTCTCCCCCTCGCTCGCACTACGTTGCTCGCTACCCCCTCTACGGGGGACACCCCCGTAACGCCCCCGGCTGCCTACTCTTCGTTTTCCGTTGACTCTTCACCTTCCGCAGTTTCACCTTCTACCGGTTCTTCTTCCACCGGCGCAGGATTTTCAAGTCTTACAAAAATATCCTTAGCAGTAAGCCCTACCGTGTAAAAAATCACAGCCGGTAAAATCACAAAGCCTGCAAAGTAAATGTATCTGGTAAGATAAAGAATCACAAGTTCAAGGACAACAATTCCCAGCGTCTTCAAACTTGAATTAAAATACTGCAAAAAAAGTGCAACAGAATTTCTGAGTGTATTAACAAAGGTATTTGAATAACGCGCAATCAGCGGGTACGAATACATATTGAACACAAACGCCAGAAGTATATAACCTGCAAAGACTGCAATCTTAATCAGATTAAATCCAGAATCCTGAAAAGCCTTAAAAATAAAATATCCGCCCGCGCCACATGCAAGCGTAAAAATCAAAATAAAAATTCCCTGAAGCAAATCCTGCTTGAAGGCTTTAAAAAATCTGCGGGCTATTCCACCAAAGGACTTAACCTCTTCGTCATCATCTGCAAGGCGCAGAACAACTGCATAAGCCGCGCAGGTAGAAGCCCCCGCCGTCACAACAAGAATACAGCCTGCCATCCACAAAATATTAAGCCAGAACAGGCGTGGAAGTTTTTTAATTAAATTCATATTTTCCTCACATTTCTACGTCATGCTGAACTTGTTTCAGCATCTTGTCTATATCTAGTCCTATAGATTCCGAAACAAGTTCGGAATGACATTATACTACACTAACGAACGTTAGTTATTTTTCACCCGCCCACATTTTCTGCAGATTTCTTGCAACTGTAGTTGTATTCACTTTAGCAGCCGGGCAGTTAGATAATACTATTATAGAAAGTTTATCATCAAAATAAAAGCCATCATAAGAATTAAAAACATTTGTAACACCGGTGTGAAAAATTGAACCTTCATGACAATAAACTCCGTAGCCATAAGATTCTGAATCAATCATTTTTTTGAAGGTCTTTTTCTTTACAACCTTACCACCGGTAAAAAGCACGTTCCATTTGAACAAATCAGTAACACAGGAATTAACATCTCCGCAGCCAACTGCAAGCGAAGCTGGAATACTGTAATATCTGCCTTTATGATCATAACCGCGTGTATCAGTTTTCTGAAATTCAAGATTCGTGTAGCGCATGCCGCAGCGCTCAAAAATATTTTTCTGCATGTACTCTCTGAACGACATGCCGCTTACCTGTTCAACAATCCGGGCAAGAAGAAAATAATTTGTATTGCAATAAAAATATGTTGAATCAGGCTCAGTAAGAAGCGGCGCTTCATTCAGATATTCAAGAACGATATTTTCTTCAACAGGTTCACAGGCCATCTGTTTTACTTCGATACGGCGATAAACATTTTTCGGAAAAAAATCATCTGCCGCATTAATGTGGTCTGTTAAACCGGAACGCATATTCAAAAGCATTTCAATTGTGATTTTTTCGCCCGCTTCAAAATCCGGAAAGAATTTTGAAATTTTGTCGTCCACCGCCAGCTTCCCCGCCTGTACCAGCTGCATCACCGCAGCGGCTGTCATCTGCTTACTTATCGACCCGGCCTCAAACGTAGAGTTTATTCCTATCGGAAAATCACCGGGGGCCTCCGCCTTCTCATCGCAAACACCGTACCCCTTGGCAAACACAATCTTCTTTCCACGACCTACGAGCACCGCGCCCTTAAACCCCGCCGCCTTCAAATATCCGTCCGCGCTTTCCGCAAACTCCCGGTATTTTTTTTCGACAATTACCTCGTCGTTCCAGCTGCGATTTTTTATACTATTGCAGGAAGTAAATAAAAAAATAAAAAAAGAGGTCGTAAAGAAAAAAAAGTGAATCGCGCTTTTTTTCATTCAGACCTCCTCGATTATTTAGATTGCCACGTCGCTCCGCTCCTCGCAATGACAAAGCCGCAAGACCTCGGCGAAGCAACAGTCCGCTGCGCCAACATTACGAGCACGACGAAGCTCTCTCCCGCGCACTCGTCATTGCGAGCGCAGAGAAGCAATACGAATGGTCAAGGCACGCTATCGCTTAAAGCCTTGACTCATTCGTTTTGAGGCTTGTAATTTCATTCTCAAGCCTCAATCCATTTTATATAAGAACTATTTATTCTTATTAATTATCTTCTCTTCGTATTTTCCGCTTTCCAAATCAATAAATCTCACAAACAGCGAAACCTTATTATCTTCGTTCAGTGAGCTCCAGATTTCATTTGTAAACTCTTCAATTCCGCCGCTAATGCGAACCTTTACAGGCTCACCTTCAAAGCTTGGAAGCGGATTTCCATCACCCATATAAGTGTGAATATAATGACCTTCACCTGCCACAGGCGCATCATATGTAAAAGTAAAGCGCAGGGTATTATCACCGTTTCCGCAGTCACTCTTCAAAATTGAAAGTGCATATGCAAAGCCGCCGTCAACACCGCCTTCCAAATCAAGCAAAGAAGAAATACGTGGTGTGTAGTTTGGAGCATCGTGCTCATACTTGCGGCTGCGCAGAGACTGTTCAAATGTGAGCCCGCCCTTCAAGCCATCAAAAATTGTATCTGTCTGGTCACCATTTGTTACGATTGTCTTTTTTCCGAGTTCGCGTACAGCAGCGTAAATAATCAGACTTGGATCTCCTGCAATTAAAGACTCATCAAAAGCCTTTGTACGAACTACTTCTGTTCCGTTTTCAGTATCAGTTACAAAAACACGGTTGCGGCTTCCGGCGCTTCGGCCCATTGTCCAGTAAGCAGCAACAGCCTTCTTTCCGTCTTCAGATTTTCCAACGATAATACCGCGTCCAGGGTATGTTGTAGATGATAATTCTTCTTTTATAAGTTTCATAATAATCTCCTTCATAAGGTGGTTTCGATACGACTTCGCCTACTCAACCACCACGCATCTTTCCGGTGGTTGAGTGATGCGTAGCATCGTATCGAAACCACCTTTTTACCTGTTAAGCGGTTACTCCCCGACCTCATTATGCTGCTTTTCCAAATATTCCATCACAGCATCAACTGTCTTCTGCTTTGGATCAGCCTCATCAGCAGGTAGACTTTCCAGAACTTTATTTCTGAATTCCTTGCAGTCAATTACAGGACTCGCAGTAAAGGTACACTTACCCGGCTCCAGAATATCAGCAAGCATATCATCCGGATTTTCAGGATTTATATGCAGACAATTTCCATTAATCGAAACCAGAATCATCTTATCAAAAAGACGAAGGTAACTGTCAATCTCGCGAAGTCCACGTTTTGTTTCCGGCTTTCCAGGACGATAGCGTGTACCACTCGGAAAAACAAGAATCATCTGTCCGCGCTTTTTGCAGGAATCCATAGCACGCATTGCCGCAAAATTAATTTTTCGTGCGCGCTGCTCTTCTGCAATTTTTTCTTCTTCAGAAATTTCTTTTCCTTCAACTGCATTCAGCGAACGGGTCGGATAAATTACAACTCGGGTAAAACCTTCGGTAAAAGCACGAACTCCAGGATTCGCCTCATTCAGCTTCATTCCCGCAACAGCAACAATTCGCTGAGACATATCCTTTGCCCATTCTTCTCCCTGCTTTTCAAGAAGATAAAGAATTCCCGGCAAATCAAGATTTGTGTAATGCTCCATAAGGATAAGACCAGTTTTTCCTTCTTTTGTAACAGAATCATAAAAGGCCTTAAAATTTTCAATGTTTCCTAACCCAGATTCAGAATTGAATGCCTCATCCAAAAGCTTCCACATATAAGGTCTGAGCTCAAGGTTTGCTTCTTCATAAACTTTTGTCTCATCGATTTTTGCAGCAGCATGAGATTTTTTCTGCATTTCCGCAAACACACTGCCGAATTTTTCTTTCAACATCATTCCCATAAACAAGACACCCCATTTTTTTTGTCATCGCCGCTCCAATCCAGCAATCGACATGATAAATAGTTAATTTCCATTATAGATTATTTATGACTTAGAGACAATAATAATGATTATGATGAAGAAAACGATTTTAATTTTAACAATTGCCGCTTCACTGCTTTTTGCAAGTGGATGCGGTTCAAACAACAAGACTCCGCGGATGATTGAAAATGCAGACGGCTCATTAGATATCACCCGAATTGATGAAGACGGAAAAGCCGTAAAATTTAATACTAAAGCTGATGGCTCTGTCAATTTGACAAGAATTGATTTTAGTGCAACCTCTCGCGCTAATCCGGTTACAGTTGACTTGTCAGAACTAAGTGGTAAAGATATAGAAATTTATCTTTCCTGTGAAATGAAAATAGAAGATAAAACAGGCGCAAAAAATCAGATTTTATGGATGATAAATGAACCTGATGAAAGCTTTCCTAAACTTTTTGACCGTAAAGTAGAAAGCGGAAAATGGTTTACTGTAAACAAAAGAATTCCGCTTCACCTTGGCGAAAAACGTTCCCTATATATTTCAGGTGGTCCGTTAAATAAAGATAACATCATCTGCTATATTAAAAATTTCAAAGTTCATATAGAAGGTGAAGGTATCAGCAAAAATGCACCGGTTCCTGCAACCTGGACCGAGGTTCAAGGCGTAAAAGATGCCCTCAAGAATTATTTTGATTACTTTGGACTTTGTGTTTCATACAATGATACTTTCCGGGAACCACTTTTGCAGCAAGGTCTCCCGCTTCATGCAGATTGTGTAACAATGGAAAATGAATTTAAACCAGACTTCATTTTTGCCTGGGCTAAACCAGCCAAACTCACCGAGTTCCGCGCCGAAAACGGTAAACTCTACAAAGTACCAGCCGACATCCCAACATTTACCCAGATGGACGCAATTCTTTCAGACATGCAGAAACTTAATCTCAAGTTGCGAGGTCATGTACTTGTATGGCACAGTCAAACTCCAATCTGGTTCTTTCAGAAAAACTATGGTCTAACCGGTGAAACAACCTTTGTCTCTCCAGATGAAATGAACGCTCGCCTTGAATGGTACATAAAATCTGTTCTGGAACACGTTGCAAAATGGGAAAAGGAAAACAACAACGGCGAACATATGATTTTTGCCTGGGATGTTGTAAACGAAGCCGCTTCCGACAATGCCAGCGAAGCAAATTATCTGCGTAACGCTTCTTCAAGCAACTGGTTCGCAGTTTATAAAGATGTAACATTTATTGTAAACGCCTTCCGCTATGCAAACAAATATGCACCAAAAGATGTAAAGCTTGTCTATAATGATTACGGCTGCGCATCAACGGCAAAAAATAAAGCAATCTGCAAAATCATAGACGCAATTCAAGCCGCTCCAGATGCACGAATAGATGCAGTCGGAATGCAGACTCATATAGGCATAAATGATTCTGTTGAGACCTTTGAAACCGCCGTAAAAAATTTCCTTGCAAAAGGAATCAATGTTCAGATTACAGAAATGGACGTAGCAAACGGCTCTTCCGGCTACAATGCAATGAAGCTCAAAGATTGCTACAAAAACTATTTTGCCATGTTCATCAAAAACCGCAAACAGCCTGGTAAAAAAGGAATCGAAGGAATCACCCTCTGGGGCGTGCGCGACGAATGGACATGGCTCAACGGAATGCACAAAGGGCACACTCAATATCCGCTGTTATTTAAGGGTAAAGAGTTTTACTGTAAACCAGCCTACTACGGCGTAATCGAAGCCGCCAAAGAAGCTGAATAAAGCAGATTTCAGGTTAAGTTCCACGTCATTGCGAGCCACCCCGCATCATTGCAAGCCGACCCACGTCCTTACAAGCGAACTACAACATTGCGAGCGAACCACGTCATTGCAAGCGAACTACGTCATTGCGAGCCGAAGGCGAAGCAATCCATTGTTAAAAGATTGCCACGTCGCTCGCTACGCTCGCTCCTCGCAATGACGTGAATTTGTAAGTCTTTGCCCACCGCCCAGGACTTCCGCATTATAAAAGATTTACGTAATCTTGGCGCGAGGGAGCGGGGCGTGGTACAAAAACACTCTTTTTGTGGCTGCCGCGTAAGCGGCAGGTGTAATAGTTTCTATACCACAAAAAGCGTGTAGCGCATTATTGCGCGGTTTTGTACCACGAAGCCGCGACCGGAAGCCATGTTTTCTCAAGTTCGTTTTATAATGCGGAAGCCCTGGCCCACCGCCATCCTGTTCATTTTTCGGCTTGACCGGACAATCCTTTACCCGTTTATCTTTTTCTAAAGAACTTTCCTATTTCTTCCGATAAAGTTATGAGGTACTTTTTATGAAAAAGGGAAGTTCATTTTTATTCACAAGCTTATTAATTCTCACAGGCATTTTAGTTTCATGCAAAGTCAGTGTCGAAGACTCTCATCTTTCTCGCAAACCAGATATAGACCTCTCAGAAAAGCAGGTAACCTTAATCATCCACAAAATCAATTCAGATACAGACTATATAAATGTTTATAGAAAAGAAACTTCTAAATCTGATGCTCCTGAACTTTGCATAGGAATTGTTTATCCGCAGAAAACAGATGAAATCACATACCGCTTTATAGATACCCTAGTACACGAAGATACAAAATACACTTACAAAGTAAGATATCATGACAAATCCGGTTATCAATACTCTGAATGGTCAAATGAAATTGATATTGAAGATTTTGTAAACGCCTATTCTTTTGATAAGAAACTTGAATACGTCGCATCCAGTGACTCAAGATTTATTTTCGATAAAACTGATTATACTTTAAAAATCACAGGCACAATTACATCACCTGAAATTCGAGGCTTTGATTCGTATATTCTTCCTTCAGGCGTACCTGATACAGTAGAAAATCGTCTTTACAGCTATCAACCTATGCTCATTTTAAGCTATGAAGATGTAAAGCAGGTTTTTAAAATCAGCAGAAATTCCATCGCCAACTCAGAGCCAATTACGCTCCGCGATAGAATTCCCCTCAGTTTTATGGATAAACCTATTAAAGTTGAAGGAATTCTCGCACAAAAAATAGAATACGTGAATCCTGAAGAAACTGATCAAGATAAACTTACTCCGAAAATTATTCGCTGGACAGCCCCAACTTATATCAAAGTTATGGGACATGGTGATAATGAAATAAAAATTCCATCTTCTGCAGAAGCAGCCGGCTACGATTATTCGCGCAGAATAAAATAATCACAATTTTCAGACTCCTCATAATAGAAAATGTTATTGTCGGGCTTGCCCCGACAATCTATTTTGCAAATTCATTTTGACATCAATTCTATTTTGACAATTGAACAAAAATTGTAAAAATGGTATTTTAAACCAGTATGAATACTCTGGTCGCATTATGCGCTGTTGGTGCCGAACGAATTCTCGGCAACGAAATCAAACATTTAGGTTATAAACTCAAGGGTAACGCACCAGGCCGCGTAAGCTTTACGGGTGATGATGATGCATTATTTAAAACTAATTTGTGCCTGCGTACTGCAGACCGGGTTTATCTTCAACTTGCAGAATACGATGCCTTTAATTTTGATGAACTCTATGACGGAACCTACGCCGTTTCCTGGCAGGATTTTCTTCGCAAGGATTCACGCATTGTTGTAGACAAGGTTCGCACTTATAAGAGTAAGCTTAATTCCGAGCACTCAATTCAGGGAATTGTCCACAAGGCAATTTACACAAAACTCGGCGACGTATGGCACATGTCTTCAATGCCGGAGTCTGGCGAACAGAGCGATATTCGTGTTTATGTTGATGAAAACAAGGTTTTAGTTCTTCTTGATTTGTCGGGTCTTCCGCTTCACAAACGCGGTTACCGGGTAGACGGCGGAATTGCACCTCTACGTGAAACTCTTGCTGCTACACTGTTGCAGGAAATGATGTGGCGCCGAAAAACTCCGCTTCACGACCCTTTCTGCGGTTCTGGAACCATCGCAATTGAAGCAACTCTTTACGCCTTTAATGTTGCCCCTGGCTTTGGCCGACGCTTTGCTTTGGAAAATCTGCCGATTTACAATGCAAAACGGGCTGCCGAAATCCGCGCCGAAGAAGCAGCAAAAATCCGCACAGATGTAGAAGTCCGCATTACAGGTTCTGATATTGATGATGCCGCTGTGGAACGCGCTAAGAAAAATGCCGAATATGCCTGCGTAATGGCTGGCCGCGCCCTCAAATCAATCGACATAAGCGCACACATTCCGCGCCCAGATTTTATTCAGTCAGATTTTGCAGACCTCGAAGCTCCTTATGATGAAGGCCTTATTCTCTGCAATCCGCCTTATGGCGAACGACTCGGCGACGAGGAGCAGGCCCGCGAGCTTTATAAAAAAATGCAGAGCCTCTGGACAGACTTCAATGGCTGGGATATTGGTGTGATTACATCAAATCCTGATTTTCAGGAAAGCTTTGGTCATAAGACCTCGGCAATTAAAAAGCTTAAGGCCGGAAATCTGGATACCTCATTCTATATTTACCGAAGATAAGGAGAAAGCTAAATGGCAATCGTTGTAGAGCACGACAAACGCAAGCAGGAAATACTTCAGAAATCTCTCGATGTTTTTATTGAAGAAGGCTACGAAGATGCCACCTTCCAGAAAATTGCCGACCGCTGCGGAATCACCCGCACAACCCTCTACATTTATTTTAAGAACAAACATGAAATCTTCCTCGGCAGTATTAAAGAGCTGCTGTCTGAATTAGAAAATGCCCTCAAAAAAATTATGGAAGATTCATCTTTGAATTCAGAAGCAACACTACGTGCAGTTCTTTCAACCCTTGCAGATTCTATTGAATCAAATAAAAAACTCTTCAGCGTTCTTCTTAATTATCTTATGCAGCTAAAAAAATCCGGAGTTGATACAAATGAAAGAGTTCGCCGCCGCGTAATCCGCCTGCGCCACCTTTTAAGTACAATTTTAATTAAAGGAATTCAAAAACACGAGTTTAAAGAAATCAACGTAAAAGACATAAACGACACCCTTTATGGTCTGCTCGAATCAGCAATCTTCCGCATCGCCGTCCTCAACAAGGATGATGTTGCAGACGTGCGAGCTGCGCTCAACACTACTGTAGATCTTTTCAAAGCATAAAAAAACGGTGGTTTCGATACACTTCGCTTCGCGAAGCACTCAACCACCGCTCTTTACTAAACATACGGTGGTTGAGTAGCCCGAAGGGCGTATCGAAACCACCGTCGTCATGCTGAACTTGTTTCAGCATCTTCTGGTATAGCTCCCGAAACAAGTTCGGGATGACAAGTCTCAATTAGAATTTAGCCTTACGTAATCTTACCTTTTCAATATCTTCACAGAAGAGCTCACGCAGGTCATTCAATCCAAGAGCCATCAATGCCATACGGTCAATACCAATACCCCAGGCAAGAACAGGACAGTCAAGACCCATAGCCTTTGTAACTTCCGGACGGAAAATACCAGAACCACCAAGCTCAAACCAGCCCAAAACAGGGTGCTTGATATGAACTTCAATAGAAGGTTCTGTGAACGGGAAGTAACCAGGAACATATTTTACTTCTTCTGCTCCGGCAATTTCTGTAGCAAACATTTTGAGCATACCAAGAAGGTCGCGCAGTGTTACGTCATTTCCGGCAATAATACCTTCTGTCTGATAGAAGTCAGAAAGGTGTGTAGCATCTACCTTGTCGTAGCGGAAACAGCGGGCAATACCAAAGTATTTGCCAGGAACTTCAGCCTTGTGCAGCTGATGTGCAGAAAGAACAGTTCCCTGTGAACGCAAAATAAGGCGGCGGGTGAACTCATTATCAAAAGTGTAGTTCCAGCCACGGCTACCAGTGTTTCCACCAGTTTCGTGGGCAGCCTTAACATTACTCAAATATGGTTCTTCAATAAATTTTGCATGTGTAGGATTCTTAATGCGGTATACATCGTGAATATCGCGGGCAGCGTGGAACTGAGGCATGAACAATGCATCACCATTCCAGAATTCAGTTTCTACAAGCGGACCATCAAACTCCTGGAAACCAAGAGAACAAAGCTTGTCTTTTACGCTTTCAAGAAACTGAACATATGGGTTTGTGCGGCCAGGAATAATACGTGCAGGTGGAATTGCAATGTTGTAACCACGGAAAGTTCCGTTTTTCCAGTCTCCGCTTGCAAGCATTTTTGGAGTGATTTCTCCAATTTCGTTACCTGTTACACCGGCGCTCTTAAGAGCATCGCGAACTGCTTCAAAACCGCTCTGCAGCTTGTAGAATACAGTCTCACGCTCAATCATCTTGAAAGGAGAATCTGCGGCACCACGCTTTTTTGCAAGGCCTTCCATAGCAGAAGCTTCAGCAGCCGACAAATCATCTTTATTAAGAAGACCACCCTCTGCAGAAATAGCCTTTTTTACAAGATCCATAGTTGCCTTAATGCGTTCAGGAAGAGCAGCACCAGTGTATTCAACCTTCTTTTCTGCATTCATTTTAAGAACGCCGTCTTTTACAAGCGGTCCAAAAGCAGAACCAACATCCTTCTGCTCAAGACCAATTCCTGCAGCAATTTCCGGCATAGTGTGAGCGCCCTTATCTTTAAGGAAGTTTACCATGCGCTCTTCTACAGTACCAGTTTCTGCAAGCTTGCGGCCCATTTCTGTAATTTCAAAGAATGTATGTGGTGTACGGCGGATTTCTTTAAGAAGATCTTTTCCAGAAAGCCATGAAAAAGCCTGGTTAGCGTGACCTTCCTTATATTCCAGTTCTTTCTGAAGTTTTTCTGATGTAAGTTCATCCTTTTCTGAATACTTTAACAAAACCTTAATTTCAAGCGGATGAAGATTTTTAATGATGTTTTTAACGTCCATTTTTGTAACCCTTCGTCATTGCGAGGAGTTTACGACGAAGCAATCTATCTTTAATATGGATTGCCACGCACTGCGTGCTCGCAATGACGTAAATAAAAAAAAACCGACAGTCTACACTGTCGGCTTCATACTACCATATTTCAAATAAAAACAAAATAGGTTAGCGAATTAATTTTATATGTGATGAATAAATAGTTTTTCGCTGACCACGGCTATCTTTTAAGCTCTTTACCTTATCGTTTTCCATATATCTGTAATTATAGTATTTTTCATCTTTTATAAACTTCTCAAGACAAGCTTTTACGGCATTCATTGCTTCACCCTGATCAAATGTTACCGTAAGTGTTTCATAATAAATACGAAGTTCATCATGCATTGGCTGATATTCAATTTTAACAGTCGCATTCTTATCAATCTCGCTTCCACTCAAACCAACATCATTAAGATCCATAGTTCTAGTCTCTGTTGTAAGCTTTTCTTTTTCAAATCTATCTCTTTCAAAAGGATCGTCTGGATTATCGCCAATAGTTTCAGCAAAAACAGAGCCCATAAGAACCGCAACAACTGCAAATAAAGCTAGTATCTTTTTCATAGTTTTCTCCTGCGTAAGACCGGCGAGGGTCAATATTTTATTGTAAAGCATTTTTGCTTTATCATTTTAGTAAACGCTGTACTCTATTATTTTACCGCATTCTAAGAAAAAATCAAGATTTATTACATATCTGCCGGCATCAATACCTAAGGTCGGAAACTTTCTTATAAGAACCGCGCCTGTAATTTCTTTAGGTTTGTTTTTAATTATATTTCTATAATAGCTTCTTATTGCCTCTTTCAGAGATTCTTTTGCCGCATCTTCAATTCCTTCAAAGCCTTTCTCTACAGATGCATAACCTATTCCCGATATTACAGGATTTTTAATTGAAGCCCATAAATTATAATTCTGTACCTGGGAATCTGTACGAGTATATTCAGCCCAGCAGTTAAAAGTGTTTTCCGTAAGCCAGGGCGAACCGTAAGTAATTCCCCCGCGAATCACATCTGATGAGACAACTTCTGTAACCTCAAGATATTCTTCTACCCCACGAGCCTTATCATAAGGAACATAAACAAAATTCCAGCCGTAAACCATTCCATTAATAATGAACGGAGCAATCTTTTTCATCTGTGAAATTGGAAAATCAAACTGACCTTCATCCATATTTTTATGAGAATCAGCTGCTTCACTACTTTTTATGTCTTCAGCCTCTACAGAATCAGAAGGCACCAGCCCCGGGTATGCATCAAGTTCTGCCCATAAGGGCAATCTGATATTTCGCACAACGGATGGAGTTTGAGCAAAAAGCTCCTGCAAAAAAAACAGACAGGAAGAAATCAAAAAAATCAGGCAGAAGCTTTTTTTTATCTTTTGTAAGTATCTTTCCATATTTTAACCGGATGAATTCCCATCCTTATTACAAAATAAAGCCATGCCGCAAAAAAACCAAACAAATGAGTAACATGGGCAACATTAGAACCGCTGCCAAAAAACTGACTTCCCAGTTCCACAAGCGCATAAATGAACACCATAACAGGAGCCGGCACCGGTATTATGCCCCATATAAAAAATACAGAACGCGGGAAAAACACCGCATACGCAAAAAGCAATGCATAAACCGCGCCACTTGCACCAAGCAAAAACACTCTGTACTGTCCGGTAAATCTGTAAACTAAAAAAGAAAAGAATCCGCTCAAAGCACCACAAAGAAAATAAAAAAGCAAAAACTCACGGCTTCCCACAGCTTTTTCAAAACCCAGGCCAAACACAAGCAGTGCAAGCATATTAAAAAAGATATGCTGAATATTTCCATGCAAGAACATGTAAGTAACAAACTGCCAGTACATGTGCCCCTGCTCCACAAGAATTGGATTCATAGAACCATAATAATTAATATATTCTGCCAGCTCAGGATACACATAACGCAGACCGTAAATAATAAAATTTATGAGAACAATAAAGAGAGCTGTGCGTCTGTACACATAAGGAAAAGGCCGACGCAAAATAAATCTATTTCTGGACATTTTTAACTTTAGGTTCAAAGAAGGTTACGCGATTGCGTCCATTATTTTTAGACATGTACAAGCCCTGATCAGCCTGATTTACAAATTCATTAGGAGAACTCACAAGGTTTGTTTTAGCATCAAAAACAGAAACACCCGCAGAAATTGTTACATGAAGATGCTGATTATTATACACAAAATCATGCTCATTTATAGTAGAACGAATTCTTTCTGCAACAACCATTGCCTCTTCTTTACCGGTATCAGTAAGAAGAGCTGTAAATTCCTCACCACCATAACGGCTTGCAACATCTGAATCTCGCAGATTCTTACGAATAAGGTCTGCAACGCTTATAAGAACAAAATCTCCACATTCATGACCATAGGTATCATTAAACTTCTTAAAGAAGTCTATATCAAACATAATTACTGCAATATTCTGGCTGTTAAGGAATGCAGAATCAATTGCCTCAGTAAGAATATTAAAGAAGTAGTATTTAAGCTTAAGGTGAGTCATCATATCTGTAGAAGACATTTCCAAAAGTGCAGCATTATTAATAGCAACAGACGCAAGACTCGCAATAGACATAATCTGATTCTGCTCATACTCCGAATAAGAAGAATCATCATCTATAGAAATACGTTCCTGTAAAATAAGCATACCATTAAGGTGATTTTTCTGAATAAGAGGAACTATAAGAGTAGGATTAAGCTTTTCAAAAATTTCCAGTTGCGGACATTTTCCAACTCCGGCTTTAACTTCATCAAAAGTAAGAGGCTTTTTTTCAGAAAGAAGAAGAGATGCAATCGGTGTATTTACAGGAATTGTAATCTTTTTTTCACTCATGAAATCTTTTTCAGTTTCAAGAATGAAGTTTTCATTTGTAATCAGATCTCTTACAAAGATTTCGGCACCAAGAACATGCATCTGTGCCATGGAAATATAAACAATAGATTCAAGAAGGTTACTGAAGTCAAGGTTCTGGCAAAAAGATTTAGCAATATCAAGCAACTGCTCCAAATCGTAAATTTTCTTTTCGTATTGGAGAGTTTGTTCAAGAACTTCTTTTTGAACTTCCGTCTGAGAATTTTCTTTGGCTTTAGCCTTTGTTCTTGGCTTTGTTTCTGCCGTCTTTTTTCTACTCATGTTTTATTTCACCACTATTTATAATAACATAGTTTTTCATAATTTCAAAAAATATATTCCATTTTTCATAATTTGCTTCAAGGAAGTTTGTATTATCTCTGTTACGCGAAGACATCATCAGAACCTTAAGATTAGAGATAATTTCACTGGAAGGCTTTTTTGCATCTGCAAGAAGCTCCCCCAATTCCCTGCTTAAAGATGATAAACTGGTACATATTTCTTGAAGAACCTTGTGAGCATCATCATTAATAGATGAAACCATCTTTTCAAGCTTTTTGAAGAAATCTTTATCCTTCTTGCTGTCCTTTATGTAACTTTCCAGAACGGCTATGCTGTTCTTCTGGTCAGCTCCAAAAGACTCCTCAAAAGCTTTTATTTCCTTGTCCGCATTGCTTGCAGCAAAAACTATTGCAGAAAAATTACTTTTATATGCCGGATTATTAAAGAAACCCTCAATAACAATATCATTTAAAAGCGACTTTGCCGACTCCGGGAGATAAACATTAAGAAATGTTTTTAAAATCTTAAGCGGCAGAATCCATTTAAATGACATTGAAACCTCTTCCTGCAAAAGTTTATCGTAAATCTGATTATACGAAGAAACTTCTTCAAGAGGAGTGTTCGGAAAAAGAGCCTCAAGTTCAGTTGAAATTGTCTCCCCCTGAATTTCGGTCTTAATACGCTGCTCATCGGAATCAAAGCGAGTCTGCATCATATTTGCAAATTCCTGACGTGGTGAACCCGTATACTTTGCAATGCCCGGCTCATAGGTTAAATCCTGACGGCAGAATCTTATTAAAGTTTTGATTTTTTCTGGCTGAAGAACCTTGGTAAATATATAATTGATTTTTTTGAGATATCCAAGATAGTTCTTTTTTTCATCCATTGAAAGATCATCACCCTTACGAAGCTGAGCAAGGGCAAGAACCGCTTCTGCGGTAGATGTAGTTATAACAAGTCCGCCTGTCTGATAATAAATATCTTCAAGAAGATTTACCGCTGTGGTAACGGGCAATTCCTTATAACTCGGCTGATATCCCAAATCGGCCGGAATAAATCCTGAATCAAATGCCTGAAGAAACGGTGTAAAATTATAATGACAGAATTCCACCAGCTGACGCAGACTTAAAATATCTGCATCCATCTTCTTAAAACCTTCTGAATTAAGTGCCTTTATGAGACGTTCCAGTTCTTTTCTCTGATGAAGATAAACCCTATCCGGATTCTGAGCTTCAGCTAAAACATCTGCCTTGCGGTTTTCAAAAGAAAGATTTTCAAGTGCTTCCTGATCCTGCATTGTATATCCGGTAACAATAAGCTGCGCTTCAAAACGGTGCTGTCTCTGTATATTATCTGGGCTAACGGTCAACTGAAAAAGATTATCCAAAGGACGGGTATTTTTATAAAGCTGAAAAATAGCCTCTCCAAAATTAGGCTGAAGCATTCCGTTACGGCAGATTAAAGGCTGATACTCACGAATTTCCTGGTCGAGCTTTTTTAACAACTGCTTTTTCTGAACTTCTGGAGAGGAACGCTTGAATATTGAATCAAATAAGTCTGAAAGAGTTTTTATAAATCCCATTTTTATTCAGAATATTTTAACAGAGATTCATAAAATTAGCAAATAAATTGTCATTGTAGATTGCTGCATCGGCATCATTGCGAGAAACGAACGCAGTGAGTGATGTGGCAATCTATATTTATGGATTGCTTCGTCTGGGCTCGCAATGACACAGAGCCAATCTATTAAATAAACTGTGCAAAAATATCTTTATAATCACTGACGGTTGCGGCATGGACTATGCGGGCACGGAGAGCAGCACCGCCGGAAATACCTTTTGAGTAGGCGGCAAAACGCTTGCGCATTTCAAGACAGGCGTGCTGTTCCGAGGTCTCTGCAACAAGCCGCTCCAGCTCGGCAAAGCCAGTTTTTACACGTTCTTCAGCAGGAACCGGCTCATAACTTCCTTTAATCAGCAAATCTGTAGCATCGCGGAAAATAAAAGGATTCCCCATTGCGCCGCGCGCAAACATAACTGCGTCAGCACCAGTCTGCTCAAGCATGGCTCTTGCATCTTCCGGCTTAAAAAGGTCTCCACTGCCAAAAACTGGAATATGAACCGCGCCAGAAGTATCTGCCCCTGCAGCCCGCTCGCGCTCACGCACCATCTCTACGAGATCCTTCATAATTCCCCAGTCTGAATGACCTTCGTAGCCCTGCGCACGTGTTCGCGGATGAATCGTAATTGCACTTACACCGGCAGACAAAGCAGCTTGTGCCGCCTCTCGCCAGGTCATCTGCTTAGACTCCCAGCCAGAGCGGATTTTTACAGTTACCGGCACACCGCCAGCCGCCTTTACAACCGCTTCAACCACTTTGTAGAGTCTGTCGGGGTCCCGTGTCAAAGCTGAACCAGCCCCTGTCTTTATGATTTTTGGAACAGGACAGCCGCAGTTTATGTCTATAACCTCACAATGAGTTTTTTCAAGCACAATATGTGCCGCTTCAGCCATAATGTCAGGTTCACCACCAAAAATCTGTACAGAGTATACTTTTTCATTATAGGCGCGGCGCATAAGAATTTCTGTTTTCAGATTTTTGCGAACAAGAGCCTCGGCACTTACCATTTCGGTATAGGTAAAACAGGCTCCGTTTTCTATGCAGACAGAACGAAACGCCGCGTCACTATAACCAGCAACCGGTGCTAAAAAGAGATTTCCTTTTAATTCAATGTTTCCGATTTTTACCGGGTGATATAATTCTGACATACAACAAGGTGGTAAAGCTAAAAATTGCCTCAGCAATTTTTTTAACGCTTTGCTATTGAACACCGGCCGCCAGCGGCCTTACACAGGTTTCGATACGGCTTTCAGCCTACTCAACCACCGGTGATTGAGTGCCGCGAAGCGGCGTATCGAAATCACATGCTACTCAGGCAGGTTGAACGCCTTACAGCTGTTTGTCCAAAGCTGCTCGCTGAGTGCTTCCAGATCCATATCCAGCATTTCTGCAAGGAAACGGGCTGTAGAAGGCAGATAAGCAGGCATAGTTCGCTTTTTCTCGCGGAATTCAGCCGGAATCATAAACGGACTTTCTGTTTCAATCAAAATGCGGTCTACCGGAATGTTCAAAACTGTTTCGTGCAGATTTCGGGCATTGCGGTATGTAAGGTTTCCTGCAAAACTGAACCAGATATTCTTATCCAGACACTTCTTTGCAAAAGCAGCATCCTCCGAATAGCAGTGCAAAATTGCACCTGCATCAGGCATACGCTCAGTAAGAACATCATAAAGATCCTTACCGGCATCGCGGTTATGAATAATAACCGGCAGATTATGCTTCTGCGCAATTTCCAGCTGTGTAATAAAAAGCTCTATTTGACTTCTCTTATCACCAAACTGTTTAAAATAATCCAGACCTGTTTCACCTACTGCAACCACATTCGGAAGAGAAAGAGACTTTTCGATTGTGTTAATCCAGTCCTGGCCCGGGTTTGTAACTTCAGATGGTGCTACTCCAACAGCATGGTAAATTCCCGAAATCGACTTTAAATTCGGATATACCTTGTTAAAATCATAGAGACTATTATTGATGCTGACAATGCGGGCTACTCCAGCCTGCTTTGCCTGTTGTATTACGCGCAATTGCTCAATAGGATCATCGTATATCAGCCCGATGTGAGCGTGAGTATCAAAAAACTTCATGGCTTATTCTTCCTAAAGATGAGATATTATACATATAAAGATATCATAGTTATCACTTATCGTCAAATTTTATTAGAAAACTCGGGAATTTATGATGGATGAATGCGTAGTGGAGAAACATATCGGTCTGCATCGAGGGGTCTTTGGCGCTTAGCCATAAAAAAAATCCGAGGATTTTGCAAAGCAAAACCGCAGGATTTTTTCACAAAAACCAGCTCGCCCGCAGACCGGTATGTTTCGCAACGAGAGCGTTCATCCATCATATTTTTCCGACTTTTTACCGATTAATTTTCACTACTATTCATTCTTATTAAGTATGCCGATAATTACATTAATATAGTTTATATATCTCATCTTTCATCAGGTTGATGGATGATTTGACTACATTCAAGCATATATGGTATAATTTTATGAATATGTCAAAAACGCAGAAGACAATTAAGAAATTTGAAAAGCAGTTCACCTCAAAGGTTTCGCACGGTTTTGGTGCTTTCATGCGCAAAATCGGTTATTTCTTTGTGCGCATTTTTAAGGTTTTTGACAGCAAGCTTACCATCATGATTGTTCCGCATTCGCAGAGCAAGGTAATCAACTTTCAGACAAATGTATTTGCGCTAGTACTAGGAATTCTTGTTGCCATCGGTGTAATTTCATCATTCTTCTATTATAATAAACGTTCTGTTTCTGCCAGCATGGAAATCTCTTCCCTTGTAGAACAGAACCGTGCAACACTCGCAAGTCTCGATGAACTCCGCGATGAAAACGCAAATCTTTTCCAGGCTGCAAAAAGATTCCAGACTTCACTTTCACAGAGTCTTTCTTTGCTCGGCATTGAGCAGGTTAGAAATAACTCAGAAACATCAGCTTCTAACAGTGACCTTTCTGCACTCTTCAATTCTACAGAAGTCACTCAGGGTTCGCTCAAAGAAGTTGCAGATGTAAAAGAGCTTACGACTTATCTTGAAGATGCTGTAAAACCAATTGAACAGATTGGTAAAATGCTCAAAACTCAGCAGAACCTGTTTACAGAAATCCCAAGTATCTGTCCGGTTAAAAATCCTAACTACCATATTTCTATGGCATTTGGTCCAAATATTCATCCGCTTAACGGAAACTGGTATATTCATAAAGGACTCGACTTCTCTACCTGGCGTTATGGTGATGCTGTAGTTGCGACTGCTTCTGGTCAGGTTGTAACCGTTGGTTTTGACAACAGCTTTGGTAACTATATCATCATTAAACATAATCATGGTATGTATACCCGTTATGCGCATCTTCAGACACAGCGTGTAAAAAAAGGTGAATCTGTTTCACAAGGCCAGATTATTGGTACTATCGGTAACTCTGGTGTTTCAACTGGACCTCATCTCCATTACGAAGTACACATCGGTTCTGATGTAGTAGATCCTGCAAAATACATCAACATCAATTTATCAAAATAGGTTTCTATGGCTCTAAGAATCGATGACATTTCTATAAATACAATAATCGGAAAAGGCTCTGCCATTTCTGGTAACCTTAAAGTAAACGGCTTTATCCGCATTGACGGTGATATTGACGGAAATCTCGAGACTGACGGTAATGTTATCGTAGGCGAAAATGCACGAATTCGCGGAAATCTGAGCGCAAAAGCAGTAATAATCGGTGGAATCATAAAAGGCAATGTTCTTGCAAGCGAAAGTATTAAACTGCTTTCTGAAGCTGCTGTAATCGGTGATGTAATTTCGCGTAAGGTTCAGGTTGAAGATTCTGCACTTGTTCATGGTCACTGTATTTCTATAAAAGATGAAGCTGAATACAAGCGAAGCTCAAACGAATATCTTCAGTCTCGGGCTATCAAGGAAAAGGTTAGTCTTTAATGGCAGAAATTGATTCTCTGGGTTCAAATTATTATTACTCAGGCGTTCAAAATGCCAGCAACGAAGCTATAAAACGCAATACCAAAAAAGAAGAAGTTAGTAAAAGTTCAAAGGCAAAAAAACTGGACTTTGGCAAACTGCTGAGGGGCGATGAGGTTGAAGAGCCGTCGTTTATTTCTGCAGGGCTTCCGTCTGAAGTTGCTGAGATGTCGATCGATGACGCGGCGGTTTATCTTGCTGATGCTGTTTCTATGGCGGGAAATGACTTTGCTGATGAACAGACTCAGGAAAACCTGGAGCGTTTTAAGACCTCGGTAAGTCAGTTTATACGGTTTGTAATTGCGAACAATTTTGAAGTATCTTCTTTCCAGAAAAAAACTCGTCCCGGTAAAGCAAGTCAGCCTTCACGACTTTTCTTTTTTTCAAACTATTCTGTTCCACCGACAAAACGACCACCGAGAGTTTCTGTAGAAATCATAAATGAAAAGCTTGATGCCCTTGCCCGTGAAACTCTTTCTTCTCAAATGAATAACTTAAAAATTCTGGCACAGGTAAACGAAATAAAAGGTCTAATCGTAGACTTGATGTCTTCATAAATCGTGAGGTATACTGAATAATTATGAGTGATATTTTTGAAACTGATATAGATGATGAGAGTGAGAATCTTTCCGCTCTCGAAGATTCCGACGTTCGTGAAACTGAATCTGAAAATCTTGTATTTGATTATCCGCTTTATCATCTAAAACTTGATTACTCAAGTGAAACAATTTATTCCCGTGCTCCAGATAAAATGCAGCTTAAGAGCGGTGATTTTGTAATTGTTCCAACGCGCTACGGAAAAGATATGGCTCGAGTTCTTGGAACTGCAAAACGCCCTCTTGGAATTAAACAGTCTGATATTGTAATGATAGATCGAAAGGCAAACGAAGCCGACCTAAAACGCCGCGAAGAGCTTATTCAAAAAGAGCGAGAAGCCTTTCCGATTTTTAAGGAAAAAGTTGCAAATCATAAGCTTGACATGAAGCTTGTAGAAACTCATTTTCTTTTTGATGAGCAGAAGGCTTTATTCTTCTTTAGTTCGGACAGCCGAGTAGACTTCCGCGAGCTTGTAAAAGACCTGGTTTCTGTTTTCAAAATGCGAATTGAGCTGCGTCAGATTGGTGTGCGTGATGAGTCACGAATTACCGGAGGTCTCGGAGTTTGCGGCCGTCCATTCTGCTGCCACGGAGTTTCTGATAAGCTCCGCCCTGTATCTATCAAAATGGCAAAGGACCAGAACCTGTCTCTGAATTCTATGAAGATTTCCGGTCAGTGTGGCCGCCTTTTGTGCTGTCTTTCTTATGAATACGACTGGTATAACGAAGCCCGCAAGAGTCTACCTAACGAAGGTGTTCGTCTTTCTTATGACGGAACTGATTTCCGCATTACAGAAGTAAATCCTCTTACTTCCATGGTAAAAATGCTCGGCGAAGATGGCCGACTGCTCGAAGTAAACGCAAAACGCTTCTACCGCGACGGTAATCGCTGGAAGATTAATTAGATTGCCACATCGCCGTCGTCATTGCGAGCGCAGCGAAGCAATACGAATGATCAAGGCACGCTTCGCTTAAAACCTTGACTCATTCGTTTTGAGGCTTGAAATTGCATTATCAAGCCTCAATCCATATTAAAATAACTAAAAACTTGAATTTTTCATATTTTGATTTATAATTAATATGTTATGATTTACATTAAGAAGTGGACAGACTATTACGAAGATTTTTTCCCTGTTGAACCGCACCAGGAAGATTTTTTTACAGCTTTAAGCAATGAGTTTACAAGTCCTGCAAAGATTTTAAGTGTTGAATGTGGTCCTGCTTTGCTTTCTCAAAAGCTTCAGGATAAAAATGATATCACCCTTACAGACTCATTTCCTGAATTTGTAAATATGGTAAGTGCACGCCAGGTAAACAAGGATAATCCTGCTCATGTTTTCAATCTTAACCCAGCAGATATTGCCCGCTATCTTGGTAAAAATTTCTTTAATGTAATTGCATGCCTCTGCTACCGTATAATCTTTATGAAAGACCGCACCCTTATTAAAAAATTCCTTTTTGACTCAAAGATGCTTCTTTCTGACGGCGGCTATCTTGTTCTTGATATTTTAAATTTTTCTAAATATGACTTTTCGGAAACAAAGATTGATCTTCCCGCAAAAAAATCAGAACGCGCAACCTTGTATTCCTCTGTAATCAAAAATTCCGACTCAGTTCAGTACAAGCTTTTCCAGCATGTCGTAACCGCAAGCGGAAAGCTGATTGATGAAGTAAAGGATGAGCTTATCTGTCCTATCAGTATGGAAACAATACGCTCTTATGCAAAAGAAGTAAAATACTCATCCTGCGAATTCTTCAGCGATTATAACCGCACACCATACTCACCGGATTCCGACAAAATCATCTGCGTACTTAAAAAATAACGTCATCGTGAACCAGATGCCTCCGTCATTGCGAGCTGATATCTCCGTCATTGCGAGTTTATGCCCCCGTCATTGCGAGCGCAGCGAAGCAATCCATACAATAGATTGCCACGTCGCCCTGCGGGCTCCTCGCAATGACGAAATAATATGAGCCCGCCGCCCCTCGGCACTACACTCCACGCAATGACACAACATATTGCCCGTTATCCTCATTTACACTAAAATAGAATGCTATGAAAGCTACAAAAACAATTATCTCTACACTGCGTGAAGCTCCAAACGACGCAGTTATTGCAAGCCATCAGCTTATGATGAGAAGCGGTCTTATCCGCAAACTTGGAAACGGACTTTATGCTTACATGCCATTCGGATTCCGTTCTTTAATGAAAGTTGAAAAAATTATCCGCGAAGAACTCGACAACGCAGGTCTTCTCGAAATCAAACCTACAGTAATCGTACCCGGTGACCTCTGGAAGGAATCCGGACGCTGGGACAAAATGGCAGGCGAAATGCTCACTGCACAGAACCGCCAGGGCCAGGACATGGTAGTTTCTCCAACTGCCGAGGAAGCTTTTACAGCCATCGTTCGCGAAGGACTTTCTTCTTATAAGCAGCTTCCTTTCACACTCTATCAGATTAATACAAAATACCGCGATGAAATCCGCCCTCGCTATGGTGTAATGCGTGGCCGCGAGTTCACAATGATGGACGCTTATTCTTTTGATAAGGACCAGGCAGACCTCGACGCTTCTTACGACAATGTAGCAGCTGCTTACCGCCGTATCTTTAAGCGCATGGGCCTTACAACAATTTCTGTAAAGGCTGATACAGGTTCTATGGGTGGTTCTGGTTCAGAAGAGTTTATGGTTGAATCAGAAGTTGGTGATGATACACTTCTTCTCTGTCCAAACTGTGACTATGCCGCAAACGTTGAAAAGGCAGCATGTAAGGCAGAAACTCCACTCGACTCTAACGGACAGCCACAGAAAAAGACAGACAAGGCAATCGAAGAAGTTGCAACTCCAAATGTATTCAGCATTGAGGACATGGAAAAGTTCTTCGGCGAAAAATCAACAACCTTCCTTAAGGCTCTTATTTACAAGGTTTACAACTGTGCTGTTGATTTGTCTGGAACAGAGTTCTACAAGAATGCTCAGACTGTTACAGAAGGCGGCCAGACTTATATTCCAGAGACTTTCTTCTGCGTACTTATTCGCGGAGACCTTGATGTAAACGAAACAAAGCTTGCTGCAGAACTTAAGGCTTCTGGTGCAGAACTTGCAAGTGACGAAGATGTTTTGAAGTACAGCGGTGCTCCACACGGCTTTGTTGGACCTGTTGGAATTAAGATTCCTGTAATTGCAGATAAATCTACTATTGATATGCACGACTGTATCGCAGGGGCTGGAAAAGCAGGCTTCCACATTAAGCACGTTGAACCAGGCCGCGACTTCACTCCATTTATGACTGTTGATGTTCGCACCTGTAAAGAAGGCGACGCTTGTCCTGAATGCGGTGGAAAGTTCTACATGAAAAAAGGTAACGAACTTGGACACATCTTTAAGCTTGGAACTAAATATACAAAATCAATGAACGTAACTTACCTTGGTGAAAGCGGAAAACCAGTAACTCCTCTTATGGGTTGTTATGGAATTGGCGTTGACCGTACACTGGCTTCCATCATCGAAGGTCACCACGACGACAAGGGAATTATCTGGCCTATGACTGTAGCTCCATATCAGGTAGCAGTTATCCCAATCCAGTATAAGGACAAGATGAAGGAAGTTGCAGATAAGATTTATGAGAACTTGAAAGCCGACGGAATCGAAGTTATTCTCGACGACCGCAACGAACGCCCAGGCGTTAAATTCACAGACTCAGAACTTATCGGCTACCCTATCCGCATCGTAGTTGGCGACAAGAATCTTCCAAACGTAGAAATGAAGTTGCGTCAGGATGCTGAGGCTACTCTTGTTCCGGCTGACGAGGTTGCTAAGAAGGCTGCGGATATTGTTCGCGAAGAATTGAAAAAACTGAACGCTTAGATTGCGTAACGGTGGTTTCGATACACTTCGCTTCGCGAAGCACTCAACCACCGAGACATCTGAGACTTTCCGGTGGTTGAGTGATGCGTAGCATCGTATCGAAATCACCGTATTCAGGATCACCCTATGAAAAAACTAATCCTATCCATCATAACATCAATTATCATAAGCGCTGCCAGCTTTGCACTTCCCGGCTTTACTGCCTTTATTCCGGATAGCGCCGGCGAGTATGTTTACTACCGCGATTCTTCCTTTACCCGCGAAAGTTATATCGGAATTCTTGGCTATGATGATGCTACCATCCAGATTCGTTATTTTGCACCAAAGGATGATGAAGCAAAACTTCCAGCCAAGGAAATTGCAATCCTGATTACGGTTGACCCAAAGGCTGATTTCTGGAACATGACCGGTGAAAAGATTATCTCTACAATTCTCCCAGATACAGATGATACTGATATTGTAAACTATCTTCATGATTTGCTTTATGAATTTTCTGCAAGACGGATTTCTGCTGGTACTATAGAATCAGACAAAGTGATTGCAGATCAAGATTTTGCACAGTTCGGCGGAAATGTTTCCATCACTTTTGATGCCCGAATTCCTCTTTTTAATATCAGAACCATTACAGACTCAAAGGGCTCAAAAGCTTTTGACTGCGTAACAATTGGTACTATCAAATCAAGTGAAGATAAAAGCTTCGAAGCCTTCAAGGGCGTGTCTGGCCCAAAACCAGAAGTAACAAAAGAAACCCGCAAGACAGCAAAAGCAAAAATCTGCAAGTTTGAAAACCGCCAGGTTACCCTGGATGAAAGCTGGGAACAGAAAATGGAAAACTTCTGGACACTCGGTAATGATTCATTAATTACAATGTCAGCATTACCTCAAGTTTCAGAAAATAAAGTTCTTAACGATTTATATGTACAGAGAAAGCTTCTTGAAAGCACAGAAGGCTCTTACACAGACTTTCAGAATTGCGAAATCACTTACACACAAGCAAAAGACAGTTATAAAATTGTAAGCACCTCATACTTTCCTGAAAACGGAATAAATGTTTGTATTACAAAGATTTTGACCAGAAATACAAATGGAGGCTTTGATTATTTTTCGATTTCGACCTATCAGACGGCATATCTCAAAAATCCGGCTTATTTTGATAAAATAATTAAATCTTATAAATAAGAACCTGCTGTCTGCCTCGCAAAAACGCGGCTGTGACTACACTGACAATGGGTCAAGCCCATTGCAGTGCAACACAAAGTGCTTTTGCAATTCAGCCATCCGATTCTCATTTCCGAGTTCATTTTATCAAATTAAAACGAACTTCTCGAAAGTGGAGAACCTATCCACTGGCCTTCGCTGCCGAGGTAATCACGTTTTTCCCCTTCAATCAAAAACTGAACGCTGTTTACTGTTGAAAAGGCTGTGGCAGTGTACACAATCTGCTCCAGCTGATGAATATAGCCCTCTACACCGTAGGTATTGATTTCAAAAGCTTCGTTAAAGTTCAGATAGGCAACACCGCCAGAAACCTTGGCACTAAGCAGTTTAGTTCCCTCAGGAATAAGGCTCATAAGATTACGCTCTGCAGAAATAGTTGAATCCGGACCTTTCAAAAGAAGAGTTATAGAAGCAGTAAGCGGAGAATCACTCTTAGAAACCTTACGTTTTACAAGCTGACGTACAACAGAACCATCACCATCAATATTTACAAAACAAAGCTGAAGCTCGGTAGTGCCTGTAGCGGCAGGCTTTTCTGTCTTAGTTTTTTCTTCTTTTTTCGTAGACTCTGGTTTTACTGATTCTTTAACGCTAGTTACGTTTTCAGATGTAGCGTTTTTATCTTCGGTGGTTGAGTAGTCCGAAGGACGTATCGAAACCACCTCTTCAGCTGGCTTTGAAGGAGCAGCCTCTTCGCTTTCAATCTTTATAGTAACCTCGTCATTTTTCAGAGGAATAGTTTCAGTTTTTTTAGGCTCAGCAGGTTCATGCTTTTCGATAGCAGTAGGAGTAGATCCAAAAACCTTATCAAAGAAAGCAGTTTCCTTAAGATTAGTAAAAATCTGGTCTTTTTTTACAAGAAATACAATTAAAATAATCAGCAAGCCCAGCAAAACACAAGCCGCCGCAAACAAAGTAGAATTTTTTTTCTTAGATGATTTTTTCTTCTGTGCCATACTTTGATTATCGGAAGAAAAACTCCGGTGGTTGAGTACTTCGCATAGCGAAGTGTATCGAAACCACCTGTATTTAGATTGCTAAGAATCGGGACGCAGTACATCACAAATCTTAATCATCTGTCTTATCAGAAATTGTCAAAAGTTGCACTAGTAGCTTTTTAAACGCCTCGAATTCGAGGCGTTTAAAATCTTTACTTCTCCTCCGCCAGCAGCAAGTCCAACTGAGATTGCAGTTCTTCTTTCTTTGGCAAATACAACTGATAGCGGGCTGCAAATAACTGGTTTGTAATTCCCTGAGTTGCATACTCCATTAAAAGTTCATCTTTCTTGGCACCTAAAACAATTCCGATTGGTGGATTGTCATCCGGCTGGCAGATTTCAGTTTTGAAATAATTCAAATACATATTCATCTGACCAATATCACCATGCTTTATTTCTTCGCGTTTTAAGTCGATCAAGACATAGCACTTTAAGATACAGTGATAGAAGACAAGATCAACCTTGAATCTACGGCTTCCAATAGGAATCATATACTGACGACCGATAAAAGCAAAGCCGCGTCCTAATTCCAATAGAAATTTTTCCATATTTGCCTTTAAGGCAGCCTCAAGTTCTCCTTCTTTATAGCGTTTCTTTTGTGGAAGCCCTGTAAATTCAAGAACATAAGGGTCACGTATAATATCCTGGGCTGTAATAATCTGATGACCTTCATTTGCCAGAGCGAGAATGCCTTTCTTATCTGTACTAAGAGCCAGACGCTGAAAAAGAGAACTTTTCATCTGACGTTTTAATTCTCTGACTTTCCAGCCTTCTTTTTCTGCTTCATGAAAGTAGAACTGTAATTCCATTTTGTCATCGCATTTTAAGAGTTCAAAATAATGGCTCCAGGTCAATTTGTTAGACACTGTCTCACATTTTGGAAAGGCCAGATAAAACTTTCTCATATATGTCAGATTACTTCGGCTGAATCCTCTACCATTTCTTAAAGTAAGGTCTTTAGAAAGATTTACAAGAAGCTGTTTGCCATTAAAAGTTCAGTGTTTACCGACAGTGCGGCATTGTTTTTTGCTTCCTGCCATAGTGTAGAAATATTGTTTACGAGGAGTTTGTATTCTGGTTCAACTGGTTGTGCGATTAGTGATTTTGATTCAGTCATAACTCATTTGCTCCTTTCTTTATATTCGATTAACTGAGATTCGGACATTAGTTACCTCTATTTGTAATCTGCTGAATTGCAATTTTCACAACCTGTACACATAATTTTGCAGTTTCAATTGATGGATTAAATTGCTGTGCCATCTGCTGATATGGATGAATATAGTTTCTAAAATCTTGTACCACATGACTAAATTTTTTAACATCCTCGTCAATATATCCAAGTTCTTTTGAAACATCGACATAATCTTTTAAGCTCCATTCGGAAAAAGATTTTACTTTTTCATCTTTTTTTGGAGAGGCATTTGCCATATTAAAATCTTTCATATTTTTTGAGGCTATGGCAAATAAAATTCCTTCCAATACAGAACCGCAAAGAAAAATAGTCGCTAAAGGGCTTTTTGCATTTAAGCAGTTTTCAATTTCATCCATTCTTGACTTTATGATAGGAATTAAACTATTTTCAATAGGTAATTTGGCTAGATTTAAAGCCTCTACCTTTATGCTGATGAATTCTTCTTCGGTTTTCTCTTTTTTTATGTCAGGAGTGTATAAGTCTTTTACAGAAAAATTGACCTTTTTAAATGATATGTTATTACCATTGAGATAGATATTCCAGCCATCATACATGAGATATTTGTTAAAATATTCAATCAAATCATACATTAACTGATAATTTTCGACAAAATTAATCGGCTTAAAAGCATTTTTGATACATTCATCAATTTCTGCAGTTCCGTTTAATTTCCTTATATTATCTTCCGTGTATATCTTTCTCGACGGAAAACCTTGTCTGTATACATCGTGAAATCCAAGAGAATTAAAAAAAGAAACCAATTCAGGACCAGTTCGATGACCTGATTTTTCGTTAATTATTTCAGTAAGAATTTTTATAGTTTGCTCACTTAATTTCATTTTGAACCATCCTTTGACAATTTCTTAAACAAATTATCTACATCAAATACATTGTTAGTTTGAACAGCGTAAATAGATTCATCAAACATAACTGATATTTTGTTGCAAACTTCACTGGCAATCTGAAGGAACTTTTTCATATCTTTGAATGATAACGGAAAGTCTTTTTCAAGTTTTCCATTATTATCTTTATATGCTTCATCTAAGTGAGCATAATATTTATTACGCTGGTTTCTTAAATTTTCACGTTCTCTAGAAACATTTTTTAATAATTGCCGACAATCAGCAAGTTCTTTATTAAAATCAATAGAAATTGTTTTTTCCAAAACATATTTATCTGTATCACAATCGACATATCCAATATCACGAGTTGTTTTAAATAAAGAAACATTTTCACGGCATATATTTATTAGTTTAAATAAGCTGGTTTGACTCTTGTCATCAAAAAGTTTTGCAGTTTCAATAAAAACAGTATGTAACAAAGATGAATATGTCAGCTGAAAAAATGCCGGAGCGAAATTCATTTCTGCTATGTATTTTCTTTTGGAGTCAATAAGATGCTTATACAATTCAAAGCAATCATTAGTGTAAGTAATGCGAGAAAAATATTGATCTAATAGAATCTTAAAAGTTTCTTTTGTCTCCATCTTCTACCTCCCCTCCACAATCTTTATTTCATCTTCGGAAAGGCCATAGAGCGCGTAGACAAGGCGGTCGATTTCTGCTTCTTCTTTGCTTGTGTCTGCCTGTGGATTGTTTTTTTTTGCAGAGAGGATTTTGTCTACAAGGTCTATTATGGGCTTTTGCTGGGCTGATGTGGCAGATGGGATTGGAATTTCAGCAAGAGGTTTGTTGAAATATTCGCGAGCATTACCTTTCGGTTTACCAATGAAACCATAAAACCAATCTAATAGACTAGAATTTAACAAGCCAAGAATAAACTTTATTGAATAACCAGAGTATTCATTAATAACAATAGCTCGTATATCTCCACCATCATTAAAGCATTGTTCATTATCATATGCAAAACGATTGTGTTCTGCACGATATGGAACTACAAGCCTTTCTTTTGCATCGTGAATTATTTTTTCAGAAGGACGATGTAATCTCCACCATTTATATTCTCCTGTCTTTGGACCACGTCTGTCTAACAATTCTTTTTTAAATTTTTCCAAGTAAGCATAAGCATTTGGATATTTTGTTTTAGAAAAATCGTTATCACAATATATTAACCATAAATCGATTTTATTTATTACATATCTTTGAATATGACTATTTTTAATACATTGTCTTACAATTTCTAATTCTATATTGTTACCTTCAATAATAGCTTTTGGGACAGAGAATATTCCATTCTTTCCAGATTCTGCTCCTTTTGCGATTTCTGAAATACTACCTAGTAAAACAGCATTGTCTTTCATTTTTTCAATTATTTTAAAAGATTGAACATTTGAAACAATCCAAGTATCTGAAAGTTTATTTCTTTCTAATTCGCAATACTCATAATCATCATTTAATTCTAGTGTATTAAGAACATCTTTCTTATAAGTAAAGAATTTTATTTTATCGGTTCCTGATTTCTTTTTTGTAAAAGAAATCGCTGTATGAACACTAGCACTTTCAAAAACTGTTGCATTATGAAAATTGATTACTTTTTCAAGTTTGTCATTTAAGAAAAGGCGTAATTTTTTTGCATAATCATTTCCGAGAAAATAATTTGAAGTTATAAATGTTTGAATTCCATTATACGAAAGAAGTCTAATTCCTTGACATATAAAATAATACATCAAGTCATTGTATCCAGTATGAATTTCAGGATATGTTTGCTTTAAAACTTCATGCATTTGAGGCATTGTATTTATGTTTACATATGGTGGATTTCCGATAACAATATCAAAGCCATCTTTAATTCCGAACATCCATTCAGCATCAAAGAATTCTGCACTTCGGTTTTTATCGTAAGGATCCCATGTTGAAATTAATTTAGCATTTTCTTTTCCAAATCCAAGATCCATAAGAGTTTGTTCGAGCTCTTGTCGAATTTGCTTGTCTTCTTGTTTCAGTTCAAACTTATATTTTGGGCTTTTTGCGTTAAATAGATTATGGCGAACTTTTTGTAGTCGCTCCATCAACGGTTCGATATCTTTATCAAAAAGAGTTGCCGTTTCATCATTTAATCCAATCAAACTGTTAGCAGTAACAAATCTATTCTCCAAGTTTGGTAACGGACGCACACCAAAGTTAGCTTTTTTGTCATCAACTTTCTGATCAACAATAAGAGAAATAAAGAATCTTAGGCGGCTTATCTGTGTGGCAATTGGTTGAATATCAATTCCGTGAATACAGTTTTCTATTAAATAAAGCTTACGAGCATAATCAAGTTCATTTTCATCAAAAACTGTAAGTAATTCTTTTTGTAGCTCATTCTTTTCTTTTGGAGTAAGCTTTGTATCATTAGAAATCTTTTGAATCTGAATCTGCTTCCAGTTATCGTTCTGCGGATCAAGCTTATGAATTACATAAACCATTTTCTGCAAGATTCCCATAGGGAATGCGCCGGAACCACACGCAGGGTCTAAAATTTTACATTCATCGATATAGCGTAAAATCTGGAAGCGTTCTTCTGCTGTAAACTCAGGCTCAGTTTCGTTATAGGCAATAAGATTGTCGAGTTTTGAATCAAGAGTGTTTTCGACTTCTTCTACAGCTTTTGTTTTTTCTTCCAAAGTTCCTTTTGAAAGCACTGCATCTTTTATCTTTGTTTTTAAATAAGCCTTTAAGCTTTCATCAACCATGTATTCTACAATTGGTCGTGGAGTATAGAAACTACCAGTCTGTTTACGGGCATTTGTTTTTGTTTCAGGATTATAAGAAGCTAGAAGGTTTTCAAATACACGGCCTAAAAGTTCTGGGTCAAGCGCAATATCTTCTTCTACAGGTGTGTTTTCTGCAATGGTAAACTTGTATTTTTGCAGGATATTTATAATTCCGTTTACAGTAACATCCTTTTTCTTTTTGTCGTCGTATTCTGTACTAAGGTCAACCTTAACGTCTTTTCCAAAGAAAACATAATCAGGAACAAAAAGTTCGTTGTCTTTTCTGTCGCTGAAGCCATCTTCATAATCAATTACAGCTCCGCCTTTTTTGCCTTTTAATTCATCATCCTGATGGTCAAGGCACTCAAAAAGTCCACCGTTCATAAACGGAACTTTTGATTCAATAAGTTTTACAAACTCTTCTGGATTCTTATGATAACGCTGGTAGCGCATAAGGCTTGTTGCATTCTGATTCTGTCCGTCAATCCTAAATGCTCGTTTTCCATGTTCAGCATTTAAGCTCGCAAAGAAAAGATTCTGAAGAATTGCTTTGTAGTAAATGCTTTTTAATTCTGGTTGAACAGCTGAAAAATCATATTGTTTTTCTGGTTCAAAGTTTGTGATTATTTCTTTTATTTGCTTTTCATCAAAAAGTTCTTCTGGAATCAAATCCTTTTCTTTTATAAACCATACAAACAAAAGACGTGTTAAAAGACGGATAAGGTTCTTTGCATTATGCTCACGAAGCTTTTCTTCTTTTGTAAAAAGAGTACCACGGGCAGCTTCCATTTCATAACCAGGATAAACAACAGTTTTGATTGCCCAGAAATACCAGTTAGAAAGTTCTGTGTAAAAGCGTTTGTTAAGAGTCTGCGTATCAAGAACTTCACTCCAGGCTTTATGTAAGCTTTCAAAGTTAGTGATTGTATAATCAGCACTTAATTGTACAAGGCTCATATCAAAAAGAATTTCAATATGAGCACGGTGCGGCTTTTCAAAGAAAATGTCTTTAATCAAGGTTACTTTTTCAAGCACGTCGCGCTCACTGTCACGTTTATTTACCCTGCGGTTGATTACAGCAAGAGTAATACATTTGCCATATTTGAAAATAACCAGAATCGGAATTGCAAAGAGCTTGTTTATCTCACGCGTGATGGCGGCAATCTTTGTCTTTGACCATTCGCTTCCGGCAAGCTCAACGGCAAAGCAGAGATAAGACTGCGGATTCAGCGGATTGACTTTTGAGTTAAAAAGCTGACCGTTCTCTGAAAAAGAGTCGTCTGTCAGCTGAAAGAGGATGTCTATGGATTTCCATTCAGAGCAAAAGGCACGTTCTTCGCTAAAGCGTTCCTTGTTTGCCGATGATTCAATGTAGATTTCCTTAAACTCGGCAAAAGTCTTTTTATCAAGCGGCGCTTGCAGACTTGTGTCATAGCCGAGCGTGCTAAAAAGATTTATTCCCGCGTCAGAAAGTGATTTACTGCCAAACGCCTTGACTGCTTCCTGTATGTTCTGTTTTTCATCAGTATTCTTTGCCATGTTTATTTCTCCACTTTATTCTCTAAATTTTGAATGCTCTCAAGAAAATGCTTTTCTACCAAAGAAAGCCTGTCTGCTTCTTTTGCTTTGTATTTCTTGTATTCATCGTGAGCCTTGTCCAGTGCCTGCTGATGAGAAACACGACCAGCTGTTGTAAGAATTTCACGTCTGGTCATTTTAAGATAATCATCTATTGTTTCAAGCCAGTCTTTCATATACATCGGTTCATGGTCTAGTGCTCGGACTTCGGCAATGTCGAGATATGCAGTTACAATTTTATTTAATGCATCCAATTCTGTATCAGAAAGATAGTTCTTTGCAATTTCTACATCTGTCTTTTTGATTTCTTTTCCAGCCCATGAAGTTAGCCCCATATTTTGTTTTTCGCTGTCAGCACGCTGGTAAATTATTTCTGCGGCTGTATGCTTATGAGCCGCCCAGTGCATTTTGTTCTGCACCTGCTTAAAGAATGCAATAGAACTTTCTGCACTCGGATTGTAATCAATGCTTGTTGCGTAAATATCAAGCACTTTTCGCCAGAAGACTTTTTCGCTTGAACGAATATCGCGGATTCGTGCCAAAAGTTCATCAAAATAATTTCCACCGCCAAGTTCTTTTAGCCGCCTGTCATCAAGGGCGAAACCTTTCTGCATGTATTCTTTAAGAATCTGCATCGCCCAAATTCTGAACTGTGTTCCCCTAAGCGATTTTACGCGATAGCCAACGGAAATAATGACATCGAGATTATAGTATTCTATGAGGCGTTCTACTTCGCGGCTACCTTCATTTTGAACTGTTGCAAATTTTGCAACAGTTCGATTTTCATCAAGTTCGCCTTCTTCAAAAATATTTTTTATATGCCTTGAAATTGTTGACTTATCACGCTGAAACAATTCTGCCATCTGGTCAAGGGAAAGCCAGACGGTATCATTGTCAAAAGTCGCTTGTATTTGAGTAATTCCATCCTCTGTTGTGTACATTATAAGGCTTGTTTTATTTTCCATATTCTTATGCACTCCCTATTTTATAATCAGCCAGGTTACAAGTTCAAAGTCATTTACATTCGAAGCTTGCTTATCTTTCTTAATTAGAACTGCATTGCGACTTGTTGTAAGCTTCATTGCACTACGTTTTTTAAAGCTTGTCATAATTTCTGCTACAGCTTTTTCCAGTAAATCTGTATATTTTGACATGTCTGAACCATTGTTTGTTTCTTTGTTGAAAAGCTCACAGAGTTTGTCATAAGGAGCATTTTCACCGGAACACAAAAGTCTGTAAACTTCTAGAATAGATTTTGCACTTGTAAAGTTAAAAATCTTTGAGCCATCTTCATATATGTAAACTAAGAAATATGGATTCAGAGGATTAATCTTTTCACATTCATCATTTTCATTTTTCTGACGAAGACAGAAAATAATTCCAGGTTTAATAAGTTTTTTGGCAGTTTCATCAATTTCTTTTTTATGTGGCTGAACAGTATTTTCTGGGGAAGGTACGATAGCATAGATTCCATCCGGAGAATTTTTAATTTTGTTTTCGTTTAATTTCAAGAAATTTGTAAGTTCAATTCTAAAATCATCAAGAGTAAAATCTGTAAGAGAAATTGAATCTACCATATCTTCCAAATCCAGAACTTCATCTTTTAGACGTTTAAGCTGCTGGTCGCGATATTTCATATCTTCATCAATCAATTCTTTTACTTCATCAGTTTTAAGAATATTGTCTTCGGCAGTTGCTGTAAGGTCTACCAATGCCATACGGCTTTCAACACGAGTTTTAAGATTGATGTAATCATCCAAATCTTGTGTAGGCCAGAAGTTTACAAGCTGAATGCAGTTATTTGTACTTCCCAAACGGTCAATACGACCGAATCGCTGAATAATACGTACTGGATTCCAGTGAATATCATAATTAATAAGATAGTCGCCATCCTGTAAGTTCTGTCCTTCAGAAATGCAGTCTGTTGCAATAAGAATATCAAGCTCTTTTGATTTTTCTTCTTTGCTTAGATTCAATTCATCACGATGCTTTGCTTTTGGAGCAAAGTTTGTAAGAATCATATTAAAGTCCGTTCGCCCCCAGGTTGCTGTACTTTTAGAACCGCACACAAGTCCCGTTTCAAGATTAAGTTCATCTTTTGCCCATTGATTTATTGCTTCATAAAGATATTCAGCAGTATCAGAGAAGGCTGTAAAAATTACAACTTTTTTGTTATTGCCGTTTATTGGTTTCTCAGTCTTTGCCTTTATAAGTTTTTTCAAATCTTTGAGCTTTGAGTCACGTTCAACAGAAACCTGATTTGCACTGCTGTACAAAATCTTAAAGGCATCTTTATCACTCTTAAGGTCAGCAAGCCAACGGTCGAGTTCCAGGTCTTCAAGTTTGAATTTTAATTTCTTACCAACTTCAAGCTCTGGTTCGTTTTCCCAATCATCTAGTTCATTTTCTAGAATTTCACTATCTTCATAATTCTGCTCGACTTCAAGTGCAGATGTATTCTGCTTCTTTGCCTCTAATTCTTTGAACACTGCTATTTTTTGTTCAATATCTGTAATCTTATCTATTGTTCGTTTAATAGAAAGCGAGAATGAATGAATTGAACTTTCCAATCTTTTCAGGTAACCGATTTTCATCATACCAATCAAAGATTTTTCACGGTCTTCCTGAATAAAGGCTTCTACTGTTGAACCAGCTTTTGCAGCATATTCTGCTTTTTTCTCTTCTTTCAAGTATGAAGATGGAGTAAAGATAGCAAGTTTATATTTTGAAATCTGTTCATCAATAGCTGCATAACTTGGAAACATATCTTCCGTATCAATATTTGAATAAATAGGGATAGGTTTTTTACGTTCCGGGAATTTACCAACATCTGCTTCATTGTAAAATTTTGTGATATGTTTTCGAGAACGTGCAATAGTCAGTTCATCAAGAAGTTTAAAGAATGAAGAATCTAATTTTTCAAGTAATTGCTTTGTTGTTCTATCTGGATTTTTGTGAGGATCAGCCCAATATGTAAATTGCTTTTGTGCAGTTTCAAGTGTTTGACTTATATTGGAAATACCTGTCGATTCATATAATGCAGATTGGTCACCTTCTGTAATGAGATTAATCTGATTACGCAAATCTTTAAGGGTGTTATTTACAGGAGTAGCAGAAAGCATAAGAACTTTTGTCTTGCTTCCAGACTTAATAATTTTCTCCATGAGCCATTTTGCACGGTTCATGTGACGTTCACCCTTATAATTTTCTTTATCCATTGGGTTACCTTTGAAGTTATGACTTTCATCAATAACTACAAGGTCATAAGCACTCCAGTTGAAAGTTGCAAAATCATGTCCATCTGCACCAGATTTTCCAGTCTCTCGCCCCATATCAGTATGATATAAAATATTATACTGGAATCGGTCTTTTGCAAGAATGTTCAAAGTACTATTTTTGCTTGCCTGGTAAACAGTCCAGTTATCACTAAGCTTTTTAGGGCAAAGAACAAGAACGCGATAATTACGAAGTTCAAAGTATTTGATTACAGCTAAAGCTTCAAAAGTTTTTCCAAGACCGACAGAATCTGCAATAATACAACCATTATGTTTTAACAGTTTATTAATAGCACCTTTTACGCCATCCTTCTGGAACTCATAAAGTTTATTCCAAATAACAGTGTCTTTAAAAGCAGTTTCATCAAAAAGTTTGTTATCCTTTTGTTCTTCAAGGTAATCTTTGAAAATACTATAAAGGGTTTTGAAATATACAAGTTCTGGTTCATTTTCTTTGTAAAGAAGCTCAAGATATTTTAAGACTTCTTCTTTTACATCCTGGACAAGACCTGTATTATCATTCCAGATAGAATCAAACCAACCTTTAAGTTCATCTTTCTGACGGTCACTATCAACAATAAGATTTAATTCAATATTATTTGCTTTATCCTTTAATCCAAGCCCACTAGTAGTAAAATTAGAACTTCCAGAAATTGCTTTTACTTCGCAGATATCCTGTATATGTCGTTCAGCATAGTACATCTTTCCATGGAGGAAATTTGGTTTTACGATTGATTTTACTTCAACTTTTTCTCGGATCCAATCTGCACATTTAGTTGCAATTCGTTTCTGTCCAAATTTTTCAGTTGGATTAATTACAATAGAATCATCTTCAATTTTATAATTTCTGACATCAACATTATCATTAGTAATAAAAGTTGGTTCACCAAAAAGAAACTTCATACTCTTGATAGAATCAAGTTGCTCATTTAAACCGTAATATGCAAAAATTGTAAAGTAAGCAGAAACTACAGAAAGTTCTGAACCTTCTTTTACAACATCTTTCAAGAACTCCCCTACGCTGCCATAATCTTTGTTATCTCTAATTAATGTATCTGCCATCTGTATCTCCGTTAGAACTTTATTTCATGAGTTGTTGTTGCTGGTGTTGTATTTGTTATTTCATGTTGAATAGAAATCTTATCCATTGCTGAACAAACATTTGCATAATCAGAATTCTCACATAGCCGGTCAACAGCAGGCCATTTTCTAATTTCTCCAGCAGTAAGAATATGTTTGTCTTTTGGACAATAGTCTTTAATATATGTTTCAATAAGTTGTGTAATTTCTTCTCTTTTGTTCATTTATTAGTTCCATTTTGTGATAAAACAGTCTAATCATTATAACACGAAAATATTGATTCTTCACGGAAAATCACCCCACTTATATGGAAGTTTCATTTACTCTTGTATAAATTATACTCACACACCTGTCGCAAATAATGATACAGCCTCAATTATTTATGCAATAAAAAAAGGAGAGGAACTTCCTCGCCGATTGATAATAACATGTTTATATTTTATATTTTCAACATATCATTTATAAATATCGGGCTAATTACTATAATAGTTGCTTTTGTTTATCTTGACTTATTAATTTCGTCTGTTATACTAAAACCATCGACGTGAGGTGCCTTAGTTGCCCTGTCCGCTGTCTTTTTCAGCCGCGTCACTCAAGCCTTCGAATCTTTCGGAGGCTTTATTTATTATAAAATCAGTTCTAGGTGCTTTCAGACTTTTTTTCTCTTCACTTCGAATTTTTACACCAATGATTTTTGATTCCTAATAAAACTAGAGTTAAAAAAAGATTCCCCGGTCAAGCCGGGGAATGACATTTGTATTATGGATTGTTTCGCCTTTCGGCTCGCAATGACGTTATTTTGCCAGATACTCGTTAATTCCCGCAGCAGCCTTACGGCCTTCACCCATAGCGAGGATTACTGTAGCGGCACCGAGAACGATGTCTCCACCGGCCCAGACCTTTGCATGGTGGGTAGCCTGCTTTTCGTCTACGAGGATGTGACCGCGCTTGTCGGCATCGAGGCCCGGGGTTGTGCTTACGAGAAGTGGATTTGAACCGTTTCCGAGGGCAACAATCATTGCGTCACAAGGAACGTCGTGCTCTGAGCCTGGGATAGGCACTGGAGAGCGGCGGCCAGATTCGTCTGGTTCACCGAGTTCATAGCTGAGACAGCGTACACCAACAACCTTGCCTTCTTCGTTACCGAGTACTTCTACAGGGTTTTCGAGGAAGCGGAAGTTTACGCCTTCTTCTTCTGCGTGACCAATCTCTTCGAGACGGGCTGGCATTTCGTTTCTTGTACGGCGGTAAACTACATCAACAGTTTCTGCTCCAAGGCGGAAGGCCATGCGGGCAGCATCCATTGCAACGTTTCCGGCACCACAAACAACTACGTGCTTTGCTTCGTAGATTGGAGTTGCAGCATGATCCTTATCGTAACCCTTCATGAGGTTTGCACGGGTAAGATATTCGTTTGCAGAGAAGACACCAATCAGGTTTTCTCCAGGAATGTTCAAGAACTTTGGAAGACCTGCACCAGTTCCAACGAAAGCGGCATCAAAGCCCTTTTCTTCAAGAAGCTGATCCAGAGTATCTGTACGGCCAACAAGGAAGTTTGTTTCAAACTTTACGCCGATTTTCTTAAGATTTTCAATTTCATCCTGAACGATTTTCTTTGGAAGACGGAATTCAGGAATACCGTACATCATTACACCACCACACTTGTGGAAGGCTTCGAATACAGTAACTTCGTGACCGGCACGTGCACAGTCTGCAGCAACTGTAAGACCTGCAGGACCGGAACCGATAACTGCAACCTTCTTTCCTGTAGCCGGAGCAACCTCTGGCATTGTTACCTGATTGTTTTCGCGCTCCCAGTCTGCAACAAAGCGTTCCAGGCGGCCGATAGAAACAGCCTTCTCAGGGTTCTTCCAAACCTTACCAACAGTACATTTACCCTGGCACTGCTTTTCCTGAGGACAAACACGTCCACAGATTGCAGGCAGAAGTGAAGTTCTTTTGATGATATCAACAGATGCCTTGAAGTTTCCGGCAGCAATTTCTTTAATAAAGCCCGGAATATCAATGTTTACAGGGCAGCCTTCCATACAGAAAGGTTTAGCACACTGAAGACAGCGGTTAGCTTCTACAATAGCCTGTTCCTTGCTGAAGCCAAGGGCAACCTCGTCCATCTGGCGGGCACGAACCTTTGGGTCGCGGGCAGGCATTTCCATCTGAGGAATGGCATTGCGGTCTTTAGCAGTGAGCTTACCGTTAGCCTTAATCAAATCATTAATTTTATTAAGTTCTTCTGTTACATTAATTGCCATTTTTCTGCTCCTACTTTTCGATACCAAGGCCAATCTTGCACTTGTGGAAATCTTCCTGCTCGCGTGGCTTGAAAGACTTCATACGCATCATCATGTTGTCCCAGTCTACAATGTGAGCATCGAACTCCGGACCGTCTACACAAACGAACTTTGTTTCTCCACCAACAGATACACGACAGCCACCGCACATTCCGGTTCCGTCAATCATAATTGTGTTCAAAGAAACTGTTGTCTTAATGCCGTATTCCTTAGTTGTAGCGGCACAGAACTTCATCATAATTGGAGGTCCAATTGCGATAACTTCAGCAGGTGGGCACTGGCTTTCACACATTTCCTTTACAGGAACAGTTGATACACCCTGGCGGCCGGCAGAACCATCATCTGTCATAATGATAACTTCGTCTGCAAGAGCCTTCATTTCATCAACATAAATAAGAAGATCTTTATTACGTGCACAGATAACCATGATTACCTTGTTACCGATAGCCTTGTGAGCCTGAACGATTGGGTAACATGGAGCAACACCAAAACCACCACCAACAACAAGTACAGGGCGGTCATATTTTTCGATTTTAGAAGGATTTCCAAGAGGACCGAGCACAGCAGGAAGTTCTTCACCAGCCTCTTTCAAAGAAAGTTTCAAAGTAGATGCACCAACAGCCTGGAAAACGAGAGCAATCCAGCCCTCCTCGGCATTTGCATCAGCAATTGTAAGCGGAATGCGCTCACCAAAGTCCAGATCAACCTGAACGATAACAAACTGTCCTGCCTTGCGGTTGCGTGCAATTTCAGGAGCAGTAACCTTCATATAAAATACACCGGCAGAAAGCTGTTTTTTTTCAATAATTTTAAACATCTTCAGTCCTCTTAAATAAATATAAGTAAATTATTTTATAATATGAAGGGATTTCAGTCAATGTATGTAGATTACAGATGTGGATTATGGATTACGGCTTGATACTTCACCATCAAGCCGTAAAACGCAGGAAAAAACAAATCCCCTGGACAAGCCAGGGGATAACAATACTCTGCAAGTAATGTCAGAAAGTTTTAGAATCCCATAGTTATGTAAGCATATGCGCCTACACCTGCAACTTCGAAACTCTTCTTAAATGTAGCAGACTGTGAAGAAACACCTATATCCAGCTGAAGAACGCGAACGTTTAAGGTTGTTCCGATTTGATGTATAAAGAGCTGATCTCTATATTCTGTTGAAAGACCTACTTTAACTATGTTCAGTAAATTCAAGCCTATTCCAAGGTAGTATTCCGGATACGCAAAAGCACCATCACAGAAAGGTCTCTGTATTCCAAGTCCTAATCCAGCTCGTGCCGTAAACAGAGTTCCTAAAAGATTCTTGTTTGCATATACACCAATCTTCAAAGGTCTATTCAAAGCAAGGAACGAGTCTTCATTTGTAACAGTCGGCTCCTTAGTTTTCTTTTCGGAATTCTCAAAATCCATAATATTCATTTTGTATGATGTTCCGCCAGAAACAGAGGCCTTATTATATAAACGACCTGGAATTAATGGAAAACGACAAACAGCATCCAAAGCAAATGAATCTGACCATTGATAGGTAACTGTTCCACCAACATCAAAACCGCAGCCACTGATTAAAGAGCCTTTCAATGAATCTGTATCAACGCCAATATTTCCATCTACACTCTTCAGACTATATACTGAATAGATATCCATATTAACATTCATATTTACATCAAGAAGTCCATCGCTGGTATTAAGAACGGTTATGTTGCCGCCACTGTTCTGAATAGAAAGAAGTGGTATAAACATTGCAGGCTTTGCAAGGAATTTCAATTTACCAAGACTAAAGCCTACCTTAGCTTCTGTATAATAAAAAATATCTGTAGAGTTTTTGAAGTTGATGTCCAATGTTTGACCTATTGAATTTCCTTTTCCCAGAAAATCAAATAAATCTTTTCCAATCTCAAACTTTTCATAAATATCCATTCCAGTAGAAAGACCAAGCTGAATATTCAAAACATTAAGATTCAACTCTATCAGAGGATTTACATCTGCACGAATACCAAATCCTTTTTCTGGACATTCATCTGAAATCTTTCTTAAATCAATCACCAGATCACGCTGAAAAAAGTCATTGCAAGAAAAAAGATTATTAGAAAAATCTACACTTACACCTGTCTTCATCTCAAAAAAGCGTTTTTCAAAAAAGCCCTTTGCAAAAGAGGTTGCACACAAAACTGATAACGCAAAAATACTAACTACTAATTTTTTCATGTTCTACCTCCTTATTGTATCTGAACGGTTCCGTTTGTTTTAAGAGAAAGCTCAAGGTTAACTTTTACAGCTTTTTCGCGAGGAATAGAAAATTTACTGTCTTTTCTTAACCATATCTGAATATTTGGTGAAACCGTTGAAATCTCTTTTATCTTCTGAATGGTTGCAGCATCCATAATGATTTCACTTTTTTCATCAGAATCTTCTTTTACCAGAGAAAGCGACTGATATACAAAATGGCCTTTTCCTGCCATATCAATTCCGATATTGATTCCATTTGAATGAACTGGAAGCTTATAAGCAGCATACCTTACAGTAAGAGATTCAATTATATCAAGATATTTTGAAAACTCATTTGTTCCCGAAGTGTCAACATTCGAGGTATCTACAGAAGTGTCATTTCCTGTGATTTCTGACATTTTATTCAAATCCATTTTCAAATCATCTACAATATCAAAGCTAAGCGGCAAATCGATTAATGCGTAGAGAGAAATCTTAATACCATTCTGAGCATCTGCCTTGGAAATTGCGCCCGAAATACCCGAAACATTATATTCCATACAAAGCTGGTCAGTAGACTGAATTTCAGCATTAGTACTAAGCTGTGAATTTATTAAATTTGCAATAGATAACTTGACCGTACTTGGACTTTTACTTAAGTCAGCAGTGATTACATTATTATCCAGTTCATAGTCAGGGCGAGGAGAGTTTCCTATATAACTATAAGATTTTGAAGATGTAGAAGCTGGAATTGTCGGATCACTATAGCAGTCAAGAATTGTTTCTCCAATTATCTGATTTGCTTTTTCACCACTTGAATAGCGTCGTGCAACTATTGGATTTGATTTATCACCATAGAACAAATTAAGTCTTGCTTTTGACTGAAGTCCTGAAGCCGCCTCACAGTAAACATACATATTAATTTCATTAAACTTAATCTTTCCAAGCATATCTCCACCGAGAGCTCTTGAAAGTTCACTTATAATAGAAGACGGATTAAAATCAAGACCGATTTTTTCATGAAGCTGAAGCGTTGATAACCCAGGAATATCACTAAGGGAAAGATTTGCCCCATCAGGAACAAGGGCTAAAGCTGTCTGAATAGCAGGTCCCAGATTAGGATGCTCAGAAAGATTTATATCTATAATCTTTGCTTCTACCAAAAAATGCTGTACATCTTTTCCAGTTTTTCCCGGAAAATAATCATAAATTTTGATATTATTGTTATCATTTCCAATATTACCAAGCATTGCATTCTGGTTTAATTCGCTATCCAAATTCTTTTCAAAATTTCCAAGCGCGAAATTATACTCTGCGTCTGTTTTTACGGAAATTTTTTCAGGCATTTGCCATGAACAACCAACTGTAACAAGCACAATAAAAGCACAGGTTAGAATACCCGTAAACTTCTTCATAAGACACCTCCTAACCGCAAGCGCGGAAAACTCTCTGTCTCTTTTTTTTATAGTATGTATTTATCGGATTTAAATTAAGGACTTTTAAACATAAAAAGCATCTCTCTCACGAATTGAGTTGATTATAACACACTAAACTCGCAAAAGAAATACTTTTTTTTGAATAACTTTGGTTATTTTTGATTATTAAAGAAAGCTGCAAATGGATTGTAGCTCATTCCGTCATCGCTGCCAGAATTACGGTCGTAAGACTGATTACGGCGAGAATCACGATTGTCGTCGCGGCGGAAATTGTCGCGGCTCTGAGAGCCGGCATTTCCAGCACCTTTCTTTACAACAACTACACGGCGACCTGTGCCACTTCCACTGCCAGCAGCACCATCACGAGGGCTGTCGCGGCGGGCTGTGCTCTTCTGACCAGTGCCTGCACGGCTGGCTGCATCACTCTTAAGGGAAAGGGCAATACGGCGGCGGTCGCGGTCAAGCTCGATAATAGTAAACTCGTGAACATCACCTACTTTTACAACATCCATTGGGTTTTCTACGAAGCTGTCTGAAAGCTCACTAAGGTGAACAAGACCAGTTTCGTGGAGACCGATATCAACAAAGGCACCAAAATCAACTACGTTTTTGATTTTTCCGGTTACCTTCATGCCTTCCTTGAGGTCTTCGAACTGCAAAACGCCCTTCTGCATGATTGGAGCAGGATAGCCGTCGCGTGGGTCGCGGTTTGGCTTCTGAAGCTCGTCTACAATGTCGCGGACGGTTGTTTCGCCGATATTATATTTTTCTGCAAGCTTTTTGATTAAGTCTGCAGGAACCTTCTCTTTTTTCTGAATATATGGAAGAACCTCGCGGGCTGCGTCGTAGTTTTCCGGGTGAACCCAGGTATTGTCGAGCGGGTCTGAGCTTTCTGCAATCTTAAGGAAGCCGGCGCACTGCTCAAAGGCTTTTGGACCAAGGCCAGGAACGTTTTTAAGGTCTTCGCGGCTCTTGATTTTGCCATTCTGGTCGCGGTAGGCAACAATTTTCTTTGCAGTTGTGGCGTTGATGCCCGAAACGTACTTGAGGAGCGAGTATGAAGCCGTATTAAGGTTTACACCAACGTTATTTACAACCGAGCCTACAACTTCATCAAGCTGTTCTGCAAGCTTTTTCTGATTTACATCGTGCTGATAAAGACCTACACCAATTGCCTTAGGGTCAATCTTAACGAGTTCTGAAAGAGGGTCCTGAAGGCGGCGGCCCATAGAGATGGCACCTCGGATTGTAAGGTCGAGGTCAGGGAATTCTTCGCGGGCAATATCACTTGCCGAGTAAACTGAAGCACCTGATTCATCAACTACTGTGTAAACTACATCATTATAGTTATCGCTGATTACCTTGCTTACGATAGCCTGAACTTCCTGTGAGCCGGTACCGTTACCAACGGCAACAACCTGAATATCATACTTATCGATAGCATCGTTAATCATTTTGTAAGAGCCGTCCGGGTCTGTAACCTGGAAGAATTTAAAGTAACCAAGGTACTTACCTGTTTCGTCGAGGGCAGCACACTTTGTACCTGTACGAATACCAGGGTCTACACCAAGAACACGGCTTCCCTTAATTGGCTGTGTCATCAAAAGGTTTTTGAGGTTTTCGCTGAAGATTCCGATTCCGTGAACATCAGCTTCGTCTGCTTCGTCGCTGCGGATTTCGCGGACAACAGCAGGAGACAAAAGACGAACAACGCCGTCTTCAATTGCGTCTTTATGATAGTTATTGTGAATGTCTGCACGGCGCTGAAGGTCTGCAATAGCTGCATCTACATCAACATCAATAGTAACTTCAAGGGCACCTTCGCGCTCGCCGCGGTTAATGGCGAGAATGCGGTGAGGCTTAACCTCGTTCAATGGCTCGCTGTAATCCCAGTACATTTTGTAGGTAGAAGTATTTTCTGCAACAGCGGCATCCTGTCCCTCAGGAACGATACCCTTTGTTTTGATGGTACCGGTTCTCATATAAAGGTCGTGAACAGCTTCGCGGTTAGAAGTTTCCTGGCTGACGCGCTCTGCGATAATATCTTTTGCACCGGCAAGGGCGTCTGCGGCCGACTCCACGTTGAGCGCACTGTCTTCATTATCAGTTTTAATAAACTTTTCAGCTTCTTTTTCAACCGCGCCATCATCATGGTCTGCCAGTATAAAATCAGCCAGAGGCTCAAGGCCCTTTTCTGCGGCAATCATACCGCGGGTCTTCTTCTTTTTCTTGAAGGGAGCCCAAAGGTCTTCGAGGGCAGTCATTGTTGTTGCCGACATTACGGCATTGTAAAGAGTTTCTGTAAGCTTTCCCTGAGCAAAAATGCCTTTTACAATTTCAAGGCGGCGGTCTTCAAGGTTATGATATGATTTATAGAGGTGGTCACAGTCGCGAACCTGAACCTCATCAAGATTGTCATGCTTTTCCTTGCGGTAACGGCTGATAAAAGGGATTGTACATCCTTCTTCAACCAGGCTGATAACAGCACTCACCTGCTGCACGCGGATATTCAATTCTTCCGCGATTTTTTTCATAATTTCCACTTCATTAACTGAAAGTGCGTCGATAGTTTCTTGTGTAAATTCCATAGTGGGAGTAATTGTAGTGAAAATGGGAACGGCGGGCAAGTATTAGAAAATGGATTGCTTCGCTAAGCTCGCAATGACGTCAACAGATTGCTTCGCTACGCTCGCAATGACGTAGCTTTGTCGCAATGACGAACAGAGACACACAATAACAAGACTTCGTCATTGCGAGGAGCGAATGCGACGTGGCAATCTATATGGATTGCTTCGCTACGCTCGCAATGACGTCAACAGGTTGCTTCGCTACGCTCGCAATGACGTAGTTTTGTTGCAATGACGCTGCTTTGTCAGAATGTCGTTGCTTTGTCGCAATGCCGGAGGTTTGGATTTTGTAATGACTTAATTACAGAAGGTCGTCGTCTATGCCCTTTAAATCATCTACCATCTCTTGTTCATTTGCCTTTTCATACATCTGGTCAAGAACAGCATTACAGTTGACAGAAAGGAGCTTGTAAAGAGACGGAATCAAAAGTCCACGGATTCTGTCATCAAGTCCATTTTGACCTGCAGAATTAACAAATGCAAAAACGTAGAGCATATCACCGTTTACAGGGCGTTCCATTACAAGAACAGCATCCGAACGGAATAAGAAGCCACGGATATTAAAATGAACATCAGCAATTTTTTCGTAAAGCTTAATCTCCAATCCTACGCCAGACACAAGAATTGTAAAATGCGAAAGACTGATATCCTGCAGCGTACCGGTTACAGAATCTTTATAAGGTCCGTAAGTATAAGTATAAGTACAGGCAGAAGTACAGAGCGCACGAATCGTTTTACGACGTCCCTGAGCCTGATTTGCGTACAAAATCTTACCGATTAACTCAAAATTCTGCACTTTTTGATATTCAAGCTGAATACAACCACAGCGCACACCCATCTCATAAAGATATCGGCGTTCGAGTCTGTTTTTTTCCTCTTTTGTCTGACGCTTTGTGTATAAAATACCTACAGAACCGGCATTATTATTTTCATGAATATAATCATAAATAAAATCATCCCATGAAAAATCCGGAAGATTAAGATTATAATCAATGTTAAAAAAGATAATCAAATCCTTAAAAAGAGAAGTTATAACCTTTACCTTTTTTCCGATATTTACACGTTTATCAAAAGGTACATAATAGCATTCATACCCCAGAGCAAAGTAATCTTCAAGATAAGATTCCGGCATAAGAGATGTATCCGGTAAAATAAAAAAGGTTTTTCGCCCTGTTACAATATCATTTACAGAAATACCCAAGTTGTTATCCTCTATGAACCTTTATTATATAGCATATTCTGAAAAATACAACTTAATTTATTATAAGTCGGCAAGCACAGCTTGCCTCTGAGCCATTCTTTTTAACGGTTCTTCGATTATAGGCTTAAATAAAATGAGTAATTGAGTGATGCTCTACCATCTTTGTCTTTACAGCAACAATATAACTTCCAACCATTCCTGTAAGCGTATCAAAAATAGCCGCAAAAGAGCAGATTACGAGAGAAGCAGGTTTTAGAAGAAGGAAACTTGTTTCAAAGCCTTTTGCATAATGAGCGCAGAGAATTGTAAGAAGAATAAATGCACCACCAGAAGGAATTCCTCCAAGAAGGAACGAAAGTCCAAATGAAAGTCCGAAAATCCATAAAATATCAGTCATAGGAATGCTAAGGCTGGAATAAGAACGCCAGATTAAAATGAACGAGATAGTTGAAACAAGAGCTGTTCCTCCGCGCGCAAAAATAGAAAAAATTGGATAAGAAAAACCACGGCAACGGCGACGGATTCCAAGACTTTCCCGCAGATGGCGGTTTGCAATTGGAATTACGAGGTTTGAATCTCCGCTAAAGAAGGAAAGAATAAGCGGAGCTACACTTGCGTAAAGCACTTTATATGGATGCGGATCATGACATACAAAATGGATAATAAGAGGATAAATAATTCCTGCAACAATCACAAAGTCTACCGTAAACATAATTATCATAGGAGTAAAAATCCCAGGTTCAATTACAGAACGGAAATTTATAGTCCAGTAGCATACGATTGCGATTGCAAGTACTGCCATAATCTCTGTAAAGAAGTTTGCTACATTATAAAAAAGATTTGAAAGGGAATCTGAAAGTGCAAAAACAGGCTTAAAAGCAGTTTCTTCTGAGGCACTTTCCCAGCCAATCAGGAAGGCAAAAACAAGACATACTAACATAAAAGAGCCTTCCCGCAAGGCTTCAAAACCAGAATATGGGAACAAAGAAAGTATAAGTCCTTTTACATCAAGATGATAGACCTCTGTTGCAACATCAACTGTAATAGGAATACGAGGAAGCTTTACAATCAGAATGGAAAGAAGTCCCACAGCTGTCAAAATCAATGAAGAAACGACTACAATTAAAAAGGTAAGTCCTATTGTTTTCCACAAAAGTTTGGAAGTTCTAAGCTTATTAATAGAAATAATTGCACTGGTAAAAATCAGCGGAACCACAAGGTAACGACCTATGCGAATAAAAAGCTCCATCAAAAAAGAAACCGCATTCATACAAACCGCATTTCCATAAGGCAGAATAAAAGCGGCAAGCACACCCAAAGCAACACCAATGATATATTTAATCCAAACTTTCATAGATTGTCATTATAACATACTATGGATTGCAATGCCATAGTGTGTTATAATTGAACTATGGCTAACACGTTGTTTATTGGTAAAGATTTGCCAGATAGTCTTGAGTTTGCAGAATCTCTCGCAGATTCAGGTCGTAAAGTTTTTGCAGTTTCAAAGTCAGATGCAGAAGCTGCAAAATTTGATTCCGAAAAGATTTTTACAACTTCCTGGAATAAATCTTCGGCAGTCTCAGCACATTCGGTACTGATTCGGGCTGAAACTAAACTTGAATCTATAGATGAAGTTATTTTTTATTTTGATTCCAACTATTTTTGTACAAAATTTGAATCTGACCACACCGAAGAAATTTCAAATGCAGTAGATACAATGATAAATGCCTTTTTTTACTCTACTACAGAACTTTTACATAGAATTGATCAGATTAAAGAAAAAATCACAGTAGCCTTTGTTGTGCGCCAGTATCCTTCAAAACTGGAGGTTCTTACCTCTAAAACAGGCGGAATTTTACCCGCAAGTCCTATAGTAAATGCCGCAGAATCAGCATTCTGCTCGCTTGCAGAAGCTTTTTCTACAAATGTTGCAGACCGCAATTATCTTTCTGTAATTCTTGCTAAATGCAATTATGACAACGAATTTTATAAAAACGAAGATGGTATTGCCGACTGGCTTGTTTCTGCTTTTGATACTGTAAAATTACTGAAAAATCCGCAGACAGTAAAACATGCCAGTAACTGGAACAAGGTTGGCGGAAAAGTGCAGACAGGCTTCTCTCTGTTTAAGTAAACAAAAGATTAATAAGCAGTGTCATGCTGAACTTGTTTCAGCATCTGCACTAAATCGAAGTCTATAGATTCCGAAACAAGTTCGGAATGACACTCTTGGAGATATTATGAATTTTGAAATCTATATTGATTATGCAATACGAATCGGCGTAAGCTTTATCTGCGGATTTTGCCTTGGAATTGAACGAAAGTCCCGCCAGCACTCTGTTGGAATAAGAACTCTTGTTTTAATCAGCATTTCTTCATGTCTGCTTTCGATTCTTTCTGTTTATATGGCAGAAGCCTTTAACGTGGACGGAGATCCTACCCGCATTGCGGCAGGCGTCGCATCCGGAATCGGCTTTATTGGCGGTGGTGCAATTATGCGCTACGGACTAAATATCCGAGGTCTCACAACTGCGGCTATCATTTTTACAGCCTCGGCAGTCGGTCTTGCCTGCGGAGCGGCTCTTTATGTTCCCGCACTTCTCACAATGCTCGCACTTGCTGTAGTTCTTTTTATTATGAACCGTCTGGAAAAAAAGATTTTCCCGGCAGCAAAATCAAAGCTTTTTACCATCAGCTTTGCAGGAACAGCAATTCCAAAAGAAATTCTGTCAAAAATAATGCTCAGCTACGGCTTTATCATTCATGATATGAATATTGAATATAATAAGGATAAAAATCAGACAACTCTTGTATTCACAACAAAAACACCAGACAGACTAAACCTTGTTGATTTTATAAATGAGATTGAAAAACTGGATAAGCTTGTGAATTTTAAACTGGATGATAAGGTTGCGGATTGATTGTAACTGGTGGTTTCGATACATTCGCTTCGCGAACACTCAACCACCTGTAATTTCGATACGCCCTACGGGCCACTAACCACCGGTGATTGAGTAGCCCGTAGGGCGTATCGAAATCACCATTCGGATTATTTTCTGGTTACAACAACTGAATTATCTGCATTACTGAAAGGAGCCGGAATGTATTTATCTGCCTTCCAGTCGTTTTCCCAGCGGCAACCATCTAAAAGATAGCGGAACTGAAATTCTTTATCTACAGGAAGGTCAAGTGAAACTGAAAAACTGCCATCATTTCCGAGGGTAAGGGGGGTATCGGTACTGCTCCAGCTGTTAAAATCACCGGCAAGATTAATTGTCTTTGCCCCCTGAGCAGCTTCTTTAGAAACAATAAAAGTAACGGTGCAAGTCTTATTATCTTTTGAAAAAGACTTTTTCAATGACATTAATAAACTCCTGTTTTTTATTCTTTTTCCCCTAACCTTTAAGAATAAAATATTGCATTTTTCTTTTTTATGCAATATAGTAAATAAACAAATTACTATTACATCTATTATCCGCCGATTTATCCAAATTGCAGGGCGGACTTCTTCTCGTATGAGAAGAAAAATCTTGCTAAATAGGAGACTTATATGTCTGTCTTATCTAACAATCATTATTTATTTACTTCTGAATCCGTTGGTGAAGGTCATCCGGATAAGCTTTGTGATCAGGTTTCTGATGCCGTACTCGATTATTGTCTTTCTCTAGACCCGGACGCTCATGTAGCCTGTGAATCTTTCTCTACAACCGACTTTTTGCTGGTTGGTGGTGAAATTGGCTTCCAGAATATCAAGGTTGATGCTGAATTTACAAAGAAATTCAATGCACAAGTCGAAAAAATCGCACGCGGAGTTGCCCTCGACATCGGTTACAATTCTGCAGAAGTTGGTCTTGATGGTGCAAACTGTATTTTTATGAACCGCCTTCACGCACAGTCAGCAGATATTAATCAGGGTGTTGTAGGAAAAGGTCTTGATGAATACGAAGGACAGCAGGGTGCCGGAGACCAGGGTATGATGTTCGGTTTTGCCTGCAATGAAACTCCAAGCCTTATGCCTGCTCCGGTTTATTATTCACATCAGATTCTGTTAAAAGCTCATGAACTCCGCCATTCTGGAAAAATTGCATGGCTCCGCCCGGATGCAAAATCTCAGGTTACTGTTGAATATGATGAAAACAACAAGCCTTGCCGCATTGATACTGTAGTTGTTTCTCATCAGCACAATCCTGATGTAGATTACGATACAATCAAAAAGACAATTATCGAAGAAATCATTAAGCCTGTACTTGAACCAACAGGTCTTTTGAAGGGTGATACAAAATACTTTATCAATCCTACAGGTAAATTTGTAACTGGCGGACCTGACGGCGACTCTGGTCTTACCGGCCGCAAAATCATCGTAGATACTTACGGTGGAATGGGACGCCACGGTGGTGGTGCTTTCTCTGGAAAAGACCCTTCTAAGGTAGACCGTTCTGCTGCCTATATGGCACGCTATATTGCAAAGAACGTTGTTGCAGCAGGTCTTGCAGACCGTGCAGAAGTTGAACTTGCTTATGCAATTGGAGTTCCTTTCCCTGTTTCTATTCTTGTAGAAACTTTTGGAACAGAAAAGGTTGCACGCAACAAGATTGAAGCAGCTGTAGAAAAGGTTTTTGACTGTACACCAGCCGGAATCATTAAGACTCTGAACCTTAAGCAGCCAATTTACCGCAAAACTGCCTCTTATGGTCACTTTGGACGCGAAGGCTTCCCTTGGGAAAAAACTGACAAGGTTGAAGCACTTAAAGCTGAGACTAAATAAATGCTCTGGTCAAGGCTGGGAATGACATTGTTCGGGGTAAGTCCGAGCATGACTTCTGGTGACATTGTCCATAACAAGCATGGACATGACATCAGATAATATTGCCCGGCTTGACCTCAGTTGTCATTGCGAGGAGCCAGTTAGGGCAACGTGGCAATCCATTATGAAACTTCTTTCCAATCAAGAAATGCACGAGGTCTTCTCCCGATGGCAGGCGGCAAATCCAAAGCCTGCCTCGGAACTGGATTATGTGAATGCTTTTACACTGCTCGTTGCGGTAGTACTCAGCGCACAGACTACAGACAAGGGCGTAAACAAGGCAACCGGCCCGCTTTTTAAGGTGGCCGATACGCCTCAGAAAATGCTCGCGCTTGGGGAAGAAGGTCTAATTTCTTATATCAAAACAATCGGATTATACAGAAACAAGGCAAAGCACGTTATGGGGCTTTCACAAAAGCTGCTTGATGATTTTGCTGGCGAGGTTCCCGCAACACGCGAGGAACTGATGACACTGCCAGGCGTTGGCCGCAAAACTGCAAACGTTGTTCTGAATGTTATTTTCCATCAGCCGACCATGCCGGTAGATACTCACCTGCTGAGAGTTGCTCCAAAAATCGGGCTTGCTGAAGGTGATACTCCTGAGACTGTTGAAAAAAGCCTTCTGGAAAGAATACCTACTGAATTTCTACCCAATGCCCATCACTGGATTTTACTGCACGGCCGTTACGTATGCACAGCGCGGTCGCCTAAGTGCGCAGAGTGTCTGATTAGTGATTTGTGCAAGCATAATGAATAGAATGGATTGCTTCGCTGCGCTCGCAGACTTCGTCATTGCAATGCTGTGGCTTCGCTCGAAATGCCGTAGGCGTGACGTGGCTCAGCTGTTGTCATTGCGAGGAGCCCGACAGGGCAACGTGGCAATCCATAATTGTGGATTGCTTCGCTGCGCTCGCAATGACGGGGGCTGCGATGTGGCCCAGCGGTTGTCATTGCGAGGAGCCCGACAGGGCGACGTGGCAATCCACAATATCAATCCATACTTGAAATCAAAACAAATCAACGGTACATTTTAAGCATGGGCGAAACACTTAACTCCATTGGCGAAGCAGCAAGCAACGCCGCTGACGATTTATTTTTTGATAAAACAGATTCCATATTCAGCTGGATTAAAAATCTTATTACCTGGGAGCATCTTTTTAAATTAATCGGCTCTATTTTCATTATTTTTGTAATTTGGATTTTTTTCCGAATCATAGCAAAGACAATCCGCCGGATTCCCGAAACAAAGCTTCCGGCTCAACGCTCTGCTATAATTATAAAATTCATACGCTATCTTTTTTATATTGTTGTTGTACTTTATGTACTCAGCCTTTTTGGAATTAATCTTAAGGCTATTTGGGGAGCGGCCGGAATTGCCGGAGTTGCAATCGGTTTTGCGGCACAGACCTCGGTGAGTAACCTCATAAGCGGACTTTTTGTTTTGACCGAAGGTTCCATTCACGTTGGTGATACAATCATTGTTGGTGATGTTACCGGAATTGTTGATGAGGTTAAGCTCCTTTCTGTCCGCGTTCACACCTATGATAATCAGATGGTTCGTATTCCGAACTCTACTATTATAAACAGCAATCTTACAAATAATTCATACCACCATAAACGACGTCTTACTCTGAAAGTTGGAATTGATTATTCAACTGATATGAGAAAAGCTCTGGAGACGTTACAAAAGGCACCTTCCCTCTGCCCTACAGTTTTGAGCGATCCGGCTCCGGCAGTATGGTTTGACGGCTTTGATTCAAGCAGCATCAGTATTGTAGTTGCTGTCTGGTTTAAGCCGGTAGATTTTTTGCAGACAAAAAACGACCTTTATGTTGCAATAAAGCAGGTGCTTGATGAAGGAGGAATTTCTATTCCGTTTAATCAGCTTGATGTGAAGATTAAACAATAAATAAACATGTGGTTTCGATACGGCCTATGGCCTACTCAACCACCGGAAGGTTTGATACGACCTATCGGTGGTTGAGTAGCCGTGTAACGGCGTATCGAAACCACCATTACAATAAAATGAATAATTACTTTGATTCTTATAATTGGCAGACCATGCTCTCACAGCATCCTGCCGAAAAATATGACATCTCCCAATATTTCGAAATTCTCTGCCCACGCGAGGACTACCCCTCATTTTTAGACCGTTATATTGAATTGCCTGTAATGCAGCGGCTTAGCGGCGTTGGACTTCTTTGCGGTACGGACTGGACTCCGCTTTATAAAAACCGCTTTTATTATTCGCGACTGGATCACAGTAAGGGTGTCGCTCTGATTGTCTGGCACTTTACCCACGACAAGGCTCAGACAATTGCGGGACTTTTGCATGATATTTCTACTCCGGTTTTCAGTCATGTTTCTGATTTTAGAAAAGGTGATGCTCTGACTCAGACTGCAACAGAGGAGCCTACTGCCCGGATTATTCGTGGAGATGCAGAGCTTGGCAAACTGCTCGCTGAAGACGGACTTACCGCAGAACAAGTGGAAGATTATCACATTTACCCGATTGCAGATAACGAGATTCCGCAGCTCAGTGCAGACCGCCTTGAATATATGTTTCCTTCTGGGATGGCTCTGGATGGCAGCTGGACAATGGAAGAAATCCGCCGCTGTTATAATGACCTTACAATTTTAAAAAATGAAGACGGCTATGACGAGTTGGGATTCAGAACGCTTGAGACTGCCGAACTTTACTGCGAGCATTTTTGTATGATTGGCCACATTCTGCAGCTAAATGAAAATAAGCTTACATTGCAGATGCTTGGACAGATTATGAATATGGCAGAAAAGGCAGGAGTGCTCAATGAAAAAGATTTTATGACTTTGAGTGAAAAAGAGGTGATGGAGAAGCTGGATGGATTGCTTCGTTCCGCTCGCAATGACGAACTAAGCCTTCGCAATGACGAATTGTGTAATCGCAATGAGAATACGTGTCATTGCGAGGCAGAGTCGAAACAATCCACAACCACGGACATACTCCGCAGATATTATCATACCTTCCGCACAATGACGAAGATTGAGCATACAAATGAGCCGCTGCCAAAAGACGAATACTTCTGTGTGAATCTGAAGGTTAAGCAGAGGTTTATTAATCCGCTTACGGTGGTTGAGAGTCCGCGAAGAGGGTGTATCGAAACCGCCAGACTTTCCGACATCTCAGAAAAAGCCCGCCGCATCATAAACGATTTTAAGTCCTTCTGCGACACTCCCTACGGTTGCGTGAAGCTCGTTTAATCACTAAAATAAAGCCATGATTGAATTAACAAGCAAACAGAGAAAGAATCTTGAAAAACTCGCACACGACCTTCAGCCGGTTGTAATTGTCGGCGGCGCAGGCTTAACAGACGGCGTAATTTCTATGGTAGACAAATCGCTCGCCGCTCACGAACTTATCAAAGTAAAATTCAATGAATATAAAGATGAAGCAAAAGAGCTTACTACTGAGCTCTGCGAAAAATGCGACGCAACTCTTGTACGAGTAATCGGGTTTACCGCAATTCTCTTCCGCGAGGCAGAAGAGGAAGAGAATAGAAAGATTAAGTTTTAAGATATGGATTGCTTCGCTTCGCTCGCAATGACGAGACTTAGCCGTGATGACGGGGCATAGCTGCGATTGCGGAGTTTCGCCGCAATGACGGCTCATAATGTCATTGCGAGGAGCGTGGCGACGTGGCAATCCATCTTACTATAGCTAACGCATATTTCATCTGGCTTTCAGGCAAAAAGACATAATACTTCTGCTCGCCTTCTTCACCTTCAGCCATAAGCTGCATTACACTGTTAGAAACAGAAAGAACCGCCGTAAGACTCGAAAGCGAAAGCTCAGTCGTTCCAGATTTAGAAAAGATTACGGCTCGCTGGTCAGTAACAACAAAATCACCTTCATTATCCTTTTGAACAGTTTCTGTTGCATAAAGGATTTTTTCATTTTGCCTCAGTTTAAGCCGCTGAAAATGAACAAGCGGAGTTTTTGAATCGGCTGTTAGTGGCAGCTTATAAAGATTTGTATCCACATAAGGATTTTCATAATCAGATTTTTTTCCTGCAGAACGGAAGTTACGCCACAAAATCAAAATAAGAATCACGAGGAAAAATAAGAAAACATAAAAGGCTCGTCCAAGAGTGCGGCCTCCCTGTTTTTTTACGGAACGGGGAACCCGTTCTTCATCAGAATTATCAGCCGGCTTTTCTGACTTTTCATGTTTGTCAGAAGCTGGAGAAATCTTCTTTTCTTTTTTACTTGGCCGCCCCGGGTTTGCCGGTGCATCATAAGCTGTTTCGCCACCAGAATATTTGAACGGAAGAGAAACTCCTCCTGTATTATATGAAGGTTCAAGCATAAGAATCAGGGCAACCAGAGCAACATAAAGAAGTCCGCTTGCTCCACTTATGATAATCTTGCGCTTTTTCTGCCAGGAGGTCATAAACCACATGAGGGCAATTCCAATCGGAATCATAATGATGCTGCAAAAACAGGCTATAGTAATGATTGAAAGGACTTTATCTCTTTGCATTCGAAATCAACTCCAAATGTATACTTTAAATTTTCTGTATTCATTATATCAGAGGGAGTGCCGAAAAGCACGGATTTTTTTGAGACGGCAGAAGACTCGTAACTGTCAGGAGTCTCGTAACTGTCAGAGGTCTTCTTACCAACAGAAGACTTGTAACTGTCAGAGCTCTCATCGCCGGCAGTTGTCGCAGCTGGCGGGAGCAAGAGAATTTTATCGGCAAAACGGGCCGCTAAGTTGATGTCGTGGACGGCCGCGAGAACTCCGAGATTTTTATTGTGGGCTGTGTCGCGAAGCAACTGCATAAGATGCGGCTCGAAAACGTAGTCGAGGTTTGCAGCCGGCTCATCCAATAGAAGAAACTTCGGAGTTTGAGCAAGTGCACGGGCAAGGCGAATTTTCTGGAACTCGCCGCCTGAAAGTTCGTGGATATAGCGGTTTGAAAAATCAGAAAGGCCGAATTCGCCTAAAACTTCGTCCACCAATTCGTAATCCGAAGTAGTGTAATTTGCCGGCCCTGCTCCAAAAAGAGAAGGTTTTGTCCAAGCATAGCGGCCCTGAAGCACATAATCTCGGACAAGAAAGTTCCACTCGGAATATTCGTTTTGCTGCATGTAGGCAATAAGTCGGGCGAGTTCGTGGCGAGGAAGTTTTGAAACACCGATGGTTGAGTAGCCCGAAGTACGTATCGAAACCACCTTTACATCTCCAGTCGCTTTTAATTTTGCATCCGCCACTCCCGCCATTACAGAAAGCAGCGTCGATTTTCCAGCACCATTCGGACCACAAAGACATACGAACTCGCCACGCTGTAAGGTAAAACTAACATCACTCAGAACAACTTTATCATCATACCATGCAGAAAGATTTGAAACGCAGAGTTCTGCGGTGGTTTCGATACATTCGCTTCGCGAACACTCAACCACCGAATTTGTCGAGCTACTGGTGGTTGAGTAGTCCGAAGGATGTATCGAAACCACACTTTTATTCTTAAAAATCATTTCCGCCTCCCGAGACAAAGTGCCAAAAAGAACGGAACGCCAAGAATCGAAGTAATAATTCCAGCAGGCAGTTCACCAGGGGCAATAATTACGCGCGCAAGCGTATCAGAAAGCAAAAGAAGTGCCGCACCAAAAATCATGCTGAATGGCAGAAGGGTTCGGGCTCGTGGTCCCAGAAACTTACGAACAATATGCGGCGCAATCAAACCTACAAAGCCAATCGTTCCGCCCGCACAAACGGCGCAGCTCACAGCAAGCGAACCGCATAAAAGCACAAGAACCCGCAGCCTGTCTACTTCTACGCCGAGGGCGGCGGCGGACTTTTCGCCACCAGTTAGTAAATCAAGCGGTCCCGCCACAAAAAACATCAGCACAATCGCCGCCGCCGCCGGAATCGCAATAAAAATCAGCTCATTCCAGCCACGGCCATTAAAGCTCCCGAGAATCCAGGTATAAATTGAATGAAGTTCTTTATTACAGGTAAGAAGGAGCATAGAGCTCACAGAAGAGTAAAGAGTTCCCAGTGCCGTACCGCAAAGCAGCAGCATAACAGAGGAAGCCTTACCGCCGCGGCTAAAGGCCAGCGAAGTAACAAGCACACCGGCGCCCAGCGCACCAAGAAAAGCACAAAGATTTACAGGTGAAATCAACGCGCCTATGCCGCCCCGCCCGGTAAGCGCCATAACACCCGGAACAATACTTGCGATAACCGCGCCAAGGGTTGCCCCGGAAGAGATTCCCATAATGCCGGGTTCAGCAAGCGGATTTCTAAAAAAAAGCTGAAAAACCGCACCGCTGCCACCCAGCAGAAGTCCAGTCACAAAAACTAAAAGAACACGAGGCAACCTGAGCTGCCATAAGATGATGTTATCGAATTTGTCTCCCTGCCCGAAAACTGCGGCAAGGCTTACTTTTTCTGCGCCGAGCATAAGAGCAAGAATCACAAAAATAACAAGAAGAATGGGAGACAGGATTTTCCAGATAATATCACGTTTCATATAATTCCTGTCATTGCGAGGAGCGCAGCGACGTGGCAATCTACAATTCATGGATTGCTTCGCTTCGCTCGCAATGACTTTGTATTCGTCATTGCGAGGAGCGCGGCGACGCGGCAATCTACAATTCATGGATTGCTTCGCACTTTGTGCTCGCAATGACGCTGTAACTGTCATTGCGAGGAGCACAGCGACGCGGCAATCTACAATTCATGGATTGCTTCGCACTTTGTGCTCGCAATGACGCTGTAACTGTCATTGCGAGGAGCGCGGCGACGCGGCAATCTATATCATGGATTGCTTCGCTTCGCTCGCAATGACATTTCTTATCGCTCGCAATGACGTCTCTTACTTCAACAACTCGGCAAGCTCTAGTACAACATCTGCGATTCTAGGCCCAGGTCTTGTGTAAACATTATCATCAACAACAAAAACCTTGCCACCCTTTACAGCCGGAATATCAGCCCAGCCATTTCGCAAAGCAACAGAAGAAGCGGCCTGGCCCGAGCTTGAAGGAATAAGAATTACGGCAGGCTCGCGGGCAATAATACTTTCTTCACTTACCATAGGGTAAGCATCAGTCAAATCACCAAAAATATTTTCGCCACCAGCCTTTACAATTACATCGTTAATAAAAGAGTTAGTTCCAACTGACATATAAGGCGCATTCCAAACCTCATAGTAAACCTTTACAGGAGCCGACTTTTTAGCAGAGGCGGCAACCTTCTTAAGTTTTTTCTCCATGCCGTCTACAACTTTTTTAGCCTCTTTATCGTGGCCGGTCAATTTTCCGACATCAAGAATTTCCTGCTCAACAGAAGCAATTGAATCTCCCTTTGAAATATAATAAGCAATTCCATTGCTTTCCAGAGTAGCAATTAAAAAGTTGTGCATACCTTCTGTAAGATAAACCAGATCCGGTCTGAACGACATGATTGTTTCAATGCTGAGAGTTTTTCCATCAAAGCCACCGACAACAGGCTTAGACTTTGCTGCCTCCGGAAAATCTGTAAACTCACTTACAGCCGAAACCTGGTCACCGGCTCCAACAGTAAAAAGAATTTCTGCCGCACTTGGAGACAGAGCAACTATTGATTTTGGATAAGCAATATCTGCGGCCTTCGATTTTTTTGCAAAGCATGAAAAAAGCAAACCTGCAAAAATTACAATTGATAAAAATCTTTTCTTATTCATTAAAATTCCTCCTTAATGTAGACCCCGAAACATAGGGAGCGGCACTGCGAAGCAGGGCAAAAATAGTCCAGTGGACTATTTTTAGCGAGTCTCCGAGCAGCTGTGCTGCGAAGGTTCGGGGTGACAGTACTAGTCATGCTGCCCCTGAATCAAGTTCGGGGTGACATACCACGTCATGCTGAACTTGATTCAGCATCTATTATTTACAGCCCCACTGAGAATAATAAGAATCAAGTTCTTTTTTGATATCATCAGTAATTACCGACTTATCACCATTTGTGTAAAGCGCATCTACAACATCGCTCATGCTTACAATTGCTCTTGCCGGGAAGCCGTACTTTTCTGTAATCACATCGAGGGCAGCCTTATCGCTATCCGGAGCACGCTCCTCGCGGTTAAGACTTACAATCTCACCAACAATCTTGATTGCACCAGACTCAGTCTCAAGCGCCTTGATTTTCGGATAAACCTCTTCAATAGATTTTCCGCTGGTTGTTACGTCTTCGATAATTACAACGCGGTCGCCATCCTTAATCTTGTAGCCAAGGATTGCCCCCTTATCTGCACCGTGATCTTTTTCTTCCTTGCGGTCGCAGCAGTATTTAATTTCCTTTCCGTAAAGCTCGCTGTAGGCAACGGCAGTCACAACCGCCAGAGGAATACCCTTGTAGGCCGGACCAAAGAAAACATCAATGTCATCGCCAAAGTTGTCGTGAATTGCCTGCGCATAATATTTTCCAAGCTGAGCAAGCTGCCCGCCGGTCACATAAGCCCCCGCATTCATAAAGAAAGGCGACTGTCTTCCACTCTTGAGCGTGAACGACCCGAACTTAAGCACCTCGCAGCGCACCATAAAATCAATAAATTCTTTCTTGTAATTTTCCATACTTTTCATTTTAGCGAATTTGGAAGCTTAGATAAAGAAGGAGGGGAAAGCCTTCCCCTCCTTCTCCTAGGGGCTCTGCCCCTAAGACCCCGGTTATTTCCCCGCGAGTTTGCTTGCAAACTCGATAGTGAGCGCAAGCGAACGAACAACGCCCCTCCCCTTTTTAACTTGACAAGTTAACCATATCTTATAGATATGAAACAAATGACCGTTGGTGATTTTAAGGCACACTTTTCCTCAGTTCTGGAAGAGGTTATGCAGGGCGAAGAAATTCAGATTTTATATGGCCGTGCAAAAAAGCCTGTAGCTCGCTTTACAAAATATACGGAATCAAGCAAAAGAAAAAAAAGACCACTTGGCCTGTACAACGAAAAAGCCAGTTATTGGGAAGATGAAAACTTTGAATTTACACCAAAAATTCTTTTTAATGACACGAACGACTTAAAGTAGGAGCGACTTATGGAATACTTAATTGATACACAGGTTTTTCTCTGGTCACTTCTTGATACCTCAAAATTAAAACCTCATGTTATTGAAATACTTGAAAATGAAGAAAATAAGATTTATTTAAGTTCCATGACTTTTTGGGAAATTGCTCTAAAAAATCAAGCCAAGAAACTGGATTTAAAAGGCATCAGTGTTATTCAACTTCCTCACATAGCACAGCAATTTAATTATACTATACTCAATTTATCTCCTTATGATTATGTAAGCACTGGGCAAATTCCATTAAAAGAAAATCACAAGAATCCATTTGACCGAATCCTGATTCAAACTGCAATACGCAATAATTTGGTATTAATCAGTAATAATGCAAAATTCCAGCAATATGAAGAAAACGGACTACAGTTATTGTGGGAGTAATATAAATGAGCAAAGACCTTTTAATCCATAATGAAGACGATTTACGCTCAAAAATTTATACCATCCGTGGTGTTCAAGTTATGCTGGATTTTGATCTTGCAGAAATTTATGGATATGACACTAAAAGATTTAATGAACAAGTAAAAAACAACAAAGAACGCTTTGATGAAGATTTTAGATTCCAGCTAACAAAAGAAGAATTTGATAATTTGCGGTCGAAAAATTCGACCGCAAAAACAAAAATGACAAGTAAAAGCAGAAGTCTTCCTTATGCATTCACAGAACAGGGAATATACATGCTTATGACAGTTCTTCGCGGAGACTTAGCTACGGCCCAGAGCAAGGCACTTATCAGGATATTTAAGCAGATGAAGGATTTTATTCTTCAAAGTCAAAATGTTTTGTGTAGTCCCGAACTTGTGAAACTTTCTTTACAGACATCAGAAAACACAAATGAAATAAAGAAAATTAATAAGACCATAACAGACAAAATGGTAACAAAAGATGAACTCTCTCGTGTAATAAAAGATTTTACAGATCCAAACATTAGAAAGGACTATCTCTTTTTAAACGGAGAAACAGTAGAAGCTGATATTGCATATTCATCGATATATTCTTCTGCAAAGAAAACAATTTTTATAGTTGATAATTATATCAGTCTGAAAACTCTTGTATTATTAAAGTTTGTAAAGCCAAATGTCCAGATTACTATATTTAGTGATAATATTGGAAAAGGCTTGCATAAAACTGAATTTTCAGATTTTTGTAAAGAATATCCAAATGTACATATAAATCTTAAAAAGACAAATGGAATCTATCACGATCGTTATATCTTTATTGATTTTGGTTCTACAGACGAAAAAATATATCACTGTGGAGGTTCTTCAAAAGATGGCGGAATTCGAACCACAGCAATTTCCCAGGTTGAAGATACATCAATTTATAAAATAATAGCAAAAGATTTACAAAAAAATCCGATATTAATTTTATAGTATGAGTGCAACTTTCTTATTTCCTGACAGCAAAGATTTCTCTCCCGACTTCAAAGAAATAGCCCGCTATCTGGGTTACAGACGGGCGGCGCCGCCTGAGGCCGATGTTTCGACTCTTATGGAAAAGGCGGCAAGTGAGATGCAGGCGGTTATGAAGGCACAGGCGGTGTTTGAGATATATGACCTCTCGGTAGTTGAGTGCCGCGATAGCGGTGTATCGAAACCACCTTATGAACCGACTTCTGAAGTGGTTTCGATACGTCCTTCGGACTACTCAACCACCGTAACACTCCGATTTGCTGATGTGACACTGCGGTCGCGGGACCTGGGCAGAAACCTGGAGGGCTGTTCTAAGGTTGCTTTATTAGCGGCAACTATCGGACCGCAGGTAGATGCTCTCATCCGCCGTCACAGCTCGCTGGATCCGGTTTACGCAAGCATTCTGCAGGCAACCGGCGCTATGTATATAGAAGAACTTGTTGATTTAGTTAATTCAGAAATAAAAAAAATAGCCGCAGCGCAGGGACTTAAAACGAAACCTCGTTACAGTCCGGGCTACGGCGATGTGCCTCTGCAAGTGCAGAAGGATTTTTTCCGACTGCTGCCGTGCACCCGCATAGGACTTACCTTAATGGATACGCTCATTATGGCGCCGGAAAAGTCAGTTACGGCGTTTGTTGGGCTATCCTGAAAATGCTTTTTATTGCTCCCATTCGATATTAACATTTAACCCAGAAGTTGAAGCATTTTCAGGGGCAATAAAATTTACGGGACACCAAGTTAGATTTTTTAGCGACAACGGGCAACTATACTCTGAATAGAAACTGTTTGCACCATAAGGATTTATAGGACCACCCATATTCATGTTTAGTGAATAATTATAATTATATGTTTTATCACATATACTAAGATTTGCATAATTAAGGTATAGGACTGATTCTTTGACTACAACAGGAGCACTTAATGAATAACTTCCCTCTACACAGGTAGCATAATTATAAAAAATACCCATACCCGAATTTATCGGAGTACTTGAAGTTAATGTAGAAATAGTTTTCCCCATTCCTGTTACATTATTAACTCCCAGTTGCATATTACTAAATCCTAGTAATTCATTTCTTGTATCAAACTTATAATTTACTTCAAATGACTTTCCACATTCAACTTCGGTTGGACACGTTAAAGACATATCAAAAGGTCGTAAAGTAAATGTAACAGTAGTTGCTTTATTTGATTCGATTTTAATATCTTTTGCATAACCACTTCCATAAGCTATATTTCCACTTTCTGCTAGAATTACAGCATTATAAGTTCCTTCATTCATAATCAATTTCTTTTCAGATGCCAAAGAAAATGTTTCATCGTATTTATTCGTAGCATTATAAATCACAAGCTGATAACTTGTTACTTTTGGCTGTATTTCATCCAGCACATATGCTGCTCTTGCTGCACCAGATGAACCAAAATTAAATAAAAGTTCTCCCTGTCCCGAAGCAATTTCACAATCTCCTGTACTCTCGTCTGGGATATTAGCATTACTACAACTAATTGCAAAACTGCCAATCAGTACCAAAAAACATAAGGTTAAAATAGATTTAGTTACTTTCATTTACTCCTCCTATTATTTCATTAGTAATAAATGACTTATTACTAATACAACTAGTCTATAATACTAATTATATACACATTAGGAACATCTGTCTACTTTAATCAATTTACTAGGTAAAAATTACTATCATTAGAAATAATGAGTTTTAATGAAAATCTAAAAGAAGCAATGTATTGCAAAAATCTTACGACAATACAGCTGGCCAATTTAACGGATATCAATTCTGGAACAATAAGCAATTACCTCAAAACAAAAGGTTCAATGCCACCTGCAGACAAAGCACTTAAACTTGCAAAAGCACTAGATGTTAGCGTAGATTTTTTGATAAACGGATTTGACACAAAATCAGAATCTTCAATTCAACAAAAAAGTCCTTTTTCTATAGAAGTATTTAAAATTGCACAAAAAATGGATAGCTTAGATAAAGATGAACTTACTATTATTAATAGTATGGTTGATTTGTTGAAAAAGAAAAAATGATTAGAACATCCTAACTGTATCAAATTTTTATATATTGACTTTTTGACATGCTATAGTATATTTATATTGTCGTTTACGTCAGAGATAGCCACTGCGGTGTTTCCTTTTTTGGATTCTGCGACAGAGGAGTGCTGCCCTCTAACGATATTATTACTCCTGCTTATTGGCAGGAGTTATTTTTTTATATCTCTTGTTTTGTAATCTGCTTGCCGGTTGTTTATATGTTGATGCAAATAAAACAAGCTTATTTTCAATCACTCTTACAAACAGACAGTCTACAAATTTATTATTCCTTTTTATAAAACCGATTGATTCTTGATTAAGATCATAATAAATATCTGTACGATTGTCTAAAATGTTTTGAATATTTTCAAATAAACGATTGTCGTAATGTCTATTTAAATAATGGTCGATTAAATACGATTTATCAGCATATAAATGATAATCTTCTATACCATCAAAAACAATCATATCTCTAACAGACATGATTCCTATAGGTTTTCTTTCATCTTTATTTTTAAAGAATAATCTGACTTGTTCCTGATCTTTATTCCATAATTGGTCGGCTTTCTCTTCAGCCTCTTTTATCCACAATTCAATATTATGACGGGCTTCTTCTTTTTCGATTTCTAATAATTCCATACAAGTTCCTGAAAATTGTAATAAAAACACGACTGTGCCTTAGTCCAACTGCCAATTTTCAGAAGACGTATGGTAAATGACCGTGCAGCACCAAATAAAAAACATATTTCACAATAAATTGGGCTGATAGTAAGTGACTGCAACCTTTACAATTCAAAGTTAATAAAATAGCCCCAGAAAGTCAACAGATAATGTTCTTAAATAATTCCGTACGATTCTGGGACTTTGTAAAGGAGATGCTGAAACAAGTTCAGCATGACAAGTTATTTTAGACAGCTGCGGTCCAGGCGGTCAAAGCCATCTGTGAGCTGGCGGGCAATTTCTACGAGCTTGGCCAGGTCGCCTTTTCTTGCACCTTCGATATTAAGCGGCATAACAGGGTCGTGGAGTGACAATCTCAAAAGCATCCAGCCCTGAACACGTTCACCTTTAAAGCTGATTCTGACACCCTCGAAGGATTCAGGCATTTCGTATTCTGCTTCGATTGCACGGCGTTTGAATTCTGCAAGTACGCTCTGGCCGTAAGTCTTAAAATCATCACCAGAAATCTTAAAGCGGTATTCGCCTTCTTCTACAAGTGGAGGAAGTTTTTCGATAAGGCTGTCGAGCTTTTTGCCCTGAGAAGCAGACTGTGCAAGAGCAATTACAAGCTTAACGGCGAGGAAGGCTCCATCATCAAGGAAGTAATTATCCTTCAAAGCTCCGTGGCCAGAAGTTTCCATGGCGAGAGGAGCTACAATTCCCTTTGCATTCAATTCCTTCTGCTTGTTGATTACGTTCTTGTAACCGCGCATGTAGCAGAGGTGCTTAAGACCAAGTACATCCTGAAGGAAGTATGTAAGACGGTCTGAAGTAACACTGTCTGTAATAATTGTAGAACCCGGATACTCAGGAGCGAGAATTGCGGCAATCATAGCGATGATAGAGTCGCGGTTAATTTCGCTTCCGTCGCTGAGAACAGCTGACATACGGTCAACATCGGTATCAAAAATCAAACCAAGGTCTGCCTTGTTATTCAAAACGGCGCTGCGGATTGCTTCCATTGCCTGTTTATTTTCCGGGTTAGGAATATGATTCGGGAACATTCCATCCGGCTCAAGGAACTGGCTGCCAGTTGTGTCAGCTCCAAGCGGCTGCAGAATTTTATCTACAAAGAAACCGCTCGCACCATTGCCACTATCAACTACAATGTGAAGACCTGAGAGAGGTTTATCGCCCTTGCCAAGACTTGCAAGACCGTCAGCAATTTTTCCGCGCAGATAATCAGCATAAATAGTAAGCAGATCAAGCTTTTCAACTGGAGCATTCACCTTTGCCGGATTCAAGAAGCCTGCAAGATTCAAAATCTCAGTAATATCTTCGTGCTCAAGACCGCCATCAATATCAAAAAATTTAATTCCATTTCGATTAAAAGGAAGGTGGCTCGCCGTAATCATTGCAGAGCCGTTGAAATTTGTTTCCGGGAAAACAATCGACATGAACATTGCAGGCGTTGTTGCCATACCGCAATCCACAACTGTAGCACCTGCGCTAATCATTCCTTCAATAAGAGCCTCAGCCAAAGCCGGTCCCGTAACACGAGAATCACGACCAACTCCAAGACGAAGTGCTGTCGCATCAACATCAAGTTTTTTTGCAAGCCAGCTTACATAAGCACAGCCAATCTGCTTTGCAATCTGTGGAGTAAGATTTACATTCTCTCCTTCCACACCTTCTATAGCAACACCACGGACATCGCTTCCGTTCTGCAATTTCATTAAATCCATAAAAGTTTCCTTAATAATAGTTTTTTATAATTATATTCTGATAGGGTCAAAACAACAAGTAGGATTTTCTGCATAAGCATTTTCTTCATTATATTTTTCTATATTATATTTTATAAAACGCTGATTTTTGATATAATATTCCGTTGCGATGAATTACGAAAACCCGCTGATTGTTCAGGGAGACCGCTCTCTTCTTTTGGATGTGCATGCACCGCTTGCAGAAGAATGCCGAAATGCACTAATTCCATTTGCAGAGCTCGAAAAATCTCCTGAGCATCTTCACACATACCGGCTTACTCCCCTTTCTCTCTGGAACGCTGCCAGTGCAGGCTTTTCCGCAGATGATGCTATAGACGTGCTTCAGAAATTTGCCCGTTATGATGTTCCGCAGTCAGTTACTATGTGGATTAAGGAAACTTCAAGCCGCTTTGGAAAAATCAAGCTGATTGAAGGGCCGGATATTGAAGTTCCTGTAAAAGAAGGAAGCGCAGAAAAAATCATAGAGCATCATCTTTATCTTGTTGCAGACTCGATTGCAGTTTTTAAAGAGATTGCGGCAAACCATGCAGTAAAAAAACTTTTAACAACTACAATAAATAGTGATGATGCGCCGGAGTTTTCATTCCTCCTAAAGCTCACAGACCGCGGCACAATTAAGCAGCTGCTCTTACAGGCAGGCTGGCCAGTAAAAGACGAGGTTTCTCTTATAGACGGCGAACCGCTTGATGTTTCACTAAGAACAACAACTGCTGCCGGCCGTAAACTTGAAATCCGCGAATATCAGATTGGAGCAGCCCGCGCACTTGTCGGAGACAAAGGTCCGGGCACAGGCTTTGGAACAATCGTTCTGCCTTGTGGAGCTGGAAAAACCATAGTCGGCATGCAGATTATGGATATGCTTAAAACTTCTACTCTGATTATCACGACAAATATTTCTGCCGTTCATCAGTGGATAGATGAACTGTTAGATAAAACTAACCTGACAACCGAACAGATTGCCGAATATTCAGGTGAATCAAAAACAATAAAGCAGGTAACAGTTGCAACCTATCAGGTTCTTACCTGGCGGCCAGATAAAGAAGGTCCTTATCCTCACTTTTCACTTTTCCATGAAAGACCATGGGGACTGATAATTTATGATGAAGTTCATATGCTTCCGGCTCCGGTTTTTCGTGTTGTCGCAGATTTACAGGCAGTTCGCCGTGTTGGTCTTACAGCAACTCTTGTTCGCGAGGATGGCTGCGAAGGTTATGTTTTCAGTCTAGTTGGTCCTAAGCGTTACGATGTTCCATGGAAAGAGCTTGAACGAGACCAATGGATTGCAAGTGCTGAATGTATAGAAGTTCGCATTGATTTACCTGCATATCAGGAAATTGATTATGCTGTAGCTGGCGTTCGTGAGAAGCACAAAATTGCAAGCATGAATCCTGACAAACTACCGGTAGTTAGTAAAATTATACAGCAATTCCCTGATGATAAAATTCTTGTAATCGGTCAGTATCTTCAACAGCTTGATGAAATTGTAAAAGAACTCAACTGCCCTATTATTACAGGAAAAACTCCAACCGCAGAACGCGATAAAATTTACAACGAATTCCGCCAGGGAAAAATCCGCGTTCTGGTAGTTTCTAAAGTTGCAAACTTTGCAATCGATTTACCAGATGCCTCACTTGCAATTCAGGTAAGCGGAACCTTTGGAAGCCGGCAGGAAGAAGCTCAGAGACTTGGCCGTATTCTTCGTCCAAAAGAACGAAAATCTCGCTTCTTTACTTTAATTACCCGAAACACAGTTGAAGAAGAATTTGGAGCTAACCGTCAGAAGTTCCTTGCCGAACAAGGCTATGAATATAAAATTGTAAGATACGATGGAGAGTTGAATCTTAATGAATGAAAATGAAATCTCAAAATGGCAGGAAGCAATTTCCTCTCTACCAGACAAGCATTTTTTTAATACAATGCATCTCTACCTTGGAGAAATTAAAACTCCCTATAACAAGCAGCGTCTGACACAACAGCTTGCGGCTTTTATTAAAAGGGAAGAAAATCTTACAAATCTTCTCACACTTCTAGATAGTTTTGACATTACGATTCTCACTGCGATTTCTCTGATTCCAAACGCAACTCAAGAAACAATTGTAGAGTTCTTTCACACTGAATATTCTGTCACAGAAATTTATGCAGAAATAATCAATCTTATAGAAAGACTTCTAATTTATAAGGAACAATCTGACACCGGTAAAGAGTTAATAAAAATAAATCCGCTTATCCGAGAAAACCTTTTACCTTTTCTTGACACTAAACTTATTTTTCCCGACTATACTGTCTCAACTTTTTCACAAGATGATTTTTTTGCAATCTCTCCGAATCTTTTAGCAGCCTTTATTACATATATAAGAATTAGAGGAATCTCCTGCAAAGCAGACGGAACAATTAAAAAAAATGATATAAATCGTCTTTCTGAAATCTTTCCGGGCAACGAAAAATTACTACAGCTTTTAATGAATTCTTTTACAAACCTTTCGTTGGTTTATGAAAGTGAAAATGGCAAGGGGTATAAATTAGAACTCGGAAGAATCCGTAAGTTTGCCGAGCTCTCCGAACTTCAACAGTACACACTTTTATGTGCGGCGGCCGTTTCACGATTCAGCAAAGACGGATTGAAAAAAGAAGCGCAGCTATTGATTGACTGTCTTTCTTCTATACCTGAAAGTGGATTCAGCCGTGACAGCATTCTTCGGCTTGCCTTTTTAGCAGGTACTTATACCGAAGATGGAAATGCGGTCGCAAGAAAAAGCAGATTCAGCCGCATTCTTGAAGCTGCCCGACAAGAAGCCGGAACAGAGCCCGAACAAAATGCAGAGTTACTAGACCGCATGATTGATTGCGCTGTCGAGTTTGGTCTTCTCAGAAAAATCGGAAAAACAGAAGATGGAATTGATTTATACAAAAGCGCCAATGACATAATAGCGAATAATAATCAGACATCTTCACTAACTAACGATAGTTTGTTATATGGTAATTCTACAGAATCACAGCAAGCACCAAAGGTTTTAAACATTGATTCTACATTCACTGTTACACTCATGCCTGGGCTCAAATTAAAAGAACTTCTTCCTCTTACAGATTTTATGCTCGTCAAAAAAAATGAAGTTGTTACTGAATTTGAAATTACACGGCAGTCTGTTTCAGAAGGCTTTGATAATGATTTAACTCCTGAAACAATTTTCGAACGTATTGAGAAATATTCTTATTATCCTATTCCTCAAAATCTCAAAATTAATATTACCGAATGGTATAATTCTTATTCTTCTGCAAAATTGTATTATGGATATATTCTTAAAGTCGCAGATAATAATATTTCTTTAATAGAAAAAAATCCAAACATTCAAAAATACATAAAAGAAAAACTATCTGAAGGAATTTATCTCTTAAATCTTCCGGCTGGTACAGATATTAATGAATTTATTAACGAAAGCGCGCTGGAATTTCTGGGTAATGTAAAAACCTCACTTACAAAATCTGAGTTCACAACTTTTCCACTTTTACGTAATGGTCATAAACCTGCTATTCTTAATACTCAAAACAAAACTGTAAAAAAGACTTCAATTTCAGAAGCAGATAAAATTCTTAAATCTCTTAACTCATGCCTTGCAAATCTGGAAATGGATAAACATATCAAAGAAAGCCTTGCACACCGAATATCAAACCGTCTTATTCTTTCTGAAAACCAGTTGAAAACCGCTGCGGTCCGCACAGAAATTCTTGAAGCCGACGGCATGGATTTTGCAGGTAAGATTCATTTGATAGAAGCCGCTATAAAAGATGAAGATTTAATGGAATTACAAATGCCTGATGCAAATGGAAAGGGTTTATTTTTTACTGTAATCGGAACGCCTCTTAGCATTTCACGGCAGCCAGGCGAAGCAGTAATGCGCTTTCAACTTGAGCCGACAAAAGATATTCAAAATTTACTTGTAAGTAGAATAACACACTTACGAAGACTGAGGTTTTAATGGAACTATATATTGTAAGACACGGCACCACCGACTGGAATGCAGAAAAAAGATTTCAGGGTGCACAGGATATTGAACTCAACGAAAACGGACGGAAACTTGCAGCAGAACTCGGCCAGCGGCTCGATGCTCAGGGAGTAGATTTTTACTGCATTTTCTCTTCACCGCTAATCCGTGCTTATGAAACTGCCTGCTTAATCCGTGGACACAAGACTTATCCGATTATAAGAAATCCGCTTCTTACAGAAATCAGTTTTGGCGGATTAGAAGGGCTTCCTTATGATGACTGGATTAACACGGATCATCCCCGAAAATATTTTTTCACTGAGCCTGCACGTTATGAACCGCCGGAGGGTGGAGAAACCTTTGAGGCTGTCTGTGAACGGACAAAACGGTTTGTACAAACAGTGATAGAACCTGTTCAAAAAACAAAACCTGATTCGCGCATTATGATTGTAGCGCACGGGGCACTGCTTGCCGGAATGATGTGCTACCTTGACGGGCACGGCGTTGAAAACTTCTGGGGCAGCGGACTTAAAGGAAACTGCGAGGAAACAGTATATTGTTTTGACGGCAGCCATTGGACAAAAACCGCAGAAGACGAAGCACATGTTAATCCGTATACAAAGATTACTTCGTTGCAAGGCTCATCGCAATGACGTCATTGCGAGCGCAGCGAAGCAATCCATTTTACATAGATTGCCACGTCGCCCATTCGGGCTCCTCGCAATGACATATAAACAAGGAAAAACTATGACACTAAAAAAATCTGACAAAACATCAATAGAAAAAACAGCCGCCGTACTCCGCGAAGGCGGCATAGTAATAATTCCTACAGATACAGTTTACGGCTTCAGTGGTATTGTTGATTTAAAAACTTCAACAACTCATTTTATGACTGATGCAAAAATTCGAGCAATTAAAGGTCGTGCTGAATCAAAGCCGCTTATCCAGCTGATTGCACATCCAGAAGATATTTTCACATATACTGATGATAAAATTCCTTCTGAATTACTTGCAAAATGGCCGGGTGCTTTAACAATTATAGTACACGTCAAAAAAGACTCACCTCTTGCCCAAACTTCAATTCCAGAATCCGGAACTATAGCTTTTCGCTGCCCGGGAGATGAATGGCTCAGAAAAATCATAGAAAAATGCCAGTCTCCGATTTTCAGTACAAGCGTGAACCGGAGCGGACAACCAGTACTTGATACCGCCTCCGCTATCACCGTAGAATTCGAAAATGAAGTTGACCTCATAATAAATGACGGTGACAAAAAAGGCGCTCTTCCTTCAACACTTGTCACTATAGAAAATGGCAATATCCGTATATTAAGACAAGGCAGTGTAAAAATCTAAATTTTGATTTTGAATAAAATTAATTTCTCACAGATATAGCGCGCGCAGAATTATATGCCTGTTTCATTCCAACTGAAAAGAAAACAGGTAAAAGAACAATCAGCATTTTTAGTCCAGACTTACCGCCTCGTGCCCGCCAGGCTAATTTGGCCTGCTGCCAGTTTTTTGAAACTTGCGGAATAAAGCAGATAAAAACTGCAAGTGCATCAGCGATATTAGCTTTTGCTGACAGATGTAATAGACGTCGTACTGTAAGTTCTATGATTTCAAGTCCTTCGCGAATTTGCAATGAAGTAGAAGTTTTAAAAACTATAGCAGCACTCTGCATAACACAAAAAAGTTTTATAAGTAAAACTCCGGTTTCTTTTTCTGATTTTATAAAATCACAGAAAAATGAAAAAAACTGCGAAAAGTTCAACCAGAAAAAAATCCCATCAGAAACAGCTACAGCAACACTTCCAAAAAGTTTTACGCCTAATAAAAAAATTGCATAGTAAATAACAGGCCTTAAGTCTGCAAATTGCTCGCGAACAGTAAAACCAAGAACAAAACTAACTAACGTTTGTAAGGCAATCAGACCTACTGCAAAAGCTGGAGGCAGATAAAAGAAAAGCACACTTATTAATGGAATCACAATTATTTTAATCCATGCCGGACAGCGGTGTAAAAAAGAGGTTCCCTGTTTGTATGAAAATGAAGTGTTTGTCATATTTATTATAGATTGCTTCGTCGCATTCGCTCCTCGCAATGACAGTACTTAGTCGTCATTACAAGCACAAAGTGCGTAGTAGCGAAGTGGCAATCCATTCACTCCCAAACTAAATCTTCTACGCTATTATAACTTACCAGCGGATTTCTTATATTCCAGGCTTCAAGATTATGATGTAACCCAAGTCCCGGAGCACCATCAAAGACTTTTTTTCCACGAAACAAAACTACCAATCGGTCTGAAAGACCAAGGCACTTTTCAATTTCGTGGGTAAGGATTATTACAGTTTTACCTTCTGCCTTAAGTTGGCGGATAAGTTTATTAACCTGCTTCACTCCGCCATAATCAAGATTGGCATAAGGCTCATCGAGAATGATTGTCGGAAGCTTCATGGCAAGCATGCAGGCAACTGCCAGACGACGCTTTTCTCCACCAGATAAAAACCGCGCCGGAAAATCAGCTTTTTCTGTAAGGCCAGTTTGTTCCAGAGCCTCACGAACAGCACACTCAACCTCTTCTCTTTTCCAGCCCAGATTTTTTGGACCAAAGGCAATGTCTTCGGCAGGAGTCTCGCCAAGAATCTGAGTTTCAGCTTCCTGAAAAACAAGACCCACGCGACCATCAACATATATTGAAGATGCCTTCAAACCAGTTTCTACAGATTCAACCACCGTGTGATTATCACCATCCATCAATCCGGCAATAATCTGCATAAGCACACTTTTGCCGGAACCATTTTCACCGCCAATGACTACGCACTCACCTTCATTAATTTCAAGGCTTACATCATCGAGGGCTTTTTTAGGCCCGGCAAGAGTATTAAAGGTTTTTGATAAATGATTAATCTTTATCTGTGTTTTCATATAAATACTGTGCAAGAATCGGACGCAGCTTGAGGGCTACAGGAATTGCTACAACAGTTTTTAAAAGATCTCCCGGAATGTAAGGAATTACACAGGCAGCCATTGTGTAAGCAAAAGCAGTCTTATCTGCGGGAACCTTACCGGCAGCAGTCGCCCAGAAAGAAAATCTGATTACGCCCGGAATGTACAATATCACCATGCCGGCCAGAATTGCAAGACTCACACGCAAGGCATTTTTCCAGGTGATTTTTTTCTGCTCCACAGAAGGCTTACCCGCAATAAATCCGGCTACAATAGCACCAAGAAGATAGCCCGGTAAAAAACCTCCGGTTGGTCCCATCCACACTGCAAGTCCGCTTGTTCCGCCCGAATAAACAGGAAGACCAATCAAACCGGCCAGCAAAAACAAAGCAGTTGGAGCACCCGCAAGCTGGCCACCCAAAAGAACGCCGCACAAAATGCAGAGAACATTCTGCAAAACAATCGGAATTACCCCAAGAGGAATTCTGATAAAACAACCAACACAAATAATCGCCGCAAAGAGGGCAACAAAAGAAACTTTTAAACTTGTTTTATTTTTCATAAAAATGATTATAGCAGAATAAAAAAGAATTGTAAACCTGTTATACACATATAGGTTTACAATTCTTTTTACCAGGTAAACAGCTATTTTCGACTATTGTTCATAGCTGAAATGATCTCTATTTTTTTTAGGAACAAGTTATTGAAGTTATCTTCTAATCTCATTCACCTGTATAATCAAAGTTAATATTATTTGTAGAAAAAGCATTTCTAGCATATTTCAATTGATTTCTTGAACCTCGATAATTTACAGTTTCTAAATACTTCGTATCAAATGCATATTCCCCTATTTTCCTTACACTTGCAGAAAGTGTTATTTTCGATAATGCAGTCCAACCAAAAGCAGATTCATCTATTACTTCCACGCCATCTTCTATGATAACATCTGATAGATTAATACAACTACCAAATGCACTAGATTCAATTACTTTTACATTTGCAGGTATTACCATATTGGTTAGATTTTCACAAGCGCCAAACACTTCAAAAGCCAATTTACTTACCCCTTTTCCAATAGTTACATTCGAAAGAGATAAGCAATTATTAAAAGCATATTCACCCATTGTAATAACAGAATCTGGTATAGAAATAGAAGTAATTGCTTCGCAGCAATAAAATGCATAATCCCCAATAGTGGTTACAGATTCCGGAATAATTATATCTGTAATACCAGAGTTATCAAAAGCTTCATATCCAATTTCGACTAAACCATCTGGCAAAGTTACTTCTTTAAGGTTCTTACAAGAATAAAAAGCCTCTTCATTAATTTTTTTAATTCCTTTAGGCAACAGAATTTTTATAAGATTTGTTCTCTCAAAGGCTTCCTCTTCAATTTCACCAGTTCCAATTGCATCGGCCATATCCAATGAAACTAACACGTCTTTTTGTATCAATTTAATTGTCTTACCAATCTGTGTAATCTGCTCTGTCGTATAGTTTCCAACAACCTTTATATTCAGATTTTTGTTCATCTGAGTAAGACTAAAGCTGGCACTTGCTGGCATTAGTACATCCAGATCAGAAGTATTATAGAATGCCTTCTGCCCTGTATAAGTTAATGTAGAAGGTAAAGTAAGTTTATTCAATGAACTACAATCAATAAATGCAGCTTCACTAATTTTCTCAACTCCTTCTGGAATAACAATCTCTTTTAATGATGCACATTTTTTGAATGCATTCATTCCGATTGTTTTAACAGTTGAAGGTATGTTTATACTTTCGAGTTTTTCACAATTATTGAAAGTATTATCTCCAATTTCTGTTATTCCTTCTGGAATGGAAACTGATACAAGCCCTTTACAGCCATTAAACGCACTCTTTCCAAGTTTCTTAATTCCTTGTGGTAATTTCACACTTGTAATAAATGTCATTTCATTAAAAGCACCATCACTAATTGTTGTAACTGGTTTTCCTTTGATTTTTGAAGGAATAACAATTGTCGGTGTATTGCTTTTGTAACTACTGATGAAAATTTCTCCATTTATTTCAAGTGTCACAAAATCCTTTGCCGGGTTAGCTTTTTCGCCACCACAAGAACTAAATCCAAACAGCAGACAAGCAGCTACTGTAGCCATAATAATTGATTTGATTTTTTTCATTTTTAATCTATCTCCTATTTGTTTATAAATTATTCTTCAATATATTCATAATTTACTATAAGGCCATTTTTGATAGCGTTATTAAAATATTCTGAATCACTAAAAAAAGGATGCCCTTTTTCTCCACGAAAATTAATAGTTTTTAAGTTTGAGCAATTCTTAAAGCACCATTCATCCTCCGACCATCCTACTTTATTATAACCTGACCTATAGATATTTCGTGGCAATGTTATTGTTTCCAATTTTTTACAATTATAAAAAACACCACTTCCAATACTCAAGCTAAATCCCGAATCAGTACTTACAGTTTTAAGAGATGAACATCCTGAGAAAGCTCCATTATTAACTGTGGTAGAATCATATATACAATATGCACCTAGAATTAATGCCTCATAAGCTAATGACATATGAACTTCAATAAGATTTTCACAATTCTTAAAAGAACTTGGCTCAATTACAGCAACAGTACTTGGAATAAATAATGATTTTATTACTTTATTTCCTAAAAAGGCCTCTGCTCCTATTATTGTTACGGGATACCCTTCAATTGATTCAGGAATCACAACAGTCGGATTTTTTCCTACATATTTTGTAATCTTAATGCCCTTAGGAATAATGACTAAATCATCGTATTCGTTAGGAGGTAAATATTTAAGAGTTTCTTTAGTATAATTTTCGGGAAAATTATTTTCATATAAAAAATCACTTGCGGGATTTGCCGTTGGTTCTGCAAAACAGTTAAGTCCAAATATCATTGAAACAAAAATAATTAAATAAAATTTTCTCATTTTCAGTATTCTCCATTCTTTGTATCAAAAAAGTTTAAATAAAATTATTGTAATATTAAAGGAAGCTAATTTTCTTTTCTTTAATATAATCTTTATAAGTGTTTTTTATTTGATTTTTTATTTTTTTAGGAAGCGCGATAGTATCTAATTCCGGACAGTCTTTGAATGCATTTGGCTGTAGTTCTTCAATAATTGAAAATTGAATGTGATATAAATTGGGACAATTATTAAAGGCATTTTCATGAACCGTTGAAACTTCATAAATAAATAGATTAACAAGATTTTCACAATTATAAAAACAGTTTTCAGGAATAGAAATTTTTGTTGTATTATAAATATAAATCCATATTGGTATACGAGCAATTTGAATAACATTACCCAATTGTATAAGATCTTCTTCTGATTGTATATCTTCAAAAGTCAGTGCAATACTATCTTTTTCTGATGACAATTCTTTTTCACTTGCCAATATATAATATATAGTATCTTGTAGGCTGATTTCAAAAAAAGTGGAATCTTTTTTTAATTTATCTCGAATTAATAGTCTAACTTGTTCTATTTTTGTTTCTCCATTTTCTCCAATCAACATTTTGATTCTTTCTTTTCTTTCTTTTTCTATTCTTTCTTCTTCAGCTTTTTTTTCGGCTTCAAGTTTTGCTAGTCGTTCAGCTTCAGCTTTTTTCTCTTCTGCGAGTTTCTTTTCAGCTTTAATTTTTCTTTCTTCTTCTGCGAGTCGTTCAGCCTCTGCTTTTCTTTTTTCTTCCTCTCTTCTTTCAGCCTCTTTGATAGCTCTCCCTTCTGGTGTTGACTGGTAATATAACTCTAACAATGCCTCAGATAATTCTTGTGGACTTCCTGGTATAATATATACCACTTTTTTGTCTTCACCATAATCGTATTCATCTATTCGAAAATCTGAATTTATTTCCTCATTTGTTGTTGGCCAACGATAATCGTCTATGTCATAACATAATGAACAATCCAGAAAAACAGATGAGCCTGTTTTTATATCATCATAAATACTAGACTCATTTGGCTCTTGGCCAACTACTTTATAATATCCAGAACCTAGATTTCCTTTATTTGATTTATCCCACAATAACCCATAAGTCACGGTATATTTTTCTGCTGGTAATATTGCCATTGAGTTAGCAACGTTTTCAACTTTTATGGATAGTTTATTTGTATCAAAATTCTTTATATTTAACTTCTTTATATCTATTGTAAACGTTATAAAACCATCGATGTCGTAATCACTTACTGACACAAAGTTGTTATATCTTTTTGCATAACATATCATGTATGTAATTGGTTTTTTCGCTATAATCTTATTATTCTCATAAACCAACTCTATTATAAAATTATATCGATCAACATGTCTGTTAATTGCTTTCTTTAACCAGTTATCATATTTAATATCTTCCGCATAGGTCCATGGAAAGCCATTTATTTTTTCACCCCATTTTTTGCTTTCAGTAATTCCTTGAAGATCATTTAATGTATTAGATACAATCTTAAAATTTTCTAATCCTTTTATTTGCTTAATATACGGAATTTCAACATCAAGTATAATAGTTTCATTTTTATAATTTTCTTCTGTGAGTTCTCTTGGTATTACTTCATTAAAGTAATGAAGTTCAAATTCTGGAGGATTATTGGCAATTTTTTCTGTTGTTTCCCGAAGTTTTGTATCCCACTCAGTTCTAAGTTTTATCAGTTCAGTTGGACTAAGCGCAAAAGCGACTGAATTGATTACAATTAGTGTCACCAATCCGATGATAGTTTTTTTCATTTGTAAGTTCTCCTTTTTTTACAAATATAAAATTATTCTTTTCTCACAATGGAGTAAATTGTTTTCTGCTTTATCTTTTCTTTAACAATAAAACCAGAGTCTACTAATGCATTGAAACTACTTCTTGTTGCCTGCTCCGCTATTCCAATTTCTTTAGCAATTTCAGAAGGCTGGGCTTTTTCTCGCTCTAACAACTTGTTTAATATTTCTCTTCTAAAATCTTCTGACAGATATAACTCTTGCATTGCTATCTGTGGGCTTTCTTTTTTTTCATGATTTGAAGCTTTATTTGCAGTTGTATCAAGAAAATCATGGAGCTTTAATTCAAATTCATTAATCGAATTATAGCTTGTATATAGAATTGATTTTTTTGCTATTATACGCTCTTTTAATTCTTTTAGTTTAGAATCATTTCTAATATAAACGGCAACGTTTTTGCCTGCTTTTTGCAGTTTATCAAGTTCATATTCTGTAGCTGTTTTAAATTCTTTATATGGAGAACCTTTGTTTGTGTTAAAGATAACTATTCCAATGTCAGCGGTATTAAGAGCCTGTTCATCTATTACACTTTGTGCATCTATACCAACACTTGGTACAGTACTTATATCTTGTCCCTTGGAAATAAAAGAAATGTTTCTATCTGAAGAATTTATTTCATTCCAATGATTAATTATATTTCTACAAGAATTTACAATCTTTACTGTTTCTTCATCCTTTGCAGAACAAATCATACAGTTATATTGTGTTACTTTTTGTGACACTTTGATAAAACCTTCCTCTAGTACTTCTATAAAAGTAAATATAATTATAACTTTCTATATTAGTAATTTCAAGCAATTATTACGCAAATAGAAGTATCATTCGTAATATGGGCTTTAAAGAAAACTTAAAAATTGAATTGGATTATAAAGGAATGAAGGTAAAAGAACTTGCTTTTTCTTCGGGCGTGAATAAACGCACTTTAGACCAGTATCTTTCATCAGCCGCAAAAATGCCTTCTGCCGAAAATGCAGTAAAAATTGCCACAGCCCTCGGAGTGAGTGTTGAATATCTTGTTACAGGAAAAGATATAAATCCTCAAAATCAAAAAGACTTTTCTGATGAATTACAAGACCATGACCGTCTTTATAAAAAATATCACACATTAATTCAAAAAGTTGAAAAGCTATCTAAAGACCAGATTGCTGCATTGGAAAATTTTCTGGGAATGCTTTAAGGTGAAAGTAGGCTTCATGCCATGCGTTTCGAAAGGAACCTAGCCTTATACGGGGTCTATTTTTTTATATTTTCTTTTTTTCCATTTTTCTTTGAATGCAGCAATTGCATCGTTTATTGCTTCTTGCATATTATCCTGACGAACAACACTTTCCATTGAAGAAAAATAACAGTTGATTTCTGAATAAAGATGCAATCTGTTTTCTAGAAGTTTTGATACGAGATATTTATAGATTTTTGCTTCTTTTAGATCAAACTTTTTTCAATTTTGCGAAATAAGCAGGGTTTACACTACATTATACGATATTTCAAGTTTTTGTAGTGTAAGACTGTATTCTAAGTTTACCTTGTTTCAAAATTGAGATGACAGTTAGCTTAATGTTGTACAGACTTTTTCCTCAACCACAAATAGGCCCCAAGGCAAATCAATGCTGAAAGGAGGCTTCCAAGCGGAGCGGCGCAGCCCATTGGAAAAAGAGTTTCCGGCCAAAGCCTTGAGGCGAGATAAGCGCCCGGAATGCGAATCAAAATAATTGAAATTGAATTGTGAATAAATGAAATAATTGATTTTCCCATTGCGGTAAAGTAGCCGCTGAAGCAGAAGTGGATTGCGGCGAGTACGCAGTCGGTTACGTAGGAGCGCAGGTATTGAGTTCCAAAAGTTATTACAATTTCATCGCGGGTAAAAAGACTGATTACTGGCTGCGAAATAAATTGAAAGGTGATGGCAAAGATTGCCCCGATTCCGACGGCGATTGCAGTACCAGCATAAAGCGTGTGACGCGCCCGGTCATGATAGCCTGCCCCGATATTTTGAGCAGCAATCGCACTGATGCTTGAAAGCATGCTGGAAGGAATAAGGAATAAAAAGCAGATGATTTTTTCTACAATGCCGACAGCAGCCGCAACATTTACACCGCGGCGATTTGCAATAATCGTAATCACGATAAAAGAAATCTGAATAAAGCCATCCTGACAGGCAACAGGCACTCCGATTTTTAAGATTGCGCTCATAACGGCGTGCTCAATTTTAAAATCCTTTTTTGTAAGCTTGAGGCTGCGAGTTTTTACAATTGCAATCAAACTGATGATTACACTGACTGCCTGTGCAATTACAGTTGCAATTGCCGCGCCCTCTGCCTGCATCCCAAACACACCCATAAAGATATAGTCGAGAATGATGTTGATAGTACAGGCGATGATTACAAAAATCATAGGACTTTTTGAATCGCCCATTCCGCGGTAAATCGAAGCAATTACGTTGTAGGCAACAATAAATGGAATTCCGAAAAAGCAGATTTTAAGATAGGACACTGTCTGGTCCACACTTTCAGGCGGAGTTGAAACAAGACTTACAATTTCGCGGCAGGTGGCAAGCAGAAGGATTGTTGCAAGGACTGAAAAAATCAAAAAGAGGGTAATTGTATTTCCTGTTACTTTTGAAGTGCGTTTTATGTCGCATGCGCCGACGGCCTGTCCAATCAGAACAGTACCACCCATCGCAAGCCCCACAATAATCACCGTGAGCATATGCATAACCTGACTTCCTATAGACACCGCAGAAATTACCGCAGCCCCGTTGAACTGACCGGCCAGAAAGAGATCTGCCATGCCGTAGAGAGTCTGTAAGAAATATGAAAGAAGGTACGGAAGAGAAAAAATTATGATGTTTTTTAAGATTGAGCCTTGGGTTAAATTTTTTTGCATAAGTATTATTATAATGAAATTAGATCGTCATCGCGGACAATGCTGGACACGACGTCATCGCGGGCAATACTATGCCCCTCGTCATTGCGAGCACTGTTACGTGTCCCCGTCATTGCAAACAATGTTGGATGTACCGTCATCGCGGACAATACTATGCCCCTCGTCATTGCGAGCACGAAGTGCGTGGCAATCTATTTTAGAGGGATTGCTTCGCTACGCTCGCAATGACGAAAAATTATTAAAACAGTCTCATCAAATCGTCTATTGTCTCACGACGTCGGATTACCTTTACGCTGCCATCCTTGCAGATGAGAACTTCGGCAGGGCGTGGACGGCTGTTGTAGGTTGAACACATAGACCAGCCGTAAGCACCAGTGTCGAGAACGCAGGCAAGGTCGCCACGCTTCATTTCCGGCAGAGGGCGATCCTTAGCAAGAAGGTCTCCGCTTTCGCAGATGTTTCCGGTTACGGTTTGTTCCATAAGTGAGTCTCGACTAACAACTTTTCCTTCGCGGATAACTTCAATATCATGCCAGCTGTCATACATGCTAGGGCGAACTAACACATTCATACCGATATCAGTTCCGGCAAAGGTCTTTCCGTTGTTGTGTTTAACTGCATGAACGCGGCCAAGAATTACGCTGCCTTCTGCAACACAGAATCTGCCAGGCTCGCTCTTGAAAAGCGGTGCGCGTCCGTACTTTGCAACAAAGTCGTCGAGAATCGGCTCGAGGCGCTTCTTAAAATCTTCCATAGGGAAAACAGCTTCGTCATCCAGCTTGTGATATGGAATACCATAGCCGCCGCCAAAATCGATGAACTCAAGGTCCTTAAACTGAAGGGCAATTCGCAAAATGTTAGTAACCGCATCAAGATAAGGCTGTGGGTCCATAAAAAGAGAACCGATGTGCTGGTTGATTCCGGCAATTGTAAGATTGTACTTAGCGGCAATTTCAAAAATCTGAGGAATAAATTCTTCAGAAATTCCAAACTTAGTTTTCTTACCGCCTGTAATAACTTTTTCGTGGTGACCGGCACCAACCCCAGGATTGATGCGCACAGCAACCTTTCCGCCCTTGTTGAGGCTTCCGTAAAGCTCAAGCTGAGCAAGAGAGTCACAGCTGGTCATAATTCCGTGGTCAATTGCAAACTGCATTTCTTCTTCGCTTACGTTGTTTGGTACAAAGAAAATTCGTTCCTTTGGAAAGCCTGCCTTAAGCAGCATCTGAATTTCGCCAGCACTCATAGCATCGCAGTTGTTGCCTTCTTCAAGAGCCAGCTTAAGAATATGGATGTTTGTATTTGCCTTTACGGAATAGTTTGCAGTGTAAGGATACTTTGTAATAACCTTTGCAACCGCGTCCATTCGCGCACGCAAAATCTTTTCGTTGTAAACGTAGAGAGGTGTACCGTAAGTCTTTGCGAGTTCTTCAGGATTGTTGCCTTCAAAAAAGTTTGATTGTTCTATGAATGAATTCATGTTATCTCCTATTACGGTGGTTGAGCCTGTCGAAACTACCGCAGATTTCAAAAAGGTGGTTTCGATACGATAGGTGCTTTAGCACCGTACTACTCAACCACCGTGCCTTCGTACTACAACAAGTGAGCGCGAATCTCTTCACCGCTGAGTGGGCTCAGGTAAGCCGGAGCTACGTCGAATACTGTCTTACAACCTGTCTGGCCTTCTTTGTTCATTCTATAAACTGCGCGGGCATAAGCTACGAGTACGCTTGATGTAAAGGCAGGGTTTGAGTCGAGCTTGAGGCTGTACTCAATTACGTTGTTGAACTCATTGTCCCAGCCAGTCTTTCCGGAGCGGATTACAAAGCCACCGTGTGGAATTCCTGAATGGTCGCGCTTCAATTCTTCTTCGCTGATGAAGTGAACTGTTGTGTCGTAATCTGCAAAGTAGTTTGGCATCTCTTTGATTTCTTTTTCGATGCGGGCCTTGTCTGCACCTTCTTCTGCAACAACAAAGCATTCGCGAGTGTGCTTCTGGCGAGTAGTCAAATCAGGATTGCTACCAGAGCGAACAGCGTCCAAAGCAGCCTGTACAGGAATTGTGTACTGCTTGCCATCCTTTACACCTTCAATGCGGCGGATAGCGTCTGAGTGTCCCTGTGAAACTCCCTTACCCCAGAAAGTATAATCCTTTCCGTTTGGAAGAATGCAGTTTGCATAAAGACGATTCAAGCTGAAAAGTCCAGGATCCCAGCCGCAGCTGATAAGTGCTGTATGCTTAAAGTCCTTTGCAACCTTATCTACATTTGCAAAGTGCTCCGGGATTTTTGCGTGTGTATCGAAGCTGTCGATTACGTTGAAATATTTTGCATATTCTGGAGTCTGCTTTGGAAGGTCTGTTGCAGAACCACCACAGATAATAAGAACATCAACTTCGTCCTTGTGTTTTTCTACATCTGCAACATTGTAAACAGGAACTCCTGCTGTAAGAATTTTTACAGTTGAAGGGTCGCGGCGTGTGAATACAGCTGTAAGCTCACAGTCTGGATTCTGTTTGATTGCGCCTTCAACGCCCTTTCCAAGATTACCATAACCTAAAATACCGATTTTCATAAATCTACCTCACTTATTCTTAAAGTGGTTTCGATACGGCTACGCCTACTCAACCACCGTTTTATTTTTCGCTCAAAAGCGTAATTCTATCCTTTAATGCTTCCTTCATAACCTCAACGAGGTTTTTCTGTCCGGAATACAA
>CAMVDX010000010.1 GCA_947166355.1 uncultured Treponema sp.
CACGAAGCCGCGACCGGAAGCCATGTTTTCACAAATTCGTTTTATAATGCGGAAGTCCTGTCACGCGGATTTTGTCACGCGGTATAAGGTGCATGGATGGGAAAAGATTGACGGGGCAAGTCTGGCAATGACAAGACGAATGGTTGGGGCGTTGCGGGGATGGCGATGTCGGATAATTTTATCCCCGCAGAGGGGGTGGTGGACAAGACCGGAGCGACCGTAGGGAGTGAGGACTTGGGAGCCAGGGGGAGACTTCCCCCTCTTTTTTTAAGAAAAAAAATGAGAAAAAAGGCAAAAAAAGTAAAAAAAATGAAAATTTTTAAAGTTTTTTTTGAAAATTTTGTCAGAAATAGAAAATTTGAGTCTTTATTATAGGTGGAGGTTAAAAATCTTGAGACGGATGGTAGGTGAGTTTTTGGGGCGGACGAAAAAGGGTCTGATGATACTGGTTGCGGCGGCGGCATTCTGTCATTTTGCGGTGGCGCAGGAGGCTGCGTTCAGCTGGGATTTTTCGGATTGCGAGATTAAGGACATTCTGTTTGCGGTGTCGGTAGACACTGGGATTTCGATTGTGCCTGATGACACTGTTAGTGGTAAAGGTGATTTGAAATTTGCGGGCGGAAACTTTGAGCTGGCTTTTGAGTCTTTTCTGAAGGCTAACAGACTGTTTGTGAAGAAGGAAAACGGCGTTTGGACTGTGAGCAGGATTAATGTTTCTTTTGATGAAGGGTGTTATTCGGTAGAGGCTTATGATTTGCTGCCAGTGCAGATTGTCGAGAAGCTTTCTGTGGTGATGGCTCAGGCGGTTACGTTTGAGACTTTGCCGGCTCAGAGGATTTCGGTTTGTTTTAGAAATGTTGAAGCTGATGTATTGATGGAGTGTCTTGCAAGACGATTTGGTAGTTATACGGTTGAGCAGGATTCTTTTGGTTTTCGTTTTGTGAAAGCTGTTGATGTACGTCGTGCTGAGAGTTATTCGGGCATGGTAAGAATTGATGTACTTGAGGATTGTGGCTTTGCTGTGGATGTGGAAGACTGTCGGTTTAATGTTGTAATTGATAAGTTGTTTTCTGTGTCTGCCGGGCTTAATTCTCGGGAAAGAAATTTTTGTCTGCTGTCTGATGCGGAAGAAAAGATTAAGAGGTCTGTTTTTGTCGGTTCGGATTTTGAAGACACTCTGAGTCTTTTGTGTTCGCAGAGCGGATTTGACTATGTTCTTGAAAACAACATTTACTACATTTTTGCAAGTTCGGAAGCTCGTTCTCAGCTTGTGAGTGGAAAAAGAAACTGGCGGAAATTTAATCTGCGTTTCACGAAGTCTCAGGATTTTTTAACCTTTGTTTTTAAGCGTGTTGGAAAGCTGGAAGCTATTACATTGCCGGATGAATTTTCATTTTTGTGTCTTGTGAGTGAACATGAGGCTGCTGTTATTGAGGAATTAATTTCGGAAGCTGATATTAAGATTTCTACACATGTTGTGAATCTTAAGTATCTAAAGCCGGCTGAGTTTCTGGAACATTTGCCGCCTTCTGTTGAACGCAGTGCTCTTTTTGTGGCTGATGATTCTGCTCGGGTTTTCTTTAAGGGAACGGAAGATGAGTTCAGGGACTTGTGTTCTTTGCTGGAGGCTTGCGACAGGCCTGCGGTAAGACTTAGTTATGATCTCTTAATTTTGCAGTATGACGAAACAATTCAAAATAACTGGGCTTCGTCGTTTGGCGCTAAAAGACTTAGTGCAGGGGATCGGAACGGGGCTTCTGCGGTACTCGGCTCTGTTATGGGGTTCAATCTTAATGTTGTGACTTCTTTTGGAATTACGTTTGCGGCGGAGCTTCAGGCTTCTATTGAGGAAAATAAAACCCGTGTTTATGCGGATACTACACTTCACGGTGTTTCGGGGCGTGAGATTCATTTTGAGAATACTAATACTTATCGCTATAGGGATAACAATGTGGATCCGCAGACGGGAACTCCGATTTATTCGGGGGTGACAAGGGAGATTGCGTCTGGAATTAAGCTTGATGTGATGGGCTGGGTAAGTGGGGATGGAATGATTACAAGTAAAGTTACGGCTTCTGTTTCAAGGAGAGGAAATGACAGTTCCGCTTCTACGGGAAACCCGCCGCCGACTTCGGAAAAAATTGTTACTACAGAAGTGCGGGGAAAGAGTGGGGAGCCTGTTGTGCTAAGTGGACTTGTGCAGCGTGCAGAAAATGAACAGCAGAAGAGAAGTCCGTTGATTTCAAAAATCCCTCTTTTGGGAAATCTGTTTAAGACAAAAAACAAAACGCAGGAAAACATGCAGATGGTGATTTATCTTGTTCCACATCTTGAGTATAAGGATCAGCTTGAACGGCCTGAAAGTATTGAACTTGAGAATGACCAGCATTTACAAAATGACGAAAACAGTTTGAGTTACAGCGCTGGTGCGGATTTGCGTTGGGCTTATGAAGGTCTTGAGAGACTTTTTGCAGATTATGAGCGTTCTAAAAACGAAGGAGGGGAAGAGCTTTATGCCTGGGAACTTGATGAAAATGAATAATCGTTATGAGTTTAATTTGACGCCTGCTTATTGCCTTTATAACGGGGCTGCTGTTCTGGAACAGGATGGGGCTAGAATCAGATTTTTAGTTGCTGATGAAACTGATGAGGTTTTAAAGGGAAGACTTTCTCGTGCTTTTGAACGGCATGTTCAGAGTATAAGAAAAATTAAAAACAGTCCGGAAAGTTTTAGAACTATCATAAAAATTGAATTTGAAAAAGGAAGCAGGGAACGTTTAAAGAAATGTATTTCTATGCTTTATCGCACAGAAGAAAGTGTGTTGCCGGAGATTGTGGAAAACGAAGAATTTGAAAAGCAGAAAGAAGCGGCTGCGGTACTTCTTTTGGACAGCATTTTGAATGAAGCCAGACAGCGTAATGCTACTGATATTCATATTGAAAAAAATTGTATTCGACTTCGGGTTAATGGGCTGCTTGAAAAACTTATGGAGCTGCAAAGTGAAAAAGGTACGGAGCTTGTCCAAAGAATTAAGCTTTTGGCTGGAATGAATGTGCTTGAAAAAAGGAAGAGTCAAGACGGGCATTTTATTTACGGAAATAAGAATCCGTTTTTTTTAAGAGTTTCGACTATGCCTGTTGTGACGGGGGAGTATTCGGGAAAGGCTGTAAGTTCGAGTTCTTCGGGAAACAAGAGCCCGGTAAATTATGCGAATTATGGAGATTATTCGGGCGGTGAATCTGTTGTGATAAGAATCCTTGATACTTCAAGAATTCCTCTTTCAATTGACTCGCTGGGATTTAATCTGGATCAGCTGGAAAAACTATGCGGTAAGAATGGTCTGATAAATTTTGCTAACGGACTCGTACTTGTGTGCGGGCCGACCGGTTCTGGAAAATCTACGACAGTTGCAGCGCTGCTTGTGGAAATTGAAAAGAACTCGGCTGGTTCCTTAAAAATCATGAGTCTTGAAGATCCTCCAGAATATATGATTCCCGGAGTTACGCAGATTAAGGTAGATGAACGTTATGGATTTTCCGACGTCTTAAATCATATTTTTCGTCAGGATCCCGACGTAGTTATGATTGGTGAAATCCGAGATGAAGAAAGTGCGGCTGCGGCTTTTAGGGCTTCGCTTACCGGACATCTTGTTTTTGCAACGATTCATTCAGGAGGTGCAGCAGAATCAATCTTGCGTCTGGAAAACCTTGGAATTGATAGAACTCTGTTATGTCAGATTCTGCGCGGAGTGGTTTGTCAGGAACTGTGTGAGATTAATGGAAAAATTAAGCTTTATGCTGATGTAGCATTACCTCAGGAAAAACTACATGTCGAAGCAGTAAAGTCGTTTAGTGAAGAACAGTTGGAAAATCTTTTTGAGCATGAAACGAATTTTAAGCAGTTCTTTTCACAAGCTGTATCTGCACTTGAATTAGAAAGACAGAGACAGCTTCCGCTTTTCAGATGGAGGAAAAATAATGAAGGAATTCACAAGAGCATTGTATGAGCTTTTTGTGAAGCAGGGGCTCGGACTTTCGCAGTGTATTTTGATTATGAGCAGAAAGCCAAAACAAGATGGAGTAAGCCGTGCGGCTCAGACAATTTATTCTGCTTTAGAAAAGGGAAGCCTTTTTTCAAATGCACTTAAAGCTTGTGGAGACATACAGTTTGATGAAGTTTATATCTCATTTATTCGACTTGCTGAAAAAAATGGAAATCTTAAAGCTGCTGTTTCATATCTTTTGAAAAAACTAGAGCGTGAGGCTGATGTCAGAAAAAGACTTTTTGGTGCATCTGTTTATCCGGCATTTGTGATTGTGCTTGCCATGTGTGCCTGTGTGTTTACCGGTGTTTATACAAAGACCGCTGATTTTAATCTTCTTGCCGAATATTTTGCTGCACTGGTTGTTGTGTGTGGGGCTGCATTTTTTGCAATCGTAAAATTTCTTGGAAATGACAAGCTTTATGAAGCTTTTGTGGCTGTGGATTTTTTGCTTCAAAACGGAATTGAACTTTCTGAAGCTGTCGGCTGTGCTGTTCAAGTTGCGGGGCCTTCTGATCGTGTTGGAAAACTTTTTGAAACTGCAGGTCTCAGACTTTCTTATGGAATGGATTTGCAGACTGCATTCTGTTGTAAAAAAAGAATTCTGCAGGAAGCATTTTATTATGCGGATACAGGCGGAAGTCAGAAAGACTTGTTTGGCAGAATTGCATCATATCTGGAATCTGAAAAAGAAAAAGGACGGACTTTATGTCTTACTCTGATTGAACCATTGTTTATTGCGATTACAGGAATTTTTATTCTGATGGTTTTGATGACATTCTTTATGCCGCTTATCAATGATCTCAGTCTGATATGAAATCTGAAAAATATTAATGAGACGTCAACGTCAGGAGGAAAAATATGAAAGAAAAAAATTGCGGGTGGAAAAAAAGAAGGAGGTTTTTTTATGGGAACAAAAGTAAAAAACTCAGAAGGCTATGGACTGGTCTGGAAAAATCAGTGTGGAAATGGAGTAAAGAGAAATCGGAAGGTTTTACTTATGTTGAAACGATTGCCGTTATTGCAATTTGTGCAATTCTTACAGCAGGAAGCATTTTTTCAGCCTCTAAAATTATTGCGGCAGCAAGGAAAACTGCAGCAAAATCGCAGATTGAACAATACGGCTCGGCTCTACAAATCTACTTCCTCGATTGCGGACGATTCCCAACAACAGAACAAGGATTACGCGCTTTATGGGAAAAACCAGTTTTCTATCCGATACCGGCAGACTGGAACGGACCATACCTTGAGCGTGAGCCCTGCGCTGATCCGTGGGGAACCGATTTTACGTATCTCAGCTCTGAAAGTTCCACTATGCCACCAGAGGTTCCTGAGAGTTTGCCCTATGTACTTATCTCATACGGTGCAGACGGAAAAGAAGGTGGAAAAGGAGACGCAAGTGACATCTGTTCCTGGAAATAAAACTGCTGTTGCTGCGGCCGTGGCTTGCTGCGCTTCTGTTGCAATTGCACTTGGGGCTGTGACTGCTGAAAAAAGAACTCGGTTAAAGCTTTGCGAAAAAAGTTATGAGATTGCCGTGTCTGAGCTTGAAGAAAATAATAAAAATCAGATGTCTGAAAATGGTGGCCTTAAATAAATGAAGTTTACAGATGTAATTGTCCTTGCTGTTGTTATGGTTATTTTCTTTTCTGTTTTTTCTGCTCAGCTTGGTTCTATAAGATGTCTGGATGCTGAAATTGAAAAGAAATTAATGCAGCGGGATTCAACAATTTTTATATCAAAAAGCTTTTGTGGCGTGCTTGAAGAAAAAGGATTCTCTGATTTTGAAGAGTGGAAGAAGGTTTGCCGGGCTATGTGGAAGCTTGAAAGTATTGAGTATGAATATTCAGAAAAATCGGGGATGAAACTGTGCAGAGGAAAATGGAGCGGACCGTATGGAAATGGAGAAGTTTATTATCGTAAATCAAATTAAAGCGGCTCAGATTATGAGAAACGAATTGCAAAAGGAGGAGTTATGACAGAAAAGAATAATGTCATAAAAAAGAAGGATTTTGAAAAATACAGTATTTTACTTCCGTTTGTGGCTGCGTATGGAAAACACAGAAAACAATATTTATGCGCCGAGCTTGAAAAAGTGCATCCGTGTTTTTCAGATGAATTCTGTTTTGATTCTTCTGTAAAAAAAATAACCCGGAAAGGATTTAGTACAGATGTATTTGTGATGAATAAAGCTACACTTGCTGAATATGAGCAGAAAAGACATCTAAACGGAACAGGCTTTGTAATTGAAAATGGCAGAAAATTTAAGCGTCTTTTTGTTAATGATAAATGGAAAGGAGCTGTGGCTGGTGTTATTGCCTGTGTGTTTGTTACCGGGGTCGGACTACTCTGTGGAGCAATGTTTGGAGTGACTGCCAGAACTAATCTGACAAATATAGAAGAAAAAGCAGACAGAAATGAAACTCGTATTTCTTTAACAAAATCAGAAGGTGAATTTTCTGACTTTAGTGATTATATGGGGGAGAATGACCTGTTTAATAACCCGTCTAACGACCCGTCTAAAAAAACGTCTTTTTTATGGAAAGATTTTCTTGATGTCGTAAATGATGCAGACGGAAAAATAACTTTTGTAGAATGGTCGATAGATGGATTTTCAGAGAATCTGAAGGCTTCTGTAAAAAGTGTTTTTCCGGAAAGTCTGTTATCACTAAATATATGGAAGAAAAATCTGAAAAATGATTCTGTAATTTATGAAAAAGGTATTCCTTTTATGCAGCTGGATTATTCTAAAAAAATAAGCACAGTTGCACAATCCGAATTAATGCCATGCAAAATGTCTGATTCAGAGTTTACAAAAACGATTAGGGATACTTTAAAATCGTTTGGTGCTGAATTGCGACAAGAAAATGCGCCGCCTTATCATATAGAATTTTCATTGCCATATAAAACAGACAGAAGAAAACTTTTTTATATGCTGGATGAAATAATCAGAAACGATAATCGGGCAGTTACTTTTTTTTCTACGGGAATGTTAGACAAGGTTAATTCAACGGCGAATGCTGATTTTAGGGCTGCTTTATCAATTCAACCTGTTTCAGATTTTAGTGGAAGAATTACGAGTGGGTTTAATTTAAAATATTTTTCTGATTATGACCTGATGCAAGGTGTTGAGATAATTGAAAATCCTGTATTAAAAATACAAGTCAATAATACAAAAAATCTGAATAGTGAAATCTTAGGTGAAAAAATAGGAGAAATAAAAACTTCCGGCAATACCATAATCTTTTACAAAAATGCAGAAGGAAAAATGGTAAAGAAAATACAAGAAATGGAGGTTTTAAAATGAAGAAAAGTTCTTTGTTTGTCGGAGCGATTTCTCTTTTGTCCTTCATGTTGCTTTCTTTTACAGCCTGTGCTTCTAAGCCAAAGTTTGAAGGTAATGCTGAATTGTGTGGATTGATAATTGATGAAAACAATTCGCCGGTAAAGGATTTTGTTGTGTTCTGTAAATCTGATTCTAACCCTTTGTTCAGTATTAGTCCGGTTGTAACAAATGACGGCGGAATGTTTGTGTTTTTTGATGTTCCTTCTGGACATTATAAAATCTCCGGAGAAAAAACTAATTATTTGAAAATCTTAAAAATCCCATACAGCTTTAATGATCGTTCAAAAATTTTATGTCTTCAGACTAAAACTTTTAGAGCGGCTCTGACCAATGCAGAAGAATTAATAAAGCTTGGTGAAAAAAAAGCTGCATCTGAAATTCTTGATTCAATATGCTGTGAAAAAAAATCTGAAGAGAAACAATTAGTTTCTGCATATAAGGTCTTTACTCTTGACGAAGGAAAGAAAAAAGAGCGGGCGTTGAAAAAATTAAAGGAGGTAAATAAATGAAAATAAACATGGAATGCTTGATAAAAAAACTTTTTGTTTTGATTGTCGTAACGATTTGTATAACCTGTTGTAAATCTTATTCTATAGAATCTGCTCCATATATTGCTTCTGGTGAATTTGTGATGGATGAGGAAAGTACAGATTATTCAATCTGTGGTGTGAATGTTCAGGTATTAAATAAAAGTGAAAAAAATATCAGAGAAATGAATCTTGTATTCTTTCTGTTTGATAGGGATGGAGAACCTGCAGAAGAATGTCGAAGTATGCTTTCATTTGAAATAGAAAAAAATATTGGCGGAATGCAAGAAGGGAGTTTTTGTGTGAGTCTTGATAAATATCTGACAGCTGTTCCTGAAGAAAAACTTCTGGTGGACTATCTGTATCTTTCAAAAATCATTTATGAAGATGGTTTTGTTTGGGAAGATCCTTTTGGTCTTGTTGCATTCAGGTGAGGTGAGTATGAAAAAAATAAAATGGATGATTTTATTTACGGCATTATTTTTTGGATGCAGTTATCCTGGTGATAAAATTTCTTTTACTGAAATTGAGTCTGCGCAAGAACAGGAAACAGCTTCAGAGTCTCAGCATGAGCCTGAAACGCAAAGCGAACCGGAACCTGAATCAGAAACTCAACCAGAACCGGAGCCCGAGCAAGAGCCGGAACCAGAATCTGTGCCAGAGGAGCCAGTGCCGCAAAGTGAACCTGAAAGCGAACCAGATCCAGAGCCCGAACCCGCCACTGAACCAGAATCCGAGACGGAACCTGAACCTGAACAACCTGAAGAAGAGGAACAGGCAGAGCCTCCTGAACTGGAACTTCCCGAAGAAGAGGAGCCTGCAGAGCTTACGCTAATGGTTTACATGGCGGCTGACAATGACCTTGAAAGCTATGCGCTTCAGAATCTCAAGGCAATGGAACATGCAGAATATGAAAAGATAAATGTAATCGCTCTTATTGACCGTGCAGAAGGCTACGACCAGACAAACGATGACTGGACTGATACGAGACTATTAGAAATCATGCATGACAGTACGGACGGAAGCTGGCTTGTTTCGAGGCGGCTAAAATGTCCTGCCCTCGGAATTTCTGAACGCAGGGTAACAGAACTAGATATGGCAAATCCTGCCGTGCTCAAAGGCTTTATAGAATTCTGCAAGAGCGAATATGAAGCCAAGCAGTATGCCCTGATTATCTGGGGGCACGGAACCGGCTGGCGTTATGCGGCGGAAGGTTACAGCGTATGGGGTAGCGGAAGTTTTGCAGATGTCTGGCGGTCTCCGGCAGACTGGTACGGGAGTTCTGAGGTGTTGCGTGCCGTTGCAATCGACGACAAGAGCGGCTCTTATATGAGCGTGCATGACCTCGGGCGTGCCGTGCGCGGACAGGGACTTTGTGTAATCGGTTTTGACACCTGCTTTGGCGGCGTTATGGAAAACGTATATGAACTGAAAAACTGTGCGACGTATACGGTCGGATGTCCCGGAGTAACTCCCGGAAGCGGCTGGGATTACGGAAGGCTTCTTGAAGAAATATCAGGGGGAGGCTTTGGTGCAAGAAGTATTGCAACGGCTATGGCGGGCAGTGCTTCAGTTCAGACTACAGTATTTGTGAATAAGGAAATTGCAAGGCTTATGACAGCTTTTGAAGGTTTTGCAGGAGAACTTGCGGGTTCGATTACTACGGCGGCTCAGAGAAATTCCGTGTTCAACACGCTCTTTGGTTTGAGGTCTTACAGCTATACACAGTATCCGTGTGACATGTACTTAGATATTGGTGCAATGGCCGAATGGTATTCGCAGAATGCATCGGGTAACGGTCTGAGGTCTGCGGCTCAGGGGCTGAAGCAGGCAGTGGAGAGGGCTGTGCTTGCGGCGGGTGGAACGGGAAGTTCATCGGGAAATGGCGGTGCATCTGGAGGTAGCGGAACCTCTGGGGGCGGAGGTTCGAACGGGGCTTCTGGTGCCGTGGGATTTGGAGTTCATTTTATTCCGCTCAGCGGAGCGCGTACGGCTGCGGCTGCCCATTCAGAAGATTACATAAAGGACAGTGCAAGAAACGATCAGTGCGCGTTCATAAAAGAAAGCCAGTGGTGGGTGCCGACTGTGGATGGGAACTCGGGCAGCCTGCTGGATAAGATTTTTTACACGGTTTATTAAAACGTGAGGAGGTAGTTATGAAGAAGAATATAAAGAAGATGATTTTTATAATCGGCTGTTTTTTTCTGATATCATCAGGTTTAAGCGCATTTTATTATGCTGAGGACGGACAGCATTCCAGCGGCGGTGGAAAAGAGAAGACAGAGGATAGTGGTTCTTCAAACGATTCTGAAAAAAAGAATGATAACACCGAAGAAGAATCAGAAAAACAGGGAAACGGAAACGGCGGAACGAATACCAACCCCGACGGCGGTCAGAGTAATACGGGCGGAAATTCTAATGGCGGCGGAAATGAAAAAGATAAAGATGGGGCTGATGAAGAAAAAAAGAAAGAGGAAGAAGAAGCTGCAAGACGTGCACGCGAAGAAGCTGAACGGAAAGCCCGTGAGGAAAGAGAGCATATGGAAGCAATAAAAAATGCTCTGCAGGAAGCTGAAAAAAAGGCTCTTGATGAAGAGAATCGGTTGCAGGAACTTGAAGCTGAAATTGCAAAGGCTGAAGAGAGGTTAAAGAATGCAGATGATGGAAATATGTATCCTGCCGCCAGCCGCGCAATGAAACAGACCATGGATTCCCTCAAACGTCAGCAGGAAGAAAAACGTAAAAAATATGATGAAATTCAGAAAGAATGCGAAAAGCTGAATAAGGAAATCAAGGAAAAGGAAAACTCAAAAACCGGCGGAGACCCGGTAAGGCTTACAACTGGAAGCTATGAACAGAATGAGAGCGATATAATAATTTCTGGTGTTCAGCCTTTTGAAGTAAAAAGAAAATATGATTCTGAAAATAAGATTATATCAAGCTTCGGCTACGGCTGGGTAACGAACCTTGACCAGAGAATAATACTTGGTACAAGTGCTTCGATACAGAATGAATATGAAGAGCTTCTTGTGAATCTGAGTCAGGCGAAAGAAATTAGAGACAGCCTGGAACTGGATATAAAAAGCTCTTACAGAATCTCATCAATAGAAAACGGAGAAACAGAGATTCTTCAAAGAAAGAAAGGGCTTCTTGAAATCGGAGCTGCGGCGCATGAACTTGCATTGCAGCGGGGAGAAACCATAGAAATAAATATTCCTGTGTTTGAAACAGAAACGGAAACAGATGAAACATCACAAACACAGTCCTCAGATGGTACAGTCAGTGTAGCTCCGGCTTCAGGTTCTGCAGCAGGTTCAGCTTCAGGTAAAGTCTCTACTTCTGGTTCTGATTTGAACTCAGGTTCCGGTTCGAATTCAACCTCTGGTTCTGCTTCGACTTCATCTTCCAGTTCTGTAGTAAGTTCTTCATCATCCTCTTCCTCTTCTTCGAGCACCAGTTCACAGTCGGGAAGCAGCATGACAGGTAATCCGGAAAACAGTCCTGGAAGCAGTACAGGTTTTTCAGGATTCTCAGAAGGTGTAACCTCAGCTTCATCAGACGGGAATCAGAGTGTTCCTGAAATTGAACCGCTTCCAAATATACTTGAGGGGGTAATAACGGAAGAAGAGCTTAATGCATTAATAGAGAGACTGAGGTTGAAGTCAGAAAATCTGAGTGTAACGGCTGAGCAGATATCCGCTGAGGCTTACAGGCGCGCCGAAGAACTGGATGGAATTATTGAATCATTTCGGGAAGATGTTTCATTTCTGAATCAGATACAGAGTGAATATGAAGCGATGAAGCATGAGGTGGATGCATTTTATGCGGCAGAGTTTGCTCCGAGTGCAGGCCGCCATAACAGGAACAGCAGGGCTCTTTTTACTGGAATGGAGCCGGGGTATGAGGAAACCGGGCTTGATACAATTACCCTGATAGATGAAAACGGATATCCGCATCTTCTTTATGAAACGGGAGAAGGAAGCAGAATCTGGAAGAATGACAGTGAGAAAAATATTGTAAACGTTACGGTTTCAGGCGATGGCTATCTTGTGTCGCTGCGTGACGGTACGGTAAAGGCCTTTGATGAAGCAGGCTTTATTATCAGGCTCACAGACAGAAATGAAAACACTATTGGAATCAGCCGTAATCCGGATGAAAAAATAAATTATATTGAAACTTCTTTCGGCGAAAAATACAGATTTGAATATAACGGAAGATTTATTTCAAAAATAACAAACGAACGTTCGTTAGATGAAAGTGTAAGCTATGGATACAGCGGAAACAGCCTTGTGAGTGTAAAGGATACAGACGGCGATACGGTAACCATGACTTATGATTCAGAAGACCGCATGACTGCTTTGAATAAATGCGACGGAAGCAGCGTGCGTTTTGAATATGGAGAACAGACGGCAGATGGCTTAGTTCTTACAACTGCAACCGTAAACGAAGAAGGCTATGCCGAGCATTTTGAATATGACAGAAGCGGTATGCGTACTGTATATATAGATCACGACGGAAACAGAACCTGTTACTGGTATGACGGCCGGCACAGAACAGTACGTGAGGAACAGCCTGACGGAACTGTCATTATAAATGAATATGATGATTTTGATAATTTAATCCGCATGAATGAAAACGGTAACGTTACTTCTTTCAGCTATGACGGCTCTGGAAATAAAACAGCTGCTTCTTACAGCGACGGAAGTTATGAGAGCTGGAGCTATGATAACTTTGGCTTGGTTACTTCGTATATAGACCGTGACGGTGTGAGGGAAGAATATATCAGAGATGGAAAAGGAAACATCACGTCATATCGCAGAGGCGGAAAATCTGTTTATGCGCAGACTGCTGATTCAAAAGGTCAGGTGATAAGACGCACAGTTTATGGTGAGAAAACTGTTACTACGAATTATGTTTATGACAGGTACGGCAATGTGTTGCGCAAAGAATGCGGCGGCGTGCTTACTGAATATCTTTATGACAGTCGGAACAGGCTTGTGAAGGAAAAACTGGCCGGAAAAGTCTTGTCAGAATATCAGTATGACGGAAACAGAATTGTAAGAAAAGATTATAACGGTCTTGAAACTATATATCTAACTAACGGTCGTAAGGATTTGATTAGAGTTACGCAGAAAGATACCGTTACTGGAATCGTGCATGAAACAAGAATTGAATACGACAGAAGACATCTGCCGCTAAAAATTTACGAGGGAAACGGAGAGAATGAAAAGCTTGTTTCTTCATATTTATATACTGCCGAAGGAAAGCTACGTGCTGAAGTTCTTCATGGCAGTGAAAGCTGGATAAGACTCTATGAATACAGAAATAATCAGATTTCAGAACTCAAACAATTCAAGGTAAATCCGGTGGTTGAGGTCCTCGAAACTTCCGCAGAGCTCATCGACGAAACAAGATTGCAAACCCTTCTGCACACTGCCGTCTCAAATGTCTACACTGAGAAATACAATTTCACAATCCAAAACAGTAACAGAAAACTCGTGACCGTAACCGACGGGCTCGGCATTCAAAGCCTATTTGAGTACGACAGCTACGGTAATCTTGTAAAGGTAACAGACGGGAACGCAGAAGTAAGGCAGAGAAATTACACAAGGGCAGGTCGTGTTTTTGCAGAGCAGAGTTCTCAAGGCGGCTGGTATGAATACGGATATACAGACGGCTCTCTGAGCAGTGCCAGAGAACAGGGCGGAACAGCAGTACGAGTTGAATACTACCCTGACGGAAGTCTTAAGAGCGAGACAGACCGCTATGGTAAAACGACTTATTATCATTATGATAACCAGGGGTGTATAATCAGCGTTCAGAGCGAAGCTCAGAAAATCTGGTATGAATATGATGATTTTGACAGGGTGGTAAAGACTGTCGTGGGGAATTCGGCAGATGAAGCTGCAAGCGTTTATTATGAGACTCATGAATATTCATCTGATGGAAGAAAAGTAACCGTCAGTGAAGGCGGCAAATACAAGACAGTTTATGAGCTTGATGCCTTCGGAAATGTTGTTAAACAGATTGATGGAAATACTAACGAACGTTCGTATGTATATGATATGCAGAACGGTCTTATTGCAGAATATGACGGTTATGGAGAAAAGACTTCTTATGAATACAACGCGCTTGGACTGGTGAGCAAGGTAACACTGCCGGATGGAACAGAAACAAAATATGAATACAATTATATGGGACTTCTTTCAAAAGTTACGGATGACTGCGGGACAGTTTATGAAGCTTTATATGATAAGGCTGGCCGCCTTATAAAGGAGCGTAATCGTGCTGACTCAGAGAAATCCTATGAATATGACAGGGCAGGGCGGGTTACCAAAGTTCTCTGCGGTGGTGAAGTTGTAGAATCTTACTCTTATGGTTCTGACAGCCGCACAATAAACGTAAAGGACGGTAACGGTAATGATTACCTTTACAATTACGATGCATTCGGCCGCCTGACAAGCGAAAGAAACAGAAATAACCTTGAACAGAATTATTCTTACGATGAAGAAGGCCAGCTTAAATTAAGAAACAGCTTTGAGGGCGGAACGACAACCATCAGTTATTCCTCAGACAGAACCGTGCGCACAGTCCGATATTCCGACGGTTCAGAAAACCGATTTGTCTATGACATGATTGGTAACATTACAGAATCACAGAACGCTTACGGTAGAACGCAGTACCACTATGACCAGGGTGGCCACATGGTTTACCAGAAAGACGTAACGACAGGTGAAGAAATCTATTTTACTTACGATGATGCCGGTAACAGAATAAGACTCGAAAGCTCTAACCGCCAGACTTCATACACCTATGGTAAAAACAACGAGGTAAAAGAAATTTTTGACAACAGGCAGAGAATCAGTATAAAATTAGAGTATGACAAAGTCGGAAGGGAAGTATTGAGAAAGTTTGGAAATAGCACATCAGAACAGACTCTATATGATAAAGCAGGACGTATAACTGTAAAAACTCAGAAAAATGCCCGCGGCGAGTTGCTGTGGGGTGAGGGCTATGTTTACGGCAGTGACGGTAAACGGACTGTAACGGTTGATAACCTCGGCCGGATTACGTTCTATGAATATAACAAAAAAGGACAGCTCAGTACTGTTTACTATCCTTATACTGAAGAGATGATTAGGAATCTGAAGTCGGAAGCTGAAACAAACGGACTTGCCACAACAGCCGAAGCAGGTGAGAATCGTTTTATTACGAGCACAGAAAAAGCAGACCTTGTTCCGCTTATGAACTCAATGCAGTACGGACTTGCCTATAACCTAACAAGCCTCCAGGTTTTCATAAAAGAAAGTTATGCCTACGACAAAAATGGCAACCGCACATCGAAGACAACTCCTTACGGAAGAATTGAATACACTTACGACCGTGAAAATTGTCTCCTTTCCAGTGGTTCAAAAGGTCAGACTTTCATAAACTATACTTATGATAGAATGGGAAATCTCCTCACAGAAGAAAGTGCAAATAAAACAGTAAAATACGCCTACAATTCGCAGAACCGTCTGATTTACTGCGAAGTAACAGACAGAGCAAATAAGGAATATGCCCAGACAACCTATGCCTACGATGCATTCGGCAGACGTATTATTGTACAGGACAGGGGAGAAGCCGCAATCCGTACCCTTTACGATGGACTAACCTTTGACATCATTAAGCAGGGACCGACCTTCGCAAACGGCCAGTTCACAGATTCAGGCAGCGGCATAAAGTTCAGCAGCACCGGCCGCCCGACCGGAGACCGCTACCGCTACTTAGGCGACGAAGACAAAAAAGACGGCAGTCGCTATTTCTATCTCGACGAGGGAACCTACAAAAATGTAAGCAGCCGCTACCGCGGCGAACGCACCACAATAAACGTAAACGGCACACTCGCTGCTCAGACCACCTCGGATGGAACAGACTATTTTTCAACCGAACTCTTAGGTAGCGTTACATCAATTACCGACACCTACGGCGCACAGAAATCAAATTACACCTACGACGCATTCGGCTCTCTCGTACAGGGCGACCTCACCGGTACCACCGACTTCGGCTACCTGGGCAAACAGCAAGACCCGACCACGAAACTCTACAACTACGGCTACCGCGACTACAAACCGCAGACCGCCCGTTTTACCACCCTCGATCCAGTCTGTGACGGTCACAATTGGTTCACTTACTGTTACGGCGACCCTGTAAACTTTATAGACCTCTGGGGATTGGAAATCATGAAGTTTGGTGATTATTCATTTATGTCAGATTTTGATGATAATATTAATGGTACTGATTCAAAAATAAGTGATAATGGGTGTGCGATGACAGGCGTTGCAAATATTCTTACAGAAATACAACATAAAAATAATCCAAAACAAATTCCTTATGATGAAGTAATGCATACAGGAACCCTAAAAAATATAACGCCAAAAGATTTAAATGTGAAGGAGAATTTTTATAAAGATACGGATAATTTAGATTGGGAAAAAACTGTGTCAAAATATGGTCTAACAGCTAAGCGGTCTAAAAACGAAGATGATGCTAAAAGAATGATTAAAAAGGCAAAGGAGTCGAAAAATCAAGAATACTTATTAATTCAGGTTCCAATTGTAATTAATGATGGTGATAAAAAAAAGACTGTTTTACATTGGGTAGGTCATACAGGAAAAACAGTTATTGATAGAGATGGTACTTGGATAGAAATCAGTCCGACATCTCGTAATGATTTTAATAGAGCCATCAATAATTCTAATTGGAAAAATATGAATGGGAAAATTTATATAAAACAAACAGACATAAAAGGGGCTGTTGTAATTCAAAAGAAAAACAAATAGAGGAGAAAATGTAATGAAATACTACAAGATATATACAATCGTATTATTATTTATGATTTCTTTTTTTGGATGTAAAAAGAAACAAAACTTTGATATTAAAAATAATGATTTAAATGAAGAAAACGGTTCAATCTTAAAAAATGAAACAGAAAAAAATAATAATCAAAGTATTGTTATAAATGATAAAGAGGCAGAATCTTTTGTAGATAATGAAATAGAAAAGCAAATGCAAAATTTTCTGCCTGCCTTGAAAATTTTAAATGAATATTCGTTTGAAAGCATAGAGAATTATGATTTAAGCTTAATAAGTTTAGATATAATTAATAATTCTGAGATAGCATGTTCTTATGACGGAAAAGTATTTTGCAAAATTTCTGATTTTAATGGAAAAATTGAACGAATTTATAATCATTGTGTACCATACAGAAATGGTAGATTATTTTCTTCTTCATTTGAAGTGTTTGTAGAAGAAAATCAATTTTTTGGAGTAATAAACTTATTTGAAGGTATTTTAAAAGTCTATAAATCTTTACATTCTGATAATCAATATTCACCTCCATTCTATTCAGGTAAAGGAAAATATATGGTAATTAACAATGTCCGAATTGTAAAACCTGCACATTATGATTATAAAATGTATAAACATGTAAGTTCAGTTTTTGGCGGTTTTCTTGAAGTATATAGTTTTTTTGACAATGAGCTAGTTTATAAGATAGATAAAAGGCAACTTCATAGTAATACGCTATTAGGTATTGATAAAATAGAGTATGAAATTGATGGATTCAGAATAACTTTAGGTAATTATTTAGATTCAGATGAATTTGTTGATTTTAATCTGATTATGGATGAAGGTAAGTTTCTGTATGAAATTAACGATAAAACGGACTATTGTATGAATGAAATGTTATAGCAATAGGTTTCAATCAATCGGAAAAAACAAATTATGAACATTTATGCGATGTCTGGCATTTTTTTTGACAACAGGCAGAGAATCAGTATAAAATTAGAGTATGATAAAGTCGGAAGGGAAGCATTGAGAAAGTTTGGTAACGGCACATCAGAACAGACTCTATATGATAAAGCAGGACGTGTAACTGTTAAGACTCAGAAAAATGCCCGCGGAGATTTACTCTGGGGTGAGGGCTATGTGTACGGCAGTGACGGTAAACGGACTGCAACGGTTGATAACCTCGGCCGGATTACTTTCTACGAATATAACAGTAAAGGACAACTCTCATCTGTTTATTATCCGTATACTCAGGAGATGATAAATACTCTTAAAGAAGAAGCTGAGGCTAACGGACTTACGACAACAGCTGAAGCAGGTGAGAATCGTTTTATTACTAACACAGAAAGAGCAGAACTTGTTCCGCTTATGAACTCCATGCAGTACGGACTTGCCTATAACCTAACAAGCCTTCAGATTTTCATAAAAGAATCTTATGCCTACGACAAAAATGGCAACCGCACAACAAAAACTACCCCTTACGGAAAAATTGAATACACTTACGACAGGGAAAACTGCCTGCTTTCAAGCGGCTCTAAAGGTCAGACTTTCATAAACTATACTTATGACGCAATGGGAAATCTCCTCACAGAAGAAAGTGCAAATAAAACAGTAAAATACGCCTATAACGCTCAGAACCGCCTGATTTACTGCGAAGTAACAGACAGAGCAAATAAGGAATATGCCCAGACAACCTATGCCTACGATGCATTCGGCAGACGTATTATTGTACAGGACAGGGGAGAAGCCGCAATCCGTACCCTTTACGATGGACTAACCTTTGACATCATTAAGCAGGGACCGACCTTCGCAAACGGCCAGTTCACAGATTCAGGCAGCGGCATAAAGTTCAGCAGCACCGGCCGCCCGACCGGAGACCGCTACCGCTACTTAGGCGACGAAGACAAAAAAGACGGCAGCCGCTACTTCTATCTGGACGAGGGAACTTACAAAAATGTAAGCACTCGTTACCGCGGCGAACGCACAACAATAAACGTAAACGGAACACTAGCTGCCCAGACCACAACCGAAGGAACAGATTACTTTTCAACCGACTTACTCGGAAGTATCCGTTCAACAACCGATGTCTACGGCGCACAGAAATCAAACTACACCTACGACGCTTTCGGCTCCCTAATTCAGGGCAGACTAAACGGCACTACAGACCACGGCTACCTGGGCAAACAGCACGACACAACAAGCCGCCTCTACAACTACGGCTACCGCGACTACAAACCGCAGACTGCCCGTTTTACTACCCTCGATCCAATCCGCGACGGCCACAATTGGTTTTCCTACTGCAACGGCGACCCGATTAATTTTGTGGATTTGTGGGGGTTGGAAGCGAGTGATATAGTTGCTATAGAAACTTTAGTGGTTATTCTTAGAGAAAATGATGGCTATAGTGATTCGTTTAATTCAGATAGGTATATTTACAAAGATTATGGTAATGGAAGACAACTTGTTTATCATGATAGAGTTACTGCAAATGCACGAAGCGAGGCATTTGCAAAAGAACATGATGGTTTTACCGAACCAGATGGCGTATATGGATATACATTTGAAGGTGGTAGCTTAGTAAAACAAGCAGATGGTACTTATAATTCAAATAAATTTAAGAATGTTATTCGTCATACGACAAATGATCCGAATATACCTGAAGATATAAGAGAGAAAATAAATACTGGTGATTTTTATGATCATGCAAATCAATTTAAAGATAAAGACAAACCTTACAATAGTGGTCAAAATCCCGGTTCTGCAGGTTGTACTATCGGAAGTGGAGGTCAAGCACATCATGATGAATATATGGAGATTTTGATGCAAGGTGTTGAAGATGTTTCAACTATGAAGAGAGTTATTCATTCTTATTCAAATGGACTTAAATAAATGAAAAAAAATATATTATTTTGTTTTTTATTATTGTTAATAAATTTATCCTTGTTTTCACAAAATTTTTCTTTGAACGGAATTTATCCGTTCATAGTAGATAGCGGTTTAGATGGTATAGAAATAAAAGGTAATCAATTTATCTACAAATTTTATTATTATGACTATCTGCCTGATAAAGCTATAGATTATTCATTTATTCATATTGATGGAATGCCATTCTTAAAATTCAGTGAACCATTTTTAGTTGAAGTTTCTCCAAAATATCGATACGAAAATGAAAAAGATTTTAAGATGGATGATAAAATGCTTCTTCTTGCAGGACAGCGAAATGGTAAAGCTTTTATTATCGGAACTACAACCGGTTTTATAGAGGAATATCCTTCTACTGAACCAGCTTTTATCGAAAGTACAGGAAGGAGCTACAAAGACGCATCGTCAACACTTGTAGAGGGGAAAACAGTTTATGCCATAGACAACTTGTGTAAAACGGCTGCCGATACTCCATGGGTAGAAGCTGCTGCTGGTTATGGAATTGGGGAATCGTTTGTAATAGAGAACTCTTGGAATAAGTACTATCCATATTTATTAATAATGAATGGTTATATTTCCTATAAAAAGCCTTATTTATATAAACAGAATGGTCGTATTAAAGAAATTAAAGTTACCGGATTAAAGAGTGGAAATGAACAGATTGTTACTGTATTAGATACTCCTCATCCGCAGACGGTAGACATTTCTTTTATAAAAGAGGCAGAAGATATAAAAATTACAATTGTCTCCGTTTACGAAGGAACCAAATATGAAGATACCTGTATTAATTATATGGTAACTTTCCAAGATGAAGTTATTCCTTATGAAAACAGTATTGGAGAAAATGAATAATTAAGGGATGTTGCGGAGCCATTTATGGAAAATAGAACGCCCTCACTAGAAAGGGTGATGGGCAACGAAGTGCACGCGTATGGTTAGACTAAGAATTTGAAGACTTCCTAAAACGTAATAATATTAAGTCTGGAGATATAATAAAAGGATCAATAAAGGAGGATGTATATTTTGGACCATAGAAAAGATTTGTTTATTATTCGATATTTGTTTATTTTATTTGTTGCTTTGTTTAGTTCATTAAAATTATATGCAAAGGAATATGTTTTTGAAGATATAGAATGGATAACAACTCTGTCAGAGAATTATTCATTTACGAATGGTATTTATTGCGAATCAATTTGTGACTTAAATGAAAACTGGACCGAGTTAAAAGGAAAATATAGAATTTATGAAGAAAACTCTTATTTAATGGCGGAAATACAGTTTAAGGACTTTACGTCAAAATACTTTGTTTTCTCAGCAAATGATAAGCATTTAATTCTGTATGATACTTATAGAAATAAACAGATTGAATGTACTAATTCAAAATATCATATAGATGAACCTTGGATCTGGCCAATTTCACAGTGTGCAGCATCATCGTTCTTGGTTGAAAAACTAAAAAATGATTTAGTAGAGTATAAACCCGAAAATTTAACAGATAAAGATATCTCGAAGAATTGGGTTGAAGGAACAGAAGGGCTAGGAATAGGTGAGTCATTTACGATAAAAAATGATATTTTGCCAGCCAGAAAATTCTATATCATTAATGGCTTTTTTTGTCCTGATAAAACGTCTTTATTTTATTCTAACGGTAGGGTCAGAAAATTATTAATGGAATGTTTAAGTTCAAATGGAGTTATATGTAAAAAGGAGGAAATCATTCTTGAAGATGCAGGTAAACTTCAAGAAATTGATACAAAAGGAAAATATGATTTTATAACATTTACAATTATGGAAGTATATCCTGGTATGCAATATCAAGATACTGCTATATCATCCATATTCGTAGATGGATTAAGTGCATTATAATTTTTTAAGTAATATTTTCAGAAAATAAATGAATTACAAGAATCAATGATAAAATATGTAATTATGGCTCAAATTGATTATTCCGCGTGAAAAGCACCGCCAAATTTAAAATTCGGCTCCGGCAATTCACGCAGAAAGCTCCTTTAAAACGTGGAGGTATAAGATTGTAATTCAGGAGTATGACAAAGTCGGAAGGGAAGCATTGAGAAAGTTTTGTAACGGCACATCAGAACAGACTCTATATGATAAAGCAGGACGCGAAACTGTTAAGACTCAGAAAAACAGCCGCGGCGAGCTGTTGTGGGGAGAGGGGGATGTTTACGGCAGTGACGGCAAACGTACTGCAACGGTTGATAACCTCGGACGAATTACATTCTACGAATACAACAGTAAAGGACAACTCAGTGCAGTTTACTATCCTTATACCGACGAGATGATTAGGAATCTGAAGGCGGAATCTGAAACAAACGGGCTTGCCACAACAGCTGAAGCAGGTGAGAATCGTTTTATTACGAGCACAGAAAAAGCCGACCTTGTTCCGCTTCTAAACTCCATGCAGTACGGACTTGCCTATAACCTAACAAGCCTCCAGGTTTTCATAAAAGAAAGTTATGCCTACGACAGAAACGGCAACCGCACTGTAAAAACAACCCCTTACGGAAAAATTGAATACACTTATGACAGGGAAAACTGCCTGTTGACTAGCAGCTCAAAAGGACAGACTTTCATAAACTATACTTATGACAGAATGGGAAATCTCCTCACAGAAGCAAGTGCAAATAAAACAGTAAAATATGCTTATAACGCTCAGAACCGCCTGATTTACTGCGAAGTAACAGATAGAGCAGCAAAAGAGTATTCTCAGACAACCTATGCCTACGATGCATTCGGCCGCAGAATTCTTGTTCAAGACAAAGGTGAAGCTGCTTTGAGAACTCTTTACGATGGTCTTACCTTTGACATCATTAAGCAGGGACCGACCTTTGCAAGCGGCCAGTTCACTGATTCAGGCAGCGGCATAAAGTTCAGCAGCACCGGCCGCCCGACCGGAGACCGCTACCGCTACTTAGGCGACGAAGACAAAAAAGACGGCAGTCGCTATTTCTATCTCGACGAGGGAACCTACAAAAATGTAAGCAGCCGCTACCGCGGCGAACGCACCACAATAAACGTAAACGGCACCCTCGCCGCCCAGACCACCTCGGATGGAACAGACTATTTTTCAACCGACCTCTTAGGTAGCGTTACATCAATTACCGATACCTACGGCGCACAGAAATCTTCTTATATCTACGATGCCTTCGGTTCTCTCATACAGGGCAACCTCACCGACACCACCGATCACGGCTACCTGGGCAAACAGCAAGACCCGACAAGTCACCTTTACAATTACGGATACCGCGACTACAAACCGCAGACTGCCCGTTTTACCACCCTCGATCCAATCCGCGACGGTAACAACTGGTTCTCCTATTGCAATAACGATCCTGTAAACTTTATAGACTTCTGGGGGTTGGAATTGATATTAATTCTTGACAAAGATAATTTGACTTTGGATATACTCTATAAGGAAGATGGTAAAATTCAAGATGTAATGCATGTAAAAGGAGATAATGGTAATCTTGAAAAATCACCAATTACTACGGCCGTAAAAAGTCATGATAATTCAACTGATATCGATAAAGGAAGAGAAACTGATTATGGTAGTAATCCCAAACGAATGCCAGATGGAGAATGGAATATAACAGGAATAGAGAAGAATCCAAAGTCAAATCCTGCTTTTGGGGAATTTTGGTTAACGACAGATGCTTGGCAATATGAACCTTATCCAGATGGTAGCTTAAAAAAAGGACAAGGTTATGATATCCATTTAACTCCATTTACTAATACTAACGGTTGTTTAGGTATACATGATAAGATATTAATGAATAAACTTATTGAACTATATTGTAAAAATGAAGAAAGAGAACCAGGAACTTCAAAATTAAAGGTTTATTCCAATAAAACTAAATAAAAATTGAGGCGATGTATATGAAAAAAATAAAAACTGTTTTTTTGATACATATAATTATACGTTGTATGTGTTTGTTTTCAAATTCTCCAAAAGATTTATATCCATCATTATTCATTAATTGTGAAAGACTTATCTTTGCAAAACCCAGCCTGCAATCTAATGAAATATTTTATTGTTATACTGAGTTTAACAATAAACAGCGATATTTAAGATTTATCGGGTTAAAAGAGAATGTAATTAGTTACAACATACAATTACGACTAGATGTCGATCCAGATGTTTTGGAATACATCAAAATAGATGATAATGCACTACGTTTTATTGTAAATGGAATTGAGGGAATGGAGGACTATTATCTAAATTTACAAGACGGAAGTTATAAGATAATAAATAAAAAAACACATGAAGAGTTTTGGAAAGAATTCGGAAGAGTGCCATTTAAGAAGGATTTTATCAATTCAACAGGTGAAGTAGTAGTTTTATCTCCTTTTTCAATAAGAATCAACAATATAGAAAAGCAAGGTATCTTTAGTAAACAAGAAAACCAATATTTTTTTGCGACAGATGAAAAAAAATACATAGTTTTATTTACAAGCCTTTATAATACAAATTTTTTGTTTTTAGTTGATAAATCTTCCGATAATAAGCCTCTCTATTGCAATGATACACAATTATTTTACCAATCTTCTCTTGTAGAATATGCAGAATCTCCAAAACTGAAAGGTGTTCAAATAAAAAATGTCGAAGATTATATTACTGAAATTGATTCAAAAAAAAGAAGAGTAGAATTTAAGCCTTCAGACACTTTTGATTTAACTGGAACTCCATGGGCTGTAAATTCTAAATCAGAATATAAAAATATTACTATAAGGGTTCCAGAGTTTAATAGAAAATCTTTTCCTATAAAGTATTTAATTTTTGTAAATGGTTTTGTTAATGCAGAAAAGTCTTATTTATTTAATCAAAACTCTAGAGTTAAAGGAATGAAAATAGAAACAAAATCGTTTTCCTTTGAAACAGAATTAGAAGATAGTGGTAATCTTCAATTGGTAAAATTACCTGAAGATTTGGCAGATGAAGAGATCATTGTAAGAGTATTAAGTAAATATGACGGAACAAAATATTCAGATATTGTATTATCAGGAATATATTATTTTGTTCCATTAAAATTAAATCAAACAAGGGACGGGACTATTGAGGAATCTTAAAAATATCACGAAATCAAAAATCGTACTCTATGATAAAAGCGTTTTGTTTACAGTAAAAAAACAGAGAAACAACCGCTACCACTACCTCGACAAGCAGCACGACACAACAAGCCACCTTTACAATTACGGATACCGCGACTATAATCCACAAACCGCAAGATTCACCACCCTCGACCCAATCCGCGACGGCCACAACTGGTTCTCCTACTGCAACGGTGATCCTGTGAATTTTATTGATCTCTTAGGTTTAATTCAGAATCAAGTAGCATCAATTTATACAATGCAAGGCAAGGAATGGAAAGATATTCCGTTGAAAGAATGTACAGCTACAATAGAGACTGCGGGTTGTGCAGTAATATGTATATCAAATATGCTAGAAAAATCGCCTTTAGAGATTAATAAAACTTATGTATCAAAAGGAGATATACAATGGGATAGAATTGCAAAAGATATTGGTGCTGAATTAAAAGTTGAAAATACATCTTTTACTAAGAGGGATTTTTATCAACAAGCGTCTGATACAGATTATTATTATACAACTTTTATTAATGTAAATTGGAATGATGCTAATTCAGACCATTGGGTAATTTTAAATGGAATGACCACCATTAATGGCAAAGACTATTGTATAATTACACCATCTTCAGATAATGATTGGGTTATTACGAATAATACTATAAAAATAAAGAATGGTGTGTATTATTATGATGCGTATGGAAATAACAGATTAGGAAAAGGTTGGATAAATGAGAATGGGCAAGTATTAATTCCTATAGATCAGGTAAAAAGATATGTTTCATTTAGTTTTAAGTGTACTAAGTAAATTATTAAGGAGTATGAGAAAAATGAAAAAACAAATAGTAATACTTGTAATTATTTTTGCTGCTTTACAATGTTTTTGCGAAGAGAAACGATTTCAACCACTTAGAAATAATGAGTCTTTTTCGTTAGATTATTCTAGTACATTACAGGTTTTTAGAAAAACAGATAATAGCTATGATTTCTATTGTAATATAGAAACAGATTGGGGAATGTACCAACTGTCTAAAGATAAACGTCAGTTACTTGTCTTTGAATACAAAGAAAAAATGTTTTATCTTTTAGATGGAGAAACAGGTGTATATAAACCATTTATAAAAAAACCTCTTAATGCAAGAACTTCATTTGATTTTAATTATATTATCTGGGAGAAAGAGTTTGATTCTTCAAAAGATAGATCTAAAATGCCTGTTATTGTCATAACAAGCTTAAAAGATGATAAGGATCTTTTTGAAATATCATGGGAAGAACTGAATCAAGATTATAAAGAGGACTATTCTTTTGGCTATCATTTTATTCGTTCAAATGAACCTGAATATGATTTTTTTGTTTATGCAAAAGGGGAAGGTGCAGGTAATTATTTAGGCTTTATGAAAATCAATAGTGCCAATAAAGTTATAAAGAAGTTTTATAGGAATGAAATCCCTAAGCAGGACTATCCGCCAGAATGTTATGGTATGTAAAAACTAGCTCGCCTTATAAGATTAAGATATTTGACCAGCTAGGGTGTTCTTCCAGTTTGTCCGGTCTGTCGAAAGCCCTTACATATTATGTAAATTGATTTCGACAAACCAGACCTTTATAGTTGTATGAATGAGATTAAGGAAGCGTGGGGGAGTGTTTTTTTTCCCCTGTTTTTTTAATCCAGACAATCATCAAGATTTTTACAGATTTCTTCCTTGTTCAGGTGGCGGCCGATGATTACCATTTTGATCATGCGGTCGCCGACTTTTTCGTCCCAGTCTTTTTTCATTTCTGGTTCTTCGGCAAGAACACGCTTCTGTTCTGCAGGAGGACAGCTTGCGAGCCAGTTTCCGGAATAGCCTGCCTGAATCTGACGGCCCGAGGTCTCAAGAACATACGCCATATCTTCTTCATCACTGAACCATACTACGCCCTTAGAGCGGATAATATTGCGCGGCCATTTTGACGCGAATTCATCAAGCTTTGAGCGGTTGAACGGACGGCGACGATAATAAACGAATGAGCCGATTCCATATTCATCTTCGCTTTCACCTTCATGTTTGTGTTCGTGGTGGTGATGGTGTCCGTGGTTGCCGTCCTTACTGTGATGCTCGTGCTCATCGTCGTCATCATCATGGTGATGCTCGCCTTCGTGATGGTGTTCATGTTCGTCATGATCGTGGTGATGTTCGTGCTCGTCGTGATCATCATCGTCGTCGTCATCTTCTTCGTGTGCATCGTGCTCTTCGAGCGCTTTTACCCAGCCGGCACTTGCATAAACAGTTTCGAAATCAAATCGGTCTGTTCCAATAATTTCTTCAACCGGAACCTCGCAGCGTGTAGTTTCAATAACCTTTACAGTTGGCTGAATCTTGTTAATTACGGCACGAACCATTTTCATCTGCTCGTCTGTAACGAGGTCGCGCTTGTTTACGATAAGGGTCGAACAGAATTCAATCTGCTGGATAAGAAGGGACTCAATATCTTCTTCATCAATTCCTTCCTTCAGCAAAGCCTTACCTTCATCAAACTCATCAACAAGGCGGCTTGCATCTACAACGCCTACAACATTATCAAGCTTACCAATTTCAATCTGCTGAATAGCCTGAGCAATTGGCATTGGCTCGCACACACCGCTGGCTTCAATCATAATGTAGTCGAACTTGCCGCTCTTCATCAGGTTTTCAATCTGATTTACCATGTCACTTTTGAGGGTACAGCAGATACAGCCGTTTGTAAGAGGAACAAGGCTGCTTGAATCTTCGATTTTTGCCTCTTTAGAAATAAGGCGTTCATCAACGTTTACTTCACCAATATCATTTACGATAACGGCTACTTTGTAGCCCTTCTGATTTGTAAGAACGCGGTTAAGAAGAGTTGTTTTTCCTGCTCCGAGATATCCGCATAAAAGTGTAATAGGAATCTTTTTATTTGACATATTTATACCTCGTTTGTAGTAGATTCCCGGGGCAAGCCTGGGAATGACATAATTAAAATTGTCATTATCGGGTTTGACCCGACAATCTTTTTCTTTCTATATAATATAATAAAAAAAACTCATAAAGTATATATTTTTTCTATATATCTACAATAAAGTTGTGATATAATAATATGGATGAAACGAAAAAGAATTTGTCTTGTTACTATTGCACCTGAAGCAGAGTATTCCCGCAGGGTGATTTCTGGTGTTCTTTCTCAGTGTAAAATATACGGTTATGATGTAGTTATTGTTTCTGCGCTTGTTTCGGTCTGTAATTATTATAAAAATTATCTCGATGGCGAGCTTAATATTTATAAAATTATTAATTTTGATCTTTTTGATGGATTTATCATTACTCCTATTCCAATGACTGAAGACAGTAATATGTTTCTATATGAGTCGCTTTTGAAACAATTTAAGTCCTGTTCTAAGCCTGTCGTTTCTCTTGATAAAGAATTCGGCGATTTTCCAGTAATTTACACGGATGATAAAACTCCTTTCAAAAAAATTACAGAACATCTTATAAGAAAGCATGGTTGCCGAGATTTTGATATTCTTAGTGGCTCAGATGAATCTCCTCTTACAAAAATGCGTCTTGAAGGGATTCTTGAAACACTTGCAGAAAATAATATTCAGATTTTCGAGAATAGAATTGTCAAAGGAGATTACTGGTATTCAGGTGGTGAACGTCTTGCTAACCGTTACATTACAGGTGAGCTTGATTTACCAGATGCTGTAATCTGTCTTTCTGATCACATGGCAATAGGTCTTGTAAGCCGTCTGGAAAAAAATAATATTCATGTTCCGGAAGATGTGATTGTGACTGGCTTTGGAGCAGTGCGCGAGGCTGCAATTAATACACCACCAATTACTTCGTTTGTTCCGTATCAGGCAAAGACCGGAGTTGAGGCCGTAAACTATCTGCGTTCTATTATAGACCCGGCTGCTTCTGTTATTCCTTTTGATGATGAAGACGAGAATTATCTGAAAGTGGGCGCTTCCTGTGGATGTGATGAAGACTTTTCTTATACCCGTGCATATTTTCATGATGAACAATGCGGAATCAAATATAACTACGATGATACAGATGTCTGGAATCATATAAATATGACTATGCTTCAGGAAAGTTATATGGCAGAACTGCTTACCGGTGCTGAAACTCCAAAAATCTGCCTTGGTAAAATTTACGAATCAAAATATCTGATTAAACCATATAAGCGTTTTTACATTTGTCTTAACGATAACTGGCTCAATACAGATTGTGATATAACAGAAGGTTATTCAGAAAAAATGCTTCTTGCAGTTTCTGCGGAATCGGGTTCAAAGCTGCATGGTTGGGATAATCATGTGTTTATAGGAGAGGGCAGAGAGCGTTATTTTTTAAGTCGCGAAATGCTGCCGGCCTTTGATGAAGACCAGAAGGAACAGTTTAAGGAGCCGCAGGTTTTTTATTTTACTCCGATTCACTTTGGTAATGTGAGCCTTGGATATGCTGTGCTTCAAAATGATTTGAGTGATCCTTGTTGTATCGGCGAGGTTTTTAGAAATTATCTGCGTAATATAAACAATGCCCTTGAAATGAGTCGGGCTAAATATCGTTCTACCTATCTTGCAGAACATGATTCTATGACTGGGCTTAAGAACCGTCGCGGTATGGAAAATGCTCTGGAATTCAAAATTAAAACGGCAGCGGAGAATTCAAAAATTTTTGCAATTGTAATAGATATGGACGGACTTAAAAAACGTAATGATAATCACGGCCATTCCGAAGGTGATAATGGAATCATGCTTGTTGCAAAAGCTGTTCGCTGTATAACTGGAGATGGAGAAGTTTGTGTTCGCGGTGGCGGTGATGAGTTTTTTGTTCTCGGAGTTGGCGATTATACTGAGCATCAGATGCGTGAAAAGCTTTCTCAGTTCCGTGGTTATCTTGAAACTGCTAATGAAACTATGAACATTCCTGTAGAAGCAAGTATTGGATATGCGCTCAAGCCTCTGGATAAGAAAGAAGGCTTTCAGGTTGTACTGGACAAAGCTGATGTTAAGATGTATGAAGATAAGCGTTCAAAAAAATCTACATCTTCTGTAAAAACTGAGGCTAAAAAATGAAACGAATTATTACAGTTCAGGATATTTCCTGTGTAGGAAAGTGCTCGCTCACAGTTGCGCTTCCTGTTATTTCTGCTATGGGCGTAGAAGCCTGTGTACTTCCTACTGCGGTGCTTTCTACTCATACGGCCTTTAAAGGTTTTACTTTCCGCGATTTGACGCAGGATATTTCAAAAATTACGGAGCACTGGAAGTCAGAAAAAATTTCTTTTGACGCAATATATACCGGCTATCTCGGTTCTTTTGAACAGATAGAATTAATGCACTCACTGATTAAGGATTTTGGCCGTGGTGGCACGCACGTAATTGTGGATCCTTGTATGGGAGATAACGGTGCACTTTATTCAGGCTTTACTCCAGATTTTGCTAAGGCTATGGCCGGTCTTTGCTCAGAGGCAGAAGTGATAGTCCCAAATCTTACTGAGGCCAGTTTTATGCTCGGTATTCCCTATATTGCAAATGGATACACAAAAGAATATATAGAAGATTTATTAAAAAAGCTTTCGGAGTTGGGCTCGCGTAAAGTTGTGCTTAAAGGTATTTCCTTTGATGATAAAAAACTTGGCATTGCAAGTTATGATTCACAAACCCAGAAAATTAACTGGTATTTCCATGAAAAAATGCAGCAGAGCTTTCACGGCACGGGAGATATTTTTGCGAGTGTACTTACTGGCGCACTTGTTCGCGGAATGTCGCTGGACAAAGCCTGCCGCCTGGCAGCAGACTTCGTAGTAGAATCAATCAAAGCAACACTTAGTCATAAGGATTATAACTGGTACGGTGTCGATTTTGAGAGTGCTATACCATATTTGCTAAGTCAACTTTACCATTGCGAGTAGCGTTGTATAGGCGCCTTTATATCGATGATGCTAAAATGACCCGCTGACGCAGCTCATTTTTTAACGCATCTTCGATTGTCGGCGGGTACGGAGTGGACTTCGAGAGTGCTATACCATATTTATTAGATCAGATTTAATCTCAATAATAGATTGCCACGTCGTCCTGGCGGATTCCTCGCAATGACGTAAACACGACGTTTGTCATTGCGAGGAGCGTAGCGACGTGGCAATCCATTACATGCGGCAATTCTCCATGTCATGCTCGGGCTTGACCCGGGCATCTTTCTTACTTGGCAGCTTTCTGATAACTTGCTCTTATGCCGTCTGCAAACAGTTTGTTCTGGTCTTTACGTTCCGGTACAGAGAACATAGGTTTTCCATCTGCTTCTGAAACTCGCCAGATATGCATAGGGTCTGTAGTATAGGCCGGGCTTCCAGGATTATTAATCCACCAGTCAAGAACCGCTATAAAGCAGAGTGTATACTTGAGCAGGTTTGCATTGCTTGCTGTTGTGTTTGCGGTTTTATTCTGAGCTCCGAGTAAAACATCGAGACGTTTAGAAACTTCGTTTGGAATATCAAACTTATAATGTTCCCACGGATTTTCAATCAGAGAGCAGGAAGCTTTTGTTGCGGCCTTTTGGTCACATTCGTTAATTACGAGAGTAAGGAACTTTCTGGCAAAGTCTGTGCGATGGAAAAGCGGGCGGTATTTACTTTCATCTGTCGGGTGTTCAAGTAAAAGCTGTTCAAATTTAAAGTTCGGCATATAATGATAGGTTGTCTGCCATAGCAGCGAAGTAATCATTTTTTTACCGATGTGAGATTTATCAAAGTCTGGCTGAGAATAAACCGAGTTCACAAGATCACATAACGGCTCACAATAAAGCTGTTCAAAGGTATCTTCTCGGTAGGCCGACCAGTCATCCATAATAGAAGTAATACTGTCTGCTCCTTTTTTCTGTTCGGCAGGCTCAGGGAATTTAATATTGCGGCATCCCTGGAAACAGTCTTCAATAATGTGCTGAAGAACACAGATTACCTGAATTGGATTATCCGGTGAAAGAATATTAAATCCGTCTTTAAAATGGAAAAGCGGCTGAAAGTAAGGATACATATCAGGATGCTCATCCAGCTTATCAAAGCCTGCTTCCGGGAACATCTGATTCAAAAGTTTAAGACCTGTAATTACAGTAGAATCCTTAATTCCTTTTTCAGGTGGAGCAACTTTAGGCTTCTTTTCTTCAGGTGCGGGCTCCTTAGGTTTATCCGGCAAAAGAAGGTCAAATTTATGAAGACCTACAAATTTCAGAATTTCACCAACCTTAACGTTAAAGAAATTAGGGTAAGTTTCATAAGTATCAGAGCACATACGCATCAAAAGAGGGTAGAGCTTTTTGATTAATTCAGTTTCTATATAAAGCCATTCTGTAATAGCCTGTTTTGCGTATTGAGAAAGCTTATCCTTTGGAGAATCCGGATAGGCTGCTTCATCAGAATAAATTTCTTTAATGAGCTTTGGAATCTTTGTATTTCCATAGTAATAAACAGTAATAAGAGGCTTGTAAATTGCCCGTACAAGAGGAATCAAATCTGCAACAAGCAGTTCGCCCTGTCCCTGCAGATTAAAATATTCGACCTTAATCGGCTGCATAGCCCAGCCTGCAACATTTCGCAGAAACTTAAACTTTGATTCAGTGCCATTTGCAATTTTTGATTTATAAGTTGCCGGAGCAATTTGAATAAGAGTTTTTATTACAGTGATAAAGCCTTCCATGTGATCAAGAGTCTGCTTTATTGTGTACTCATAAAACTCGGTAACAATTTTTTCAGTTCCGTTTTTCTGAAAAGAGCGTATAAAATTGAAAACTCCGTAATTCGGTTTGATTTTATATTCCGCTGACATCATCAGCTTGTCCATAAGTGTAGCTGCTTTTTTAGGAATTACAGGGAGCTCTTCCTTTCTTCGTCTTGTGCCGCCAGCTGTTCCGATTCCGCCAGAACCTCCGGCACCACCTCCAGAACCGGTGCGCGCTCCTGCACCTCCAGAACCTCCGGCTCCTCCCTGTTGCCTTACAATTCTTCCGGCTTTATTGGCGCCTCCGGCACCACCTGAGGTTGATCTTTCATAAAGAACTTCTCCCCCGAGTTTTTTTGCCATTACAGCGGCATCTTTATCACTTATTTCTCCTATGTTTTTGCGAGTCTTGTCTAATGTTCCTGGTGCCCAATCGGCAGTTCCGTTTATTTTTTCAGCCATAATAATCTCCTTTTCAACTCTGCTTAAAGTCTCAGCATGCCTTTTTCAAGCACGCCCGGAAAATTTTTAAGAACTATTTTTTCGCCGTCTTCTGTAAGCAGTACTCCTTCAAAAGTGCCGTACATAGTGTTATAGGCGGTTCTAAGTGCAATCAGATTTAGGGTTCGGGAATTCAGTGAAAGTGGGGTAAAAGTTAAATCTACCATACTTTCGGTATCCTGAATAATCCAGTTTTTATCAATTCCAAAAGGATGTGTAATATAAACCGGCGGAAGTGCAGTCTGTTTTCCGTCTGTTACAAGTATATTGCAGTTATAGGAATCAGAATCCGCCGCATCCATATTAGAAGTTTTTAGATAAAATATAATTTCTTTTCCTTTATTATTGCCGATTCCATGAACACAAACTGATTTTGAATGCATTTTATAATAGGCGCGGTTGAGCACCATCATTCCAAGCCCGGTAGAATCATCTGCCTGCTCACCGTTCAGAGCTATGTGGCCCTGTGTTTTCATTGTAGAAATCCAGGTTGCGGTACAGCGTGAAGAAGCCGGAGAAGGACTTACAAAAAGCAAATCAGTGTGCATATCGTCCTGCATTGGTGAAATTACATATCCTTCTGCATTTGGCCTTGCGTTGTCGCCCTTTACCTTAAAGGTTAGCGCATGATGTTGATGTTGTCTTCCCCAGGATATTTTGATAAAACGGGATTTTCTGTAGCAGGCACAAATGCCCCGTTTTGTCAGTGTTGGTACAAAACGGCGGCGCGGCGACATAATTGTATGATATACATATTTTTTGCCGGTTTCTTTATTCCAGAAAATGATTTCACCAAGTCCGATTGCCTTAAAATCATAGAATTGTGAAATGCCTATAAATTTTTCTATATTAAAAATGTAAGCCAGACGGCTTTTTATTCTGAGATTTGATATAAATGATGGCATAGGGATTCCTGCATACGGCGCATGCATTCCTCTTATGTCAATCTTCGGAGAAACTCCTATATATGAGCCGAACTGTGCTTTTCCATTATGAACCAGCAGCTCAGGCGGCTCCCTGAATTTTCGCGAATACATTCTTCTATTATAAAACAAATTAATGGAAAATACAATTTGATTTGTGTTATTAGAAAAATGGATTTATAATTTAACTACAACACATCACGGAGGTCGCTATGGCTATTAAATGTTTCTCACTCGGTGCTGCAGAAGAGGTTACCGGTTCAAAGCATATTTTTCAGATTGATGACAGAATGTTTATGATAGACTGTGGTTCTTTTCAGGGAAAACGAAAGGAATCTGACGAAAAAAACCGCAACTTTGATATAGACCACGAAAGGCTGGAATCTGTAATTCTTACTCACGGACACCTTGATCACTGTGGCCTTCTACCGCTTTTAACACGCAAGGGCTACAAGGGGAATATCTACGCAACTCCTGCCACCCGCGATATTGCAAACCTTGTTATGATGGATTCAGCGCGCATTCAGGCTCATGATGCAGAATTTCTTGCAAAACAGGCCCGCAAAAAAGGCGAAAAGTTTACCTGGAAGCCGCTTTACGATGAGGTTGACTGCGTAAATGCTGCAAATCAGATTATTTCCCTCTCTTACAATAGAAAGATGTATATTGCTCCAGATGTTCAGCTGGAATTTTTTGATGCCGGACATATTCTGGGTTCTGCTTTTGCGCATGTTACCATTAATCCAAATCCTAAAGAGCCAGAAAAAGAAACCCGCCTGCTCTTTACCGGAGATATTGGCCGTAAATGTAAGCCAATCATCCGTAATCCTGCTACAGATATGCCGGCTCCGGATTACATCTATCTTGAATCTACTTATGGAAATAAGCTTCATGATAATCACGACCTTGCAATGAAGGAGCTTATCCGCATTGTGCGTGAAACCTGTCAGAAAAAGGGTAAAATCATTATTCCTTCTTTCGCAATTGAACGTGCTCAAGAGCTTGTTTTCTATTTACATCTTCTTACAGACCAGAAAAAAATTCCTGTTGTTCCAATTTATGTTGATTCACCTATGGCAAGTAACGCAACTTCGGTTTTCCGTGTTCACCCGGAATGCTATGATGAAAGTGTAAATGAAGCCTTCCTCAAGCATCATAAAAATCCATTTGGTTTCAATTCTTTGATTTATACAACCAGCGTAGAAGATTCAAAGGCCCTCAATAAAAAAGAAGGTCCTATGATTATTATTTCTGCTGATGGTATGTGTGAAGCAGGCCGAGTTCTCTATCATCTTGCGAACGAAATTTCAAATCCGCGAAATACAATTATGATTGTAGGTTATATGGCAGAAAACACTCTTGGTCGCCGCATCTTTGAAGGCCAGAAAGAAGTTTCTATTCTTGGCGACAAATATAAGGTAGAAGCAAAAGTAGAGAAGTGTAACGGATTTTCAGCCCACGCTGATTATTCAGAAATGATTGAATGGCTTGGCGAGATTGATACCAGCCGTTTAAAGAAAATCTTCCTTATACATGGTGAACTAGACCAGCAGGAAGGCTTTAAGCAGCACCTGATTGAGGCCGGCTACCCGAATGTTGAAATCGTTGCACCTGAAAAGGAATATGAATTAGGCTGATATGGATTGCCACGGCCTTCGGCCTCGCAATGACGTCAATACGCGAAGTCTTTCGTCAGTGCGAGCACAGTCTGGCACGAAGACCTCGTCATTGCGAGCCAAAGGCGAAGCAATCCATATTATTGCAGCCAGCGTCGTCTTGGCGGGCTCCTCGCAATGCCACATCTTTCGTCAGTGCGAGCACAGCCAGACACAAAGCCTTCGTCATTGCGAGCCAAAGGCGAAGCAATCCATATTATTGCAGCCAGCGTCGTCTTGGCGGGCTCCTCGCAATGCCACGTCTTTCGTCATTGCGAGCACAGCCTGACTCGAAGCCCTCGTCATTGCGAGACCAGTCTGGCACGAAGCCCTCGTCATTGCGAGCCAAAGGCGAAGCAATCAACAATACTGGCGAACTTCGCAAATTCCAGAGGGTAAAAATCCCGTTGGTCTCTTTACATAATATATCTGAATTCGTTATTCTATATGTATATTTTTTTGAGGTATATTCGATGAAAAAACTTACAATTTTTGCATTGCTTGTCGTACTTTTTTGTGGAACTGCTTTATCTGCAAAAGATTTCGACTGGTCAGAATGCTGGTGTAATTATGGTGGCGGAGTCGAAAAGGGTGATTTAATTATTAATCTTGGTGGCGGCTTTTATTATTCAGACCTTGATTATGCAAAATATGATGATTTCTGGTTTATTCCTCCTGCAATGGTAGAAGTTCAGTTTGCTCAGCCAATCTGGAAGCTTCCATTTACCTTTGGTGCCTATGCAGGATTTCATGGATATCATTATAATTATAATACACTCGAAAATGGAAAAACAGTAAAGAAGGATGCTTATTTCTGGGGAACATTCTTTGGTGGCGAAGCCGCTTATCACATTATGCTTCCGCCAGACGGACTTGACCTTTATGCTGTTACAAGAGTTGGAGGCAGCATTCCTTTTGTAAAGCCTGGTTCTTACTGGGAGCCTGACTATTTTCATGTAGGCGAGGCTATTGGTGCTACCTGGTATTTTGGAAAGGTTTTCGGACTTAATCTTGAATTCGGATATCCATTTAGTAAGGTTGGTGTATCTTTTAAGTTTTAGGATTACAAAAACACTAGATATAGTGTTTTTGTGCTGAAATTCTAGTATTTTAAGTACGAATTTGCTTGATAAGTTGTACACAATGTATTATTATGTAATCAGACCGATACGGAAAGTTTTTCCATTTCGCAGAGGAATCATAAAGGAGTCTCCTGCGAAAATCGGTAAATAAATAATCTGCGGGAATCATAAAGGAGTCCCAAAGAAAAGAGGTTTTATATGACTTTAAGACCAGAATGGGAAGGATTTAATCCTGACGGTTTATGGACAAGCGAAATCAACGTTCGCGACTTTATTCAGGCTAACTACACACAGTATGATGGAGATTCATCATTCTTGGCTGGCCCTACAAAGACAACAGAAAAACTTTTTGATGAACTTCAGAAACTTCAGAAAGAAGAGCACAATAAGAAGTCTGTTGGACTTGATGGAAAGGAGAGGACAGGAGTTCTTGACCTTGATACAGATGTTGTAACAGGCCTTACTTCTCATCCGGCTGGATATATTTGTCCGGAAGGAAAGGAGCTTGAGCAGGTTGTAGGTCTTCAGACTGACAAGCCTTTGAAGAGAGCTTTCATGCCTTTCGGTGGAATCAAGATGGCAGAGCAGTCTTGCGAAATGTATGGTTACAAGCCAAACGCAGAGCTCCACAAGATCTTCACAGAGTACCACAAGACTCACTCAGACGCTGTATTTGATGTATACACTCCAGAGATCCGCAAGGCTCGTAAGGCACACATCCTTACTGGTTTGCCAGATACATACGGACGTGGACGTATCGTAGGTGACTACCGCCGTGTTGCTCTTTATGGTATCGACTACCTCATCGAGCAGAAGGAAGCTGACAAGGCTAACTGCGGAAACGGTACAATGACAGAAGAAGTAATCCGCCAGCGCGAAGAGCTTGCTGAGCAGATTAAGGCTTTGAAGAGTATGAAGGCTATGGCTGCCCTTTACGGTTTTGATATTTCTAAGCCAGCTACAACAGCAAAAGAAGCATTCCAGTGGCTCTACTTCGGATACCTTGCTGCTATCAAGACACAGAACGGTGCCGCAATGTCTGTAGGACGTATTTCTACATTCCTGGATTGTTACATCGAACGCGATCTTAAGAAAGGCATCCTTACTGAAGAGAAAGCTCAGGAACTCGTTGACCATATGGTAATGAAGTTCCGCATGGTACGCTTCGCTCGTATCGAATCTTACAACCAGCTCTTCTCTGGTGACCCAATCTGGGCTACTCTTGAAGTTGCAGGTCTTGGACAGGACGGACGTTCACAGGTAACAAAGAACGACTTCCGCTTCCTCCATACTCTCGAAAACATGGGACCTTCTCCAGAGCCAAACATCACAGTTCTGTACTCAAAGAGACTCCCAGAAAACTTCCGCAAGTACGCTGCAAAGATTTCTATTGATACATCTTCTATCCAGTACGAGAACGACGACATCATGCGCCCAATCTGGGGTGATGACTACTCAATCTGCTGCTGTGTATCTGCTACACAGACTGGTAAGGAAATGCAGTTCTTCGGTGCCCGCGCTAACTTGGCTAAGGCTCTTCTTTACGCTATCAACGGTGGTAAAGACGAAGGTGCTGGACTTACACCATATGCTCAGGTTGGTCCTGAATTGCAGCCAATCACTTCTGAGTACCTCGACTACGACGAAGTTATGCGCAAGTATGATGTAATGCTTGAATGGCTCTGCGACCTCTATGTAAACACATTGAACGCTATCCATTACATGCACGATAAATACTACTACGAAGCTGCTGAAATGGCTCTCATCGATACAGATGTTCGCCGTACATTCGCAACTGGTATTGCAGGTTTCTCTCACGTAGTAGATTCTCTCTCTGCTATCAAGTATGCAAAGGTTAAGGTTATCCGCGATGACCACGGTCTTGCATGCGACTTCAAGCCAGAAGGAGACTTCCCACGCTACGGTCAGGATGATGACAGAGCAGACGAAATCGCAGTATGGCTCCTTAAGACATTCATTGGAAAGATTAAGAAGCACCCAACATACCGCAATGCTGAGCCTACAACATCTATCCTTACTATTACTTCTAACGTTGTATACGGTAAGGCTACAGGTGCTCTTCCTAACGGACGTCCAGCTCACGCTCCATTCTCACCAGGAGCTTCTCCATCTTACGGTGCAGAAACAAAGGGACTTATCAAGTCTTTGAACTCTGTTGCTAAGGTTCCATACAAGTACTCACTTGATGGTATCTCTAACACACAGACAATCAACCCTTCTGCTCTTGGTCACGATGAAAATGAACGCGTTTCTAACCTTGTAAACGTTCTTGACGGATACTTCTCTAAGGGTGCTCACCACCTGAACGTAAACGTATTCGGCGTTGAAAAGCTCAAGGACTGCCAGGCTCACCCTGAAAAGCCTGAATATGCTAACTTCACAGTTCGTGTATCTGGTTATGCAGTACGCTTCATCAACCTTACAAAGGAACAGCAGGACGACGTTATCGCTCGTACTTGTCACGCATCATTGTAAGATGATACAAACGGTGGTTGAGTGATGCGAAGCATCGTATCGAAACCACCGTTTCACCAAAGAAACGCCGCTTCTTAAACGAGCGGCGTTTTTTTTCGTTTTGCGGAGTCTTAATTGATTTATAATGTTAATTACGATATAGCTTCAATTTTTATTTATACATTTATCCTCATAGTATTCTTTCTTAAAAAAGAGTTAGACAAAACCAGTAATAAGTTTTTTATGGTTCTTGCCGTATTAGGAATTATAACTTCAATTTCAGACGTAATCAGTTCTATCGGAAATTCGTACATTGAGGAGTGGAGTTTTGTTGCCAGAGACTTCTGGAATTATTTATATCTTACGGCCCACAATACGGCTTCAATGATATTTACTTTATATATCATCTTTTTGCTTGGTATAAACCGAAAAATGACCAGACGTCATTTTATTGTTTGTCTTATGCCGTATGCTTTTGTAATTGCAGGCCTTCTTTTAAATCCTTTTTTGCATTGGATTTTTTATTATGATGAAAACAAGATTTATAGCCACGGCTTATATATGTGGCTCTTGTATATAATATCTTTTTTATATCTTGGGGCAACAATTTATTTTACAATCCGCTATTTCAAAGCCTTGAACAAAACTAAGCAGGTTGCTCTTGCTTTCTTTATTGGCTTTAGTATTATTCCGATTGTAATTCAGATATTTTTTGAACATCTTCTGATTAGTGTTTTCTGTCAGTCTCTTGGTATTCTTGGTGTTCTTCTTTCTATTGATAATGAAAATGAAATTATAAATCATTTAACAGGAGTTTATAACCGGTATTGTTTTATTCAGGATACTGAAGCTGCTATAAAAACCGGGATTCGTGTTCATTTTACCCTCATTAAGCTTGCTGAACTTGATTATTACAATTCTACTTTTGGTTTGAAATTTGTTACAGAATTACAAAAGCGCACCGTTGAAAAATTGAAGAATATAGATCGAAAAGCAGTGTGCTATGATTTTGACAGCGGCCATTTTGTTCTTCTGCGTTACAATGCAGAAGAATCTACAGAAAAAGATTTTATTGAAGAAGTAAGCAGAATTATTGAAGAAGAACAGTCTATCAATGGTTTGCAGGTTACTGTTCATGCACAACTAAGTCTTATTCGTAGTCCCGAAGATAATCTTACTCTCGAACAGATTCTTATGAATATAGATATTCCGATTTCACGAACTGTTCATAAAACTGCGTTGATTCAGAATGATATATTTACTGTCTATCACAGAGAGATGCAGATAGAAAATCTTATTCGAAAATCCCTTGAAAACAATACGCTTGAGGTTTGTTATCAGCCGATTTATGATATTCATTCAAAAAAAATAAAATCTGCAGAAGCTCTGGTCAGATTACATGATGCAGAAATCGGTAGTATTTCGCCGGAAGAGTTTATTCCAATCTGTGAAAAAAATGGTCTTATTATTCAGCTTGGTGAATTTGTTTTTGATACGGTATGTCATGATTATATGACTTTTGATTTTGAAAAGAAAGGAATAGAATATGTTGAAGTCAATCTTTCTGTTGTTCAATGTATGAATACAGAGCTTTCTGAATCATTTGAAAAAATCATTTCAAAATATCAGATTTCACCTTCTCATATCAATCTTGAAATAACAGAATCTGCTGCAGTTTCAAATCAAACAATTCTATCCCGTTCTGTCTCTAATCTACAAAAAATGGGCTTTTCTTTTTCTCTTGATGATTATGGAACCGGATATTCAAATTATACATATATGTATTCTCTCCCATTTAACCTGATCAAACTTGATAAGAGTATTCTCTGGCTTGCTACTGAAAATGAGAATAATTACATACTTTTACAAAGTACAATTGAAATGCTTCATAAGATGAATTATCACATTGTTTGCGAAGGTGTAGAAAAAGAGGAACAGGTAAAATTACTGCAAAAACTCAACTGCGATTATTTACAGGGATTTTATTTTTCAAGACCTGTTGCACCTGATGTTTTTCTGGCATTTGTGAAAGCTTATAATGATTAAAAATCAGCTATAACATTTTTTATTGAAGATATAAATAAATAATATACAAAACCTATTGACGTACTAGGTAAATAAGTGTAGGCTAAGTCAACTTGTTATACAACAGGAGGTTGATTTATGAAAAGAGAATTAAAAATTTTATTTGCTGCAGCATTTGCTTTGCTTGCCATTTCACCACTTTTTGCTGCATCAAAAACAAAAAAATCTAAAACAAAGGTCCGCACAATCAATGTTGCCCACACAGTAACAAATGTGCCTTATGACTTCCTCGATGAAAAGGGGAATGCAGATGGCTTTGAAATTGCAGTCCTTAAAGCAGTAGACGAACTTCTTCCAGAATACGAATTCAAGTTTCACGGCGTTAGTGATGAAGAACTTTTGATAGGAACTGAATCTGGAAAATATCAGGTAGGTACAAAGGGTGCCTGGATTACAGAAGAACGCAAAAAGAAGTTTTTGATTCCATCAAATCCTCTGGCTGCAAGTGTAATCGGAATTGCCTTCCGTGCAGAAAATGCTGATCAGATAAAGGACCTGGAAAGCTTTGCCCGCTATTCTGGAAAGCTCATTCCAATTTCTCCACAGAGCGCACAGTTCTCTGTAATTCAGGAGTTCAACGAAAAGAATCCTTCAAATCAGATTAAGCTTGTTCCTTCTGATGTTTTTGATATTGCTGATTCTTATCTTTGGGTACTCGAAGGCCGCTACGACGCTTACTTTGTACTCAAGCTTTCTTACGAAAAAAATGTCTTGAAAGAAAATGGCCCTTATCATCAGTTTGCAGACAAACTTGCCTACGTTCCATACAAGGGAATTCCAACCTGGCCGCTTTTCAACAAAAAAGAAACTGAACTTGCGGCTGCCTACGACAAGGCCGTGCAAACCTTGAAAGAAAATGGTACAATATCAAAACTGTCACTCAAATACTTTGGAGAGGATGTATTTAATTTTGTGACCGACTAATAAAATAACCGATAGTGGTTTCGATACACCGCTGTCGCGGCACTCAACCACCGGTGGTTGAGCCTGTCGAAACCACCTTTTACGGGAGTAGGGAATGAATAGACCTTTTTCGCCAGTCCAGATCTGGAATAGTTTTCTGAAAATCATTCCCTACATCGGCGTAACCTTCGGCGTTGTTCTTGGAACGGTCTGTCTGGCCCTTCTGCTCGCCGTTGGTCTCTTTTGCCAGAAGCAGAGCAAAAAGCGCTGTCTGCGTTCACTTGCCGACGGCTACATAAATGTAATCCGCTGTACACCCAGCATAGTTCTTCTTTTTATTGTTTATTACGGAATCCCAAAGCTTGCTCTAGGGCTTTTTGGACTCGACCTTAATTTTTCTTCCAAAATCATCTATGTGATTATTTCACTTTCCCTGCTTTATTCGGCAACGCTTGCAGAAATTATACGCTCGGCTTATCTGGCTCTTGGTCGCCAGCAGTATGAGGCGGCTCTTTCTATCGGTCTTACTCCCGCTCAGGCAGTGCGACGGGTTATGCTGCCTCAGGGGCTTGTAGTTGCCCTGCCGAATCTTGGAAACTCCCTCATTTCACTTTTTAAAGAAGGAAGCCTTGCTTTTACAATTGGTTTGATTGATATGATGGGGGCGGGAAATCTTATAATTTCCCGTAATTATGGCGCTTATTCACTTGAGACTTATCTTGCGCTTGCTGCAATTTACTGGGCGCTTACACTTATCATAGAACAGATTTTTCTGCGTTTAGAAAAGCATTATTCAAAAGGCAGGAGGAATCTAAATGCAGCTTAATTTTTCTTTCCTGATTCATACCTTCTGGCTCTGTGTAAAAGCGATTCCGGTTACTCTTGAAATCACAATCGTTTCTCTTTTGCTGGCGGTAATTCCTGCTCTTTTAATTGCTCTTGCCCGCATTCATAAAATAAAAGTACTGGAGCTGATTTGCCGCATTTTTGTTTCTTTTATCCGTGGTACTCCAATTGTTCTTCAGATTCTGATTGTCTACAGCATTATGCCAAGCTTACTGAACAGCTTTGCAAAAGGTGCCGGCCTGCAAATTAATGTTTTTGAAATAAATCCGATTGTTTATGCCTTTGTAGTTTTCGGAATTAATTCTACTGCAACTCTCAGCGAAGTTTTTCGTCCTGCAATTTCTTCTGTAGACCGCGGTCAGCTTGAAGCAGCCCTTAGTATTGGTGACACTCATTTTCAGGCTTTTTACCGTATAGTATTGCCGCAGGCCCTTGTTTCTGCTCTTCCAAATCTTTGCAGTACTACGGTTATCCTTATCAAAAATACGTCTCTTGCCTTTATGATGACCGTTCGCGAAATTACAGGTGTTGCCAAAATAGAAGCAGCCTATGGTTATAACTATGTTGAATCATATATCGATATTTTTGTTATTTACATATTTGTCTGCCTTGCGGTAGAATTGGTCTTCAGAAAGATAGAAAGAAGAGTTGTGTTTGCTGGAGTTCGTCGTGCTAAAACTAACTAACGTTCATAAGTCATTTGATAAAATAGAGGTTCTCAAAGGTATTTCTCTTACTGTAGAAAAGGGGAGTGTAACTGCAATTATCGGGCCATCAGGAGCCGGAAAAACAACTCTTTTACGCTGTATGAATTTTCTGGAAAAGGCAGATTCAGGTAATCTTGAATTTGATGATATTCATGTTGATTTGGAAAAAGTTTCAAAAAAGACGATGCTTGAAATTCGCCGTAAAACAGCCTTTGTGTTTCAGAATTATAATCTTTTTGCAAATATGACAGCTCTTGAAAATGTTATGGAGGGGCTTGTAACGGCCAGAAAAGTTCCGAAGAGCGTAGCAAAAGACAAGGCTCTTAAGGCTCTGGAAAAAGTTGGACTTCGAGATAAGGCGGATTTTTATCCTTCAAGTCTTTCCGGCGGTCAGCAGCAGAGAGTCGGAATTGCTCGTGCTATTGCAGTAAATCCGGAAGTAATATTATTTGATGAACCAACCTCGGCACTGGATCCGGAGCTTACAGATGAAGTTCTTTCTGTAATTAAGCAGCTTGCTTCTGAAGGTACGACAATGGTTATTGTGACTCATGAGATGTCATTTGCCCGTGATACAGCAGACAATGTTATCTTTATGGAAAAAGGGGTGATTGTTGAGGAAGACGAGGCAACTGATATTTTTACTAATCCCAAGAATGAAAGAACCAGACAGTTTCTAAAGATATAGATTGCTTCGCCTTCGGTTCGCAATGACACAAACTGAGCGACGCGGCAATCCATTAGCCTATATACTCATACCCTGCCTCTGTAACAGCAGCCTTCATAGCGCCCTCTGTAACAGCTTTTGACAAAGTCAATTTTACTTCGCCTTTTTTATGATCAGCTGCTGCGGTATCAATTCCATCAATTGCTTCGAGTGCTTTTTTTACATGCATTTCACAGTGTTCGCACATCATTCCTTTAACTTTAATTGTTCTTTCTTCCATTTTATTTTCCTCCATAATTTGTTCTGAAATCTCCGGTCGAGCCTGTGGCTGACAACAATTTGTGTCATTGCCCGGCTTGATCGGACAATCTTTATTCTTCATCTTAAATAAATTCAATCTTAAAGCATTCGAAACTACACAGAAGCTAGAAAGACTCATTGCAGCTGCACCAAACATCGGATTCATATCAAGCCCTAGCTTGTGGTAGACACCGGCTGCAATAGGAATCAAAAGCACATTGTAGAAAAATGCCCAGAAAAGATTTTCGTGAATATTTCGCAAGGTTGCACGGCTCAATCTTATTGCAGACGGAATATCTGAAAGTCTGCTTTTTACAAGAACTATATCTGCAGCATCAATTGCAACATCTGTTCCAGCTCCAATTGCCGTGCCAATATCAGCAGTGGTAAGAGCTGGTGCATCATTAATTCCGTCTCCTACCATCATAACTTTACCCTGTTTTTTAAGTTTCTCTATAACGGCAGCTTTTCCGTCCGGCATGACTCCGGCAATTATTTCATCGACACCGGCTTCTTTTCCAACAGCCTTCGCAGTACGCTCATTGTCGCCGGTAAGCATAACTGTTTTTATACTGAGTTTTTTCAGCTCGCTTATGGCGGCGGCACTGTCTTCTTTTATAATATCTGCGACAGCAATGATTCCGATTATTGTTGCTTCCTTAATATTTTTTTTGATAAAGAACAAAGGAGTTTTTCCCTGTTCGGCAAAAGTTTCTGCCTGCTGTAAAAGTCTGTTGTTAGGAGAAGCTATGCTTTGTGCAAATTTAAGGCTTCCTCCAAAAATCTCCTCAGAGCCATCAGTTCCCCGTACACCGCTTCCTGCCATAGCCTCGAAATCAGTTATATTATGTAGTGTAAGCTTCCGTTTTTTAGCTTCTGAAACTATTGCCTTTGCAAGCGGGTGTTCACTTTTTGCTTCAATACTTGCCGCAAGTTCCAGAAGGTCAATGTCAGAAAAGTCGCTGGCTGGAAAAATATCTGTAACGACAGGTTCTCCCTTTGTGATTGTTCCGGTTTTATCAAGAACGACAATATTTGTTCTGCCGGCTGCTTCAAGGGCGGCAGAGGTCTTAAACAAAATTCCGTTTCTTGCTCCTTTTCCATTTCCCACCATAATAGCGACCGGAGTTGCGAGTCCGAGCGCACATGGGCAGCTTACTACAAGAACAGCAATAGACCTGCTCAAGGCGAAGCTGAACTCTGCACCTAGAATCAGCCATATCACAAAAGTAACTGCAGCAATACCTATTACTGCCGGAACAAATACTCCTGCAACCTTATCTGCAATGCGGGCTATAGGGGTCTTTGTTGCCGCTGCATCGCTTACCATTTTTATTATCTGCGAAATTGTTGTATCTTTTCCAACACGAGTGGCACGGCATTTTATAAAGCCGGAGGTATTGATTGTTGCCGCAGAAACAAAATCGCCTGTCTGTTTATCAACCGGTACAGACTCTCCTGTTAGGGCTGATTCATTTATTGCAGTATTTCCCTCTATTATTATGCCGTCTACAGGAATGTTTTGTCCCGGCCGAACTACAAAAATATCATTTTTATGAACCTGCTCAACCGGAACTTCGCGTTCTGTTCCATCTGAAATTATAAAGGCAGTTTTTGGAGCAAGCTTCATCAGGCTTTTTAATGCATCTGTAGTGCGTCCTTTTGAAATTGATTCCAGAAGCTTACCGACAGTTATGAGGGTAACTATCATTGCAGCTCCTTCAAAATAAAGGTTATGCATAAAATGCATAGTTCGCTGACTGTCTCCAGACGTAACAGAAGCTGTCATTCCAAAAAGCATGACTACGCTGTATATAAAAGAAACTCCGGAACCCATTGCAACAAGGGTGTCCATATTAGGAGCTCCGTGTATGACACTCTTAAATCCGCTTATAAAAAACTTTTTATTAATCAGCATGATTATTGCTGCGAGAATCATCTGTAAAAGTCCCATTGCAAGATGATTGCCGTTGAACCATGAAGGTAGAGGCCAGCCCCACATAGTGTGTCCCATGCTGATATACATTAGAATAAGCAGAAATCCTGCTGATGTAAAAAGCCTTTTTATAAGAAGAGGACTTTCCCTGTCTTTTAGAGAATCTGATTCAATTGAGACAGCGCCGTGCTTTGTTGTTGTTGAACTGAAGTTCGTGTCGGCTGAGCGCTGATTTTCGGATTCTGCGGTTGTTGAATCATTCTGAAGGCTTGCACCATAGCCTGCATTTTCAACAGCTTTTATAATTTCGGTTGCGCTGGCAGAGCCTTCTACTCCCATAGAATTTGTAAGCAGACTTACCGAGCATGAAGAAACTCCTTCCACTTTATTAACTGCTTTTTCAACACGTGCCACACAGGCCGCGCAAGACATTCCTGTAACTGTATATTTTTCCATATCTTCCTTTGTTTGTTGCGTCTAACATATAATATAATGCTAAAATATGTAAAAATCAATTGCATACAATATAAATCATAAAAAATCTGTAGTTATTTATTTATCAAAATGCTACAATTTCACAACTATGGTAAAAGCATCAACAGAATATAAGCGGGTTCATAAAGCAGATTATGGCCGCGAAAAAATAGAACTTCTCTACCACGACCAGTGGATAGCAGTAATCAATAAACCAAGCGGGCTTCTTTCTGTTCCTTATCCCGGAAGTAAGGTTCGTACCGCACAGTTGGTTCTTGAAGAAATGCTTCGTAAACAGGGTGAGGTTAACTCAAAGCATAAGCCTTATGTAGTTCACCGCCTGGACCGCGACACAAGCGGAGTTATGATGTTTGCCCTTACCGAGCAGGCTCAGGAAAAAATCATGAACAGCTGGCATCAGATGGTAACAGAGCGCCTCTATCATGCAGTCGCAGAAATCAGCCGCAATGCAGAGCCTCTGCCGGAATCTGGGCTTATTGATGATCCACTTGCCCAGAATGCTCATAACGTCGGCTTTGTTCCAAAAAAGGGTGATAAAGATAATAAAGGGCATGACTTTAAAACTGTTGCGGCCCGCACCAATTACAAAATGATTTTGCAGGGATCGACTCATATTCTTTTTGAACTATCGCTTGATACCGGAAAGAAAAATCAGATTCGTGCTCACCTTGCAGCTCATGGATATCCTCTTGCTGGAGATGAAGAGCACCGTGCTCATACAGATCCTTTCAACCGGCTTTGTCTGCATGCCAGAACTCTTGAGTTTGACCATCCTTTTACCGGCGAGCATATGAAGTTTGAAGTTCCGGAGCCGGAAGAGTGGGGTGAGTATGTAAAAAAAGGCGATAAACATCCGAAAAAGCCCGTTTGGGATTTACCGCAGAATCGCCCACATACAGCGCATTCTGCATCGCGCGGCCAACACCGCGACGAACTTCAGCTCGGTCAGCGCCGGCTTTCCGCCAAAGATAAAGCCCACATGGATTTTATAAAAAGTGGAAAATCTTTTAGAAAATAGATATATTATAGATATGGGTTGCTTCGCACTTCGTGCTCGCAATGACGTTACACTTCGTGCTCGCAATGACGTTACACTTCGCGTTTGCAATGACGTTGCATAGCGTGCGTATTATTCGTCATTGCGAGGAGTGAGCGAAGCGAACGACGTGGCAATCTACAATAAGGAGACCTCATGGAATCAAAAGGCTACATTCACCAGCTCGAAAGCTTCGGCTGTGCAGACGGACCGGGAAGCCGTTTTATTATTTTCTTTTCAGGCTGCCCTCTGCGCTGCCTTTACTGCCACAATCCGGATACCTGGAAAATGACAGACGGAAAGCTCTACACTGTAGAAGAGCTTGTAAACGAAGCAATGACCTGCAAGGAATACTGGGGCAAAAAGGGCGGTGTAACCGTTAGTGGAGGAGAGCCTCTTTTTCAGATTGATTTTCTGATTGAACTTTTTACTGCCTTTAAGAAGCTTGGTGTTAATACCTGTATTGATACTTCCGGTGCTCCTTTCCGTAACGGCGAAGCTGCTGATGCTTCAGAAGAAGATAAAGCCTGGTTTGCAAAGTTCCAGAAGCTTATGGAAGTAACGGATATTCTTTTGATGGATATCAAGCATATCAACGAAGATGAGCATATTAAGCTTACCGGCAAGTCTGGAAAAAATATCCGCGAGATGTTTGCTTATCTCGACAAAATCAATAAGCCAATCTGGATTCGCCACGTACTTGTTCCTGGCATTACTGATAATGATGAATACCTCACTCAGACCCGTGACTTTATCCGTACACTTCACAACGTTGAGCGTGTTGAGATTCTTCCATATCACGGACTTGGCGCCATGAAGTACAAGGATTTGGGAATAGATTATGTTCTTAAAGACCTCGAAAGTCCTACACTCGAGCGGGTAGCAAATGCCAAGAAAATCCTTGAGTGTGATAAATATACTAAGTGGAGCGAGTAAAATAGATTGCCACGGCTTCGCCTCGCAATGACAAAGTTCGGTCGTCATTGCGACCCCGAGCATAGCGAAGGGGGAAGCAATCCATAATTAGGAGATATCAATGAGTAAATACTTAGACCGCGCAAAAGAAATCCGCGCAATTGTTGAACCACATCATAACTGTGCACAGTCAGTGCTTATGTCTTTTACCCAGAGCCTGAACTTAGACGACGAAACCGCTTACAAAATTGCTACAGCCTTTGGTGGCGGTATGAAGTCGGGAATTACCTGCGGTGTAATTACAGGCGGCCTTATGGTACTCGGTCTTTTTGATGTTGATGCCCCTGAAGATACTCAGGCACTCGTTAAATATTTTCAGAGCCGTCACAGTGATATGTTGAACTGTGCCGACCTCCTCAAAGCCAATGCCGCAGCCGGCGGAACCCGTAAACCTCACTGCGACGCCCTCGTTTACGAGATGGTAGAATATGTAGAAAAGATTCTCAAAGAAAAAGGAAAAATCTGATGTTAACAACCTCATATTCCGATATGAGGTACCTCATTTTAATATTGTAAAAAAATCTCATGACTGTATTATTTACGGCGTGAGGTTTTTTATGAAGAAATTATTCTTGATTTTGATGATGGCTTTGAGTACAGCCTGCCCGATGCTTTTCGCCGCTTCCTTTACCCAGAACGATTCCCGTCTTTCGCATTTTACTGAATATCTTGATGAGATAAACAAAGCCTACCACATTCCTGGAATGGCAGTTCTTATCACAAATCCGGATGAAACTCTGCTTGAAAAAGCTTACGGCCAGTGCACAAGTCTGGATCAGCTCTTTTATATCGGTTCAATGAGTAAGTCTTATACTGCGGTCTGCATTATGCAGCTGGTTGAGAAAGGTCTTGTAAAGCTTGAAGATGACATTTCTGTTTATCTTCCGGATTATAAGTTTTCAAGGCCGGTTACAGTTCTTGCGCTGTTAAATCATACAAGTGGCTTTGATACACATGCAAAGCTTTACAATGTTAGGCAAAAAGATTCTTATGGACACTATGAATATGCAAACGTAAATTATGATTTGCTTGGAAAAATCATAGAAGCAGTCAGCGGTCAGACTTATGAAAACTATATTCAGCAGAATCTTTTTGAGCCGCTTGATATGGATGCTTCACGAGCAAATGCCCGGGCTGTAAAGGATAGTCCTAAACTGCTTTTAGGTAACCGAAATTACTTTGGATTTTTTAAGCAGGGTCAGACTGATATTCCGACAGAAAAATCCTGGTTTCATGAGCCGGCCGGTTATATTGCAACAACACCACATAATCACGCAAAGTATTTGAGAATGTATCTGAATGAAGGAAAGTCGGGCGGTTCTGAGAACTCGGAGAATTCAGGTAATTCAGAAAATTCAGCAGCCCTGATTCTAAGCCCTGAAAGTATTCAGAAAATGTGGTTTAAAAATGTCAGTGAGGAGTCAAAGCAGTTTGACGTTTATTACGGCATGGGTTGGAATTACATGAACTGGCAGGGACAGCCAATGCTCTTCCATGGCGGTCAGGTTGAAAATGGGATTACTTTTCAGTATATCCTTCCCGACAAAAAGCTCGCCGTCTGTTTTATGATAAATGCCAGCGACTATCTTGTGATGAATAACCTTATGAACAACGTTATTTTTGATAGTGTGGCTATTCTGAACGGGGAAGAGGTTCCTGTAATAAATCATACCAAATGGTTTTTACTTCACCTTGCTTTGAATGCTATTTATTTTGTTATGGCAGGTCTTTCTGTGTTCTTCCTGATTAAAGTCAGAAAAACAATTCCTTGTATTATCTGCTTCCTTGTGTGGCCGCTTTTCCTTCTTACCTTTACAAAGCTTTTGCTGTCAACTCCGCTTTGGGTTGTAAGACTTTTCGTACCTGATTTTTACGGAGTGATTATTGTCAGCGCTGTAATTGCATTTGCCGGCGGCCTGATAAGACTGTTTCGAAAATTTATTTTTGATAAATGATTTTCGCGTTTGAATAAATAGAAAGAAAACCGATGCGGTCGCCGGTCTCAAGAATGTGATAAAGCTTATTGAGACGATTTTGAACGGTTCCGAGAGTCAGTTCAAAATCAATGGCGATTGCTTCGTATTTTACTCCCTGCTGAATAAGCTCCAGCCACTGGGCGTCACGCTTTGTTGTTTCAGGATAATCTGCAATATTCAAAACCTTGTCTTCAGCATTTTGTGATTTCATGTATTCATACAAAATAAAAATGATACAGAAGGTGATGGGGATAAGCTGAATTGCGTCAAAGGCTCTGTTAAAGAAAGTCTCTCTTCCAAATCTGAGTCCCGAAAAAAATGGAACAAGGTAGAGTAGTAAAATCCCGATGATTTTCGGCACCTTATGACATCTGAAAAATCCTCGTATCCAGAGCAGCAGAACCGCGAGCTCCATCAGAATAACAGGAAATGCCGGATTCGAATCTCCTATAGAATTTGTGATAGAAAAATACAAAAGTGACGGAACAAATAAAGCAAGCTTTTCAGGCTTTGCAATTATAAAAGCTAAAATTACCAGACTGACCGGCCCGAATACAAGTCCGAATATGCAGGGATAATCATGCAGGAAAAAAACATCATAAACAGCATGCCCTGTCAGATAAAGAAGAATTGCAATGAAAAGAATTGAAACCAGACGGATAAAGCGCAGAAAGCTTTTGGAATAAATTGACTTCATATATTAATTATATTGTGGTAACTTCTTTTTTTCTATATAATATTTGCATTATTTCAGTTATAAAGTCATTGCCGTGCCTGACACGGCAATCTAGATATTCAAATTGAGGATAAAAATGATAGATAAGTGGGAAATTGTAATCGGTTGCGAAATTCATACTCAGCTTTTGACTAAAACCAAGGCCTTTTGTGCCTGCGAAAACCGCTACGGCGGAATGCCAGATACCCGCGTGTGTCCTGTATGTCTGGGACTTCCGGGCGCTATGCCACGTATTTCAAAAGGTTATGTAGAACTCGGAGCCGTTGCTGGTCAGGCGCTCAACTGCAATATTGCACGCTTTACAAAATTCGACCGCAAGCATTACTTTTACCCTGACCTTGCAAAAGGCTATCAGATTACTCAGTATGATATTCCACTTTGTACAGACGGTTATGTAGACCTTCCGTTCAGAAGCTACCCAAAGGATGAACAGCCGGGCGGTGCAAAGTGCCGCGAAAAGAACTTTATCGGCCAGAATTGTATCGTAGGTGATGGAAAATACCGCCGTGTCCGCGTAGAACGCATTCACCTTGAGGAAGACGTAGGTAAGTCTCTTCACCTTCAGGGCGCTCACTCTTACATCGACTACAACCGCTGTGGTACACCACTTATCGAAATTGTAACAAAACCTGATATGACTTCTCCTGAAGAAGCCGCTCTCTTTATGCAGACTGTTCAGGAAATCCTGCGTTACGTAAAGGTAACAAACGGTAACCTCGAAGAAGGTAACATGCGCTGCGATGCCAATATCAACCTCAACGTTTGGGAAGACGGAAAGCTCTGGCACACACCAATTTCCGAAATCAAGAACCTGAACTCTTTCAAGGCAATCCGCGAGGCTTGTACTTACGAAGCACAGCGCCAGCTCAAAGAGTTCCAGGAAGACCGTCAGGAATTCAATCCTGGCTTCAAAGTTACTATGGGTTGGGATGAAGAAAAAGGACAGACCGTTGTTCAGCGTACAAAGAACTCTTTCGTAGACTACCGCTTTACAACTGAACCTGATATTAAGCCTTTCACTGTAAGCGAAGAACTTATTGCAAACGCAAAAGAAAAGGTAGGCGAGCTTCCTGAAGCAAAACGCCAGCGCTATAAGGCTCAGTACGGCATGACAGATTTCGACGTAGAAACAATTACTTCTACCCGCGACCTGGCTCTCTTCTTTGAAGATGCCGCAACAAAATCAAAGAATCCTAAACGCGCAGTAAACCTTATTCTTGCAGAACTCCTTGCAGTTCTCAACGAAAAGAAAATTGCCATTACAGATATCAGCTTAACACCGGCTCACATTGCAGAGCTTGCCGATGCCCTCGAGGATGGAAAGATTACATCAAAGCAGGGTAAGGAAGTGTTCGCCGAAATGCTTGAAACAAACAAAATGCCGTCAATTATCATAAAAGAGAAGGGCATGGAAGTTGTAAGCGATGCCGGCGAAATCGATAAGATTGTTCAGGACGTAATTGCCGCTAACCCTAAGGCTATTGAAGACTACAAGGGCGGAAAGACAAATGTTGTGGGCTGGCTCATGGGGCAGGTTATGAAACAGTCACATGGTAAGGCTAACCCTAAGCAGGCAACTGAACTGCTTACAAAACATTTGGCAGAATTATAACCTGCCCCATTTCATGGGACCGCTCGATAAATCTCGCGAGCATTTCAGAAGTAGAAGCTAAAAAACAGTCCCGATGGACTGTTTTTTTTAACGCTTCTGCTATTTGAGCAGGTTATGAAGCAGTCTCACGGTAAAGCTAACCCTAAGCAGGCAACAGAACTTCTTAATAAACATCTTGCAGCATTGTAAGTTGGTTTCGATACACCGCTAACGCGGCACTCAACCAACGGTGGTTGAGTAGGCCGAAGGCCGTATCGAAACCACCATTACGAATGCAGTTTAATAAACTGTACGAAGTCCTGTTCAGACAGCGGGCGGGAATAGAAGAATCCTTGTGCCTGGTCGCATTCAATTGAGCGCAGAAAATCTCTTTGTGCCTGAGTTTCGACACCTTCAAAAACCGTCTGCTTATCAAGATTTTTGCTCAAATCAATCAGAATATGAATGAACTTTTCTGATTTTTTATCAATACGCCCTTCTTCATCTGTAGAGGCATCCAGAAATTCCCGGTCAAACTTTAATACATCAACTGGAATTTTTGTGAGCATATTAAGAGAAGATTCCCCGCTTCCAAAATCATCCATTGCAACTGTAAAGCCTTCTTTATGCAGTTTTTCTGTAATATCCTGAAGTGTAGTGTTATCCATTACGGAGCGTTCCAGAATTTCAAGCTGAATAAGATTTGCCGGAATAGAATATTTATTGAAAATTTCCATAAAGTCGTGCATGAATTTTTCCGGGCGGTTATGATTACGTGACATATTTACAGAAATCGGTACAACCGGCTGTCCCTTTGAAAGTCTGCCCTGAATGAATTTAAAAACTTCTTCATAAACATAATAGTCAAGCTTTGTGATAAAACCATTGCGTTCAAAAAGCGGAATGAATTTATCTGGTGTTAAAAGGCCGAACTTCGGACTGTTCCAGCGAACAAGTGCTTCTGCTCCGACAATCTTATCATCTGCAAGCGATATTTTTGGCTGATACATTACAAAAAACTCTTTATCATCAAGAGCCTGCTGCATATGGCCTTCTATAAAGCGTTCTTCATTGATTTTTTCCAGAAGCTTGGAGTTATAAATTGAATATTGAGTTAAAAGATTGTCTTTTATAGTGCTTTTTGCAAAAGAGGCTTGACCTATAAGACTCTGGATTGTAGTTTTTTTAGAATTGTCGCCCGGCATATGAAAGGAAACACCAAATTTTGGGAAGAACGGAAGTTCATAGTTTTTCAGTTCTTCTGAAAATTCATTTATAACATCCTTAAAAGTAGCCATCGCTTTATGAACAGAAGAAATTTTAATAAGAACATAAAAGTGATCTGCAAAGCCTCTTCCTATAATTGCATGATAACCGCTTATAAAATTGTTTAAGGCCTTTGAATAATAAAGAATCAGTTTATCAGCTGCTTCTTCTCCATAATTCTGATTGATGAATTTGAAGCCACGTATATCTGCTTCTATAAGCATGAATTTTGCCTTTGGATAAGTTCTCATCATTTTTGCAGCTTCTTTTTCAAAACGCTGTCTTGTCCAAAGATTTGTAAGAGGATCATATACAGTAGCAATAATTTGCTTGCGCTGGAAAAAGTCCAGGACTTTTGCTTCTATAAATACAAGCAAAACAATTATTAAAAATGAAATAATCACAAGCATTAGTTTTTGTCTTTTTTCAGGAGTGTAGATATTTTCAATATCTGTCATAGGAACTTTTATTGCAAGAGTCCAGCCAGTTTCAGGAATTCTGATTGTCATAAGATACATAAGATTTCCTGCATCATCAATTGTTTTCACAATGGTTGATTTTTTCTGTGCTATATCATGTGAGCCAGTACCTTTATATTCTTCGTTTTCAGGAGTGTAGGAATGTCCGATAACATCTTTACGCGGGTGAACCATAAAAATACCCTGCCTGTCACAAATCATAAAGGAATCTTTTGTTCCAAATTTTATTCCAAGAATTTTTTGGGCAAAACTGTCTGTTTTTACAGAGGCTCCGATTACTCCTATTAAGCGATTGTTATTATCATAAACTGCTTCTTCAACTGCAAAGGTCATTGCCTTTGTTCCGGGCAAATTTCCTAAATCACTAAAGTAATATTTTTGCTTTCCCAGTAACCCCGGATGCTTTTGAACATGCATTTTTACTTCAGCACCACTTGATAAAATTGCGTTTCCTTCTAAATCAACAAAATATATTCCAAGAAATGAATCATCCATTCTGTAAGAGTATTTATGGAAGAAATCTTTTATAACTTCTTTGTTACCTTCGTTAAAAAATTCATCTGCATAAAAAGCATGCAATGAGCTCCTGTAGCTTGCAAGCTGAAGAGATACGATTTTCTGATAACCTTCTATTGTTTTTTCGAGACTTTCAAAATACTGTGATTCTGCTTTTTTTAAGAAATGATTAGTAAAAAGACTGGAAAGAGTAAGCACAATAAGCATGAATACAGAGGCTACAAGCAGTGTTGAGATTATTTTTGCTTTTTCGGGCGAAATTGATTTTTTCACTAAACCCTTTTCCGAATATTAAGATTTCCTTCCACCATTTAAAATCATAGCACAGTTTTAAATAAAGTCAAAAGAATATTTTTTTATATTATAGAAAAGATTGTATGTCTGCTAAAAAGGAATTGAGATGAAGAACTGCTCAAATATGCTTTATAAATGGCAATAAAGTTATGAAAAAATGGAATAAATATGCAGAAGAACTTGTTTTTAACTTTAAGAAAACGTTGTAGTTGACAATGAAAACGTTTTCGCTTGAAAAAAAATGAAAAGTTAAACGATTAACTTGCTCAAATTTCACTGAAATTTGATATTTTTATTTTGCAAATTCAATGTATTTGAGTTACAATAATATTTGTTAGGGTGTATGCCCTATTAAAAAAAAACTTTACAAGAGGAAAGGAAAATGAAAAAAATTCTTTCAGTTATTTGTGGCCTCGCAGTAGCAACTTCTTTGTTCGCTGCAAAGGCAAAGGCACCTGTAACAATCAATCTTTGGGCGTTTACAGATGAAATTCCAGGAATGGTTGAGAAGTGGAATGCTAATCATCCAGAAGTAAAAATTAATACTACTATCGTTGCTACAACAAACGGTGAGTATCAGCCAGCACTTAACACTGCTCTTATGAACGGTGAAGTTGATATCTATGCTGCTGAAGCTGCATTCATCTTGAAGTATGCTAAGGGCGATATGTCTGACTATGCTGCTTCATACAAAGATCTTGGTATCAAGATTGACAAGGCAATCAAAGATGCTGATATCGCTTCTTATACAGTAGATATCGGTAAGAACCCTAAGGGACAGGTTGTAGGTCTTGGCTATCAGGCTACTGGTGGATGTTTCATCTATCGCCGCTCAATTGCTAAGAAAGTATTCGGTTCAGATGATCCAAAAACTGTACAGGCTGCTATCGGTGGTGGTTCACAGTCTTGGACAAAGTTCTGGCAGGCTGCTCAGAAATTGGCTGACAATGGTGTAGCAATCGTATCTGGTGACGGTGATATCTGGCACGCATATGAGAACTCTTCAGACAAGGGTTGGATTGTAGACGACAAGCTCTACATCGATCCAAAACGTGAAGCTTTCCTTGACGCTTCTAAACAGCTTACAGACAAGGGTTGGTCAAACGGTACACAGGACTGGACAGAAGCTTGGTATGCTGATATGCAGGGTAAGGGTCCAAAGCCAGTATTTGGTTTCTTCGGACCAGCTTGGCTCATCAACTACGTAATGGCTGGAAACTCAGGTGGATCTAAAGTAGGTGAAGGTACATACGGTGACTGGGCTGTTTGTAACTCTCCAATCGGATTCTTCTGGGGTGGTACATGGGTACTCGCTTCTAAGAACGCTGCAAAAGACAAGAACAAGAAAGCTATCGTAAAAGAAATCATCGAGTGGATCACACTTGATACATCAAACGATGGTCTTCTTTACAAGTGGGCTAACGGTACTTTGAATGGCGAAGGCGGAACAAAAGATACAGTTTCTTCTGGAGTTGTAATGAAGAAGTCTAACGGTACTCTTGACTTCCTCGGTGGTCAGAACATGTTCGACTACTTCGTACCTGCTGGAGCTTATGCTAACGGTAAGAACCTCACACAGTATGATGAGGAAATCAACCAGATTTGGCGTGACCAGGTTCGTGCTTATGCTAACGGACAGAAGTCAAAAGCTGATGCAATCAAAGACTTCAAGCAGACTGTAGCTGACAAAGTTGGTGTTGACCTCTAATAGTCGGTAAACTAACTGCATAAAATATTAGGGCTGTCGAAAGGCAGCCCTAATTTGTACAATGACAATTAAGTTTGTCATTGTCCGGCTTACCGGACAATCTAAAAAAGTACGGAATTTCTGATTATTTAATTAATTTATATTTGGGGTGTCCACTTATGGGAAAAAATGCCATTAAGGAAAGAAAACATAGTATCAGTTATGCTAGATATGGCTACTTCTTCTGCATTCCTTTTGTTATTGCATACTTAATCTTTTCTTTTTATCCAACATTATATACAATGATTATTGGTTTTACAGACCTTAGAGGTGCGGGAAAAACAACCTGGCATTTCTTGAAGGGTAGTAAATTTTTTGAAAATTACAAAGCTATTTTGACAATGCCTACATTCCATATTGCATTGAGAAATACTGTAAAAATCTGGCTTTGTAACTTTATTCCACAGATGATTATGGCACTTTTGCTTTCTGCCTGGTTTACTAACCGCCGTGTTAAGATTCCTGGAGAGGGAGCATTTAAAGTACTTTTCTATATGCCAAACATTATTACAGCTGCTACAGTTGCAATTTTGTTCGGAACTCTTTTTGGTTATCCAATGGGACCTGTAAACGACTTGCTTACACGTTTCCATATTATCGATAAACCATTCTATTTCTTGAACAACAGAAAGGCTGCTCAGACTATTATCATATTTATCCAGACCTGGCAGTGGTATGGTTATACAATGATTATTCTTATTTCTGGTGTTCTTGGTATTGACCCTGAAATCTTCGAAGCTGCTGACATTGATGGTGCAAACGGTTGGACTGTATTCTGGAAGATTACTATTCCAAGTATCAAAACTATCCTCCTGTTCACACTCGTAACTTCACTTATCGGTGGTTTGAATATGTTCGATATTCCAAACCTTTTTGTTCCTAATAGTGGTCCTGATAACGCAACTCTTACAACAAGCGTTCTTATCAATGCAATGGCATTCAAGGGTAGTTACAGATATAACCGTGCTTCTGCCCTCAGTATGATTATGTTTATCATCATCGTAATTTGTTCTGCAATTATGTTCTACGCATTACGCGATAAAGATGAAGCAAGAATCAGAAAAGCTAAAAAGCAGCAGATTAAGGCCGCAAAACAGGCAGCTAAAGGAGTTGTAAATGAGTAGTCAGAATAGAAATATGCCAATCTTTAAGATTTTGGTATTAGTAATTTGTGTATTTCTTGCTATTTTGAGCTTGTTCCCGTTTGTTGTAATGATTATAAACTCAACCCGTTCAACAACTCAGATTCAGCAGCATGCAGTATCTTTGATTCCTTCTAAGTATTTTCTTAACAATATTAGAATTCTTACAGGAAAGTCATTTAATCCTGCAAAGGGTTTTATGAACTCAATTATCATTTCAGTTGGTGTTTGTGTTTGTTCTTTGTACTTCTCTACAATGACAGCTTATGCTCTTGTAATGTATGAATGGAAGCTCAAGAATGTATTCTTTGGTTTTATTATGGGTATTATGATGATTCCTGCAACTGTAACTATCATTGGATTCTTCCAGATGGTTTACAAGGTTCACATGACTAACCATTTAATAACCTTGATTTTACCGGCAATAGCCTCCCCAAGTATGGTCTTCTTTATGCGTCAGTATATGAAGCCTGCTGTTTCAGTTTCTCTTGTTGAATCTGCACGTATTGATGGTTCAAAAGAATTCTGGACATACAACGTGATTGTACTTCCAATCATGAAGCCGGCTATTGCTACTCAGGCAATCTTTACCTTCGTAACAAGCTGGAATGATTTGTTCCGTCCATCTGTAATTCTTACAAGTCAGAGCAAGTATACATTGCCAATTATGGTATCTCTCCTTAATGGTGATATTTACAAGCGCGAACATGGTGCTATTTACGTTGGTCTTACCCTTACAGCTTTGCCACTGATTATCGTGTACTTTATTCTTGCTAAGTACATTGTAGCCGGTGTTGCACTTGGTTCTGTAAAAGGTTAATTCTTTAATTAGAAATTCAAAAAGGCTGTCGGACTTATGTCTGGCAGCCTTTTTTTTGTCCTGTTCAATATTAATATAGTGTAAATCCTTTATGGACTTATGGACAATCATAGGATAAACTTCTTATATTATAGAAAACGTTGTCGTAAAATAATACGACATAGGCTATAGGTAAGCCGAGGAAGGATTAATGAAATACGGTTATTTTGATGATGACAAGGCGGAATATGTTATTACCCGCCCGGATACTCCGACATCCTGGAGTAATTATCTTGGTTCTACAGTTTACGGAGCTGTAATAACCAACAATGCCGGTGGCTATGGCTTTTACAAGTCTGGCGCACAGGGACGCTTTATGCGTTTACGTTTTAATTCCATTCCTATGGATCAGCCGGGCCGTTATTTTTACCTTCGCGATCAGGATGATGGAGATTTCTGGTCTGCTTCATGGCAGCCGGTTGGAAAACCTCTTGATCAGTATAAGAGTGAATGCCGTCATGGTACTGCGTATACAATAATTACTTCTGAATACAAGGGCATTAAGAGTGAAACAAAATATTATGTTCCTCTCGGACAGAACTTTGAATACTGGCGCCTTAAGGTAACAAATACATCTGACAAAAAACGTAAAATCCGCGTATTCTCATACTGTGAATTTACTAATCAGTGGAATACAACTCAGGATCAGGTAAATCTTCAGTATTCTCTCTTTATTGTAAAAGGACAGAAAGTAGGGGATAACCTTCTTCGATATTCTATTCAGGATAATCTTTACATTCAGCACCCCGAATATGAGGTTGGCGGCGCTTATATGAGCGAGTGGGTTGCTCTTATTGGTACTCCTATGACAGGTTTTGATACAAGCCGCGAAGCCTTTATTGGAACTTACGGTTCGTATGAACATCCTAAGGCTGTAGTTGACGGTGCATGTACTAACTCAGAAGCCTTTGGTGATAACTCTTGTGGTACTGTTCAGGGCGATTTGGAACTTGAACCTGGCGAGACTAAAGAAATCATGCTGATGCTCGGTATTGATGATGCACTTGCTGTTGGTCAGAAGATTGTAAATGAGTTCGGTAATTTTAAGAAAGCTGATGAAGAATTTGAAAAGCTTGTTGCAGCATGGCATGCAAAGCTTGGTTCTTATAAAGCAATAACTCCAGATGAAGATATTAACCATACTGTAAATGTATGGGGACTTTATAACTGTTTGATTACATTTGCCTGGAGCCGAGCTGCTTCTCTTGTTTACAATGGAGAGCGTGATGGTCTTGGTTACCGTGACTCTGTTCAGGATATTCTTGGTGTATCTGCTGCAATTCCGGAAGAAGCAGAAGAGCGCCTTGTTCGTATGATTTCTGGCCAGTGCCAGAATGGTGGTGCTGTTCCTGTAATTTCTAAGGATTTTAATGCAGGCCACGAAAAGGCTCCAAAGCCGGAAGAGTTCCGTTCTGACGACTGTGAATGGTTCTTTAACGCAGTTCCTTGCTATGTAGCCGAAAGCGGAAATTTTGACTTCTATAATAAAGTTGTTCCATATGCTGATGGCGGAGAAGCTACTGTTTATGGACACCTTAAGCGTGCACTTGAATTCAACCTTGAGAGAATGGGAAAAGATGGACTTCCTTGCGGCTTGCTTGCCGACTGGAACGACTGTCTTAAACTCGGCTACCACGGTGAATCTCTCTTCGTAGCCTTCCAGCTGCGCCTTGGTCTTACAACTTATGCTGACATAAGCGAACGTCTTGGAAAGAAAGATGAAGCTGCATGGGCTTTGAAGGAACGCGATACTCTTGATGCAAATATTCAGAAGAAGTGCTGGGACGGCAAGTGGTTTATCTGGGCTGTAGGCGAGGATGGAACTGTTTACGGAACTCAGTCTATCGAAGAAGGTCAGATTTACTTTAATACTCAGGTTTGGGCTGTTATGTCTAGCGCCGCTACAGCTGAGCAGGCCCGCATTTGTATGGAATCTGTAAAGGAAAAGCTTGCTACTCCTTATGGTCTTATGCTTTGTGCTCCTCCATTTGTAAAGACAAGAAGTGATATTATGTCTTCTGTAGTATTCCTTCCTGGTATCAAGGAAAATGCAGGTATCTTCAACCATACTCAGGGCTGGGGTGTAATTGCAGAAACTATGCTTGGAAACGGTGACCGTGCTTATGAGTACTGCAAGGCTTCTATTCCAGCTGCTTATAACGACAAGGCAGAAATCCGCCAGAGTGAGCCTTATGTAGTTGGTCAGACAACTTATTCTACATTCTCTAAGCGTCCTGGTAATACAAGAACTTCATGGCTTTCAGGGGCTGGAACCTGGTCTTACTATGCAATTACTCAGTATATGCTTGGTATTAAACCTCAGTATGACGGACTTTTGATTGATCCGTGTATCAAACACGACTGGGACGGCTACACTGTAGAGCGCCGCTGGAGAAAGATGAATCTTCACATCGAAGTAAAGAATCCTCAGCACGTTTGCAAAGGTGTTGAGTACATCGAAGTAGATGGAAAGCGCATTGATGCTGCTGTAATTCCTGTAGATATGCTCCACGATGGTTCTGTAATCGTTGCTCATATGGGAGCGGATGCTAAGTCGGTACCAATTGAAAGAGTGTAAATAAAGATTGTCGGGTTAAGCCCGACAATGACTATGCAAACATGTCATTCCCGTGCTTGACACGGGAGTCTTTGTTTAGCAGCCCTCCGGGGCTGTTTTTTTGTCATCCTCGGACTTGCTCCGAATAATATTGTCATATTCGGGCTTGACCCGAATATCTTGAATTGACAAAGATATGTGTGGGTGAATAATATAAAATATACTTTTCAAAACAATGGGGTTTCTTCTATGTGTAAGACAAAAATCATTTTTAGAAGTTTATTATGCGGTGTTCTGGTTGCAGTTCTTTTTGCCTGTTCTACACCAACATTAGATACATCTGGTTCAGGAGGTTCTGGACAAGGTTCAAGTACGAGTGGCGGCACAGAACAAGGGGGAAGCGGTGCTGGTACACAGCCGACGCAAAACAATAGAACATATTATACTGTTACCTTTGATACAGATGGTGGCAGTGATATTCCTTCTCAGTCAGTAGAAGCTGGCCACTTTGTAGATAAACCTGCTGACCCTGTAAAAGAAGGTTTTGTCTTTGGCGGCTGGCTGATTGCTGAGGGCGATTGTAATTACAGTAAAAGGGATGATGGTACTTTTGTTTTCACTTCTAGTCCTATAATAGCTAATTTAACATTAAAAGCAAAATGGTATGATCTGTATGAGCTTAAAACTGGCGCCAATATTAATGGTATGATTAAAAGTTCAAGTGAATTGAATGCCAGAGCTGCCGAACATTTTGCAAAGGCCACGGCTGCTCCAGAGTCTGTCCAATACTGGCTGGACTGGGGAGAAAGAACTATCCCTGTCTGGTATGACGAAGGATCCAAAACAATATATTATTATATTGCAGATACAAAAAAGCTTATTCTTAATTCTGATTCTTCCGGAATGTTTGAATGTTGTTATAACTTAAAAACTGTTGAAACATGTGATTTTGATACTCATAAGGTAACAAATATGTGCAGTATGTTTTATGATTGCTCGACTCTACAAAACCTTGATTTAAGAAGCTTTGATACAAGTAAAGTAACTGATATGAGATCTATGTTTATGGGTTGTGTGAAATTGGGGTCTCTTGATATAAGCAGTTTTGATACTAGTAATGTAACAGGTATGAGTGGCATGTTCCACTCTTGTGAATTTCTTTTGGATCTGGATGTTAGTTCATTTAATACCAGTAAGGTAACAAATATGTTAGAGATGTTTGCTTATTGTAAGCTTGTTACAACACTTGATTTGAGTAATTTTAATACCAGTAATGTAACGGAAATGAGTGGTATGTTCGAGTACTGTGAAGCTCTTACAAGTCTCAATATAAGCAGTTTTGATACCAGCAAAGTAACAGGTATGGAAAAAATGTTCGAAGGTTGTAAGGAACTTACGACTCTAAATTTGAATAATTTTGATACTAGTAAAGTAACAAATATGAAGTCAATGTTCTATGGCTGTGGCTCTCTTACAACTCTTAATATAAGCACTTTTAACACTGCAAATGTTACAAATATGAAGTCTATGTTCAGAGGGTGTTCTGTTACTACACTTGATGTCAGCAACTTTGATACCAGCAAGGTATCAGATATGTACAGTATGTTTAGTGGATGTGTGGCTCTTACGACTCTTAACGTAAGTAATTTTAATACAGGTAATGTAACTAATATGGGTGGAATGTTTTACAACTGTAAGGAATTAACGACCATTAATGTAAGTGCATTTAATACTGCCAAAGTAACAGACATGTCATCAATGTTTTGTTACTGTAATAAGGTTACAAGTTTAGATGTGAGTCAGTTTAATACAAGTAGTGTTGAATCAATGAGCAGTATGTTTAAAGGTTGTAACGCTGTTACTTCATTAGATGTGAGTAATTTTAATACCAGCCGGGTTACAGATATGAGTGATATGTTTAATGGCTGTAAAGTTCTTACTTCTTTGAATCTAAGCAGTTTTGACACAAGTCGGGTAACGAATATTTCGTCCATGTTTAGAGACTGTGAAGCTATTACTTCATTGAACTTAAGCAATTTTAATACCAGTAGAATTAATGGAATGAATTATATGTTCTATAACTGTAAAGTTCTTGGGACTGTTAATTTAAGCAGCTTTGATACCAGTAAAATTGCAGAGATGAGATATATGTTTTATAACTGCAGAACTTTAACGATTCTTGATTTGACCAGCTTTGATTTTAGCAGAGTAACTGATATGAGTGGAATGTTCTATAACTGCATAAATCTGACAACTATTTATACAAAGGCAAATACAAATAAGACTTCTGTTAGCAGCAGTTATGATATGTTTGAAAACTGTACGAGTCTAACTGGTGGGGCAGGTACGGCGTATAGCAGCAGTCATATAGGAAAAGAGTATGCCCGTGTAGACGGCGGTACAGATAGCCCAGGTTATTTTTCTGTTAGACCTGCGCAGTCAGAATAGGGGGGAAGATTGTCGGGACAAACCCGACAATTACATGTAATGGATTGCTTCGCTTCGCTCGCAATGACGAGATTGCGAGCGGGCGAACTAATGAACGTCATTGCGAGGAGCGCAGCGACGAAGCAATCCAACGAAGCAATCCATTTTTTATTTCTTCAGTAATTTTTCTACTGTTTCTGCGGCGTCTTTTAGTTCCGGAATATCGAGACTTTCGATGTCGCCTGCATCAACTGCGCGGCTGGTTTCTTCCTGCATAGGGATGCGGGCCAGAACCGGAATATTAAAGGTTTTTGCGATTTCATCAATATTGCTTTTACCGAACACTGTGATTTCTTTTCCACAATCCGGGCATTTTACATAGCTCATATTTTCAACAATTCCAAGGATTGGAATGTTCATCATATTTGCCATATTTACAGCCTTTTCTACAATTACGCGAACTAGCTGCTGTGGTGAGCTGACTACAATAATTCCATCAATTGGGAGTGATTGGAAAACTGTAAGAGGTACATCGCCTGTTCCCGGCGGCATATCTACAAACATAAAATCTACATCTTTCCATATAACGTCAGTCCAGAACTGTTTTACGGCTCCTGCAATTACCGGTCCTCGCCAGATAACTGGATCTGTTTCGTTCTGAAGCAAAAAGTTCATAGACATAAGTTGAATGCCAGAATCTGTAATAACAGGTGTAAGTGCATCTTCTCCTTCTACTGCCTGTGCACGTTCATCTCCAACTCCAAAGCTCTCTGGAATAGAAGGACCTGTAATATCAGCATCAAGAATTGCAGTGCGGAAACCATCTTTGTTTATGTGTGCTGCAAGAAGACTTGTAACAAGTGATTTTCCTACACCACCTTTACCGCTTACGATTCCAATAACCTTCTTTACTTTGCTGTCTTTGTGCAAATTAACATGAAAATCTCTTTTTTCGCATTTCTCTCCACATGAGTCGCAATTGTGTGTACATTCAGACATATTTATACCTCAATTTAAAATATAATTATTTATATCTTAAAAGGCAAGAATAAAAAATTCAGGGGCTTCCGCTGCACCGATGCAAAACTGCGGGCGAGCTGGTTTTTGTGAAAAAATCCTGCGGTTTTGCTTCGCAAAATCCTCGGATTTTTTTTATGGCTAAGCGCCAAAGACCCCTCGATGCAGTTTTGCATCCGTTCCGCTCACGCCCCTAAATTTTTTATCCGAGTTCTCAAATAATTATATTTACTTTGAGTTACTATTAACAAGAACAAGAAAAATAAGTATAATTAAAAAGTTATATTATTCTTAAAAAATGAGGTATAAAAATGACTTCGCAATTGATTGGAAAGATTATTGCCTTTGTGCTTTATCTTGGTCTTATGGTTTTCATTGGACTTCGTAATGCAAAAGACAACAATTCTGCATCTGACTTTTTCCTTGGCGGACGCAAACTTGGTCCTTGGGTAACAGCCCTTTCTGCAGAAGCTTCGGACTCTTCTGCCTGGGTTTTGATGGGACTTCCAGGTCTCTGTTATCTTGGTGGTTTTAAAGAAACCTTCTGGACTGCAATTGGTCTTATAGTCGGAACTTACCTTGCCTGGCTTTTGATTGCTAAACCTTTACGCAAGTGTTCTATTACTTACGGTGACTCAATCACAATTCCTGAATTCCTTACAAACCGTTTTAAGGACAAAACACATATTCTTTCAATTGTATCATCTATTTTTATTGTACTGTTCTTTACTATATATACAGCATCTGGATTCGTTGCATGTGCTAAGCTTTTCCGTTCTGTATTTGGACTCAGCTGGAATACAGGTCTTTTGATTGGTTTTGTTATCATCCTTTCTTATACAATTCTTGGTGGATATAAGGCTGTTTGTACAACTGATTTTATTCAGGGTAGTTTGATTTTTATTGCCTTCATTATTTCTGGAATCGTAATTGTTGCTTCACTCGGTGGCTTTGGCAACGCTATTGAACAGGTTTCAAGCTTTACAGACAGAGCTCTCAGCGGAGAGTTTGGTTCTGCAATGGTAAAATCAATTACCGGCAACAAATCTTTCAGCGCAATGTCTGCAATTTCAGCCTTTTCATGGTGTCTTGGTTACTTTGGTATGCCACACATCATCATTCGCTTTATGGGTTGCCGCTCAAATAAAGAAATTACAACAGCACGCCGTATTGGTATTGTATGGATGATTATTTCTTATATCGGTGCAGTTTTGATTGGTGCTCTTGGAACAGCTTATCTTTTGAACAAGGGTATTATTCTTGGTGCTAATCCGGAAGAAGTTCTTACAGCTGGACTTAAGGCTCTTGGTACAGGAACTCAGGAAGCAGTATTCAGTGAAACAATGCTTAAGATGTTCCCAGCCTTTATTGCAGGTCTCTTCCTTTGTGGTATTCTTGCCGCTTCAATGTCTACAGCAGACTCACAGCTTCTTTCGGCTTCATCTGCAATTGGACAGGATATTTACAAGGGACTTATCAAAAAGAATGCAAGTGACAAAAACGTACTTCTCATTAGCCGAATTTGTGTATTTGTAATTGCTATTTTTGGACTTCTTCTTGCTCTTAATCCGGAAAGCTCAATCTTTAATCTTGTAGCTTTTGCATGGTCAGGCTTTGGTGGAACTTTTGGTCCGCTTATTATTCTGGCTCTTTACTGGAAGCGTACAACAGCTCCTGGTGCAATTGCAGGACTTATCTGTGGTGGTGTTACCGATGTTGCATGGCACTATCTACACGGTGGTCTTTTTGATGTATATGAAATTCTTCCTGCTTTCATAGTTTGTTTGGTTGTAACAGTAGTTGTTTCTCTGTTCACAAAACAGGATGAAGAAGTTGCAGCTAAGTTTGAAGAATACAAGAATTTAGCTGACTAAAGGGTAAAAAGTTTGGCATTACGAGGTTACAAAGTTCTGCCATAACGAAGTTGAAAAGTTCCGTCATTGCGAGCCGAAGACGAAGCAGTTCATAATTGTTGATTGCTTCGTCGCTGCGCTCCTCGCAATGACGTTGAAGCCATGATGACTATGCCCTCGCAATAACGAAGTATTTGCAATTTCTTAATTTTCTGTTATACTGTTTCTATGGATAATAACGAAGTAAAAAAAGGAATTTCTGAAGAGGAAATCGCTGCTACTATAAAAGAACTCTGTCATTTGATAAAAAAATCAGACGATGAGGCTTTTATTTATGATTTTTTCAATTGTCTGTTCACAAAACCGGAGCTTAAGGATATTGCAAACCGCTGGCTTTTAGTAAAGGAAATTGACGCAGGAACTACACAGCGTGAAATAGCAAATAAATTCAGTATGTCGCTTTGTAAAATTACCCGTGGTTCACGCGAGCTTAATAAGGCTGACAGCGCCTTTAGAAAAATGCTGGAATTATTAAAAAATCAGTAAATTGAACTTCATTTTTCCCCGATAAATTGACTATAGATATGTATAAATTTAAGAGGGGAAATATGAAAAGAAATTCGATATCAGGAATTCTTATTGTTGCCGGACTTTTGTTTGTTTCCGGCTGTGCATCTGCTCCTAAAAAAACTACCAATAATGATACATCTGCAAAACTTACTCCGCAGGAGCTTCTTAAACAGAACAGAATAGATGAAGCAAAGCAGGAATTTGTAATGCCTTCGGATATAAATGCTGTAGACGAAGATGGAAATACAGTACTGCACATTGCAGCACAGATAAATGATGCTGAACTTATTTCATATTTTATTTTTAAGGGAGCAGACCCTGAGCTTAAAAACTATGAAGGGGATACTCCGCTGCATGTTGCAATCAAAAATGATTCAATAGATGCTGCAAAAGCAATTTCTTCTGCAAGTAATACTCTTTTTTCACGCGATTCTGAAGGATATACTGCTTTAGACCTTGGATTAGCTAGAAATGATGCCTATTATGATATCTTTATTACAACTAAGGCTGGTGAAATCCGTGATGTTGACGGCCAGACTATTGTTCATTACTTTGTGCGGACAAAAAATCTTAAGGCAATCAGAAAATGTCTTGAAACTGGAATTCCGGTTTCTGTAAAGGATGATAATGGTAAAACTCCGCTTGATGTAGCTTTTGAGAATCTTGATGATGAAGATTACGTAGAAATCGCTGCAGAACTTATTATGGGCGGTGCAGATGAAGTAGAAACCGAGTTTTCTTATTTTCAGGATGCTATGCTTGCCCGCAATGTAAATTCCCGCTTTGATGATGGCCAGACTCCGCTTCATCTTGCAGCAATCTATGGTCATAATGCAATTGCAAAATACCTTTTGGAATGTGATGCTGATACAACTGTTCAGGACAGTTCGGGAGCAACTCCGCTTCATGAGGCTGTACGTTACGGTCACCTTGAGATTGCAAAGGCTCTTTTGAATTCTGGTGCTGATGTGAATGCAAAAGACAATTTAGGTAAAACTCCAGTAATGCTGATTCTTCCAAAAGAACATCTTCTTGAAACATATAAGCTTCTTATAAATTATCGTGCCGACATCTCTCAAAAGGATATGTTTGGTGATACCATTCTTCATACTGCGGCAATGCAGGCAGTGGGAGCTTCTGTATTTTCACTTTTGATTTCGGCTGGTGCTGATATTGATGCACGAAATAAGGAAGGTGTAACTCCTCTTGCAATTGCAGTTCAAAAAAATGATCTTGAAACTGTAAGACTTCTTACTGCTGCCGGAGCAAATATTCATACTCAGGATACTAACGGAAATTCTCCGCTTGCTGTAGCTTTTGCTTCATCTGAAGAAATGCTTGAGGCTATTGTAAATTATAATAATGCGGGACAGCAGGATTCTGAAGGTAATACTCCGCTTCATCTTGCTTTGATTACAGATGCTCCTCTTGCAAAGATTCAGTATTTGATTAGTCTTACAAATGATGTAAATATCCGAAACCGTGACGGTAATACGGCCTTATTCCTTGCAATTCTTAAAAATCGTCAGAAGGTAGGTGAACTGCTTCTTGCAAAGAATGCGGATATTTTTTCTGTAAATACTAATAGTAATTCTCCTTTGCGACTTGCCTTAAAATATGGCGGTTCTGTCCAGGACTGGCTTATTACTTCAAAGACTATTAAGGCAAAGGATGGAAGTGGTAATACTGTGCTTCATTATGCGGCCGAATGGAAGTATAAGGATGCTGTTTCAAATCTTGTTCTCAAGGGTGCTGATATAAGTGCTAAAAATGCGAACGGAGAAACTCCGCTGTTTAGTGCCGTAAAGACTAATGATCCTGAAGTAATTCAGGTTGTAGTTGATGCCGGTGCTGATGTTCATGTGCGCGATAATCTTGGAAGCACCGTAATGCATACTGCTGTACGCTGGGATGCTCCGGCTTCTATTATGAAGCTGCTTGAGCTTGGGGTGAATGTAAATGCGCAGAATACCTCGGGTAAGTCTCCGCTTGCAGAGGCTGTTGTTGCGGGTAAGTATGATATTGCAAGAACTCTGCTTTCTAACGGGGCAAATGCAAATATCTGCGACTCAAATGGTGTTTCAATTTTGATGGATGCAATCCGCGGCTGTAGTAAGGAAAGTGTTCAGCTGCTTTTGAGTTATGGCGCAAATCCTAATGTTCAGGAAGTAAATGGACGTAATGCTTACCATGAGGCTGCTTACATGGCTGATAAGGATATTATCAGACTTATAAGAAATGCGGGCGGAAATGCTCTTTCTCGTGACAAGCAGGGAAATACTCCGTTTTCTATTGTGCTTGGAAAGGATGAAAGCATAATTAAAGAGATTCTTGGTGATAATTATACAATTACTGATAGTGATGGTAATACTCCGGTGCATATTGCAGTTAAGGCAAAGGCTTCGGCAAGTCTTATTCAGAAATTAATTGATGATGGATATCCGGTGGATACAAGGAACGCGGACGGTTATACAGCGCTCAATTATGCGATTGAGATGAATGACCTTCGTTCTTCTCTGGTACTGCTTGAAAACGGAGCAAATCCATTCCAGATGATTGATAAAAAAGGTAAAAACGGAATTTCGATTGCACTTGAAAATGGCAACGGAAATATGATTTCGAATATTGTAAAATATGCCGGAAAAATGACAGATGTTCAGGGAAATACAATTCTGCACTATGCAGCTAAAACAAGCTCTGCTGAAATGGTAAAGAAACTGATTTCTTATGGAATTGATAAAACTGTAAAGAATGTTTCCGGTGATACAGCGTATACAATTGCGGTAAGATGGCGACGCCCGGAAATTGCAGCGTTGCTCAAGTAGGTGTTAGCTTTTAGCTTTTAGCTATTAGCCATTAGCCATTAGCCATTAGCCATTAGCCATTAGCTATTGGTAGGGGGAGACTTCCCCCTTTATTGCTAACCGCTAACCGCTAACCGCTAACCGCTTAAAAAACTATGCTTCTTCGCGAGACAACATCAAGTTAGTAAGAATACCGAGAATAAGCGCACATGCTACGGTACGAATCTCTACTGCGCCGAAGCTTACTACCATTCCGCCTACACCAGTTATGAAGATTACAGATGCAACGAAGAGGTTTTTGTTCTTGTTGAGGTCTACTGTCTGGAACATCTTGAAACCTGATACTGCAATGAAACCGTAAAGTGCTACGCAGACACCGCCCATTACACAGCTAGGAATTGTTTCGAGAAGTGCTACGAGTGGCGAAATCATTGAGAATATGATACAGATAAATGCACAGCCCCAGATAGAAATTGTTGAAGCGTTGCGTGTGATTGCTACACAGCCGATTGATTCTCCGTAAGTTGTGTTAGGACAGCCACCGAAGAATGTACTTACCATTGTTCCAACACCGTCTCCAAGCAATGTGCGTGTAAGGCCTGGTTCTTTGAGAAGGTCTGTACCAACGATTGTTGAGAGGTTTTTGTGGTCTGCGAGGTGTTCTGCAAATACTACAAAGGCAACCGGAACGTAAGCTGTGAACAGTGTGAGAAGATATTTTCCAGAGATTGCCTTGAGGCCTTCTGAACCACCGAGAAGGAAGGTGAACTTTGGAAGTGAGAGGTAGCCGTAGATTGAAGAGAAGTCGAGGCTCTTGAGAGCTCCGTAGTTGATTACTACGAGGCTGGCATTACCGCTGAGATTTCCGATAAGTGCGAAAATTGAAGCGAGAATATATCCTGCAAGGATTCCAAGAATGAACGGAATAAGGCGTCCTACTTTTTTACCGTAAGTAGAACAGAGCATTGTTATGGCAAGTGTGAAAAGTCCGCAGATGAGGGCAACATAAGTGCTTCCGCCTTCTACGCTGGACTTCATAAGATCGCCGATGGCATTGCCTGAAAGGCTGAGTCCGATGATTGCAACTGTCGGTCCGATGATTACCGGTGGCATGAGTTTGTTAATCCATTCTACGCCGCAGACTTTTACGATGATTGCAATGATTACATATACGAGGCCTGCCATGAGGGCACCGATTATCAAGCCCCAGTAGCCTGCCTGCTCTGAAAGGCCGAGTGTTGCAGCACCTGCGAAAGCGCTGAACATTGAGCCGATGAATGCAAATGAGCTGCCTAAAAATACAGGGCTGGAACTTTTTGTGAACAGAAGGTAAACAATTGTTCCGACTCCGGCTCCGAAGAGTGCTGCAGAAGCTGTGAGTCCGTGGCCTATAATGGCTGGAACGGCAATTGTTGCTGCCATAATTGCAAGAAGCTGCTGTAATGCGAACAGTACAACTTTGCCGAATTTTGGCTTGTCCTTGATTCCGTAAATCAAATCCATTTTGATTCTCCTTTTTTGATTGTTGAATTTAAACTATTATATTATATTAAAAGTAGGTGGTAAAGAATTTTAACATGGGAGGATTGCATTTTTATGGCTGATTTTTTTGATTATCTTAATTGGCGCGGAGATTTGAGTTTTGATCAGGCTCCTTTTAACAAGATTGATGCGCTGTTACTTGCCCATGTAACATATTCGATTTTTGATGGAGTAGTTTCCGAATCATTTGACAACCGAAAAACCTTTGCTCAGGTTGCAAAGGACTTTGCGGCTATGCCGGATTATGAGGAACGTATAAATATCGGCTTTTTGATTAATAAACATACTGCGGAGTTAATGTTTAAGTGTGCCGAATGTGAGCGTTACCGTAATGTTGAGCTTTGTGGCTTTAGAAATATTTATAGTGAAGAAAGAGTAGAGCAGTTTGCTGCGGTTACTTATCTTATAGAAGGAAAGCATGATGGGGTGGACTCTTGTAAGTTTCCTGTTATTGCCTTGCGCGGTACTGATGATACGATAGTAGGCTGGAAGGAAGATTTTAATATTGCCTGGCTTCCTCAGATTCCGGCTCAAAAGGATGCTCTTGAATATTTTAATGAGGCGGCAGCAAGCCTTGATGGAGATTTTATTTTTACCGGACATTCTAAAGGTGGAAATCTTGTTATAAATACTGCTGTTAATTGTGATAAAGCTTTGCAAAAGCGTATAAGTAAGGTTTATAACTTTGATGGACCGGGTTTTGAGAATGATTTTTTTAATACTCCGGAATATAAGACTGTGGAAAATAGAATACTCTCATTCTATCCAGGCTTTTCTGTAGTAGGAATGATTTTTCATCATCCGGCTAACTACGAAATTGTAAAAAGCGAAGGATTTGCTTTCTGGCAGCATGATGCAATGAACTGGCAGATTATGGGCTGTAACTTTGTGAACGAAGCGGAGTTTACTGAAGAAAGCCGGCTTTTTTACACTGCCTTTAATGAATGGATAGATAAGCTTAATACTGAACAAAAAAAGAACTTTGTTGAAACAATGTTTTGTATTCTTGAAGCTTCTGGTGCAAAAACAAATAACGAAATAGAAAAGGATGCTATAAAAGCAACTGCCCGCATGGTAACTGCCTATGCAGAAATGGACAAATCTCGCCGTAAGGAATTGAAAACGATTCTGAGTATGTTTAAGGATGTTATTGCAGATGATATTCCTATCTTTAAGCCGCTTGTTCTGTTAAAAAATAATTTGCGAATAATGAACTAAGGTTTTATAATTTAGATATGAGTGATACAACAATTGTTACAGGCAGTCCTGTAGGACGCCATCTGGATTCTCTTGGTGAAGGAAAGCCTGCTTCTTATCTTATGTTTAATCATAAAAAGGTTGAACTGATTGCCAAAATTACTATTGGTCGTGATACCGACAACGATGTGGTTGTTGATAATAAACTTGCAAGCCGCCATCATGCTATGATTCAGAAAATCAAAGATGCATATTTTATTAAGGATGTTGGAAGTACAAACGGAACCTTTATTAATGGAGCCCGCATTCCGAATGAAAAATATGTAAAGCTGAATCCTGGTGATAAAATTTCGATTGGTAACATGAGTCTGGTGGTTTCATAATTGCTTTGTCATTCCGAACTTGATTCGGAATCTCTTGTTGCAGATGCTGAAACATAGGGAGCGACACTGCTATGCAGTGTAAAAACAGTCCAGTGGACTGTTTTTAGCGAGTCTCCGAGCTGCTATGCTGCGAAGGTTCAGCATTACGTTTTAAGGATGCTGGCTTTGGATTCAATCTATAAAAAGATTTCAGATATACTTTCCTCTAATACGCTGCCAGTTTATGATGTTTTCTTTGAGCTTTTAAATGAAGTTTCGGAATTGCTTGAAAATGAGAAAACTGGGGCGTCGGGCTATCGGCCTGCTGCATCAGATGGCGGAGTAGGCGGTCTTCTGGATTTTCATAAGGATGAGCTGCCGGTTGTTGTAATTCCTGATTTTCATGCACGACCTTATTTTTTACAGAATATTCTGAATTATAAGATTTTTGATGATGCTACGGTTTACGAAGCAATTGCTGAGGCCAGAGTTCGACTTTTGAGCGTGGGTGATATTCTTCATACTGAAAGAGGAACCCGTGAACGGTGGATTGCGGCCGAGGCTGAATTTAACAGCGAAATATTTACAGGGCCTGCGATGTCTGCGGAGATGCTGGAAGGTTTGAGCCTGTGGTGTGCCCTTATGGAATTGAAAAAAAGTTATCCTGATAGAGTACATATTCTGAAAGGAAATCATGAAAATATTCTGAATGAAACCGGCGGTGGAGATTTTGCATTCCGAAAGCTTGCTGACGAGGGAGAAATGTGCCGCTGTTTTGTTCAGGAATATTACGGTGATGATATTCTGTATCTGATTAATTGTATAGAAAAGAGTCTGCCTCTTTATTTTTTCGGAAAGCGATGTGCTGTATCTCATGCTGAGCCTATGCGTGTTTTTTCAAGGGAAGAGCTTATTGATGCCAGATTGTATTCAGGTGTTGTAAAGGGATTAATCTGGACAAATAATGGTGAAGCTATGCCGGGTAGTGCTGCGGGAACTGTCAGCAGACTTTTTGAAAGTTCTGTAGCCGCAGGGGAAAATGATGTAAAAAAATCTGGTAGTGTGTATGTGCCCGAAGGTTATGTAAGTCTTGGAGGACATAGACCTGTTACTGGAAATTATAAAATTTTGCAGAACGGAACTTATATCCAGATTCATAATCCTGCAAGACAGAATATTGTTTTTGTACGGCCGGAGCGAAGTATAAATTTAGAAAGTGATATTTTAGGGGTAGCAATATGAGCGATGAATTTCCACCTATGATTGGAAAGTATAAAGTACAGGGGATTATTGCAAAAGGCGGAATGGGGGTAGTTTATAAGGCTATTCATCCGTCTCTCAAACGTTATGTCGTAATTAAAAAAATGACAGCCAGAGGACATGCGGGAGATGCCGGACGTTTTAAACGGGAAGCTCAGTTATTGCTTGATTTGCAGAGCCCTTATATTGTTCATCTTTTTGATTATTTTACGGAAGCAGGTTACCGTTATATGGTAGAAGAGCTTGTTGATGGAACTGCTCTTGATGCCCTTATTAAAAGACAGACTTCGCTTCCGGTCCCTATTGCCATGCTTCTGATGCAGGATTCCTGTTATGCTTTAAATTATGCGCATTCAAAGGGAATTGTACACCGTGACATTAAGCCTGGAAATATTCTTCTTTCTAAGCGTGGCGAAATAAAGCTTGCTGATTTTGGTATTGCAAGTGATCATGCAGAAAGCAGCAGTGCGGGTTCGGAAATGGCTGGAAATGCGGCCGCAAAGCTTACGGGAAATACGAATACTGTTACTACGGGAGATCTTACTCAGTCTGGGGTGGCTTTAGGAACTCCTGCATATATGCCTCCCGAGCAGTTTGAAGACAGTGCTCGTGTAGATCATCGGGCAGATATTTATGCTTTGGGAATTATGCTTTATGAAATGGTGACAGGTACCAAGCCGTATCCTGGAACTCTTTCTATGGAAACTTTGAAGGTAATTCGTAAAGGCCGGTATATTTCGCCTAAGAAAATTGACAGAAGTATTCCAAGAGAAGTGTGTCATCTTATTTATAAAATGACCAGGCCAAAAGCAAAAAGACGGTATCAGTCTATTGATGCAGTGTTGCGCCAGGTTAAGAAATATCTGCATCATTATGATGTTCATGAACTTCGGGTTCAGCTTGCAAAAAGTGTGGTGGCAGGAAAGCTGTATTCGTTTGCCCCTGAATCGCTGGTTCAAAAAGACAGGGTGAGACGCATTATCAGGCGTGTATGTTTAGGCGTTGCTGCGGTGGCGGCTGTTTTTGCGGGATTATGGTACTGTGGACTTGTTCATAAAATTGCTTTGAAAAAATGGTATACCGAAGTAACTGTAGAACTTCAGATGCCGCGTTCTCTTTATGAGAATATGGATTTACCTGCAAGAGCTTTCTTTTTTGAAAATGATAGTGCGGAAATACCTGAGGTCTCTGGAACACGCAGAATATTTTCAGAACGCGGAAAAGCCTTTTATGAAAAACTTATTTTCTGGTCTCCACGGATAGACTCTGAAAGGGCTGCTTCAAAAAATAAAACTTATACTATGAGGCCTGTTTACCTTAAAAAAGGTGATTACCGTATAAAGATAGTTGTTGGGCCTTATGTGTGGTGGAGAAGTTTTACCTGTAATGACGAGCCGTGTGTAATAGACTGTGATTTTCTGAAGAATGCAAAACGAAAGCTTTCAATTAATGCAGTTGCTTATGACCGTTTATCAGGTTCTAAGATAGAAGATGTCCAATTTAAAATTCTGTATAAAAATAAGTGGCAGCCTATGGAAACAGTTCCTGTCGAAGAACTTGAATCAGGTACGGTTTGGAAAATCCGTGCTGAAGCAGAATCATATAAAACTGAGGAATTTTCTCTTTTGATTGACTGGTATCAGGATGCACTTGTAATTTCGTCTGAACTTGAACCGGATAATGGCTTGTAAACCTGCCGGTGCAGACAGGGCTTTTTTGTCGATGCTCCGGGAGTTTACAAACTATGGCTGTGATTTTCCCGGGTGACCGCGCTTTTCCCAGACTTTATTTCCCACAGGGCTTCCGCATTATAAAAGATTTACGTAATCTTGGCGCGAGGGAGCGGGGCGTGGTACAAAAACACTCTTTTTGTGGCTGCCGCGGAAGCGGCAGGTGTAATAGTTTCTATACCACAAAAAGCGTGTAGCGCATTATTGCGCGGTTTTGTACCACGAAGCCGCGACCGGAAGCCATATTTTCACAAATTCGTTTTATAATGCGGAAGCTCTTATTTCAACGGCACTTGCAAATAGTGCTTATTTCTTCCATAATTAACATATATGAAGAAGATTGAAATCCTTGATTCGACTTTACGCGATGGGGCACAGGGTGAAGGTGTTAGTTTTTCAGTGCAGGATAAGGTGCACATCTGCCAGGCTTTAGATGAGCTTGGAGTTACATATATTGAAGCTGGCAACCCGGGTTCGAATCCTAAGGATATGGAATTTTTTAAAGCGGTGGCTGAGGTTCCTCTTAAAAATGCGCGCGTGTGTGCGTTTGGTTCTACTCGGCGAAAAAATTGCCGTTGTGAGGACGATGTAAATCTTAAAAGTCTGCTTGCGGCGGAAACTAAGGATGTTGTGATTTTTGGTAAGTCGTGGACTTTTCAGGTTACGGATATTTTAAAAACAACGCTTGAAGAAAATCTTCTTATGATTAAGGAATCGTGCGCTTTTCTGGTGGAAAACGGGCGGCACGTTATTTATGATGCGGAGCATTTTTTTACGGCGTTTGAAGAGGATAAGGATTATGCGCTTGAGACGCTGCGCGCTGCTGTAGAAGGCGGGGCTTCGGTTCTGTGTTTGTGTGAGACTAAGGGCGGCTTTATGATTGACGAGTGCCGCCGGGCGGTGCGTGAGGTGGTAAAACTGTTTGGTAAAAAGGTGACGGTTGGTATTCATACACATAATGACTGTGGTCTTGCGGTTGCTAATTCTATGGTTGCGGTGAGTGAAGGTGCTACGCATGTTCAGGGGGTTCTGCTTGGTTTTGGTGAGCGCACTGGCAATGCTAATCTTTCTACTATAATTCCAAATCTTCAGCTTAAAATGGGCTATGAGTGTATTCCGCCGGAGAATATGAAAAATATTACTGCGATTTGTAAACGGGTTGCGGAGCTTACGAATATCCGTGTGAATCCGCAGTCGCCTTATGTTGGTTCTGATGCTTTTGCTCATAAGGCCGGCATGCATATTGATGCAGTTTTAAAAAATCCGTTTGCTTATGAGCATATTACGCCTGAGTCTGTGGGTAACAGCCGCGTCTTCCTCATGAGCGAGGTTGCTGGGCGCAGTACGATTCTTGAGAAAATAAGACGCTTTGAGCCTGAGGTTCGCCGTAATGATGCGGTTGTCGGTTCTCTTATGAACCGCGTTAAAGAACTTGAGGCGTGCGGGTATCAGTTTGAGGGTGCGGACGGCAGTTTTGAGCTTCTGGTTCGTAAGGAACTCGGAAAATATAAACCGTTTTTTAAGCTTCATTATTATCAGACAACGGGGTCTAATCCACGGCCAGAAGAGGGGGTTTGCTGTTGTGCTCAGATTAAGGTTGAGGTGGACGGCAAGATTGAGATTACGGCGGGCGAGGGTGATGGTCCTGTAAATGCGCTGGATATTGCGCTTCGTAAGGCTCTGGAAAAGTTTTATCCGGTTGTGTCAAATTTCCGCCTGGTGGATTATAAGGTTCGCGTAATTGATTCTAAATCTGCAACAGCTGCGAGGGTTCGTGTAATTATTGAAAGTACGGACGGGCAGTCCAGCTGGACTACTGTTGGTGTTTCTTCGGACGTAATTGAAGCTTCGTGGATTGCACTTGTTGATTCGTTTGAGCTGAAGCTGAGTAATGTTTGATTTCTGTAGAAGTTTGAGAAATGAATACGATAATAATTACACCGCCGGTTGTTCAGTTTAATTCTCCTTATCCTTCCGGGGCATATCTTAAGGCTTTCTTTGAACAGTTTGCAAAAAGAGATGTGCGCTGGTTTGATTTGAATATCAGTCTTTTTTATGAAATTTTCAGCAGGGCCGGACTTGAGCGTCTTTTTAAGCTTTCGGAAGCTAAAGCTTTACAGCTTGCAGATGAGGCTGAAAGTAGGGGAGATGATGATACTGCTTTTAATCTGCGCCGTTATGTAAGTCAAAAAGAAAATTGGATTGAATGGATTGATTTTATAACTGCAATTTTGTGTTCAGGTGGAAATGTTAAAAAGTCTGACAAAACATCTGATGAAAATTCTGGTGTAAAATCTGGTGATTTTTTCTGTCAGAAATCTGCCGGTATTTCCGGACGTGAAAAAGCTCATCAATTTTTATATTCACCTTTCGCTCCTCGTGGCGCCCGCATGGAAAATTATCTTTCCTCTCTTGCAGAAACTGGTCGTGAGCCTACAGTAGATGACATGCGTTTTTTGTGCAGCTTTGCGCTTGCAGATTTATCTGATTATATTACTGTTGCCTTTGATCCACAGTTTTCGCTTGTTCGTTATGCAGAGTCTCTTGCTGTAGATACCCGCAGCTTTTCTGATTTTGAAAAACAGCTCGACTCTCCGGTTATGAAGCATTTTTATGAGCCGGTTTTAGAAAAGCTTTTTCAGGAGCTTCCCGCAGCAAGCGGCGGTCGGGCTTTCCGCTGTTCCGCTGACGCTCCAGCCGCTTCCCTCGCTTCACTAACTAACGTTAGTTCGCTCAGTCCAGTGGCCGCCTGCGGCGCAGCTCCAATCCCTAAGCCAGGCAGTTTTCTCGTTTGTATTTCCATTCCCTTCGCAGGAACCTTTTTGCCGGCACTTTATACTGCACGCTATGTAAAACAGAAACTCGGCAGCAGTGCCTTTGTCTGCATAGGTGGCGGCTTTGTAAATACCGAGCTCCGCGAGGCACGTGACCCGGCCCTTGCAAAATACATCGATGCCATTTCCTACGACCGCGGTTACGGCTCTTATCATGCCCTGCTGAAAACCCGTCATGCAGAACAAACAAATTGTCATGCTGAACAAACAAATTGTCATGCTGAACAAACAAATTGTCATGCTGAACTTGTTTCAGCATCTCCTTTATACAAACTTCGCCTCTTCACACCACAGCCCGACGGCACTGTAAAAGTAACCGAGCCCCTCTGGAAGTCTCCAGACTTCGAAAAATACGAAAATGATCTAACTGCAAAGATTATTCCAGACTACTCTGATATTGATTTTTCAATTTATCCGCGAATGTGTGATGACAAAAATGCCATGCACCGTATCTGGACTGATGGTACCTGGATAAAGGCTTATCTCGCTCACGGGTGTTACTGGCACCGCTGTGCATTCTGCGACACCACGCTCGATTATGTTTGCGGCTACAAACCTACAGATATCGAACCTCTTTATAATGGACTTCTTAAAACAGCCCGCGAAAAAGGAGTTTATGGAATCCATTTTGTAGATGAGGCTCTACCGCCGGTGGCACTCAAAAAATTTGCCCTCTTAAATGCGCGTTCCGGAAATCCTCTTTACTTCTGGGGTAATGTTCGCTTTGAAAAGACCTTTACAAAAGACCTTGCAGCCTTTTTGAGCTACTGCGGACTTGGCGGAGTTTCCGCAGGAATCGAATCTGCAACCGGAACTGGGCTCGAATCAATCAACAAAGGAACTGACATCGCTTCAATCACCCGCGCCTGCTGCGCATTCAAAGAAGCTGGAATTCTCGTACATGCCTACATGATTTACGGTTTCTGGAATGATACGCCGCAGACTGTTGTGGATTCTATGGAAACTCTCCGTCAGTTTTTTGAAGCGGGACTCCTCGACAGTGCCTTCTGGCATAAGTTTGTTCTTACAAGGAATTCGACTGTTTACAATCAGTGGCAGAAGGAGGGGAATCTCAGTCTTGTTTCGAGCGAAGAAGCAAGCTCTGCATTTGCCCGTAATAATCTGCACTTTAAGGGCGAAGAGAAATTTAATAAATTTGGCCCCGCCCTCGAGACAGCCCTGAACTCCTGGATGCACGGCGACCGCCTCGCTCAGAATGTCCAGAAATGGTTCGACTTCCAGGTACCAAAGCCTGCAGTTCCCCGAGACTTCATCAAAAATCAGATAGAGCAATACGAACAGAAAAACCGCGAACATGCCGCCGCCCTTAACACTAATACTGCGCGAAATCTCTGGTGGCTCGGCGGCACCCCGGTCCTTTGTGGCGGTATACAGCCCGCAGGTTCAAAGTCTGCCGCAAGTTCAGACCGTTCCACCCGCATCGCCCAGTCCGAATACCGCTGGCTCTATCTAATGGAAGAACAGTCTGCTCCGGCCGAAAAACTTACAGAACTCGTGCCTCTGCTTCTTGCATTGCGACCGGAAGCTTCAGAAGCCGACCGCACTAGCGCGTTAAATAAAATAACCGCGGCACCTTCAGTTCTTTCATATCTGAAAAAACTCCTGGGCCGCGGCCTCGTATTATTAGACTTATAGCATTACGGTGGTTGAGTAGGCCGGAGGCCATATCGAAACCACCGCAGTCAACGAAATGGTGGTTTCGATACACTTCGCTTTGCGAAGCACTCAACCACCATCATAGATCTATTCGATTTCTACCTTTTTAATCTTTGCACCTAATTTTTGTAACTGTCCCACTAAATCTTCATAGCCTCTTTCAATCTGATAAACATTACTGATTCGGCTTGTTCCGTGCGCACACATTGCGGCAATAACCATCGCCATTCCCGCACGAATATCCGGAGAAACCAGATGGTCGCCGTGAAGCATGCTGGGACCGCAGACAACAGCACGGTGAGGGTCGCACAGAGTAATTTTTGCGCCCATAGAAATCAGTTTATCAACAAAGAACATTCGGCTTTCAAACATTTTCTCGAAAATCAAAACTGTTCCGTTTACCTGAGTTGCAGTTACAGTCATAATTGAGGTAAGGTCTGCAGGAAATCCCGGCCACGGCATATCATCAATTTTTGGAATTGCATTCCCAAGATCATCATTAACCTTGAGCTCCTGAGTGTTAGGTACAGTTAACTCGTCGCCGTTTATACTCCAGCTGATTCCAAGCTTTGCAAAGCTGTATTTGAGCGGACGCATTTCTTCCGGTCGAACACCCTTAATCGTAATTTTCCCTTTTGTAGCGGCTGCCATTCCGATGTACGAACCGATTTCAATATAATCAGGTCCAATCGTAAACTCGCAGCCATGAAGCTTTTTTACACCCGTAATGTGAAGAATGTTACTTCCTATTCCGCTGATTTTTGCCCCCATTTCAACGAGCATCTTACAGATATCCTGAACATGAGGTTCGCTTGCACAGTTCTGCAAAACAGTTTCACCTTCAGAGAGGGCAGCGGCCATAACGGCATTTTCTGTAGCGGTTACCGAAGCTTCGTCAAGAAATATGTCTGCACCTACGAGTTTTGTTGCAGAAAATTCAAAGCGTCCGTTTACATGAATATTTGCACCGAGTGCTTTGAGTGCAAGAAAGTGAGTATCTACGCGGCGTCGGCCGATAACATCACCGCCCGGCGGAGTCATTTCACATTTTCCCTTGCTTGCAAGCAGCGGTCCTGCAAATACAATGGAACCGCGCACTTTTTTTGTAAGGTCGCTTGGAAGCTCTGTAGTTTTAATTTTATCGCACTGGATTTTCCAGTTATGTTTACTTATTTTTTCAACCTTTGCACCAAGAGATTTTAAGATTTCAAACATTACGTTTGTATCCTGAATCTCCGGAATATTGTGCAGAATGACCGGTTCGGTTGTCATAAGTGTTGCGGCAATACATGGCAAAGCTGCATTTTTATTTCCGCTTGCTGTAACTGTCCCCTGAATCGGATATCCACCCTCAATTACATACTCGTGCATTATTTCACCTTTTGTGTCAGTAAGTTAATTAATACATCGGCACATTTTGACATTTGGTTTAGAGAACACCATTCATTTCGTGAATGAAATTCATGAGCCCCTGTAAAGATATTCGGAGTTGGAATTCCAAGCTCTGTAAGGCGTGAGCCGTCTGTTCCACCGCGAATCGGCTGTTTTCGAACCTTTACTCCGGAATCTGCATAGGCTTTTTCCAGCCTGCTCATAATTTCCGGGTGTTCATCAAGCTTTTCTTTCATATTAAGATACTGCTGCTTAAAGGATAGCTCATAGCTTCCTCCTGATTTGGAAACGACGCTTTCTGCAATATCCTTGATAATCTGCTTTTCTTTTTCAATTTCTTCTATATTAAACGAACGTAAAAGCATTTCTACGCTGGAGCTTTCAATAGTTCCGCTGATTTCCATTGGTGCAATAAAGCCTTCGTAGCCTTCTGTAGATTCGGGAGCCATTTCGCGTGGCAGCTTTGCGGCAAAATCACCCGCAAGTGAAACGGCATTAACCATTCCGCCGGCCTTTGCACTTCCTGTATGACAGGCTTTTCCTGTAAACTTTACAGTGCACGCCCAGGCATTAAAGCATTCTGCTTCAAGTTCTCCTTCATCGCCGCCGTCCGCAGTAACTGCGAAATCAGCTTTCAGAATATTCATCGGAACCTTATCCATTCCGTGTCCGGTTTCTTCATCCGGGCTGAACATTACTTCAATCGGGCCGTGCTTAAGATTTTCATCTTCATAATGATTCATAAGATATTCAACTGCTGCCATAATTGCAGAAACTCCAGCCTTGTCATCGGCGCCAAGTAGGGTAGTACCATCAGATTTGATGATTGTGTCTGACTGTCCGGTTGGTGATTCTTCTGCTGAAAGCATGGAGATTACAGGCTTGACGTTTTCACCAGTAACTTCATCAACTGTATCCATATGAGCCATCAAAAGAATTGTCGGGTACTTTTTTCGTTCCTCCGGCTCTGTGATGTTTGAATCGATTTTTGCAACTACATAACAGTAATCTGTAAGATAAACGTTTCGGGTTCCAAGATTGCGAAGCTCCTTCACAAGCACCTTTGCAATATCCCACTGCCTCTCAGTAGAAGGAAAAACTCCGTTGTCTGCGGCTTTTCCATCACTTTCCGACCAGATTTTTACATAACGGCAAAATCTGTCCAGCAATTTATTTTCTTCGTCTTTATTTCCATAAATATAATTCATAAAATGATTATATTAAAAATATAAAAAAAAATCAAAAAAATAAGAAAAAACGTATAAAAAATGATGGTGAGGACTTGACACTTTTTAGAGAGAGGTATATATTCTTATTCACCGTCGC
>CAMVDX010000011.1 GCA_947166355.1 uncultured Treponema sp.
CGGAAACAGCGGTAAAAACGGAGCGACTGGAGACGGAACAACTGTCATAATCAGCGATACCAAAATCACTACAACAGGTAATGGAGCTGGCGGAATTATGACTGCAGGAGGCGGAATCACAAAGGCTTCTAATCTCGACATTACAACAAGCGGTCGTTCCTCGGCTGCAATCAGAACAGACCGCGGTGGCGGAATAGTTACAGTTGACGGCGGATCTTATACATCAAACGGACTTGGTTCTCCTGCAATTTACTCAACAGCAGACATCACTGTTTCGAATGCAACACTTACATCAAATCTTTCAGAAGGCGTTTGTATCGAAGGAAAGAATTCTATCACTTTGAATAATTCAAACCTCACCGCAAACAACACAAAATGCAACGGTAAAGCAACCTTCTTTGATACGATTATGATTTATCAGTCAATGTCGGGTGATGCAGACAGCGGAACTTCAAGCTTTACAATGAACGGTGGAAGTCTTATCAGCAAGAACGGCCACATCTTCCATGTAACAAATACAAATGCAATTATCAATCTTAATGGAGTTACCCTAAAGAATGAAGATAGTGAAAACATCCTTCTTTCCGTTTGTGCCGATGGCTGGAATGGAGCTTCAAATATTGCAACTCTTAATGCAAATAATCAAAAGCTGGAAGGAACCCTGCTCGTAGGAAGTGATTCAACTCTTACATTAAACCTTACAAATAATTCAAGCTTCGAAGGAAGTGTAAGCGGTGAAATCACAAATGTAAAAGGCAAAACAGTTTCGTCAAATATTGGAACCGTAAACGTAAAAATCGACGCCAGCAGCACCTGGACTCTTACCGGCAACACTTACATCACATCCTTGGACGGTGAATTATCACAAATCAACACAAACGGCTACAAACTGTATGTTGATGGAAAACTGGTAAAGTAAAATCAACCTATAATCCTTTATTGAAGTTTATGGCAAATTTAATTGAGAAAATGGCTGCGATATTTATGACTTGTTGCAGACAATAACAAAAGATGAAAATTGACTCGATATCTTCTTTTGTTGGAGGACAATAAATTATCTGGACTAAGCCATCAATCCATTCCCTTGCCTTGGGAATGAGAACTCTCCATATTATATCTCGTAATAATAGCGGTTTTGCAGGTCCTTGGTTAGAGGCACGTGGAGCTCGTTCTTCATTGCGGTGAGGACCTTGTACAAAACCTTTTCGCTAACACCACAGGAAAAGGCGTTAGCCGGGTCATGAAGATTTTTCAGCTTCAGATGAATTGAAAGCTCTTTTACAGTAAATTTATACCCCAGCCTGAAAACATCATCTATAGCTTTGATTCGTTTGTATTCATCGACTCCGCAGGACATTTTTTTCCTCATTAAAAATTTATAAAAATTATAAATTAATTTGGGCATTTTCTCAAGCTGTGAGAAAGTACGCTATATACTGATATTCGGAGAGATAAAGAAGAAGGAATATGGTAAGAGATTTTTTTAAGAGTAAGGGAATATCACTTTACGGAGCTTCATTAGAGCCACTTTCAAAGGCAGAAGAGATGGAGCTGGCAAAGCGCGCTGCAAATGGTGACAAGCAGGCCCGCGAAACCCTAATTCGCGCAAATATCCGTTATGCGCTTAGCTATGCAAAAACCTTTTATGGACATGGCCTTTCAAATGAGGAAGTTGAAGAAGAAGCTGTCATTGGGCTTATTAAAGCGATAGACCATTTTGATTACACAAAAGGTAATAAGGTTATAACACTTGCCAAAATGTACATTATGAACGAGATTGTTTCTTCCTGTAACAAAAGCGGCTATACCCAGCGCCAGAGTGATGAACGTCTTAGAATGATTTTGAAAATCAACAAGGCCATGAAAAAAATCAATACAGATTGCAGCCAGAATCAGCTTATCTATAAACTTTCTATAAAAACCGGTTTCAATCAAAAGCTTATTTCTGAGCTTCTCGAAGAGACCATACCTTGCATTAGCTTGGATGAAACTACCGGCAGCGAGATGGTTGAAACAAAACTTTCAATAATTCAAGACACGGCTTCTTACACCCCGGAAGATTCTGCCGTTTATCATATTCAAAAAGAAGCACTTTATAAAAATTTAGGCAAACTTGAGCCACTGGAAAAACAAATCATCCTCATGCTTTACGGCCTAAAGCCTTACAAGCAGCCCTACTCTCTTGCAGAAATTGGCAAAGTTTTGGGAGAATCAAAACAGTATATTCACTACATAAAGCAGCGTGCCCTCGAAAAACTTAAAATGAACATGGAAGGGCTGGCAGCGTAGAAAATAATTATCTGCCAGCCAGGACATTCCCTTGCATATTTTATTCGCGCTCAAAAGTAATATTGATTTTGCCGTTTACTTCAGGAAGTTGAATCCTGTATTTTTGAGCCAGGGCCGGACCACAGGAATTTGAACCAACGCCTGCCATTTTGTAATCAATACACAAAACTGTATAATCAGATTTTTCAAGCTCATAATTATGCTTCTTTGTCCAGAGTTCTTCCTGAGTATACTGAGAAGCATTAAAGCTTAAATTCTTTTTATGCCCGTTCTGTACATCAAAACCTGTAAATACAAGCTTCATTTTTTTACCCAAAACTTTTACATAACGGCAGTCATAGTGCGAAGAATTTTCCTGCGGCCTGATATAAGGTTCATACTGGTCAGACACTTTAGAGTTGAAAACTCCCACGTAAGTTGCCTGATGCTTGTCGATATAACTTTCTGTCGGACCGTAACCAAAATATTCAATCTGATTAAAAGATTTATCAAGGAACAATCTCAATCCAATTCTTGGCAGCATAAAAATTTTGCGGGTTGCGGTAAAATCAAACTCAACAGAAATTCCACTAGGAGAACCTGCACTGCCATCACCTAAAGTATAGGTTACAGTTCCATAAAGGAAAGGTTGATTAACGCTCCATACAAATCCTTGCTCTACTATTATGCGCAGCGGCTTTCCATTCGAAGCGGGCTCAAGTCGAGAGCTGAACACCTTAGTTTCAAAATCATGCAGATGTGCACCAAACCATTCTCCGCGCATCGAATCGTTATCTGTAGGTGCCCGCATGAAATTAAAACTCATCGGTTTTTTGAGAAGCTCAGTCTTTTCAATTTTGATAGAATCAAAAACTCCAGTTCTACGATTGAAGGAATAAGTTACTCCGCCAATGCTTACCGTATAGCGCAAAGCAGTTTTTTCAATTCCTCCAAAAAGTTTACCGGAACAATCATTTTCATTATGAGTTTCTGCCTTGCGGATAAATTCTATAAGCGCTTCGATTTCTTTACGAGCATTTTCCTGAACTCCATTTTTATCACGCTTGCCAGGCTCCCATTTTTTCTGACCTGAAAGCATAGGAAGGAACGATGCTTTTTTTAAGAACTCTGCCTCATCATCTGCACCAACCTTTGCTGAAAGCTGAACCTGATCAAAGCACACCTCAAAATCTTTTTTACACCAGAGTTGATTTTCCTTCTGTGTAAAGATAAAGCGGATATATGAATCCTTGCCCTTATAAACAGGAAGCTTTTCTATTACAATCTTAGTTGTTTTTAATGGGGGAAGAGAAGGCAACTCAAGATTTTCAGATTTCAGAATTTTACCGTTAACACATACTTCATAACGGCAATTCAAAATTTCTGATGCATCTGTAAATGCTAAAAGATTCCAGAAATTAAAAGTGCAGCTGTCTGCAGATTCTGTAGATTTTGCAGATTTATTTCCGAGTTCTACACGCACAGGCCTGTAAACCTGCTTAGCTTCCAGAAGTCCCGTATGCGGACGTCGATCCGGATAAACAAGACCATCGCAGCAGAAATTACTGTCATTATGCTTTTCACCCCAGTCGCCGCCGTAACCATATTTTACAATTCCGTCTTTTGTCTTACCAAGAATTAAACTGTGATCACACCATTCCCAGATAAAGCCTCCGCAAAATCTGTCAGAACTGTGGAAAACCTTATGATAATCTTCAAGATCTCCAGGTCCATTTCCCATTGCATGACAGTATTCACACAAGATGAACGGCCGCTTTTCATTTTTGTTTTCAGACATTTTTTTCCAGTCTTCAACACACGGATACATTCGGGAAACTAAATCATAAGGAGCATCTGTTGTGCCTCCCTGATTATGAACACTCTCATAATGAACAAGTCGCGTATCATCATGTTTTTTAATCCAGGCAGCAGCCTGAGTAAGATTATTTCCGTTTCCAGATTCATTTCCGAGAGACCAGATAACAACACAAGGGCGATTGATGTCACGGGCAATACAAATCTGCTCGCGGTCTAATATTCCTTTGTAAAAAAGTTTATTACTTGCAACAAGCGCAATTCCAGAATAATCAGACCAGTCCCAGTGCGCTGTATTATTTACAGAAACACTGCCATGCATTTCTAGGTCTGCTTCGCAAATCACATAAAAACCATAACGATCACAGAGCTTATAAAAAACAGGAGCATTTGGATAATGCGAAGTTCTGATAGCGTTTATGTTATGCTGCTTCATAAGCTGCAGATCTTTTTCAATCTGCTCAATGCTTGAAACATATCCGCTTTCCGGATAACTGTCATGTCGATTAACGCCCCGGAATTTAATTGCCTTACCGTTAATTTTTAAAACACCTTTTTCAGAAGTAATCTGACGGAAACCTACTTCCTCTCCAATAACTTCATCTTCTGTTTCAATTACAAGCTTATAAAGAGAAGGAGTTTCTGCCGTCCATAAGGCCGGATTTTTTACTGCGATTTGAAGAGTCTTTCCTGCTTGGGCAATTCCCTTAAAGATTTCTTTTCCATCAGGTTCATATAACTGTACTTCAGCATCAGAACCAGAAAGGATAAGTTCCAAAACTGACGAACGATAGTTAGTTTTAAAAAGTGTCTTAATACGATAATCTGTTAGTCTCTTTTCAGGACGAGACAAAATATACACATCACGGAAAATACCTGAAAGTCTGATTTTATCCTGATCTTCAAAATATGTTCCAAAGCACCACTTAAGAACTGCAACACAAATCTGATTCTCGCCTTCCTTCAAAAGCGACGTAATATCAAATTCCGAAGTATGATGCGAAACCTCTGAAAATCCGCAGAACTTACCGTTTACATAAACATAAATACAGCTGTCTGCACCCTCAAAACAAAGAATGCGGTTCAATCCATCAGACTTATAAGAATATTTTTTGTAATAAACTCCAACTGGGTTTTCATCTGGAACAAGCGGAGGAGTATAAGGAATCGGATAATCTACATTTGTATATTGAGGTTTATCATAACCATGAAGCTGCCAGTTAGAAGGAACAGGAATCGTTTTTGAAGGAATCTCCTGTGTAAAATCATCTTCCAGATCTATTAAACTATCATAATACTTAAAGCCCCAGCGACCATTTAAAAGTTCAAAGCGGCGTGATTTAGTTCTATCATCAAAAGGATTCTGACCCTTTGCAAATGGAATGAAATAGCAGTGGTTATCCAGAGTATTAACATGAAACACATCAGGATTTTCATGATAAATCATCTCTGCTTTAGCGGTGCCATTTTTTGCAATCTGAAGTACATTCATAAATAACCTCTATTTATAGATAACATTATAACACATTTCATATTTTATAAAAAAGTGTTAAGGTTCATTCTGAGGTAGTTTATGAAAAAAATTTGTCTATTTTCTTTAATTCCCCTGATTTGCTTTTCTTTTCTTACTTGTAAAAATGAAGATTCTGTAAAAAAATCCCAAAATGCAGAAAATTTTTTGACTTATTCTGAAAAATCAGAATATAAGGAACGTAATTCCTTGAAATTATCAGTGAATAATCAGAATCTTGTGGACTATGATTCTTTACATAAATTTTTCACGCCTGACTATACTCCTGAATATCCTGATGCTTTCTTTACTGAAATCAATTCAAATTCTAAGAGCACAAATAAAACGTCTAAAGATTCCAAAGAAAAAACCGGTAACAGTGATTCTTACATTCCTGGAATCCGTAAACTTTCAGATTATGTTACCAAATATAAAACTGATAAAGCAGTACAATTGAACTTCAATCCTTTTAACAATTCCTTTGAAGAAGATTTTGAAAATTCTGCTTATAACCTGCTTCCTTTAGAAGTTGTAAATGTCTGGGGCGGTTACATAAAAGACAGCGACTGTGCGTACGGCTGGGATACAGGCGCCCTTCCACCTTATGAAAATCGTTGTGTAATCCGTACAAACAAAACTTCAACTCTTTCCAATGCAAAACAAAATCTCAGTGTTTTTGTAAATAATCAGCAGGCTGAATATGATATTCAACCTATTTATAAAGACATATTTAAGATGTGGGCTAACTATTCAGAATTTGATGAAGAAAAAGAAATTACAAATACTTTTCTTATAGAAATAAAAAGTGATGTTCCACATAACGCAAAAATTGAAATAAAAAACTTAGAAGGTAAAACTGAAAGCTATAACACCCTTAAGCCTTTCAAAATTAATAACCTGCAAGACATTACCGAATATTCTTCTGTTAAATACAAATGGCCGCTTACTGTTTATTTTTCTCAAATACCTAACGAACGTTCGTTAATAGAAAATATAACTTATGATGATGGAAACAAAATTACAGAAGAAAACATTGTTGTTAGCGGATGCTCTGTAAAAATCTGTAATCTCCCATTTGATTATAATCAGAATCATACGATTAGCTTTGGAAAAAATCTCATAGATAAATATAATCAACCTCTTACTTCATCAAAATCAATTTACACTTTTAAAACCCCCGAAGAAAAGGCATATGTCCGTTTCCAAAATTATGGAACAACTATGCTTGAATCTAAATTTCCACATAAGATGCTTTTCGAACATCAGAATCTTTTGAGCGGAAATTACATTCTGCAAAAAACAGACCGTCCTTCTGGAAATGGACTTTACGAATTCAATACAAATCAACCTGTTCAAGAATTCCTTAATCTTGGAATTAAAAATGAAAGAAATTTTCAGGAGCTTGATTTAGAGCCTTTCCTTGATGATGGATTTGGTTTTGTTCGTTTTGAAGCTGTCGCACAATATAAAGAATATAACCATTGGAGAAAACTTTATGAGAATGAAACATCTTCAATGTCTGGTGTTGTTCAGGTAACAGATCTTGGCATTACTGCCCGAATGTCTATAAACAAAGCAGTCGTGATGGTTCGTAGTCTTTCATCAGGAAAACCTGTTGAAGGTGCAGAAGTTTATATCGTTCATGATCTTAATGATTATCAGGAATGGAAAAATGGAAGATATGAACCTAAAGAAATTTTTGTTTATAACAATGAAACAACATATGATAAGCTTTATGCCAAAGGAATAACAGATAAAAATGGTCTTGCAGTTATTGAATATGATGAACAGGCAATCGAAAAAATTCAAAATGAAAATCAAGATGCTTTTGTTTATGTTGTAAATGGAAAAGACAGAGCCGCTTTCTTGCCAAGTTCTCACAACTCCTGGCGCGACGGTGTAACCACGGCTTCGCTCAACCGAGCTCGAACCCCACAGCAGCGAACCTTTATGTTTGTAGACCGCGGAATTTACAAACCAGGTGAAACAGTTACCTTCCGAGGGATCGACCGCGACCAGCTGCTCGGAACCTTTGCCCCACACACAGGAAATTATACAATTACTGCGAAGGGAGCCTGGTGGGATTCCAAAGAAATTATAGAACCAATAGAAGGAACACTTTCTGAATCCGGCGGTTTTTACGGTTCATTTAAAATCCCAGATGATTTAGACCGCGGTTATTATAATATTGTTTACAAACGAAATGATACCTCAAGTACCAACAGAAATGATACAACCATTATACGTTTTACCGTAGCAGATTTTGAACGGGTAAAATTCGAATCAGCAATTTCCATACCTGAAATTTCTTATTTTAGCGGAGATAAGCTTACTGCAAATCTTTCCGCAGATTATCTGGCTGGAGGCTCGTTAGCCGGTGCTAACTATGATGTTACCTGGTATAAAGCTGCAACTACTTTTAAAACCTCAGACCCCGCATCAAAAGATTACAGCTTTTATACAGGAGTCTATCCAGACAGAATTTATTATTCAAATGATACAGGAAAGCTAGGAGCCGATGGAACTGCTCCGCTTTCTATAGAATCAGAAAAAATCACCGATGGTGCGCCATACATTTATCATGTTGAATCAGCTGTCTCAGACATTTCAAATCAGAGAATTACTGCACAAAATGATATATTTGTTCATCCTGCCAGATTTTATGTAGGAATTGCGAAAGCTCGTAATATCCGTGGATTTGCAAAATCAGGTGAAAAAATTGAACTACCATATATTCTTGTAAATCCTGATGGAAAAATTCTAAATGAAAATGAAGTTCCTCTCAGAGTTTCTCAACTTGAATACAAACTCACTCATGAAGTCTGGACCATGGTTCACGAGCAAAGTGTAGATGATACAATTTATACACGCTATGAACGAAAAGATGTAGAAGATGAAAACGGAAAAATCAAAGCTCTTACTAATGGTATTATTTCAGTCACTCCAAAAACTGCCGGCTGGTACACTCTTACTCTCACCGGAAAAGATAACAACGGTGATAAAGTAATCTGCAAAGCTGAATTCTATGTTACTGGTAGCGGAGCCACCTGGTTTGATCAGTATAATTCTTATTCTCTAAATCTTACTCCAGACAAATCTCAATATAATCCTGGTGAAACTGCACGTGTTCTTTTGGAGAGCCCTCTTCCTGCCGGAGATTATCTTATCACTGTTGAACGTGAAGGAATCTTCACAGAAGAAATTCGCCATTTTGATAATAATGCAGAAGTTCTCGAAATTCCGATTGCAGGAAATTATGTGCCTGTAGTTTATGTATCAGTTTCTTCTTATTCGGAACGTCATGGTGAACCTACCCACAATTATGGAGAACCAGATCTCGATAAACCAAAAGGTTACTATGGAGTAACTCCTTTGTTAGTTAATCCTTACGTCCGTTCTTTTCAGGTAACAATTGAATGTGATAAACCTAGCTACAAACCGGGTGATACTGCAACAATAAAATTTAAAGCAACTAAGGGAGGTAAACCTTATTCAGGTGCTGAACTTACAGCAATGGCTGTAGACCGCGGAGTTCTCGATCTTATAAATTATCATGTTCCAAATCCTATAGATTTCTTTTATGATAAAAATAATTTCCCTCTCCGTGTTTACGGTGGTGACTCTCGAGCTCTTCTTATGGATCCAGTAACCTATAGTGTTAAAAATCTTATGGGAGGAGATGCCGCTGATGAAGAAAAAGAAGAAGAACGAAAAGACTTCCGTCCAACAGCATTCTTTGAGCCTGTTTTAATTACAGATAATAATGGTGAAGCAACTGTAACATTTAAAATGCCAGACAATCTTACGACCTATCGTATAACTGCGTTTGGTGTAAAAGATGATTTGTTTGCTTTACACGAAGAAGAAGTTAAAGTTCAAAACCCTATAAACATTCAGCAGGTTCAACCGCGACGTCTCCGCGAACGTGATACCGCTGAATGTGGAGTTCTTATTACAAACCTCGGAAAAAACAGTCAGAAAGTAACCGTAAGTCTTGAAGTAATTTCTCCAACAGAAGACACAGAGCAAGATAAGCTCGAAGGCCGAAAAACAATTCCTGGAAAAGGTCAGGTAGATGGTGAAAACTCTCACACAGTTTTTGTTGCTTCCGGTCAGTCTTCGGTTGTATATTTTGATGTTGCTGCTCAGACAGAAGGAACAGTTAATCTTGTTTACTCTATAAAATCTGATATTCTAAACGAACGCCTCATTTCTCCAATCAAAATAGAAAAAACTTTTGTTTATGAAACGGAGACATTGACTGGTACGCTATCTGAAAAAGGCAAATCAGAGATAAAAGAAAATCTTATTATTCCAGGCTTTGCAAAAGAGGGACGTGGAGATTTATCAATTACACTTGATGCAACACGTCTTGGTGTACTCGGCAGTTCTGTAAATTATCTTTTTGATTACCCTTACAGATGTCTTGAACAGCAGACTTCTCGCATACTACCGTTAGTTAGTTTTGATAAATACATTGATATCTTTGGTCTTGATTCTAAAGTTTTAAATATTCGTGATTGTGTTTGCAGCTGGACAAAATTCTGGACAGATTATCAGCATCGTGATGGAGGATTCGGTTACTGGCCTGACTCAATATATTCTTCTGATTTTGTAAGTCTTCGAGTTCTTTATACTTATGCTATTGCAATGACTCGCGGCTATAACCCGGAAGATATTCCAATAAATCTTTCTTCCTTAAAGAATTATGTAGCCTCTGCTATTAGCAGTTACAAATCTCTCTACGAAGACTCAAATTATTATGATTATGATAAAGCCTTTGCATGCTATGTTTTCAGTCTCTTAAAAGATAATTCTCTCGATTCTGCACGCAATGAACTTTATGATAAAGTCGATGATTTGACTCTTGATGCCGCTGCCTACCTTTCGTTAGCCTATGCAAATACGGGCACTTCAGAAAATTTGAAAAAAGCAAAAAATATTAATAAAAAAATTAGTATCTATCTTCTTCCATCATCGCGAAGTGTTTCACTTGGAAAAAAAGCAAAGAGTGGATACTGGTTCTGGTATCAGAATGAAACTGTTCAATATGCAGCAATTCTCTCTGCCTTTGTAACTGTCAATCCTGATGATGAAATGGTAGACAAATTATTGTTCACTCTTTTAAGTAAGCAGTCTCATGGCCGATGGCAGAATACAATCACAACAAGTGCAGTACTAGATTCAATTTATACGTATATCCAGAAAAGAAATCTTGATTCTACTGATTTTACTGCAACTGCTTCACTTAATGACAAACAGTTAATGAATGAATCATTTACGGGTGTCACAGCAAAACCTAAAAGCTTAAAGCTTCCTTTTGAAGACGAGTTAATTTCTTCGCTTGCCCGTGATAAATCTATTCCGCTTGAATTTACAAAAGATGGTAATGGATATCTTTTCTATACTGTAGAGATGAAATATGCTCTACCAGATGAAGCTCAGGCTGCTCGTAATGAGGGCTTGAATATCACTTATGTAATTTCTGATTTTGATACTGGCGAAATTGTAAATGTTTCAAAAGATACCTGTGACTTAAAGCTTCAAAGTGGAAAAATTTATAAGGCTAAAGTGTTTATCGAGACTAACAAATCCCGCGAATACGTGGCTGTACGCGCTCCTATTCCTTCTGGTGCTGAAATTCTGGATACTACTTTGATTACAACCGGTTTAGCCGCTCAGAGCTCTTATTCAGACAACTGGCGCAGTCCGATGAGTCATAAAAATATTACGGGCAATGAAATTCAATTCTTCTGGAACGAAATGCAGTCAGGAAAATATTTCTTTGATTTTACTTTCCGTGCCGTACGCCGAGGTATTTATCCTACTCCACCTGTTCAGGCTGAATGTATGTATGAACCGGAAGTTTTCGGTAGAAGTGATGGCTATTTATTTATAATCGAATAGGATTATGCGAGTGATTAAAAGAGTTCTTAAAACGCCCCGAGCACAGCGAAGGAAAAGCTCCAAACGAGTTTTTCTTATCGGCGCAATAATTTCAATCGTCCTCTTTGCTCCACCGCTTATACTGCGCGTGCTGCCATTTCCTGAGCTCAATGAATTTTGTGCGCAGGAGTACAGCTGCAGGATTTACGACCGCTGCGGCGAGCTGATTCAGATTACTCCGCTTAGTGGCGGAGGTCGCCGGGAATTTACTCCTATCAATAAAATCCCAAAATCTCTGCAAAAAAGCTTTATCCACCAGGAAGACAAACGATTTTATTTTCATCATGGTGTAGACTGGCTCGCTATTGTTAATGCTTTTTTTCAAAATAAACAATCAGGTAAAATTGTTCGTGGCGGATCAACAATTACTATGCAGCTTGCAAAGATTATAAATCAAAACAACAAACCTACAATCCGACGAAAGCTAAAAGATATTTTTTACTCCTACCGAATCGAAGCCAAGCTCAGCAAAAAACAGATTCTTGAATTATATCTTAATTCAATTTATTTCGGCACCAATTCTTATGGAATAACTTCTGGAGCAAGAACCTATTATGGTCTTGAGCTTAAGCAACTTACAAAAGAACAAGTTGAAGTTCTCTCTATCATTCCCCGAAATCCTGCTTTTTATAATCCCGTAGAACATCCAGATCATTTTAAAAATTATTCTGAAGAAATCAAACTTGCAGCACATCAGGCTTTTTATTTTCAATACCCTTATAAGCTTCCACACTTTTGCATTTCATTACAAAAAGTTATTTCAAATAAAAACTTTTCAGAAAATAAAAATTTACCTTATGAAATTTTCACAACACTTGATTTAGAAATTTCCGAAATGGCTCAAAATTATTTACGTGAAGCACTTGAACAGGCATACAGTTCACGTATAACAAATGGTGCCCTTCTTTTACTTAATAACGAAGATGGTTCAATAATAACCTGGCTTGGAAATGGAGATTTTTTTGATAACGAAAATAACGGACAAATTGACGGAGTTCTCACAAGAAATCAGCCTGGTAGTTCAATGAAACCATTTCTCTACGCTCTCGCTTTAGAAAAAGATTTAATTCAGCCTTCAACTGTTCTTGCCGACATTCCTACTGAGTTCGGAAACGAAAAACTGTATATTCCCGAAAATTTCAATAATCGCTTTAACGGCCCGGTCCGTACCCGCATAGCTCTTGCCTCAAGTCTCAATGTTCCCGCTGTTTCTATTTTGAATCAACTTGGTGTTAAAACTTATCTTGCAAAATTATATGAGCTTGGTTTTGAATCTCTACGTGAAAATGATAACGGAATAAAGGCAGATCTCGGACTTGCTTTGGGAGCAGGAGAAGTTTCTCTATACGAACTGGTCCCTGCATTCAGTATTTTTGTAAGGGACGGAATTTATCTTCCGCCTAAATATGAAATCTTAAATAAACTAACTAACGGTCGTCAGTTATATTCAACAGATACAGCTCGTTTAATCTGTTCTATTTTGTCAGACAAGGGAGCCCGATCTCTCGGTTTTGGTTATACTCAAACCTTTCAAACAGACTATCCTTCTATCTTTAAAACAGGAACTTCCAATCAATATCAGAATATTATAGCCCTCGGAGCTACAAAACATTTTACAATCGGCGTATGGATGGGAAACTTTTCAGGTAATACAGTAATCGGAAAAACAGGCTCTTCTTTGCCTGCCTGGGTTGCCAAAAGTATTTTAGATAAACTGGAAGACAATGTCGAAAATTTAAATTCTAACAATTCTTTTCCAGAACCTCAGTACTGGCATAAAGAAAGAATCTGTTCTCTTTCAGGATTAAAAGCTGGTCCAAACTGCCGTTCGGTAGTTACCGAATATGTAAAAGATAATTCAGATTTACCGATGTGTAACTGGCACATACAAGCAAAAAATTCAAATGAAATCCAGACAATATATCCTCCGGAATATCAGCAGTGGCTACGATCTCGTCCTGACAAAGGTCTTATTGAATATTCCTCTAATCCCCTTACAATACTTACTCCAAAAAATAATTCACTTTTTTTCTATAGCAATCAAAATAAAAACCAGCAGGCAATACCATTTGAAGTAACAGGCGGAAATTCAGATACTCTGCAAATTTTCTATGATGAAAAAAAATTCGCCACAATCAACCGTCCGTTTATTTTCTCACTTCCAGTTAATCGTGGCGAACATTCCTGCCGCGTTCTTTGCGGATCAGAAGAGCTCACTATTTCTTTTACTGTAAAATAATCAGCAAAAATCTTTACAGACTTTCCTCTGCTTCATTTAACATTTCCACAATTTATGCAGATTACAGAATTCAAATGCTCCTGTTACCTTTTCTCCATCAAGCAATGCAAATTCTGCTTTAGGCTCATCACCAGGTTTTAAAAGCTTTTTCTGAATTCCTTTATCAGTTACAAGTACAATCCATTCAATATAATGTTCCGGCAACATTGGATGAGTTACAGAGCCTACACTTACTGTTACTTTATTTCCTTCGACATTCACAACAGGAACATGTTTTTCAACAGCTGCATCTGTAGTTCCTGGAACAAGTTCTGTCATATCTTCACCACAGCAAACTGTCGGTACACCAGAATCCTTTACTACTACAATAATTTTTCCACAATGTTTGCAGAAATAAAATTTCAAATTCATTTTTTCCTCCTGATACACGCAAATTTTCTTATCTGCCGTGTTATATTAATAAAGGGTACATAAAGAATTTGGATTTGTCAAATAAAGATTTAAAATTCAAAATCATTTAAATATACTTGGGTTTTCTTTTTTTTATATTTTTCTTATAATAGAAAAAGAGGGTAATAAAATGGCATCAATCATTCAAAAAAGATCAGATTACATTTCCTGGGATGAATATTTCATGGGCGTTGCAAAGCTCGCTAGTTTACGTTCAAAAGATCCTAACTCCCAAGTTGGTGCATGTATTGTCGGTCAAGACAACAAAATTCTTTCTATGGGTTACAATGGATTTCCACGCGGCTGCTCTGATGATGAGTTTCCATGGGCTCGCGAGGGTGACACTCTTGAAACAAAATATGCTTACGTTACTCACAGTGAATTAAACGCAATTCTTAACTATCGTGGCGGCTCTCTTGAAGGCTCAAAAATTTACGTTACGCTTTTTCCATGCAACGAATGTGCTAAAGCAATAATTCAGGCCGGAATAAAAACCGTTGTTTATGCAGATAATAAATATGACGGAACTCCTTCCGTTGAGGCATCAAAAAAACTTATGAATGCAGCTGGCGTCCGCTACTATCAATATCAGCCTACCGGCAAAAAGCTGGAAATCAATGTGTAAACAAGTTTTTAAAAACCGTTTTCCTCTTATTTTTATTATTCTCACTGCAATAATTTTCCAGAGTTGTAAAACAACGAGTTCTCTTGCCCGCGACTCAGTTGAACCTAATGCTCCAGAAGATGAGGCTTTTATTGTCGCACATGATGTAGTTTTCCCTGATATCGAAGGTGATTATAAATACATTTTTTTCCGACTTTACAATCCTGCTTACAAAAATCCTTTTTATGTTGCAAATATTCTTAAAAATGGACTTAATATTACAAAAACAGAAAAAGTTCCTGATTTAAGTCATGCTGCAATTAATTTTTCTCTTGATGACAGTTATTATGGACTAACACTTGGTGGTAAACATCAGCTTGCTGAAGAAGAATGTGCCGTTCCTCAGAACAATAAATATATGAAAAATTGTGATCCTGAAAAATCCGAGCAAATTACTTATGCTCTGAAGGTCACGGAAGAAGAATATGAAAAAACCAAAGCTTTTGTTGAACACTACGTTGAAAGCACAGACATTAAATATGCTTCTGGTCTAAATTTTAAAATCGGGCTATTCAGTATAAAGCGAAAATTCTTTACACCAAGAGATCATCAGCAGTTTGGAACTGTCATCTATCCAAATAGCGCAGACAATAAAAAAGTTGATCTCAATAATGATGAAGATATCGAAAATAATTTTGTATGCTCAACTTTTATCGGATATGTTCTTTATAATAACGTTGAAAGCGTATCTCGATTTTTTGATGAAAATAATATTAAATACGAATATTTAAATGTTACTGACATTTCTTTAATTCCAGGAATTATTCCAATTTTCTATTCAAACTGGGATGATTATCCTGAGGCCGCTCAAGCCTTTGTAGAAGAATATCCTGAGTTCCAGGAATATTTGACTAAATAATTTCAAAACAGTATTCTTTTCACATTATGATTATTGATTTTCACTGTCACATATATCCTGCTAAAATTGCTGAAAAAGCTTCTAAGAGTGTCGGAGATTTTTATAACTATCCTATGAAATATCATGGAAGCCCAGAAGAGCTTCTCGAAAGTGGTTCAAAAATTGGAGTAACAAAATATGTAATTCTTCCGGTTGCAACAAAAGCAATGCAGGTTGAACCTTCAAATAATTTTACAATTGAACAATGTGAAGAACATCCTGAATTTATTGGCTTTGGAACAATGCATCCAGATTATGATAATTACGAAGCAGAGCTTCATAGAATAAAAGCTGCTGGTTTACGTGGTATTAAACTCCATTCTGACTTTCAGAAATTCCAGATTGATGCAGCCAGAATGGATAATGTTTATGATATTATGACTGATCTCGAAATGCCACTGATTATGCATGCTGGTGACTATCGATATGATTTTTCCGGTCCCCAGAGAATTTTAAATCTTCATAAAAAGCATCCAAAACTTACATTAATTGCTGCGCATTTTGGCGGCTATACCGAATGGGAAAATTCAATGAAGTATCTCGTAGGTCAAGATGTTTATTTTGATACTTCGAGTACATTGGAATGGCTTGCGTTAGACAAAGCTAACGAAATGATTCGCGCTCACGGTGTTGAAAAGTTTTTGTTTGCTTCTGACTTTCCTATGTGGGACCATGAAGAAGAACTTGAAAAATTTAACCGCCTGGATTTGAATGAAGAAGAACGCGAAATGATTCTTCACAAAAACGCAGAAAAATTATTAAAGATATAATAAGTTCTTCCGCCATAACTTGTTTCAGCATCTAACCTCGTGTTATTCCGAACTTGTTTCGGAATCCAAAAATCTGAATATATTATAAATGCTGAATCAAGTTCTGCGTTACACCGTCTTAAAAATCACTCCACCGCCAGCAATTACGCCATCAACATAAAGCACTGCCGACTGTCCCGGTGCTACAGCCCTCTGTGGCTCTGCAAAGGTAATCTTCCAAGGCTGTCCGCGATATTCTGTTTTATCCCCTTCTTCCGGAATATAACGTTCTATATAAGCAGCGGCAGGTTTACTTGCTAATCTGATTTTTACCATTGCATCAAATCCATCTTTCGGTTCAACATTACCAGGCCACACAAAATCATCCGCAATAAGCCCGTTAGAATTCAAGGCCTCATTTGGCGCAAGGACTACAACATTGTTCTTTGCATCAATTGAATGAACGTAAACCGGATAATTTACCGCAACTCCAAGTCCACGTCGCTGACCAACTGTGTAATGTTCAATACCGCGGTGCTGTCCGAGAACATGACCATCCAAATCAATAATATCTCCTGGAACACTCGGCTTATCTGAAAAAATTAAATCAAAATATTCTTCACCAATAAAATCCTGACTCTCTTCTCTGTTAGCCGCCTCTAACCCAGCTTCTTTTGCCAAAGCAATGACATCAGACTTTTTCATTGTAGCAAGCGGAAATCTAACTTTTTCCAAGGTTGAAGATGAAACACGATACAAAAAATATGTCTGATCTTTTGAAACATCCATTGCCGTAGAAATCATGCAAGGTTTTACATCACTTCCAAAAACTCCTTGTTCAGGTCGTACAACCTTTGCATAATGACCAGTACAAAAATAATCATATTTAATATTTAGCTTTTCAATGCCTGCCAAAAGTGCTCCAAATTTTATAAGCATATTACAGCGTATACATGGATTAGGAGTTCGACCACTTCTATACTCACTTTTAAAATATTCAAGAATTTCTTTCTTATATGTTTCCTTTACATCAATTACATAATATTCCATTCCATGTTCTTTACAGAATTTACGACACTCTTCAATATTTTCTTCTTCACCAGGACCAAAGCAGGATTCCCGCATTTTTTTTCCCGCAGGTATTTCAGGAAGACTTCCATCCCAAAGAGACATTGTTGCTCCAATAACCTTACAGCCTCGCTGCAAAAGCATAAGGGCAGTAAGGGTTGAATCAACTCCTCCAGACATTCCTACAACTACTGTATCACCGGCTTCCGGCATTTTTTGCATTTCGTAATTCATAATAAATCCTGTTTAAAAATTCGCTGGTTTCAATCCCTAAGCCTGTTGAAGTAATCAAAACCACCTTTATTCTTTTCCCTACTATACCACAAGGTAAAATAATAGAAAAGTAAATTTAAAAATATCTTTTTTTAAAAATATCTGTTAAAATATATATAAACTATTAAACAAAAAATTTAAGAGGAAAAAAAATATGGCAATGAGACTTGTTACACGTTCAGATTTTGACGGATTGGCTTGTGGAGCTTTGCTTCTTGAAGCCGGCGTTATAGACCATTGGAAATTCGCTCATCCAAAAGATTTACAAGATGGACTAATTCCAATTGACAGTAATGACTGTCTTGCAAATGTTCCGTTTGTAGAAGGTTGCGGTCTCTGGTTCGATCATCACTCAAGTGAATTTGAACGCAATCAACTTGAAGGAAAATACAAAGGCGAAAGCCGCATCACTCCATCCTGTGCCCGCATAATTTATGAATACTATGGCGGCAAAGAAAAGTTTCCTAACTTTGATGATATTATGACTGCAGTTGATAAAGTCGATTCAGGAAATCTTACAATCGATGAAATTCAAAATCCTCAGGGCTGGATTCTTGTAGGCTTTTTGATGGATCCGAGAACAGGTCTTGGTCGCTGGCGTGAATTTACTGTTCCTAACTATGCTCTTATGGAAAAGCTGATGGTTGCTTGCCGTGACAAATCAACAGAAGAAATTCTTGCTATGCCTGATGTAAAGGAACGCATTGAAGTTTACAACGAACAGACAGAAAAATTTAAGGAAATGGTTAAGGCTCATACCACCGTAGATGGAAATCTTATTATTTCAGATTTACGAGGCGTTGATCCAATCTATACCGGAAACCGCTTTATGATTTACAGTATGTATCCTGAACAGAATATTTCTGCATGGATTGTAAGCGGTAAAGGAGGTCAAGGTTGTTCTGCCGCAGTTGGTTACAGCATCTTAAACAAAACCAGCAAGGTTAATGTCGGCAGCCTTATGCTCAAATATGGTGGCGGTGGACATGAAAAAGTAGGAACCTGCCAGTTCACAAACGAGAATATGGAAAGCGACCTGCCTAAGATGCTTGCTGAACTTAAGTCTTTAGCAAACGCTTAGAATTTGGCAAAAAACTAAAAAATTGATAAAATGAAAAGGCTGTCAGAAATGACGGCCTTTTTTCGTCATTGCGCGATACGTAAAGATAACTGTCCTTGAGAGGAGCAAAAGACAACCGTCATTGCAAGAATCTCAGCGATAGCTGTCATTGCGAGGAGCGAAGCGACGAAGCAATCTACATTATTGGAATAACTATGAAAAATAAAGTCTTTCTCGAAGGCATGCGTGACGGCCTCCCTATTGGCCTCGGATATTTTGCAGTAGCCTTTTCTCTTGGAATTGTTGCCCGTAATGCCGGCCTTACCCCCTTTCAGGGATTTATAGCAAGCTTCTTCTGTGTAGCTTCCGCCGGTGAATATGCCCTTTTTACTTCTATCCAAACTGCTGCTTCTTTTGTTGAAATTGCTTTAATTACACTTGTTGTAAATGCACGCTATCTCTTAATGAGTACAGCTCTTACCCAGCGTTTTGATCCAAAAACTTCATTAATGCATCGCTTCTTTATAGGCTTTGGCGTAACAGATGAAATCTTTGGAATTACGATTGCACGCCCCGGATACATTAATCCCATATATAACTATGGTGCTATTCTTGTTGCAGTTCCACTCTGGAGTATTGGAACTTCACTTGGAATTATTGCAGGAAATTTTTTACCAGCCCGCATTGTGAGCGCACTTTCTGTTGCACTCTACGGAATGTTCCTTGCAATTATTGTTCCACCAGCAAAAGAAAATCTTGTAATTATGATTTCTGTTCTTGTTAGTTTTGCAGCAAGCTTTGCATGTACCAAACTACCGTTAGTTAGTCAACTTTCAGGCGGAACAAGAACCATTATTCTTACAGTTGTAATTTCAAGTATTGTTGCTTTAATTAAACCGATTCCTGATGATAACAATAATTCAGTGATTGAATCTAATTCAAACAATAATCCGATGACTGAGTAGTCTGAATGACATTTCGAAATCACCTTTATGGAGATTAAATTATGAATTCATATATTTATTTATCTATTTTTACAGCTTTTTTTGTTTCTTATTTAATTCGAGTTCTTCCTCTTACATTAATTCGTAAGCCAATCAAAAATCGCTTTATAAAATCTTTTTTGTATTATGTACCTTACATAACTCTTGCCGTAATGACATTCCCTTCAATCATAGAAGCTACACAGTCTCCTATTGCAGGCATAATCGCACTTGCTGTTGGAATTATTTTATCTTATATAGGACTTGGACTTTTCCCTGTTGCCTGTACCTGCTGTGCTGTTGTATTTATTGCAGAATTATTTTTGTAAGTTGATTTAATTACTCAGCTATCTGAACACTCTGTAATTTATAGTACTCACCCTTTTTTGCCATAAGCTCTTCATGAGTACCAAGCTCGACTATTCCATGGTCATTTACAACAGCAATTTTATCTGCATTTTTAATTGTTGAAAGACGATGTGCTATTACTAAAGTTGTGCGTCCTTTGGAAAGTTCATCAAATGAATGCTGAATCTTTATTTCTGTTGCAGTATCAAGAGCAGAGGTTGCTTCATCAAGTATTAGAATCGGCGGATTTTTGAGAAAGCAGCGTGCAATTGAAACTCTCTGTTTCTGACCGCCGCTTAACTTAATTCCCCGCTCACCCACCACAGAATCGTAGCCGTTAGGCATGAGCATAATGTCGTCGTGGATTTCGGCACGTTTAGCAGCAAGAATTATTTCTTCATCCGTAGCATCTGGCTTTCCATAAGCAATATTTTCACGAATTGTTCCGGCAAACAAAAATACATCCTGCTGTACAATTCCAATCTGACTACGTAATGAATGTTTTTTTATTTTATGAATATCAATTCCATCAAGACTGATTGAACCGCCGGTAATTTCATAAAAGCGTGGAATCAAATTACAAATCGTTGATTTTCCTCCACCGCTGGCCCCAACAAGAGCAAACTTTTCACCTGAATGAATATCAAGATTTATATTTTTCAAAACAGGAAAATCAGGAGTATAAGAAAAATCAACATTCTTAAAGCTGATATTACCGCGTGCTGAAAGAATCTCTACAGCATCCGGACTATCCTCAGGCTCTGGCTCAGTCCTCATGATTTCTATAAATCTGTTGAAACCGGCCATGCCTGTAGCAAACTGTTCTACAAAATTATTTAATTTTTTAATAGGTCCAACAAAGCTCGCAACAAATAAGTTAGCCGCAACTAAGTCTGGCAGCGTCATTTTTCCCTTCATAATAAAATAACCGCCCACTGCAAGTGTAAGAAGAGAAAGCAGATTATTACAGAATTCAATATTTGAAAAGAAGCTTGCCATGTAACGGAAGCGCCCCTGCTTAGCAGCACTATACTGCTTGTTATAAACATCAAAACGGGCTCTCTCATAATCTTCGTTGACAAAACCCTTTGTAACACGAATACCAGAAATGCTTGATTCAAGGCTGGCATTTACTTCTGCTGTTGTTTCTTTTACCTTTGCAGAAGCCTTAGAAAGATTACGACGGGAAGTAAAAACAATAAAGAAGATAGCAGGCAGCATAATGAAAACGATTATTGCCAGCTCCCATCTGATTGTCAGCAGAAGAATAAAGGAACCGATGAGATTGAGCATGGCAATGGAAAAATCTTCCGGGCCATGATGAGCAAGCTCTGTAATTTCAAAAAGATCTGTCGTTGCGCGCGACATGATTTTTCCTGTGCGATTTGTATCATAAAAACTGAATGGCAATTCTTCCAGATGATCAAAAACATCTCGTCTCATATCCTGTTCAACGCGGTTTCCAAAAACGTGTCCCCAATAAGCGACAAACCAGTTACACATTTTATGAATACAAAAACCTAAAAGCAGAATACCAACCAGAGTCAAAAAGGTTTTCAACTGATGATTTGGAATCAGCGTATTGAGTGCATAACGAGAAAACATTGGAAAGGCAACATCAATAGCAGCCATAAAAAATGCACAAAGCATATCTGCAATAAAAAGCCTGATATGAGGTTTATAATAAGAGAAAAATATCTTAAGCGGTTTTTTAGAAAAGTCCATAAATTTAATAATATCAGAATGATATAATAGATTACAACACATTTCTTTCATTACGAAGTACCATCAAACTCGTCGCAACAAAAAGCAAATACAACAAGTTTCCGTCATTGCGAGGAGCGAAGCGACGAAGCAATCCATTTTATACATTACTTCACCAGGGGTTCCGCATTATAAAAAAAATTGAGAAAACATGGCTCCCGGTCGCGGCTGCGTGGTCCAAAACCGCGCAATAATGCGCTACACGCTTTTTGTGGTATAGAAACTATTACACCTGCCGCTTACGCGGCAGCCACAAAAAGAGTGTTTTTGTACCACGCCCCGCTCCCTCGCGCCAAGATTACGTAATTCTTTTATAATGCGGAAGCCCTTATTACTTAATGACACCCTTGACCCACAAATCACTCTCTTTTTATAATGCCTTATGTTTGATTATCTTTTATTTGATCTCGACGGAACACTCACTGACCCAGCCCAGGGAATTACAAATTCTTTTATTCACGCACTAAAATATTTTGGAATCGAAATCCCTTCCTACGAAACTCTTTGTACATTTATCGGTCCGCCACTGCCTGATACTTTTAAGACTCAATTTGGCTTTGATGATGAAAAAGCAGCAGAAGGTGTAAAAAAATACAGAGAATATTTTGCTACAAAAGGCCTGCTCGAAAATTCAGTTTACCCTGGAATCCCGGAGCTCCTGGCTGGGCTTAAACAGGCAGGTAAGAAGTTAGTCGTGGCTACCTCAAAACCGGAAGAGTATTCCGTACGTATTATTGAACATTTCGGCCTTGTACAATATTTCGAGAATGTCTGCGGCAGCCTCATGGATGAAAGCCGCAGTAAAAAAGACCAAGTTATAGCTTACGCAATCGAGCGCAATCACATATCAGATAAATCAAAAATCCTGATGATTGGGGACCGCAAGCACGACATTCTGGGCGCAAAAAAAGTCGGCCTCAAATCCTGTGGAGTTCTCTTTGGCTATGGAAGCCGAGAAGAACTCGAAGAATCCGGAGCCGACTTTATTGCAGAAGATGTTTCACGATTAGAGAAAATCTGCAGACAATAAAATAATTGAAAACTAACTACTGGAAGTCTATACCCGTCAGGTCAACGCCCAGGCCTTCCAGTGTAGCTTTCATAGTCTCAGTTGTTGCCCAGATATCAGGCTCGTAACCTTTACCATCCCCAAGATAGTTTGCAGAAAGATATTTCCTGAAATTTGTGGAACCAAAATACATTGCAACATTTAATTCTTCATTATAATAAGACTGACAGTTTCCATAATTTTGCATTCCGCCTGAATGTGTTCCTACAAGCAGGCACTTTAATTTTAATCCATCTACACCAAAAGTATGCCATACTTCACCGGAACTGAAACTCCAGTTATCCTGCAGAACAATTACGGTTCCTTTATATTTAATATTATCCAGACTTTTTCTTAAATGAAGCTGTGGTAATTCAGAACCTCCAGAATTAGATCGTGCATCAAGAATTATAAAATCTTTATCTTTTCCAAAAAAACTAACTGCAGGTAAATTTTGAAAATATGCAGTATTGTCTGCTGTACAATTTGTAAAACGTACGTAATAAGCATTCGAGGTTTCTTTTTCAAAATATGTATCTGAAGGATCATTACTCTTTTTACTGCCCTCATCATATGCTGTTTTCTGATCATATGAAAACTCTCTTACTCGTATCTGGAAATGACAATCTTCCACACATTTATCCAATAATTTTTTTAACTCTGATGTATTTTTAATTTTATAAAATTGTTTTTTATTAAAACCTTTTTTCTTCATATCAGAAAAGCCTGCATATTTAGTACTAAGGTTTTCCCAGATAAAATCCAGATCTTCTTTTGAAACAGAAATATTGACATTCAATAATTGCGAAAAATATTTTTCCATAAATGATACAGAAAGAAATGCAGCTTCAACTTTATAATTCGGATCTATAGCAATATTAAAATCTTCATTTTTAAGAAATTCTATAATTCCCTCTTTACAGGATGATTCATATAAATTTCTATAACTTGAACGAGATATCCATGCAAAAACCATAGTACCAGTAAGGTTCTTATATTTTTCTGGAGCATCGGTTATTACATAACAAAAATATTGCTCATATGGCTTCTCTTCAACATCCCAATCATTTGCAAATACAATAGAACCCAGCATTAAGATAAGGACTATTAAACTTTTTCTATTCATAAACAACCTCTTTTTAATTATTTATTTATACTTTAATAATAAACTAACGTTAGTAAGTTTACAAGTTTTTAATTTAACAGTATTCTTTTTAATAAATAATGAAAAAACAACTTTAAACTACCGACTGTTAGTTATAATTTTGCTTATCTCTCTTTCAATCATACTAACAATCGTAAGGAATCAGAAAATGGAAAATATCCCTACAAATCCTGAAGAAACAAATTCAATCCCTATGAAAAAATCATCATCTTATATAATCCCCGCAGACTTCCCTGATCCTGACATCATCCGTGTAGACGATACCTACTATATGGTCAGCACCACAATGCACTTTATGCCGGGCTGCGTAATTCTGCGTTCTCACAATCTTGTTGACTGGGAACATGCAGCTTATATTTACGACGAGCTGGAAGCCACAGAAAAAGAAACACTGGCCGACAATAAGGGAGCCTACGGAAAAGGAATGTGGGCTGCCTGTATCCGTCATCACAATGGCAAATTCTATATCAGCTTTGTGGCAAATGACCTTGGGAAAACATTTCTCTTTACTGCAGACAAAATTGAAGGCCCCTGGCAGCGTTCCGAGATAAAAGGCTTTTATCACGATATGTCACTGCTTTTTGATGACGATGGTAAGGTTTATTGTGTAAGCGGAAATATGAATATAACTCTCACAGAAATGGAGCCAGATCTGTCTGGCCCTAAAGCTGGAGGAATTAATAAAGTAATAATTCAGGATAATCCCGAAAATGTGATTTTAGGCTATGAAGGAAGTCATATTTATAAGATTAACGGAAAATACTACATCTTCTTTATTCATATGCCAAAAGGAAAGATGCGTACAGAAGCCTGCTATGTTTCTGATAAAATTGACGGACTTTATGCAGGAAAGGATGTTTTATGCTCAGATTTAGCCGGATGGAACAGCGGAACTGCCCAAGGAGGAATTGTTCAGACACCGGATGGAAAATGGTACTCAATAGTATTCCAAGACCACGGAGCATTGGGAAGAATCCCGGTTTTAGTGCCTGTAAAGTTTGTAGATGACTTTCCTGTATTTGGAGCAGCCGGCTTTGCACCAAAAGAAGTAAATGTTCCGGATCTGCGCCCGGATTATCAGTATAAGCCACTTTACAGCAATGATTTTACAAATCCGGCCTGGCAATGGAATCATATTCCGAATAAGGCTCTTGTGAAGCTTGAATCTGATACTTTCACTGTAAAAACTGATAAAATCTGCAAAAATATAGTTCAGGCAGCAAATACCCTTACGCAAAGAACTTTTACAGAACATTGTGCAGGAAGTGTAGAAATTGATGCTTCAAAACTGAATGATGGAGATATTGCAGGCCTTTGCGCACTCGAAGGCGAATATGGATTTATCGGAATAACAAAAAAGGATGGTAAATACAAGCTTATTACTGCTGAACACAAGATTCCATATACACCCTGGAGCATGGGAGTCTTTGATGATGAAGAGCCTGTAATTACCACTGAAAAAGAACTTTCATCCCCAAAGCTCAAATTAAAAGCAACTTTTAATCTGGAACACACAAAAGAGCAGGTTCAGTTTGCATATTGTGATATTCTTGATAAAAATGATGATTTTGAAGCTTTTGGAGCACCAGTAAAGCTTCGTTATACTCTGGATCAGTTTGTTGGTGTAAGATTTGCATTATTCTGCTATTCAACCGAAAAAACTGGCGGACAAGTAACATTTAAGGAGTTTAATCTTGAAATACTTTAAAGCTAATATAAATCAGCTGGATATGATATTTGATATGTATTCAGCGGCTATAGAAAACATGGAAAAGCAGGGAATCCACCAATGGGATGAAATATATCCAGACAAAGAGACGCTGCGTCAGGATATATTACTGAATCAGATGTATATTGGCGAAATTGATAATAAAATAGCTGTTTGCTTTGTTTTGAATGAAGAATGTGATGAAGAATACAATAATGCCAGCTGGATTTGCCCGGATGCCAGATTCTGTATAATTCACAGGCTTTGCGTGAATCCTTTATTCCAGAACCAGGGAATTGCCGGACAAACTATGGAATATATTGAAAAATTATGTAAAAAGGACGGATATGACTCTATTCGTCTGGATTGCTTTACAAAAAATCCTTATTCCAGAAAACTTTATGATAAAACCGGATATTCCATTACAGGCTATGCAGAATGGCGAAAAGGACGCTTTGAATTAAGAGAAAAAGTATTAAAATAGATTGCCACGTCCTCTTCGCTTCGCTCAGAGTTCTCGCAATGACAAATATCTTGAAAAATCACCATCATTGCAAGCTATAACAAAGGAATCAATACAACATCTTTTCACAATGATTAATATCGTAAAATTCACGTCATTGCGTGCTGAAAACGAAGCAATCCATACAACATTTCTTCACAATGATGAATATCATAAAATTCAGTCCATTGCGAGCTGAAAGCCAAGCAATCCATACAGTATTTCTTCACAATGATGAATATCATAAAATTAACGTCATTGCGTGCTGAAAGCGAAGCAATCTACACAACATTCCTTCACAATGATGAATATCATAAAATTCACTCCATTGCGAGCTGAAAGCAAAGTAATCTACACAACATTTCTTTACAATGATGAATATCGTAAAATTCACGTCATTGCGAGCTGAAAGCGAAGCAATCTACACAATATTTCTTCACAGTGATGAATATCATAAAATTCACGTCATTGCGAGCTAAAAGCGAAGCAATCCATTTCAACAAACAAACGGTCGTAAAGTTTTAAAGTTAACGACCATTTATTAGTTTTTTAAACAAACTAACAGAAGTTTGTTTAAATTTTCATATAATGTTTCACATGAAACAATATTTATGTATTATTCTTCCATAAATCAAATTATAAGCATATCTGGCTGCGCTTTATCTGCAAAGCAAAATCATACAAAAATCTACCTTGAGTTTCACGTGAAACAGATATTATTTTCATATCTTTAATAACTTATTATCCATAATTAAGGTACCTAATCTTTTTATCATTTATGTTTCACATGAAACAATTTGTGCTGCATTCTTAAAATAATTCTATTGTAGTTTTAATATTCCAGGTACATTATACAAAAGCTTAAAAATTTTAATTGTTGGAATATCAAATAAAACAAACACACATATTTCAGAATCCTATTTGTGAAACAAAGTTTCTAACTTTTATTAAAATTTGAAAACCAACTCTTTGATTTTACTGAAAGTGTTTCATGTGAAACAATACAAAAATTATATCTTAGTTTTCCTGTCCTCTACTCTATTCGTAATTCATAACAATGTTTGTTTCACGTGAAACATAAAAATGATTTTATAAAGATTTAGTTATTATGTGAAATTTGCGAGTATTGAAAAAAAATGAGTTTTTACTATGTTCCACGTGAAACAAAATATTCAATTTTTAATTATGTTAAAATACATTGTTTTGATTTTTGTTATTCCAAAAAAAAATTTTGTATTTTAATCATAGGAAATTGACGATTTTTTTTAATTAAATTGAAAAACAAAGTTATCCACATTTTGATTTTAAAATGTGGATAACTTGTAGATTATGTGGATAACTTTGTTTTTGTTTCACGTGAAAAAAAGGCTAACCGAAACTCGGTTAGCCCTTCTTTGCCTGATGTAATCGATCACCCTTGAACTAAAAAACTTTTCAATATTTAGCTCGTTCCCTTATATTTATTATTTAATATATTTTTTATTTTGTCAATAAGATTTTATTATTTTTCTAACTAACGATTGTTAGTTGTTATAACTAACTTTCGTTAGTTATCTACATCTAGTGTCATTCCTAACTTGTTTTGGAATCCAAATACTAGATGTGTGTTCTTTATTACAGTCGGCAAGCACAGCTTGCCTCTGAGACGTTCTTTCGATGAACCTAAACCGGCCCGCTGTCGCAGCCCGTTTTTTAACGGTTCTTCGATTTTAGTCATCATCAGCCTGAACTTTGTCCAGTCCTACGATGAAGTCTGGCTCAGTAACACGAACTACGTTTACACCGCTTGCTCCTGTTCCCTGTTCCTTAATATCTGTTGCCTTAAAGCGCAGTGTCTTTCCCTGGCTTGTCATGCAGACAACTTCATCTTTATCTTTAACGTTGATAGCTCCAATGATTTCGCCTTTAGATTCTGTGTTTCCAAAGATTCTCTGTCCGCCTGTTCCGCGGCCATGTACAGAATAGAGGTCGAAAGAAATTCTCTTTCCTACACCCTTCTCTGTCAGCAAAATCATATTTGCATCTTTTTCAACTTTTACAGCTGCGGCTATCTCATCACCTTCAGAAAGCTTCATTCCCTTAATACCGCAGCTTGCACGTCCCATGAGACGAACCGAATCTTCTGTGATACGGAGAGCTTTACCGCGGCGGGAAATCAACATAACTTCGCAGTCACCAGTTGTTGGAATTGCGCTAATCAGCTTGTCGTTATCATTAAGCTTGATTCCGATGATACCGCGTGTCTTAGCGTTCTGGAACTCTGTAGAGCGAACCTTCTTTACAACACCCTGAGCAGTTGTCATAAAGAGGAAGAGATCATCTGAGAATTCCTTAAGTGAAACAACTGTTGTAATTTCTTCATCCGGACCAACCTGAAGGAGTCCCTTGATATGAGCACCACGGGCGGCCTTTTCACTTTCCGGAATCTCATGAATCTTCATCCAGTAAGCACGGCCCAAGTTAGTTATGAATAACAAGATTTCCTTTGTAGAACCAATAAAGAGCTGATTTACGTAGTCATCATCAAGAAGGTTTGTACCGTTGCTTCCGGTTCCTCCCCTACCCTGCTTCTTATACTTATCAGCTGGAACACGCTTGATGTAACCCATGCGGGAAATCATAACAACCATGTCCTCATCTTTAATCATATCTTCAACATTAATCTGTTCAACTTCGCTGGCAACAATTTCTGTACGGCGGTCATCACCATACTTTTCTGCAAGACCGCGAGTCTCATCTTTTATAAGATTAAGAATCTTGTTATGGTCAGCTAACAAACCTTCCAGGTAATCAATAAGAGCCTGGAGCTCTTTAATTTCTTTCTGAAGATCTTCGATGAGCAAATGTGTGAGGCGCTTGAGCTGCATATCAACAATTGCCTGTGCCTGCTCATCATCAAAATTAAAGCGCTTCTCAAGCTTGAGCTTTGCATCCTCAGTATTTTCAGAAGACTTGATAATCTGGATAACTTCATCAATGTTATTGATTGCAGTAATCAGAGCTTCCAAGATGTGCATGCGGTGCTTAGCAACTTTCAAATCATAAATAGTACGGCGGGTAATAACTTCATCGCGGTGATTTACAAAGTGCTGAATCAGCTGCTTCAAAGTCAAAACTTCCGGCTTAAGATATGTTGCCGGCAAGGTAAGCATGCCCGGCTCATCATAACGAGGAGCTGCCCCCTCTTTTACCTGAGGAACAAGGGCAAGATTTATTACACCAAAGTTTGACTGCAAATCTGTTTTTGCAAAAAGCTGATTAAGAACAATCTTTGTGATTGCACCTTTTTTCAAATCAACTACAAGGCGCATACCAGAACGGTCAGAAGATTCATCGTTGGCATTAACTACACCGTCAATCTGCTTATCGCGGACAAGCTCCTTGATACGGCGGATAATGTTTGTTGTATTTACACCGTAAGGAACTTCTGTAAATACGATTGATTCCTTACCGCGTTTATCAGTTTCAATTGTAAACTTAGAACGGATAACAATTTTACCGCGTCCTGTTGTATATGCTTTTTTGATTCCAGCTGTGCCGTAAATAATACCGCCGGTCGGAAAATCCGGACCTTTGATATAATGCATCAGTTCTTCAATTGAGATTTCCTGATTATCGATATAAGCACAGATTGCGTCGGCTACTTCACGAAGGTTGTGGGTAGGCATGTTTGTTGCCATACCAACGGCAATACCTGTTGTACCGTTACAAAGAAGGAAGGGGAACTTTGAAGGAAGAACTGCAGGTTCGTCGCAGGTATCATCAAAGTTGCGGATCATGTCTACAGTATTTTTGTTGATGTCGCTGGTCATCTCTTCGGTGATTTTTGACATCTTAGCCTCGGTGTATCGGTAGGCAGCAGGAGGGTCACCGGCAATTGTACCAAAGTTTCCCTGTGGAGTTACTGTTGTATAACGCTGAGCAAAATCCTGTCCAAGACGAACAAGAGCATCATATACAGAAGCATCTCCGTGTGGATGGTAGTGTCCCAAAACTTCACCAACGATGGTAGCACATTTTTTTGTTTTTCCACCGCTTGCAAGATGAAGGGTATCCATGGCGTACATAATACGTCTGTGAACAGGCTTAAGACCATCACGAACATCCGGCAAAGCGCGCTGTACAATTACAGACATTGAGTAGTCAATATAGGCCTGTTTAACCTCATCCTCAATCGGAATTTTAATGAGAGAGCCACCTTCGGCTGTTTTGATTTCTTCCATTGTTGCTATCCTGTGCGGTGGTTGAGCGTGTCGAAACCACCTTTACTTGATTAATCATACTATTATAGCATTTTTTGGAGATTTAGTCTTTAACTGTCGTAACTAATACTTGGTAGTTTGTAGAATTTATTACCGCTATCTGAAAATCATCTTCATAAATGATTTGGCCGGGGATTTCTTCTATTTCTGATTTATAAAGCTGGATACCATACTTGCTGCACATCTGCCGGTAAAAAGTCAGCTGGTTCCAGATATCCCTACCCTGTTCTGTATCTTTAAACCAGGTAATTGCATGATCTGGATTTCCGTCCTTGTAGAATGGTGGGACCGGCAGCACTCTTTCAAAATACTCACGCTGCTTCCAGTATTCGGCAGTTTCTTCTTCTGTGAGAGTTTTTGAATCTATAAGTTTACCGACAGTTGTAAAAATGCCTCTTGGTTGTTGAGTGAGATATGCAATGTCTGAAGTGTGTACACGAAAATATTTCATATTTGGACCTTATTGTTATTATGAGCTTAATTTTTTTGTCATTACGAGCGTAGCGAAGTAATCTATTTATGATGGATTGCTTCGTCGCTTTGCTCCTCGCAATGACGATGGGCTACTGCAATTCATCGTAATGACGCTAAAATATTTTATGATATGTCTTTGCCTTAAAAGTTTCGCTGCCGTCTAGTTTAGAGTACTCTGTGTCTTCATAAAAAGTCATTCCTAACTTTTCCATAACGCGGCGTGAACCATTGTTGTCTACTGCAAAAGTTCCAGCCATAGCTCTAACTCCATATTTTTCCTGGGCATATTTTAAGATTCTTGTAATTGCTTCCGGTGTATATCCGTGATGCCAGTGGTCGTAAGCGATATTGTAGCCGATGCTCCAGACATCAATATCTTCATGATAATAAAGTCCACCGCTTCCTATGAGCTTACCTGTTGATTTTAAGACAAAACCGTAGTCCAGTTTCTTTTCATCTTCGTATAAAGATTCCAGCCACTGGCGGCCATCTTCTGCAGACTTATACAAAGGGTAAATCATGTATTTATTTACACGAGGGTCGCCTGTCCATTTGAAAACTGTCTGCAGGTCATCGATTGTAAGAGGTCGTAAAATGAGTCTTTCTGTTTCTAAAATGGGTGGTAAAATTTTTGGCATGGTAAAATTCCTTTTTTGAAAGTTTATTTTATTTTGATTTTAAAAACAATAAAGATGCTCTTTAATAAAAAAAACACTGTCGGTTGACAGCCCCTTTTTATGGATTGCTTCGTCGCTGCGCTCCTCGCAATGACTAATGAAATTAAATATCCAGATTAGCGTAGCTTGAGTTTTCTTCGATGAACTTGCGGCGAGGTTCTACTTCTTCACCCATACATACACTGAAAATCTTGTCAGCTGCCATTGCATCCGGAATTGTTACTACGCGCATTTTGCGGTGAGCCGGATCCATTGTTGTTTCCCAAAGCTGTTTACCGTCCATTTCACCAAGACCTTTGTAGCGCTGTACATCTGCCTTATCACGCTGATCGCCGAGAGCTTCAAGAGCAGCATCACGCTCAGCATCACTGTAACAATATACAGGATCTTTCTTTCCAAGCTGAACTCGGAACAACGGAGGCATAGCAAGATAAACATAACCATGCTCTATAATCTGTGGCATGTAGCGGAAGAAGAAAGTCAAAAGCAATGTGCGAATATGTGAACCGTCGACATCGGCATCGGCCATGATAATGATTTTATGATAGCGGAGTTTGTCGATATTGAAATCTTTTCCAAAGCCTGCACCAAGTGATGCAATTACCGGTTCAAGCTTATCATTGTTCATAACTTTTTCAGGACGAACTTTTTCTACGTTGAGCATTTTTCCCCAAAGCGGAAGAATTGCCTGAGTTTTAGGATCACGGCCTTTCTTTGCAGAACCACCCGCAGAGTCTCCCTCGACTATATATACTTCACAGAGCTCAGGATTTTTCATTGAACAGTCAGACAATTTTTCAGGTAAACCAAAACCATCACTCATGGTCTTTTTGCGCATATTATCTTTTGCTTTGCGAGCTGCAATACGTGCCTTAGCTTCGTCAATTGCTTTTTTAAGAATTGCTTCAAGGGTTGCAGGATTCTGTTCAAAATAAATTGTGAGCTTTTCTTTTACAATCTGATCTACGATAGTACGGACTTCTGTGTTACCAAGTTTTTCCTTTGTCTGACCTTCAAACTCTGGCTCTGGAACTTTCATGGAAATTACAGCTGTAAGACCACTGCTTAAGTCTTCATAAGTGAGCTTTTCATCTTTATCAAGATTTTTCTTGAGCTTATCATTTGATTCAAAAAACTTATTCAAAACAAAACGAACAGCAGAACGGAAACCTTCGAGGTGAGTACCACCATCGCGGGTATTAATGTCATTAACGAACGTTCGTACGTTTTCAGAATATCCTGAATTATAATGCATTGAAATTTCTGTAATTACATCATCTTTTTCTTCTTTGATGTAAATCGGGTCAGCCGGAACAACGGCCTTTCCTTCATCAATTTCTTTTACGAATTCGTTGATACCGCCTTCGAATTTTAAAACTTCTTCTTTTGGATTTTCAAGACGTTCATCACGGAAAACAATTACAACACCGCTGTTCAAAAAAGCGAGCTCGCGAAGACGGTCTTTAAGAACATCAAAATCATAAGTTGTTGTTTCTGTAAAAATTGTTTTATCAGCCTTCCAGCGGATTGTTGTTCCGTGTTCATTTTCCGGAATATCGCCGATAACTTCAACTTTAGTTTTTGGAACACCACGTTCATATTTCTGCTGATAGATATGGCCGTCACGTTTTACTGTTGCTTCCATCCAATCTGACAAAGCGTTAACGCAGGAAACACCAACACCATGCAAACCTCCGGAAACTTTATAAGAACCCTTATCAAATTTACCGCCGGCATGAAGTCGGGTAAGTACAAGTTCGAGAGCAGAAATTTTTTCAGTAGGGTGAATGTCAACTGGTATACCGCGTCCGTTATCTACAACGCGCACAATGTCATCACGTTCAAGTGCAACTGTGATTGTATCACAGTAACCTGCCATTGCTTCATCAATTGAGTTATCAACTGTTTCATAAACAAGGTGATGAAGTCCGCGTGGACCTGTTGAACCAATATACATACCAGGTCGCTTACGAACTGCTTCAAGTCCTTTTAAAACCTGTATGTTACTTGCACCATATTCTGCTGACATTATTTTTTCCTTTTATTGATATAAGTAATTTATTTTAACTGAAAAAAAATTAAAATTCAATGATTGTGCAAACTAACGAAGATTAGTAAAAGGGGGTTTTAGGGGGTGTCCCCCTAGGAGAGGGGGTAGCGGAAAACGCCGCAGGCGGTTGGAGCGAGGGGGAGACTTCCCCCACCTTAATTTCACCTTAATTTAAAAACACTTGAAGAAAAAACAGACTTCTAGGATAATAAAACTATGTCAGAAAAAATTTATGAAGAGGCCTGGGAGTACACAATGAAGGTACTCCATGATTTATATAAATCTCAAAATAAAGAAGATGAATTTAAGCTTTGGTTTAATATGAATTATGTTGAAGATACTATCGACACTATTACTGTGTCTGTAGCTTCATCTTTCCTTCAGCAGACAATGCAGAAAAAAGGAAATTTTGATATTGTCCTGAAAAAGCTTAAGGAAATTACTGGCCAGGAAGATATTAAATTAAACTGTATTGTTGTAAAGGAAGAACGTTCAGAAACTAAAAATTCTGAAACTTCAGATACTGAAAAGCCTTCAAAAAAATCTACTGAATCTGAAACGACTTCTTCAAAATCTGATGTTATTGAAAATAAAAAATCAAGTTTTAAAAAACATCAGCTTCTTCAGGAAGAATATACTTTTGATACTTTTATTCCTGGAGATAATAGTAACTTCGCTTATAATGCATCTATTGCTGTTGCAAAAAAACCTGGTAAAGAATACAACCCAATTTTGCTTTATGGTGGTTCTGGGTTAGGTAAGACTCACTTGATGCAGGCTATTGGAAATTATATTTATAACAACGGTGGAGAAAAATTAAAAATCTGTTACGTTTCTGCAGAGACCTTTACTAACGAATTTATTTTTTCAACAAAGGAAGGTAAGACTAACGCCTTTAAAAATAAATACAGAAATCTTGATGTTCTTCTTTTGGATGATATTCACTTTTTACAGGGAAAGGAATCTACACAGGAAGAGCTGTTCTATACTTTCAATGCTCTTCATGAAAAGAAAGCTCAGATGGTATTTACCTGTGACCGTCCAATTAAAGAAATTAAAAATATGGCAGCACGTCTGGTAAGCCGTCTTGCTAATGGACTTTGTATTGATTTGCAGCCTCCTAGTTACGAAACTCGTGTTGCAATTCTTCAGAAAAAAATTGATCTTATGGGAAAAACTCTTTCACAGGACATCATAGAATATATTGCAAAAAATATTGAAACTAATGTTCGTGATCTTGAAGCGGCACTTAATAAAGTTTTTGGTTATGCTGATCTTGTTGGAAAAACTCCTGACCTTGAAATTACAAAACATCTTTTAAAAGACGTTATGGGTTCTGGAACAATGGAATCAATTTCAATTGATGTAATTCAAAAAGTGATTGCAGATAATTATCAGATTTCTGTTGCTGATTTGAAAAGTAAAAAACGTGATAAGAAATTTGTAATTCCACGTCAGATTGCAATTTATATTGCACGCGAACTTACAGAGATAGCTTATACAGAACTTGGTAATGAATTTGGCGGTAAAGATCATTCTACAATTATGAGTGCTTATAATAAAATTGCTGAACAAATTAAAATTGATTCTTCACTCGAATCTAAAATACAATTATATATCAGAGAAATTAAGGAGTATAAAAAATAGGAAATGTCATTTCGAACTTTATTCTGAATCTATAATAAAGATCCTGAATTAAATTCAAGATGACGTTAAATATAAAAAATTTGTTGCCAACTTGTTGGTTTAAAGTGGATAAATCAGCAAAAAAGGATTAAAATGTGGATATGTGGAAAAAAAGTTAATAAAACAAGTAATTTTATTAACAATTTAAATCTTTGTAATATAAAGAAATAAATCTGTTTTCCACAGTATAAACATAGCTTACTATTACTACTACTAAAATTTAAAAAATTTATAATTAATATACAGGGTGTATAAGGAGAATAAAAAAAATGAAATTTACATTCGACAGAGACGCAATGATAAAAGAAATTTCAATTGCGCAGGAAATTATTACTAATAAAAGTCCTGTTTCAATTCTTTCTAATATCTTAATCATAGCCGAAAATAATTCACTTACAATTAAGGCTACAGATTCAACAGTTAAGTTTACAACTGTTATTCCAGTTGATGTTCAGGAAGAAGGACGTACTACAATTTTCTGTGACAAGTTTATGAGCATTCTTTCTTCTTTACCTTCTGGAGAAATTGAATTCATTCAGGAAGATATTGGTGTAACAATTAAGCCGATTGCAAAACGTGTTAAGTTCCAGCTTAAGAGTCAGGCCAGTGATAAATTTCCTGAAGTTGGTACAAGTGAAAATATTCCTTTCTTCGAACTTCCTTCAAAAGATTTTAAAGAGATGATTCGTGAAACTATTTTTGCAGTTTCTGATGATCGTAACAGATATTTTATGACAGGTGTTTATTTCGTAAAAAATGGAGATACACTTACCATGGTTGCTACAGATGGACGTCGTCTATCTTGTGATAACAAAACAGGATTTAGTATTCCTGATTTTCAGCCTGCAATTATTCCTACAAAAATTCTTTCTTGTATTCTTAAGAATGCTCCGGAAGAAGGAAACATTCAGATTGCAGTTGTTGAAAAATCAATCTTTGTAAAATTTGGAAATGTAGAATTTTCTTCTGTGCTTATTGAAGGACAGTACCCTAACTACCAGAAGGTAATTCCAGAAAGTCTTACAAAATCTTTCATGGTAAATAAAGCAGATCTTGATGCTGCTCTTAAACGAACAACAATCATGGTTGATAAAAAAGTAAGCAGAATTATTTTCAAGATTTCTTCTGGTGTTCTTAAATTGATTTCTCCTGAATCTGATATTGGTAATGCTGATGAAGAGATTCCTTGCCGTTATGATGGTCAGGCAATTTCTATGGCTTTGAATTTCACTTATGTTACTGAACCACTTAAAGTAATTGATTCAGAAAATATTGTTTTTGATTTTAATATTTCTGAAAGTACAAATGATGGTGAAGCAAATATTACTAAGGCTGTAATTATGCGCTCTGAAGCTGGCAGTGATTACATCCATGTAATTATGCCGATGAACTATTAAAGAAAACTGCATTTGCAGTTTTCTTTAATAACTAGTTTTTGCTTTGCAAAAACTAGTAGTATTTTAAGACATCTTACTAATTATCGTTAGTAAATTTATTTATGCCGTTTTTATATCAAACTTTTTACAATTTCCGAAATCTTAAAAATGATACGATAGACCTTTCGAATAGAGAGGTCTATTTTGTCGGTGAAAACGGGCAGGGCAAGAGTAACATTCTTGAATCACTTTATTATGCTGCGTATGGAATTTCTTTTAGAACTCATGTTGATGGTCAGATTGTAAAAAAGGGTGAAAAAAATTTCAGTGTTAATTCAATGTACAGAAAAGGTGAAGATGATGTTCAAAAGATTTCTGTAATTTTTGAAAATAACAAAAAACGAATAGAAAAAAACGGAAGAAAAATTCAGGATAGAAAAGAGCTTATTAATACAATACCGTGCATTCTTTTTTGTCATGATGATTTAAGATTTGCAACCGGCGAACCGGAGGCACGCAGATTTTTTATAGACCAGTCACTTACACTTTATGATTCAACTTACATTGATGATTTAAGAAATTACAAAAAAATTTTAAAGAGTAGAAATTTAATTTTAAAAAATCATCAGTATGATATGCTTGATGTTTATGACAGTCAGCTTGCACAATACGGTTTGATTATTCAGGAAAAACGTAAAAAAGCAGTTTTTCTTTTTAATCAAATTTTTGGAAAAGTTTTTGCAGAGATTACAGGCATAGAAGGACTTTCTATAAGTTATCATCCGTCGTGGAAAGAACAGGATTTGGAAGGTCAAAAAATTTTTCCTGCTTCGCAGGATATTTTAAATTTACTTATAACTAACCGTGAACGAGATAAGAATCTTGAAACAACTTTATCCGGCCCGCACCGTGATCGAATAGATTTTGTAATGGATCATCATCTTTTTATTCCTACTGCTTCAACCGGACAGTGTCGTTTAATTTCACTTTTATTGCGGGTTGCCCAATCAATTTATTATACTCGCGCGACTGGCCTTCGGCCAGTACTTTTAATGGACGATGTTCTTCTTGAACTGGATCCTGATAAAAGAGCAAAATTAACAGCAATGCTTCCGGAATATGATCAGCTCTTTTGTACATTTTTACCGGGCGAACCTTATGAAAGGTATATGCACGATACTACAAAAATTTATAAAATAAAAAACGGTGAATGGTATGAATGAAAAAATAATTTCCGCCGCCGACATTATGATGCAGGTAGCCAATATAGGAACTTCAGAAGCAAATGAAATTTGTACTGTCTGGAAAAAAGTTGTTTCTGGTGTTCATTCTATAAAACATGAGAATGAAGATAGCGAAAAAAGAATGCCGATTGGCGAAAGACTTGCCGGAAATACACGGGTTATAGATTTGAAAAATGGAGTTCTGTTAGTTGAGACTGACCATCCCGGCTGGATACAGTATTTGAGAATGTATCAGAAATTTATTATCAATGGTCTTAAGATGAATTTGCCAGAATTGAAAATCAGTTCTTTTGCTTTTAGGGTTGCGGGTGAAAAAATAAGTCTTAGTGAAACCTATGAACAACAGCTTGCAAAATCTCGTAAAGAACAGGCGGCTGCACTTGAAAGACAGGAACAAGAACTTGCAGAATATGAAAAAAAATCAAGAGGCTCAGAAAAGCAGAATTCTAAAAATTTTTCCGCCGCTGCAAGCAGCGGTTCTAAAAATTCGTCATCTTCATTGCCTCCTGAGCTTCTTGCTAAATTTGACAGTATTCGCAAGAGTATGTTGACCAATTCCGATAATAAATGATATATTTTATTACTATTTTTGAATTCTTTTGAAAATTAAAATTATTGATATAAGGAGTACGTTCCATGAAAAGAACATATCAACCAAGCAAAGTAAAACGCAACAGAAAATTTGGCTTCAGAGCTCGTATGGCAACAAAGGGCGGACGTAAAGTTTTGGCTCGCAGACGTGCAAAGGGTCGCGCAAAACTTTCAGTTTCTGACGAAAAGAAGAAGTACTAATTTTTTAGGGATGGAAACAGACTTGATAAAAACGGGATTTTTTAAACGTGAAGAGCGGATAAAGAATCCCGCTGATTTTAAGAAACTGTTTAAAAACGGAAAAAAGATAAGTATTCCGGGTGCAAAGCTTTTCTATTTAGAAAACGGACTTGGAATGAATCGTGTCGGTTTTCCTTTGATGCGCGGCTACGGTAACGCGGTCGAAAGGAACTTATCAAAAAGATACAGCCGTGAAGTCTATCGATTACTAAAATCACATCTGAACACCGGATATGACATGTTGTTTTTAATATATCCCGGAAATGATTCGTTCTACTCGCGATGTGATCAAATTCGTTTATTGTGTCAAAAGGCAGGATTAATTCAGGAATAAGGCTATGTTGAATTTTTTGGTCGGCCGTATTATTAGTGCCATTAAAAAATTTTTCACTAAGTTTTTCTGTTTTTTAATTCGTGCTTATCAAATTTGTATTTCGCCATTGCATGGGCCAACCTGCAGATTTACTCCCACTTGTTCTGCATACGCGCTTGAAGCAATTCAAAAATACGGACCTGGTAAGGGTCTTTTACTTTCAATTAAACGAGTTCTCAAATGCAATCCATTTCACGAAGGCGGATACGACCCAGTTCCCTAACGAACGTTCGTAAGTTATCCGCTTAAAACTGCTTACAGCGGTTTACACAACACAGGAGACAAAAAACGTGGATAAGAATACTATTTGGGCGATTGTCCTTTCTACACTTGTAATTATTGCTTCTTATCTGATTTTGCCTAAGTTTTTCCCTGGATTAAATCCGGCTTTTGGAAGACAGGCAGCTCAGGTACAGACTGAACAGGCTGATGATGCAGAACCACAGGAGCTTGATCTTTCTGGTATGGAAGATAATGCAGCAGTTTTTGCTGATGCAGATTTGGAAGAAGATGAAACAGAAGCTTCTGAAAATGAACAGCCTGCCCTGATTGAGCAGAAATATACTATTAGAACTGATAAAGTAGAGGCCATCTTTACAAATAAGGGTGGAGATATTATCAGCTATAAGCTGCTCGACCATAAGGATATGGATACAAATGATTTTGTTCAGCTTTCTGATAACATCAATAACAAGAACAGAACCTGCGCAATTGCATTTGGCGGTGCAGATGCAAAAATCATTGATGAAATCTTCAATACAGAAATCACTGATAAAACAATTACATTTACAAAAACAATGAATGTAAGCGGCAAGAAAACAACTCTCCGTAAGGTTTATACTTTTATGGATGGAGAATATGTTTTCAAGCTGGATGTTTTAATTCACACAGCTGATACTACTGGCCTTGATATTGGAGGAACTTCTTATACAATCAGAACTTCTCCACAGATTGGTCCGCACTATGATCCTAAACAGAACCGCTACGAACGTCGAGAGTTCATTGCTTACAATGGTCAGAAATATAAAAAGATTATGTTGAGCAATGGTCAATTTAAAGACTATGGAAAGGATTTTATCTGGAGCGGTATTGCCGGTAAATATTTCGTTGAGCTTGTAATTCCGGCCGAAGCTGAAAAGATTAGTGGAGTTCATTATTCTTCTAATGTAGAAGTAAATAATTATGCAAATGCTCAGGCTTTGATTGGTCGTACAGCGTTTACAGGTTCTGATATTTCTGATACTTACTATATGTATTTTGGACCTCGTAATGATAAGGATCTTAAGCGCTACAACATTGCAGAAAATAACGGCTGGAATCTTGGTGGTAAAAAAGTTAGTCAGGCTTTACAGACAAGCGGCTGGCTTAACTGGCTTGAAAAGATTCTTAAGGTTGTGCTTGAGTTCTTGAATAAGCTTGTTCATAACTGGGGTATTTCAATCATCATTATGACTATCCTTCTTAAAGTGATTATGTTCCCGCTTTCTAAAAAGCAGTCGCTCGGTTCACTTAAGATGCAGGAGCTTCAGCCAAAAATGAAGGCTCTTCAGGAAAAATATAAGAATGATCAGCAGAAGCTTCAGCAGGAAACTTCTAAGCTTTATCAGCAGGCTGGTTATAATCCTGCAAGCGGATGTCTTCCAATGTTGTTCCAGTTCCTCGTGCTCTTTGCAATGTATAATCTGTTCAATAACTACTTTGAGTTCCGCGGAGCTATGTTTATTCCTCACTGGATTCCAGATCTTTCTACTGGAGATGTTGTAAAGACTTTCAATTTCAACATTCCGCTTCTTGGAAATCAGCTTCGTCTTTTGCCTGTAATTTATGTGGCAACTCAGTTGTTATCTGGTAAGATTACTCAGTATGGTCAGACTGCTGCACCTGGTCAGAGTCAGACTACAATGAAGTTTATGATGTACGGTATGCCTCTTATGTTCTTCTTTATGTTCTATAATGCACCGTCTGGACTTTTGTTGTACTGGCTTACAAGTAATGTTCTTCAGATTTTCCAGCAGTTGATTATCAACAAGATGATGAAGGAAAAAAGAGCAGAAAAAGAAAACGTTGGATTTACTGCAAAAGAACAGAAAACACTTCCACCTAAGGCTAAGGGAAAGAAAAAGTGATTTCGATACGCCCTTCGGGCTACTCAATCACCGGTGGTTGGAGTAGTACGGTGCAAAAGCACCTATCGTATCGAAACCACATGTGATGATGACTATTATAGGAGATAAATAAAATGACTTACGAGTTTGAAGGAAAAACTGAAAAAGAAGCTATTGAAATGGCTGTAAACGAGCTTGGTCTTGAAAGAGATCAGTTTGATGTTGAGATTCTTGAAACACAGAAAAATTCACTTTTTAAAAAAGGTTATGTAAAAATCAGAGTTCATACTCTTGATGATAGTGAAGGCAGTTCAAGCTGGGCAGGAAGCGCATCTGAAGAAAAGCATTCTCGTCTTGTTGCAGATCCACTCCCACAGGGTGAGTTTGAGCAGAAGCTCATTGAGTTCATCCAGAATGTAGTTGAAAAAATGGGTTACGATGTAAAGATTGAAGTTTCTTACCGAGAGGAAAAGAAGCTTGGTATTCGTCTTGATTCTTCTTATTCTTCAATTCTTATTGGACGTAAAGGTAAGAATCTTGATGCTCTTCAGCTGCTTGCCAACATTTACGCTGGCCGTCTTGGTCACGAAGAAGTTCGCGTAATTCTTGATACAGAAAATTACAGAATTAGACGTGAGGAGACACTTGTTCGTCTTGCATATACAACAGCAGATAAGGTTAGACTTTCACATAATTCTATTTTGCTTGAGCCGATGAATCCGTTTGAGCGCCGTCTTATTCATACAACTTTGAATGATATTCCAGATGTAGAAACAAAGAGTGAAGGTGAGGGCGTATTTAAGCAGGTCCGCGTTCTTTATAAAGGAATCCGCTAATGGGATTAAGATTTAACAACAAACTATCGTTAGTTAGGAAACTAACCACTGTCGTTGTTGCAGGCGTTTTTTTCGGAGGCTTTTGTTTTTCTGGAGAAAACGCTAAAGCAAAAGAACTTGTAAGTTCTCAGTATTATAATGCTCTTATTTCAAAGGGTACTGTTTCTGAATATCGGGATGACGGTTCTAAAGGATTTAAGCTTCTTCCAAAGTCTGTTTATGATGATAAAATAAACGAAAGCCAGATTGTTAAGGAAGAAAAAAATTACCCTTATACTTATGAAGGGCTTTACCTTCTTTCAAAAAATGATTTGCTTGCAAATGGAAAATCCGGAAAAAGTACAATTACGATTGATGATGTTTCAGTTGTTGTGCGTTCGGTTTCTAAGATGCAGGGAATGATGTATTATTCGACAACAAAAAAGAAAGAATGTGTTTTGTATGAAAAAGCCTATATGATTAAGGGCAATGGTGACAAAACAAAAATTGCAGACCAGAATACAGGAAATGCAGACGGCCAGGTTTCATACTGTCTTCAGGATGATAACAGCTTTGGTGTGAATACTTATAAGCTTTCTTATTTTCAGAAAGAAGACACTTTGCTTTGTCGTTTTGAAATTCTTGATAAAATGGGACTCGGTCCTTTCAATGCAATCTATCCGGGAAAAATGGTTATCAATATTCTTGTGATTGATTGTGGAGATGACCTTCTGCTTTATTTGAATACTGATTTGGACAGCATAAAATTTCCAGGCATTAAGGGTCAGATAACTGATTCAATGTCCAGCCGAATGGATGCTGTTTACAAATGGTTTATAACTCAATTCTAAGAGGAAAAAAAATGAAACTTAAAAAAACTATAATTGCAGGACTTATGGCATTTGTAGCATTGACAACTTGCACGGCCGCAGGTTCAAAGGGGAAAAACATGGAAGCATTAAAAGGAAAGGAAGGCGTATTTGCCGTTCTTGAAACAGAAAAAGGAACAATTATTCTTAACCTTTTTTACAAAGAAACACCTATGACAGTTTCAAACTTTGTTGGTCTTGCAGAGGGAACTCTGGATGCAGCAAAAGGAAAACCTTTTTATAATGGTTTGAAATTTCATCGTGTAATTGCTGATTTTATGATTCAGGGTGGTGATCCACAGGGTAATGGTACTGGTGGTCCTGGTTATAAGTTCGCTGATGAATTTGTTGAAGGATATATTTTTGATAAGCCAGGTAAGCTTGCTATGGCAAACAGCGGTGCAAATACAAACGGAAGTCAGTTCTTTATTACTCATGTTCCAACAGACTGGCTTAACTACAAGCACACAATTTTTGGTGAAGTTCTCGAAGGACAGGACGTTGTAAATAAGGTTGCACAGGGAGACACCATTAAGTCTCTTACAATTGTTCGTCAGGGAAAAGAAGCTGAGGCATTCAAGGTAACTCAGGCAAGCTTTGATAAGCTTAAGACTGAAGGTGCAAAGAAAGCTGCAACTTTCAAAGAAGAAATGGCAAAGAAAACAATTGCAAAAGTAATTGAAGGCTGTGAAAAAGCAAGCAACGGAACTTATTATAAGATTCTCAAGCAGGGTTCCGGCTCTGTTTGCGGAAAAGGAAAGAAAGTTACTGTTGAATATAAAGGATATCTTCCTGATGGTCAGATTTTTGATGCATCAAGAGAATTCCATCCACAGGGACATGAGCCTATTGAATTTACAACAGCTGGTGGACAAATGATTCCGGGCTTTGATGCAATGGTTCAGGAAATGAAATATGGTGAAACACGTAAAATGGTAATTCCACCTGAGCTCGCTTATGGCAGCTATGGTGTTCCACAGGCTGGAATTCTAGGTGATTCTTATATCTGTTTTGATGTTACTCTGGTGAAGTAAGCCATAATAGATTGCCGCGTCGCTCACTGCGTTCGCTCCTCGCAATGACATTTTTGTCTTGCAGGAGCGATTTTTTTGTCATTGCGAGCGGGGCGAAGCAATCTATATAATCGGCGGAACGTCGAAAAGGCTCTTTGTTGCTTCGTAAATTTTTTTGGCAACAAGAGGGTTGTTCATAGTGTAAAGGTGGATTCCTGAAACACCGTGAGTTACAAGATCAACAATCTGGTCTATGGCGTAGGCAATGCCTGCGTCGCGGATTGCATCCGGATGGTCAGCATAGCGATCCATCATATCTGTAAACTTTTTTGGAAGCACGGCATTTGTCATGCTTACCATTCGTTCAATTGATTTCTTATTAGTTGCCGGCATGATTCCGGCTTCGATTGGAACATTAATTCCTTTAATCTGGCAGCGTTCAAGGAAGCGATAAAACTGTTCATTATCAAAAAACAATTGTGAAAGCAAATGGGAAGCTCCGGCATCAACTTTCTTTTTCAGATAATCAATATCTTCATAAACATTTTTTGACTGTGGATGAAGCTCTGGATAACAGGCTCCGAAAATTTTAAATTGTTTTCCGTCTGTACGTTTTGAGTCAAAATCTTTGATAAACGAAATGAGGTCGCTGGCATGAAGAAATTCATTTGCAGGTTCTTTGCTTTCAACTTTATCTCCACGGAGGGCGAGAATATTGTCAATTCCTGCCTGCTGAAACTGTTCCAGAACAAACTGAGCGTCCTTGCGGGTCATATTAAGAACCGGCATATGAATCACAGATTCTACACCACAGACATCTTTGATATGCTTTGCAATCTCTACAGAATTATTACAGTTCTCACTGCCGCCGGCTCCAAAGGTTACAGAAATAAAATCCGGTTTAAGGCCTTTAAGCTCATCGAGTGTAGAATAAATTGTATCGATGGGCATGTTCTTTTTTGGAGGAAAAACTTCAAAAGAGAAAATTGTTTTATTACTGAAAGCTGCTTCGTTAATCATAAATGTTATTATATAAAGAAACGTTATTAATGTGAAGTTAATACCTTGGATACGTTTATATTTGTATCAGAAGCCGTGTTCGGAAGCTATAACCCTAAGTCATGATAGGAAGCTGTAATTCGAAATACATAATATAATCTCAATTTTTTAAACAGATTAAATATAATAAATATAGTCAGCTTCTGAATATGATTTATCATTTTGTGCAATATCTTCAAGTGTCACTGAATCGACGTATTTATTCGTAGATTGTTCAAAATCATCCCAGAACTTTTTAATTCCGTTATTTTCTTCGAGATTGTCGATTGAAATTTTTGGGGAAAGGTCGCCTTCGAGAACTCGGAGAATTTCTCCTGCTGTATAATTTTCTGGTTTACGGATAAGTTTATAGCCACCGTTAGTTCCGCGTAATGCTGCAACCAGGCCAGCTTTGCTAAGTTGAATCATTATTTGTTCCAGATATTTTGTTGAAAGTTTATGCTGAATAGCAAGTGTTTTCAGTGAAACATATTTTTCAGGATTTGCACCTGCTAAATAACTCATTATCAAGAGTGCATACTGTCCGCGTGTTGAAATTTTAAACATTGAGTCCTCCAATTAATTTGACTTTTGCCTATTGACAAAATAGGTAATTATCTTTAAGTTAGTTTACATAATATATACCTACTAAGTCAATAGGTTAGAAAATATCAGAGGCGGTATTTTTTTGAAAGGATTCTTAAACTTAAGATTTCAAAAAATTTGAGCTGTAAATATTCAGGCTATTTAATGTTTTTATAAAAGAAGGCGCAGTTATGTCATCAAATTTAAAACTTCAATATCTTTTTTCTGATCCTGAAATCCTTGATTCTACGGCGCTTCCGGATTATACAACACTGGACTTTGTTAGTAACGGCTCACATATTTATGGTGAGATTATGTGGCCATCTTTAGATTTTCCAAAACCACATCCCTGTGTAATTATGCTGCATGGATTTCCTGGAACAGCACGTAATGATGATATTTCCCATGCACTTTGTAGAATTGGTTGTGTTGTTATTGTACCGCATCATCGTGGAGCATGGGGGAGTGAAGGAAAGTATTTGATAACACATTGTATTGAAGATGCTCAGAATCTTGCGGAATATGCTCATTCTGAAGAGTTCACAAAAAAATATAATGTGAATCCACAAAGTATTTATCTTCTTGGACACAGCATGGGAGCGAATACGGCTCTGAATGCCGGGCGTAAAATTGAATGGGTAAAAGGAATTATAATGCTCACTCCTTATGATCCAACACGATATCTGAATAGGAGTAAAGAAAGTTATTTTCGTTCGCTTCTGGAAGAAGGAAAAATTTTACAGTCTGATGGAATTGATGCAATTTATGAAGATGTAGTTTTAAATCGCGAAGAAATAAGTCATCCTGCGGCATTTAATCAGGTGAAGGATAAAAATCTTTTAGTATTTGGAGGACAGTATGATTCTGTTTCGCCGATAAATGAAATGGTATTGCCGCTCTGGAATTTGATAGAAAAAAATAATAAACAGTCTGGGAATAAAAAAAATCCAATTCAAAAAAAATTTATAGTTCCTACAGAACACGGACTTTTAGGGCGTAGAAATTTTGTAATAAAAGAGATAGCAGATTTTATTGAGAAAACGGAAAACAGTTAGATATATAAACCCCTCGAGTAAAAAGACTACCGAGGGTGATAGGTTGAAAAACTTTAATGCTTATCAATTTCCAGTATTGTATTTAAGAGTACATTTGTTCCTTTCCAGCACCATTCAGTTGGAGAATATTCAAGTTCGCAGTGACTGTGTCCGCCTTTGCTTGGAACAAAAATCATGGTTGTTGGAACAATCTCACTCAGATACTGTGCATCGTGTCCGGCTCCAGAATACATTACATGACTTTTATAACCCAAGTTATCTGATGCTTTTTGAACATATTCAACTAATGATTTATTAAATAATACTGTTTCTCGAGTCCAATCTGGTTTGTAAGTCATTTCACAATTAGCCCAGTTTTTTGGCATTCTTCTGATTATACTTACGCATTTTTTGATGATTTCTGGATTTGCGTGACGTACATCAAGGGAGAATTTTACCTCATCAGGAATAACAGTATGGATATTCGGATGACAATAAATTTTTCCTGTAGTGTAAACTAAATCAGAATCACCGAGCTTATCAAATTCTTTATGCAGATAAAGCAATGCCTGACTTGCCGCAAAAAATGCATCTTTTCTGTAAGGCATAGGAAAAGTTCCTGCATGATCTGCCTGTCCCTTAAAAGTGAATTCATAATTTATCATTCCAACTACGCCTTTTACAATTCCAACATCATATCCGCCTTCTTCCAAAACAGGCCCCTGCTCAATATGAAGTTCTACAAGTCCAGTGGTCTTAGCGGGATTGATACGATTTGTAATATCTCCTTCAAAACCTGATTTTTTAAGAGCCTGTCCAAAAGTCTTACCTGAGCCATCTTTTGCAGGACTTTGAAACATTTTTTCTTTATCAAATTTATTGCAGAGAATACCAGAGCACATCATAGCCGGTTCATACAATGCACCTTCTTCGTTAGTCCAGACTACCAGTTGAATGGGATGTTTATGAGGAATCTTTTGAGTAACTATTGTTTCTATCATTTCCATTGCTGAAAGAACACCAAGAATACCATCAAAGTTTCCACCCTGGCGTACAGAATCGCAATGACTTCCTGACATAATTATTCCAGGTTCTTTTTCGCCAGGACTAACGGATTCAGTTGCGGGAAGGGTACAATAGATATCTCCAAGATCATCTGTTTTAAAATCAAGACCTAGCTTTGTCATGCGGGATTTTATTTCATTTCTTGCCTGGATTGCAGCTGGTGAAAGACTGAAGCGGGTTATACCTCCGTTTCCTGTATCACCAAACTTAGAGAAGGATTTGATTTTTTCATCCAGTCTTTTTAAATCACATTCGTACATATTTTCTCCTTATAACTTGTCGTTACGATTATGCAAGAGTCATAAATTGCAGTTTTGCCAATGGCAAAAATAATTATTTGAGTTTGTCTTTGAAGGTATTGATAAAATCATCTCCAAATTTAATTTTCATCATTTCAATAATTACGTCTGCACATTTATTACGCCCAATTCTTGCACTGTTCAGAGTCAAATCATAATTGATTGGATTTGTCCAATAGTTTCCGCCGGAATAAAATTTATAATAATCAGCACGATACTTATCTGTTTTAGTGATTAATTCAGCTGCTTCTTTTTCTGAAACATTCATTTTAGACATAATTGATTCCAGACATGCCCAGCGAGGCGCTTCAATATAAAAGCTGCCTACATTATAAAAATCCCTGAGAACATAATCTGCACATTTTCCAATAATTATACAGCTTACTTTTTTTGCAAGCTCCTTAATTATTTCTGATTGAATGCAAAAAAGATTAATATCACATTCAAATTTTTTACTTTGTGGAGTAACTTCTTTTGGAAAAGAAAATTTGTTTAGAGCATTTGTTACAGTACTTCCACGAAGTTTTTCATCGACACGTAAAAACATTTCTTCACTGAGTCCTGAATATGCAGAAGCCATTTCCAGAATCTGTTTTTCGTAAACTGGAATGCCAAGCTTTTCTCCAAGCTTTTGAGCTATTTCTTTTCCGCCCGAACCAAAACCTCTGGCGATTGTAATTACATAATTGTTAGACATATTTGCCTCCTGAATTATCATTAACATTTAAACCGAGATGTACTTTGCAGAAACTTCGTCGGTCAGCTGGTCAATACTCCCATCTTTTACACAAAGTCCTTTCTGGATAATCATAAAATTGTCTCCTATTCGGCGTGCAAAGTGTAAGTTCTGTTCTACGATTATTAAGGTGATATTCTTTGCTTTCTGGTAACGCTTGAGAATATCTGCAATTCCCATGACGATGTTCGGCTGAATACCTTCGGTGGGTTCATCGAGAATGAGGATTTGCGGATCGCTCATGAGAGCTCGGGCAATTGCGAGCTGCTGCTGCTGGCCGCCTGAGAGAACTCCGCCTCGTCGTTTAAGATGTATTGTGAGGTCTGGAAGATAGGAAAGTACTTCTTCCATCTTGGCTTCGAAGTTAACTTTTTTATGTGCAACACAACCAAGCAGTAAGTTTTCTCTAACAGTTAGCATAGGAATAATTTCGCGTCCCTGTGGAACGTAAGCTATACCTTTCTGGCTTCTTTCATAGGCTTTGCATTTTGTAATATCAGTATTGTTAATGCTGATGGAACCTGAGTCCATAGGAAGAAGGCCGATAATACTTTTCATAAAAGTTGTTTTACCGACACCGTTTCGTCCCAGTACAAGATAAGTTTGAGGCTTTTCAATTTTTAGAGAGATTCCATTAACAACACGACTTTTTCCGTAGCTTACACATGCGTCTTTTACTTCTAACATTTTCAGGCCTCCTTCTTTGATGTAACCGTTGCAGTAAGCTTCTGCTTCATTTCTGCAACAATCTTTTCTTCTGCTGTAGCTTCCTTAGGCTTAAGTTCATCATCTGTCTTAAGATAAACACTGATTACCTTAGGGTTATTTGTAATTTCTTCATAAGTTCCTTCTGCAAGAATTTCACCATGGTTTAAAACCGTAACTTTTTTTGCAATTTGTTTTACGAAATCAATATCGTGTTCAATTACAAGTATTGTTTTTCCTTTCATTACGGTCTTAATCATTTCGCCAGTTTTGTAGGTTTCGTCTGCTGTCATTCCTGATGTTGGTTCATCAAGAAGAATTATTTTCGGATCCTGCGCAAGAACCATTCCCATTTCAAGCCACTGTCTCTGTCCGTGGGAAAGGGAAGAAGAAATCATGTCTCTGTATTCATAAAGATTGATTTGCTTGAGGATGTTTTCGATTTTTGAAACGTTTTCGGCGGTTCTGCGGTAAGTAAAAGTTTTTATGAGTGAGCTGTATCCGCGTAGTGCGACTTCGACATTTTCAAAAACGGTCATGTTTGCAAAAATATTGGGGCCCTGAAATTTGCGGCCGATTTTGTAGACCTCGGAAATCTTATAAGGAGCTGCACCAGTAATATTTTTACCGTTCAAGTAAATGTGACCTTCAGTCGGCTTTGTCTTTCCGGTAATCATATCCATGATTGTAGTTTTACCGGCACCGTTAGGTCCGATTAACACACGGAGCTCTCCTTCATCAATTTGAAGATTTACATGACTTACAGCCCTAAAGCCTGAAAAAACGACAGAAATGTCTCTAAGTTCAAGATATGCCATATTATGCCCCCTGCTTAGTTTTTACTTCTTCTATGACTTTTGCTATTCGCTTGTTGTATTGTATATCCTGAAGAGTTCCAATAATTCCTTTTGGCAGGAAATAGACAATCAAAATCAGAACAATTCCTAAAACAAGCTGCCACATGTTTCCAAAAAATTCAGATAAAGTAGATTGCAAAAAACTTACGAGTAAGGCACCAACCATTGCACCAGTAAGATTTCCTCTTCCGCCGATTGCAAGCCACACAAGAATTGTTGTAGAAAAACTGACACCTGCCGCCTCGATAGAAATGAAAGATGTCATTGGCAGATAAATCATTCCGGCAAAGCCTGCAAAGAAAGCAGCAATTGTAAAAATTGCAATTTTAAAAACTGCCGGGTTATAACCAAGGAACTGAAGTCTAGCTTCATTGTCTCTGACAGATTTTATTACAGAACCGAATCTTGCTTTTGTAAGAAGCCTGCACAGTAAATAAACCAAAAGTAATGCTGTAAAACCAATATAATACCAGCCTGTAATTCCAATCTGTTTTCCAAAGAATGTAATTTTTTCCAGACCAAAACCAATACCACTTATTCCCGAGGAACCGCCTGTATACATTTGCTTTGTTGCTAAAAGAAGTTCAAATAGTGCGACGAGTGCAAGAGTTATAAGATTATAAAAAACGCCTTTAATCTTGCTGTAGAAAATGAAAAGACCTAAAATAAAGGCAACTACTGCCGGAACTATAAGTCCCATCAATACAGCAAATGGAATATTAAGCAGAGGCCTGTAGAATAAAGGAATATGTGTGAGTCCGCCGAATTCCATGAATGCCGGCAGCCCTGCCTGACAGCTCAAACCAATTCCCAATACGTAACCGCCAAGACCAAAGAATAAGGCAAAACCTAAATTCATTAGGCCGGCATAACCCCAGAGAATATCGAGCGCCAGAGCAAAAATCATATAGGAAATTATTTTTCCAAAAACGAGCAGGTTATATAAAGATGTAAATGTTGGAATTAAAAACAGCAGTAGAAAAAGTCCGTAGGCTATCCATTTTTCAACAGTAACATTTTTGATTCCAGAAATTCCTGGTGTCTTCAACTTTTCTAGTCTTTCTTCAAAACTCATAGCAATACCTCCTGATTATCTCTTTTCCTTTGATGCAAACAAACCATTTGGTCTGAAGCGAACAACAATAATAATGACAACAAAAATTAAAAGCTTAGAAATAATCTGACTCATATAGCCGGACATTAAAGTTATTGATTCATTGATTACAAAAGAACTTGCGAATGAACCAATGATGGAATTAAGACCTCCAAGAATTACAACAAGGAATCCATCTACGTTGTAAGAAGGTCCCATTCCAGGATATACACTTTTTATAGGGGCAATCAGGGCGCCGGAAATTCCTGCGAGCATAGCTCCATAAGCAAAAGTGAACATATTGATTTTTGAAACATTTATTCCAAGACACTGAGTCATATCGCGGTTCTGATTGATAGCGCGCAGCTGCATTCCAAAAGATGTTTTGTAAAACAGGAGAAGAGTGAGCGACAAAACTACAAGTGCCATAATTATCAAAAGAATATTGTAGTAAGGGATTGAAACGTTAGACATAACTAACTGACCTTTTACAGGTACTTCCATTGTTTTGTTTTCTGGTCCAAAAATCATTCGTACAATTTGTTGAATAACATATTCCAGAGCGAAGGTAACAAGGAGTGTTTCTGCAACCTTACCATATAGCTTCTTTATAAAAAGACGTTCTATTACAATTCCAGTTAGAGCCGAAACAATCGCAGCCAGAACAACTGCAAGAGCAAAAGGAAGATGAAGGACATTTACTGAAAAACAGGTGATGTATGCCCCTATCATAATAAATTCACCGTGAGCATTGTTTACTACATCCATCATACCAAAGATGATTACAAGCCCGATGCTGGTAAGAAAAAGAACGGATGAGTTACTGATTCCGTTTAATAACTGTTGAATAAAAAGACTCATCTGCAACCTCTCAAAAAAAATATTTTTAGGAAAGGTGCATTCCGTTTTCACGGAATGCACCAAGGGAAGGTATATATTAGTTTGGTATTGGAGCGACCAATCCATCACTTTCAGCAACTACCTTATAAGTCAGGTCTTCCTGAACTTGTCCTATATATGTGTTCAACCAGCAGTGATGATTTTCTGGATCCATCCTGAGCTTACCGGCTGGAGAATCAAATTCCATTCCGCTTGCTGCTGCAATAATGTCTTCTGTGCTCAAAGATTTTGCATTTTCAATGGCCTTTGCAAGCATATAAACTCCGTGATAAGCACCTTCTGCAAGATTAGTTACTGTTGTACTATCACCAAAAAGACTGTAGTACTTTTCGATAAAGGCTTTATTTTCAGGTGATTCAATTGAGTTGAAGTAATCAAATGAAGCGTAACAGCCAACAGCACTTTCACCTACAGACTTAATTGCAGCTTCGTGAGAAGCAATACCGCAGATTGGAACTGTCTTTGGATTCATTCCGTACTGAGAGTAGTCCTTATAAAAAGGAACTGCTGAGTTACCTGCAACTGCACTGAAAACTACATCACAACCAGAAACCTTAATACGGTTTACGATTGAAGAGAAATCTGTTTCACCGTTTGGCGCATAATCTTCACCAACAATTTCTCCACCAAACTGTGCAATGTATTCCTTTGCAAAAGCAATTGATTTACGTGGGAACTCGTAGTCTGAACCAACTATATAAATCTTCTTTCCAAGATTTTGTATCATCCATGGAATGAAGGCGGCAACCTGCTGGTTCGGACAGGTGTTAGTATACAAAAGGTTCTTAGAAGGCTTTTCTCCTTCATAGTAAGTGTTGTAAACCAGAAGTCCGTTATACTTTTCGATTGTTGGAATTACTGCAAGTCTTGTGTTTGAAGCATTTGTTCCGATAATCGCGGCAACCTTATCCTTAAGGATTAACTGCTGAGCCTTTTCAGAAGCCATAGAAGGATCAGAGTTATAGTCTACATAAATCGGTTCAATTTTTACGCCTTTAATACCGCCAGCCGCATTAATTTCATCAATTGCCATTTTTGATGCATTATACATAGGAGTTTCAGAAATACTGAAATTACCTGTAGTACTGTAAAGCACACCAATCTTGATTGTCTTTTCTGATGACTTCTTTGACTTTGAACAGCCTGTCATCCCCAGTGCAATCGCACACATTGCAGACAATGCTGCAATTCTTACCAATGTTCTCTTCATTTTCGACCTCCAGAAAAAAAAGGCGGTCCAACACATCTTTTTGATGTATTGAACCGCCTTTGATTCAAGTGTTAGTTTTCGCTTGCTGTTTTTATTTTTCAGTAAGCTTATATATATCAAGTCTTCTCGACTTTAATATCTTGTATTGTTGCCTTAAAGTTTCAACTTCGGCTAAATCAATTTCCTGATATAGTGCTGCTTCTTTTTCATCCAACTGATTAAGAATCTTTCCAAAAGAATCAACTACAATTGAATGTCCCCAGGCGACATAACCTGCTTTTTCATTCCTTGCAGGTGAACATCCAGCCATAACAAGCTGATTATCAGCTGCTCTGGTACGGAACATTATTTCCCACCAGTTTGGTCCGCTTGTCATATTAAAGGCTGCCGGAACAATAATCATTTTTGCTCCACGGTCAGTCATTAATCTGGCGAGTTCCGGAAAGCGGATATCAAAACAAATCATTAATCCAATTTTTCCGAACTCTGTGTCAAACACTGTAACTTCGTTGCCTGCAGACAAGGTATCACTTTCGTGAAAGTTTACACTTGGAATGTCACAGTCAAAAAGATGCATTTTTCTGTGTTTGGCTATCTGCTTTCCTTCTCTGTCAAAAACATAAGAGGTGTTGTAAATCTTTTCACCATTTTGAGAATCTCGTTCAGGCATTGAACCTGCAACAAGATAAATCTTATTTTTGGCAGCGGTTTCGGAAAGCAGCTTCCAGTTTTGTTCGCCATCTTTCTGGGCAAAAACCGGGAAGTTAGAAGCCTTATACGGGCAACTGAACATTTCCGGGAGAACCACAATGTCAGCTCCTTGAAGGGCAGCTTCAGTTATTTTCTGAACTGCATTCTTAAGGTTTTCTTCACTTGTTTCAGCTACATTCATCTGAATCAGAGCCAGCTTAAACTTTGAACTCTCCATTTTGTTCTCCCATAAAAACTGCGCATTAGCGGCGCTGCTTGAAGGCAGCGAATAACAGTTTTGCCAAAGTCAAAATCTGCACTTAATGTTTTAGTTGGCTGTAATATAAAATTTCCTAAAATAAATTCATATTACAAAGTGCATAAATTTATAAATTTTTATTGTGCATTTTGTACAGTTCATTTTTTCCGCAGAATATCATAAATACCAATCTGCTTTTCTTTGCTGAGAACCTTCCAGCAGTTTGCCGGGCTTCCGGAAGCGACTGAATCGCCGGCCATTTTTTCTTCCATGGCGGCAAATTTTTCCAGATCCAGACCATATTCGTGTAGGGTAGGTACCTTTAATTCAACAGTCAGTTTTTCCAGGGCTGCAAGGAATTTTTCGGCACCTGTTTTTGGGTCGTCGTTTTCTTTTGCGACTCCAATGGCAATACCGAGCGCGGCAAACTTTTCATAACATCCGTCAAGAACGGCCCGCAGGCATTCTACAGCCAGCATGGCATTTGAGATTCCGTGAGGAACATGAAAGCAGGCTCCAATAGGACGGCTCATTCCGTGAATGATTGTTGTCGGCGAACCGTTAATGGCTACTCCAGCCTCATAAGCGGCAAAGCTCATATTTTTGCGGGCTTCTTTGTCATTCCCGTCTGCACAGGCTTTTGGAAGATATTTGAAAATTCGTTTTACCGCATCAAGACAGAACATGTCGGTAATCGGATTAGCCTTGCGGCAGGTATAGCTTTCTATGGCGTGGCAAAGTGCATCCATTCCGGTTGCAAGCGTTATGCTGAGCGGAGATGAAATGGTGTAGGTATAGTCAATGATTGCAATTTTTGGTAAAAGTGCATCGCCTTTATAAAGCAGCTTTTCACTGGTTTGAGTATTTGTGAAAACAAAATAACGGGTAACCTCTGAACCGGTTCCCGCTGTTGTAGGGATTAAAACGAGCGGAGCAAAATTTCCCGAGAGCTCTTTGCCTTTATAGTCAATCATTTTACCGGGAAGAACAGACATTGCGGCAATCGCCTTTGCAGTATCAAGCGGTGTTCCTCCACCAAGTCCGATTATAAAATCACATTTCTGAGCCTTAAAAACTTCAACTCCGTTCATAATCATGATGTCGGTTGGTTCGCCAGGTAAATCATTAAAAATTACAGACTCAATTCCATTATCAGAAAGAGTTGTCTGAACTTTATCTGCAAGGCCGGTTTTTGTAATTATTTTGCCGGTTACAATCAAAGCCTTTTTTCCGAGAGAAGCTAATTCACTGCTGGCAGACTCTAAAGCTCCTTCTCCAAAAAAGGTTTTTGGCGCTGTGGTGAAAGAAAAATTCATAATAATCTCCCAAAAAAAGAAAATGACAGGACCTGAAAAATGCTAAGAGTCCTGCCATTTTCTAAATATACTTTTAAATATATTTTTCATCTACGATTGAAAGAACTTCGTCGAGCTTAGAAAGTTCTTCGTCTAGCTGCGCTTCTGTGATGATAAGAGGAGGCGCAACAATAATTACGTTTTCGTGCGAATAGGTAAAGAAACCGCGGCATTTTAATTCCTTTACGATTGCACCCATAATGCCCTGCGGATCCTGACCCCATGGAACAAGAGGCTCTCGTGTTTTACGGTCTTTTACAAGTTCAACTCCACTGAACAGACCGATGTAGCGGACATCACCAACGCATTCATGTTTTGCCTTAATTTCTTCGAGTTTCTGTCCTAGATATTTTCCAACCTTCTGAACATGTTCTTCAATATTGTTTTTCAAATAAAATTCCTGACAGGCAACTCCGGCAGCACAGGCAAGCGGATGTCCTGAATAAGTAAGACCACAGCTCAGGTATTTGTCATCAAAGAAATGTGCAATTTCATTTTTTACGATTGCGCCACCAAGTGGAATATAACCTGAGTTTACGCCCTTTGCAAAAGTGATGATATCTGGAGTAACGTCAAAGTTCATATAGGCAAACATTTTTCCGGTTCTGTACCAGCCTGCCATAACTTCATCACAAATCATCATAATGCCAAATTCATCACAGATTTTGCGGACACCTTTTAGATAATTTTTTGGATAGATGATGATGCCGTTTGAGCCGACAACAGTTTCCAGAATGATAGCGGCAATTCTGTCACCACCTTCAAAAATTACCTGCTCACGGAGCTTTTCAACATAGTATTCACATTCTGCATCTTCAGATTCAAATTTTATTTTTTCCTGATAAGAGTAAGGTCCGCGAAAGTGAATAAAACCCGGAATAGCAGGCTCAAGAGCAAAGTGACGCGGTTCGCCGGTAAGATTTCCAGCACCAAAGGTAGAACCATGATAAGAACGGTACTGGCTCATAACCTTAAAACGGCCGGTATACATTCGGGCAATTTTGATGGCATTTTCATTTGCGTCGGCTCCACCATTTGTAAAAAAGACTTTACCAAAACAGTCAGGAAGCCGGTCTATAATCGATTTAGCAAGCTTAGCTCGCGGTTCTGCACCCCAGGAACCCTGAACATAAGCATATTTATCGAGCTGAGCTTTAATAGCTTCTGTCATTTCTTTATTTGCATATCCGGCATTTACATTTACCTGTTCAGAAGACATATCTGCATAACGGTTGCCTTCGGAATCATAAATATAAATTCCTTCTGCTCGTTCAACAACAGTCGGATTTAATCCGCCCTGTTTACTCCAGCCAAGCAGAACATTTTCTGTCTGCATTTGTGCAATTTCATCTGCTGTCATAAAATCCTCCTAAAAACAATAAACACCGAATTAGCGGCGTTGCTTTGAAAGTATCACAATAAGATTTTTTATTTATTGACAAAAAGTACAAATATTAATATTTTTTGTGTGCAAATTGCCTGATAAGGCGATTTTTTATAAGGAACGATTTATGGCTCTTTCACTTCAAACAATTTTTAATTTTACAGAAACTCCTTTTAAGCTTAAGCTTCTGGCAGGAAAAAAAGGCTTTAAGAAAAATGTAAGCTGGGTTTATTATACCGAAGATGCTGCAACAATTGAGTTTATAAGAGGCGGGGAGCTGACTGTTACCCTTGGTGTTAATTTTGAGAGAAGTAAAGACAATCTGGGAATTCATTCTGATGATTATATTTATATATTTTTAAAAGAGTTCATTGACGAATTTATAAAACATGATGCAACCGGTCTTATTATAAATACCGGAAAATACATAAAAGAAATTCCGCAGAGGGTAATTGATTATTGTAATGAAAAAGATTTTCCGCTTCTTTCTATGCCTTGGGAAGTTCACACAATTGATCTGATGCAGGAAATAGGAAATATGATTGTAAGTGATAATCAGAACACGAATACAATCGAAAGATATTTATACAAGGCAATTTACAGAAAAAATGATTTTGATCCAAACCAGATTGCAAATACAATTTTCCGCGATGCCAAAACTTTTACGATTATGCTTGTTGATTTAAAGGAATCTTTATTCAATGAGAATCTTGAAAAAATCAAACGTTATGTTCAGTTTAATTTTAATGCAAGAATAAGTTTGAAGCAGACAGATTACGCAAGCTTTATTCATAATCATAAAGTGATTTTTATCTTAAAAAATGTTGAGCCTTTTGCGATTCAGGAAATTTTTAAGCTGGTAAAAGAAGACAGATATTTTAAGGATTCCATAGTTTCAGTTTCAGATTCTACTGGCACTGTGGAAGAGCTTAGTGAAATTTATGAACATGCTAAAATTGCGCTCGAAATTAATTCTGAACCGGATAAGATAAATTACTATGAGAATCTTGGACTTTATAAAATTTTGTTTGATGTAAAAAATCCGAAAATCCTGAAAACTTTTTATAATGAAAATCTAGGAAAGCTTGAAGAGCTGGATGCAGATAAAAAAGAAGATTTTTTGAGAACACTAGCTTTATATCTTAAAACCGGCGGAAATGTTTTAAAAGTTGCGGAATTGAATAATGCGCACAGAAATACAATTCTTTACAGAATCAGTCGAATGGAAGAAATTCTTGGTTTTGATTTTTCTGATGGTGAAATACGAACAGCTCTGCAGGTCTGTTTATATATTCGAAATTTAAATAACCTTGGTTAATTTTTTTGGGAATTCATTTTTAGGGTTAATTTAAAATGACATCTCCTGTATAATTTGTCTAAATAAAAGTTTCTTTTTTAAGGGAGATAGAAATGAAAAAACTTAACAGATTTTTTGCTGTATTTTTTGCAGCAGCATTTGTTACTTCTGTTCTTTTTGTAACAGGATGTTCTTCATCTAAGGTTACGAAAAACGGAACTCCGCTTGTTATGGAAGCTGCCATCAAGCAGGGAAAACTTGACAATGGAATGTCATATTTTATTCGTGAAAATGGCGAACCAAAAAACCGCATTCAGCTGCGTCTTGTTGTAAAGGCCGGCTCATGTATGGAAGATGATGACCAAAAGGGTATTGCTCACTTTGTTGAGCATATGTGCTTCAACGGAACTGAGCATTTTGAAAAATCTGCCATTGTAGATTATTTTGAATCAATTGGTATGTCTTTTGGTCCGGAAGTAAATGCCGAAACAAGTTTTGAGCATACAGTTTATATGCTTGAGCTGCCGGCTGATAATCTGGAAATGCTGAAGACAAGTCTTCTTGTTCTTCATGACTGGGCAAGTGCCGTAACCTTTGATCCGGAAGAAATCGAAAAAGAACGCGGTGTAATTGTTGAAGAATGGCGTATGCGTATGCAGGGTGTACAGGGCCGTGTTTCTGATAAAGAGATTTCAGTTCTGTTTAAAGATTCACGCTATGCGGATCGACTCCCGATTGGAGATATGGATGTAATCAAAAATATTTCTCCTGAACGTATTGTGGACTTTTATAAAAAATGGTACAGACCTGAAAACATGGCTGTAGTAGCCGTTGGTGATATTGAAACTGAAGTTCTGGAAAATGCCATCAAAGAAATCATGGGTGAGATTCCAGCTTCTGATAAAAAGACAAAGCTTCCAGCCTTTAAGATTCCTGCAAAAAAAGAGAAGACACTTGATATTATCCGCGATAAAGAGCTTGCAATCATTCAGGCAGAAATCTACATGATGAGTGAAGATATAGGAGCTTTTTCAACTGTAGAAGATCTCCGTGAAGAATATGCACTTGGCTTTGTAACAGATGCCTTTAATTTGCGATGTCAGGAGCTTACAAACCAGCCGAATGCTCCATGGCTTGCAGCCGGAATTGGCCGTGTAAGTCTTACAAATAATAATTATTTTTACGCATTGCAGTTTTATCCAAAGACTGGAATGTTTACAGAAGCCTTCAAGGCATATCTTGATGCCTTTGACCGCTTTATGAACTTTGGAATTACAGATGCCGAGCTTGAGAGATTAAAGCAGGCTTATCTGATGAACATTCAGCAGAGCTATGCAAATAAAGAAAATCATGCTTCTGCAAATTATGCAGGCAATCTTGTAAATCATTTCCTTACCGGAAAAATTTATATTTCTGATGATGATAATCTTAAGATTGCGACAGAAATCATAAATCAACTTACAACCGAAGAAATTCTTGCTGCTGCAAAAAAATGCTTTGCAACCCGCGGAACTTCAATGTTTGTCCTCTGTCCAGAGACTCTTGAAATTCCTGCTGAAAACGAAATACTTGATGTCTGGAAAAATTACGAAGGCGATGCCGGAAAGGAAGCTTATGTTGATGATGCAGGTGACGGTGAACTCATGGCAAAGCCTTCTGAAAAAGCAAAGGTTACCGAGAAAAAAGCAATCAAGGAACTGGGCGGAACTCAGTATACCTTTGAAAACGGTGTAAAAATAATCACAAAGAAAACTGATTTCCAGAAGGATTCAATTGCATTCTATGCAGGAAGTAAGGGCGGTCTTTATCAGTTGAAAGAAGATGAAGCTCCTTCTGCAAACAGAGCTGTTGAATATGCAATTTTCTCCGGCTTTGGAGGAAAAACTTACTCTCAGATTCAGAAAATTGCCACAACAAAGAATTTGAGCGTATCTTTTGGATTTGGAAATACAGAAGAATATTTTAGCGGAACTGCTACAAAGGATAATCTTGAAGAAAGCCTTCAGATGATAAATCTTGTTTTCTCTCAGCCACAGTTTACTGAGGACGGCTGGACAACTTTGATAGGTCAGTATAAGCAGGTTGCAGAAACTTATGGTGCACGCCCTCAGCAGATTTATTCTGAAAAGATTACGGAAGCAATTTATGGCAAGTCCTGGTGGAATGCTCCGCTGAACATGGACTATGTAAACAAGCTTGATGCTGCTACAGCTGAAAGAGTTTTCAAGGAACGCTTTGGAAATCCTGCTGACTTTACGTTTGTATTTGTCGGTGATTTTGATGAAGAGGTGCTTGTTGATTTGTGTGCTTCTTATCTTGGAACTCTTAAGACAAATAAAAAGTTTGAAGAAACAAAATATGTTTACTTCCCGTTCCCTAAGAGCAGTAAGACTGTAACTGTTGAAAAGGGAATTGATAATAACGGTGACGTTTACCTCTGTTTTGGCGGTGAGCTTCCTGAATCTAAGGATATGGAGAAGGGCTTTAAAGAAAGCACAATTATCAATCAGCTTGCTTCTGTGCTCGATATCCGTCTTCGTGAAGTTATCCGTGAGGACAAGAGTGGTTCTTATGGTGTAAGCTGCGGCGGCTTTATTGACGGCTGGCCGGAGCGCTTCTATCAGGTTTATGTTGAGTTTGGCTGTGAGCCTGAACGTGAGGAAGAGCTTTCTGCGACAGTAATTGATACCATCAAAGAAATTCAGAAGGGAAATATTTCTGATGAAATTATTGCGAAGGTAAAGGAATCTTATGTTCGCGGTATTGAAACTTCTTTGAGAAACAACTACTGGTGGCTGAGCCGCTTTAGTTCAGAAATACTCTTTACTTACGAGCCTTTGTGGTTTACAACAAACAGCAGCAAGGCTGCAGACTGGATTACAAAGGATGCTATTGTAGATGCTGCTAAAAAGTATCTCAATACAGAAAGATTTGTAACCGGATATTTAAAGCCTGAGAAATAAAAAAACTGGTGGTTGAGTGCCTGCAGGGCAGGTATATCGAAACCACCAGTTTTTTTGAAAAATAAGGTGGTTTCGATATGCCACTATGTGGCTACTCAACCACCAAATGTATTAAATAATTCCCATACCTGTCAAAAGAATGATGAAGAGCAGGATTGGTGCAACGAACTTAATCATTACAACGTAAAGTCCCTTGCGAACAAAGTGTTCACCGTTAAGGGTAATTTCATCAATTGTAGTCTTTGGCTTAGCAACCCAGCCAATAAGAATACAGGTAAGAAGACCAACAATAGGCATAAGGATGTTGTTACTTGCGTAGTCAAGAATATCAAGAATCTGACCAATACTACCGTTCGGAAGCTTGAGGTCAAAGTAGAATACGTTATATCCAAGACAAACGATAATAGAAACAACGAATGTGCTTACTGCCATAATGAAGGCTGAACGGCGGCGGCTCCACTTGAACTTATCCATCATAGAAGAAGTGATAGCTTCGAGAATAGAAACTGCAGAAGTAAGAGCTGCGAACATTACCATAACGAAGAAAATCAAACCAATGAAATCACCAAACTTGCCGAGGGAATTGAATACCTTTGGAAGTGTGATGAACATAAGTCCAGGACCGGCAGACATTCCTTCTTTTCCGCTGAAGGCAAATACGGCAGGAATAATCATCATACCAGCGAGGATTGCAACACCAGTATCAAAGATTTCAATCTGATTTACAGACTTGTTGAGGTTTTCATCCTTTTTCATGTATGAGCCGTAAGCAACCATAATTCCCATTGCGATTGAAAGAGAATAGAAAAGCTGACCCATTGCATCGAGACAAACTGTGAGGAAGCCCTTGAAAGTAAGGCCGCTAAAGTTTGGAATAAAGTAAATTGCGGCACCCTGGAGACCAGTACGTGTAACACCATTTGCATCAGTATGTTTGATGAACAAAGCATAGATAGCAATGAAAACAACGATTACAAAAAGAATAGGCATGAGGATTTTTGAGTAGCGCTCAATTCCGTGCTCAACTCCCTTATAAACGATAATAAAACAGAGAATTGCAAAAAGTGCACAGTAGAAAATCGGCTGCCACTGTGAAGTGATAAAGCCTGTAAAGAATCCGTCTTCAACAGCAACCTGGCCCTGGAAGGCAAGATAGCAGAACATGTACTTCATTACCCAGCCACCGATTACACAGTAGTAAGGATAGATAATGAAAGGTACTACGAAAGAGAAGATTCCGAGGAAGCCCCATTTTTTACTGATTTTTGAATAAGCAGTAAGAGGGCTCTCCTGAGTCTTTCTACCAATTGCAACTTCTGTAATCAAAAGTGCAAAACCAAATGTGAGGGCAAGAGCGAGATATACTACAAGGAAAAGTCCTCCGCCATCTTTTGCAGCAAGATAAGGGAAGCGCCAGATGTTTCCTAATCCAACGGCACTGCCAGCTGCAGCCAAAACGAACCCGATTGAACTAGTAAACGAGTTGCGCTGTTTTGTCTGAGTTTCCATAAACGATACTCCTATAAAATTTTTTTACGGAAACCATTTTAACATAAAAGTGACAGATAAGTCATTAGAAGATTATGTTATATAGATTGGAATAGAATAAGGCAACTTTGTTGTTGACATAAGTTACCATAAGGTAGTATTATAGTTACCGATAGGTAACTTTGCGATATGGATAGAAAAACGGAAATTATTAATGCAACATTAGAGCTTGCATCTGAAAATGGATTGGCAGCAGTTTCTATGAATCAGATTGCAGAAAAGCTGGGAATTTCAAAACCTGCTTTATATAAGCATTTTGAATCACGTGAAGAAATAATAAAAACAATGTATTCATTTTTGCGAGAACAGGCTAAGCATAATATTGCTGCTGGTGAAATAAATTGGGATACGCTTTCTGATAAGATCCCGCTGGAAAAAATTCTGACACAAATGGTTGAGGCTTACCGAAGTCTCTGTACAAATCCAGCTATGTTCAGATTTTATAAAATCATAATGTCTCAGAGAACAATCGATATTGCCGCAACTGAAATTATGGTAATGGAAACAAAAGCTATGATTGATGCAACAAAGAAGCTTTTTTATGCGCTTCAGGTAAAAAAGATTGCTGATTTTCCTGATCCAGATGCTGCTGCTGTTTCGTTTGCCATGTCAGTTCATTCAATAATTGATCTGGAATGTGATCTTAATCAGCTTAAAAATGCGAATAGCGATGTTGGAAAAGGCATTGATAAAAATATAATGAAAAATTTTATCAGCGAGTTTTGCAGACTCTATGGAATAAAAGGTGTAAAGACAAATGGAAAGAAGTAAAAATCAAAACTTCAGATACTGGTTACTGGTTTGTGGTATTTTGAATGTAGTTTTTTATCTGCTTCATGACTGCATTGGTGCAAAATTTTATCCGGGGTACAACTGGATGGCTCAGGCGGTGAGTGACCTGACAGCTACAGATGCACCTTCACGGTTGATAGCATCAGAGCTTACAAAAATTCACGGAATCTTTTCTTGTGTTGCATGTACATTAATCTGCATTTGTACAAAAGAATTGTGGAAGGAAGCTTCGGAAAAAATCCTTCGTCTGGGAGTTTATCTTTTTGTAACAATGCACTGGATTTCTGCTATAGGTTACAGTCTTTTCCCACTGACTGGCAGCGGTTATGACGGAAGCTTTCAGTCTTTTGTACATGTATATGTAATTACAGTTCTTGTTGTTCTGCTTTCAATTGTATCTTTGATTTTGATTGCTGTGGGCGGATTTAAGAGTGGAAATAAAGTTCTGGCATGGTGCGCAGTTGTTGCACTTCTTATGATGTTTTTGGGTGCAGCAGGTAGCGGTTTAGTTCCAAGAGAATATTTTGGAATTCCAGAAAGATTCAGTACTTATAGTGCTGTATGTTTTACAGCAGTGATTGCAGTAATTGCGTTTTTAAAGTTTGGAAAGAATATTACACAGGAGAAATAGAAAATGAAAAAGAACTTTTCTTTTAAGAAAATTGTTTTGATGGTTTTAATTCAGATTGTTTGCAGTATATTTTTATTTGCAGAAGAAGCTGCAGAAGAAAAAAAGCTCACAGTCGAAATTACAAATATTACATCAGAGGAAGGTCAGATTATTCTGGCAATTTATAATTCATCAGAAAATTACGATAAGAGAATAGCTTTTCAGGAAGTTAGGCTTAAGCCGGAAATTGATACAGTTATTTTTGAAACAAATGTTCCTGATGGTGAATATCTTGTAATGCTTGTTCATGACATCAACAATAATGGAAAGTTAGATACAAGCTTTATTGGGATGCCAAAGGAACCTGTAGGTTTAAGTAATTATGATGGCAAAGGGATTCCTGGTAAATTTAAAAAACATAAATTTTCTGTAAATGAAAATACTGAAATAATAATTCCATTAAAAAAGATTTAATATTTCTTTGTAGGATTTTAAATATGTCATCAAAATGTCATATTTAAAATCCATGTATTACCTCTCGACATCACACGTTTTTCTGTCTATCATGGAGTGATGAATATTAAACTTCCACCAAATTATAATTCTCTTGCAGAAGCGCTTGTTTCACTTTATGGTAATTCTGTCGCAATAGCAGAAACAGACCGTCTGCATGGCGGCGACATAAATAAAGCCTATGGACTTACTCTTAACAATGGCAAAAAAATCTTTATGAAAGCCAATGCTAAACAGAATGCTTCGTTTTTTACGGCTGAAGCAGCAGGGCTTACCGCTATCGCAAAAACGGGAGCAATTGATACTCCAGACATAATATGTACCGGAACTGATGATGGCGAAGATGTAGGCTACAGTTTTCTTTTATTAAAATTCATAAAAGGCGGAAAACAGCAGAAAAATTACTGGCAGGAGTTTGCTCAGAAGCTTGCTGCAATGCATAAAGCAGACACTTCTGTTTTTTTTGAGAATGGCGGAAAATTTGGTTTCTTTCAGGATAATTATATTGGAGCAAGACCGCAGAAAAATACTCCAGCCGACAGTTGGGTTTCATTTTTTCGAGATAACAGACTGGCTCCTCAGTTTAAGGCTGCAGATGCATATTTTGATACTAACGACCGTAAGTTAGTTACTAAACTTTTGGACCATCTGGAGGAATTTCTTATTGAGCCGAAAAAACCGAGCCTTTTGCATGGAGACCTCTGGAGTGGAAACGTAATGTGTGGTCTGGACGGCCATGCAATGCTGATAGATCCTGCCTGTTATGTTGGTCATGCAGAAGCTGACCTTGCAATGACAGAGCTTTTTGGTGGCTTTCCACCAGAGTTTTATGAGGCTTACCGTGAAGCAAATCCTTTACAGCCAGGGTATGAAAACCGCCGCGACCTTTACAACCTGTATCAGCTTTTAAATCATCTTAATCTTTTTGGACCAACTTATCTTGGTCCGGTAAAGAGCATAATTGCGGAATACGTCGGATAAAGGTTTTTAAAAATGCCAGGAATCAGAAATAGCGGACACGCAGATTTACCTCTTCACACCGGAACAGTTCCACGCTGGCTTGCCGACCGCATGATGGTGCTGGGAACTCTGATAACAGAGTCTCTGGTAGAAAACTTTGGACCAGATGAAGTGCTTGTTCGTCTTAGCGACCCTTTGTGGTTTCAGTCATTTGGGGCTGTTATGGGAATGGACTGGCACAGCTCGGGAATTACTACAAGTGTAATGTATGCGCTTAAGCGTGGTCTGAATCCAAGAGCAAAGGAACTCGGTATTTATGTTTGCGGAGGCCGAGGAAAATATTCACGAATGACTCCGGATGAACTTCTTGGAATTGCAGATACTGAGGGCCTTGATGGTAATGCTCTTGTCCGCAACAGTAAGCTTGTTGCCAAAGTAGATAACAATGCGGTTCAAGATGGTTTTCAATTATATCAGCATAATTTTGTTTTAACTCGTGATGGAAACTGGGCGGTGGTGCAGCAGGGGATGAATACTGCAGAAAAAAAGGCTCGCCGTTATCACTGGTGTTCAACTAACTTACGTTCGTTTGTTGAAGAACCTCACAGTGGTGTTGTTGGCGAAAACCGCGGAAAAATATTAAACCTTACGGATTCACATGCAGATACAGCCCGTAATTCAATTCTCGATATGAGCCGGCAGGAGCCGGAACGAATTATTAACGAAATTACTCAGATTGGTAAACCGGCGAGCCAGATAATTTTATTGCAGGACGGAAAAGTTAACGGGGGCGTTGTGGGGGTGTCCCCCGCAGAGAGGGTAGCGACCAACGAAGTGGGCGCGCAGGGAGAGACTTCTCCCTCCTATGTTCAGGGTGAATTGTTTCCCGAGCTTGTATCGCAGAGCAAAATGGAAATTGAACAGAAGGGGCGGTCTATAATTTTACCAGCGCATCATGAAGTAATGGAACAGGATGTAAATCTTAAGCGGCTTGGTGGAGTGTTAGCTACGGCTTACGAGACTCAACCGCAGAACTTTGAAGAGCTTCTGCTTACGCCGGGGCTTGGTCCGAGAACTCTGCAGTCTCTGGCTCTTGTCAGCGAAGTAATTTATGGAACTCCGAGTCGTTTTACCGACCCGGCCCGTTTCAGCTTTGCTCATGGAGGAAAAGACGGACATCCATTTCCTGTGCCATTGAAGATTTACGATGAATCGATTCGCATTCTCCGGGACAGTATAGAAAAATCAAAGCTTGGTTATAAAGATAAATCAGATTGTATACGCCGGCTGCATACAGTTGCGCTTAATGTGGAAAAAAATTGTGCACCAGAAGTGGACTTTGATGCAGCAATCCGTTATGAAAGAGAGCGTTCAAAAGAATGGGATGGTAAAACTGTATAAAAAATCTGGTAAAATGTAATTTAAAAATAACGTGTAAAAAAAGAGAATCCATTATATAATATAACAATGAATATCAAACAAAAAATTAAAAAGGAAATTAACAGCCTCACTTCGTCTTATCAACGGGCAAAGCTTGTTTCATTTTTTGTTGCCCTCTGTTCATTGCTGTACCATATTGATATTTGTATTTTTTTCTATGTAAACAAAATAATGCCGATGTTTTACTACAATTTTATAAGTATTTCGGTATTTTTGATTATACTGCTTTTAGTGCCTCGTCTTAAATCATATATTGTGCTTTATGGACTTGCCTCTTTGGAGGTCATAACGCATCAGGTGCTTGCAGATTATTTTCTTGGTTCATATTGCAGTTTTCATTCTTTCATTCTGCTTCTGGGAGTTATGCCGTTCCTTGTTTTTGAAAATAAAAAAAAGTATGCACTTCCTGTAACAATTATTTGTTCGCTGATTTATATTTATTTTGCCAGTAGAACAATTGAACCGCAAATGGAAATCGCAGAAAATATTCTGTTTGCAGTACGATGCATGAATATTTCAATTATGGTTTTTATGATTGTTTTTGTGATTTTGATTTATACAAGCGTTGTTTACCGTATTGAAAAATATCTGAAAACTCATAGCGAGTCGCTGGAAAATGAAATTAAAATGGCAGCAATTATTCAGCAGAATTTTTTCAGACAGGAAATTGATGATATAAAAAAATACGAGGTTGCCTATTTCAGCCGTCCTATGGTTGGTGTTTCCGGGGACCTTTATGATTTTTATAAAACCGGTGAAAAGCTTGACGGGCTTGGCGTATTTGATGTTTCAGGGCATGGTATTTCTTCCGGCCTGGTTACAATGCTTGTAAAGAATATTATTCATCAGGAATTTTATAATGAAAAAGATGCCGAGCTTTGGGAAATCGTAAATAGAATTAATGACCGCGTAATTGAAGAAAAAGGCGATATTCAGAATTATCTTACCGGGGCACTTGTTCGACTTTATGAAGATAAATTTGAATTAGTTGATGCGGGACATCCGGCTCCGATTTTGTATAGAAAAAAAACCGGCGAATGTAATTTCTTAAAGCTTGGTGAAAAATCTGTAGGTGCAATTGGTATTGCAGGTTTTCCTGTTTATTACGAATCAATGTTTTATGATTTTGAAGATGGCGATGAGCTTATTCTTTTTTCAGACGGTGTAATTGATATCAAAAATGAAAATGAAGAATACTTCGGAAAAGAACGTCTTCTTGAATCAGTAAAAATAAATCTTGATAAGTCAGCTGCTGAACAGGTAAGCTTTATTGCTAACAGTATTTATTCTTTCTGTGGTAATCGTGAGCAGAATGATGATCTTACAATAATTGTTTTGAAAAAATAAAAAGATTATAAAAATGAATATGTTGCAAACTCAAAACTCTGAATATAACGATTTAAAAAAAATCGCTCAATTTCCTATAACTCCTTATCTTAAAGAGATTTGTGATTCCTTGAAAGATTCTCCGTCTCGGTTTTTGATTCTGACAGCAGAAACTGCTGCCGGAAAATCTACTGTTTTGCCACTGGCTTTGCTCAATGATTTTAGTGGAAAAATTATAATGACAGAGCCGCGACGAATTGCGGTGTTAGGTGTAGCTAACCGAATAAGTGAATTGTGGGATGAAAAAAAGGCAGGCGATGGTGAAGTAGGTTATAAAATTCATCTTGAAAATAAAACGGGTAAAAATACTCGGCTTGAAGTTGTGACAGAGGCCATTTTAGTGAGGCAGCTGCAAAACGATCCTGCGCTTGAGAATTATAATGTTGTTATTCTTGATGAATTTCATGAGAGATCGGTGAATACTGATTTGGCGCTGGCCTTCCTGAAAGAAGCAATGCAGCTGCGTGATGATCTTTTTGTGGTGATTATGTCGGCAACTATTGATACCGGCAGGTTGCAGAATTATCTGGGTAATGAAACTCCGGTATTAAAAATTCCTGGAAGGCAGTTTGCGGTTAATGTGATTTATGAGCCGGGAAAGTCTGTAGTAAGTGCCGTAAAAGAGGTTTTATTGAATGACAAAGCAAAGCCGCAGCAATCTGATAACATTCTTGTTTTTCTTCCGGGTATTTCCGACATCCGAAAAGCCCACGAAGCCCTTTTAGAAACAGGTCTATTTAATCTCGAGTCCGGTCGCGAGCTGTTAATATTACATTCCAGCATTACACTGGAAGAGCAAAAGCGAGTAATCACGCCGGAGCTGCCCCGCGGAACTTCCGTTAGTAGCCAGCCTTGTGGTAACGCCAGCGAACAGTTCCGCGGAACTTCAGCCAGTTCTCAACCTAAACGCCGCGTAATTCTTTCTTCGGCAATTGCCGAAACTTCGCTCACCGTGCCCGGCGTATCAATTGTAATTGACAGCGGACTTGCACGAATTAACCGCCTGGATATAAACACCGGCATGGAAAAACTAACCACCGAGGTCGAAAGTGAATTTTCCGCCGAGCAGCGAAAGGGCCGTGCCGGCAGACTTTGCGAAGGAACTTGTATCCGCCTTTGGGATAAACATGACCCGCGAGTCAAAGAGCTTGCACCGGAGATTTTACGTGCAGACCTTGTACCGCTTGTCCTTGAGTGCAGCGAGCGTGGAGTTTATTCAATCGATGGAATAGACTGGCTGGATAAGCCTTCTGCTGCTGCATGGGCAGAAAGTACAAAATTACTTCGCCAGCTTGGAATGCTTCGTGAAGATAATCATATTACAGAAAAGGGAAAAGCAGCTTTGACGCTCGGAGTTCATCCGCGGCTTGCAGGAATTGCTCTTGCGGCATTTGAAGCGGAAACGGGCGCGACTGACGGTAAATCCAGCATAGCTTCGGTTGGTAAATTGAGTTCAGAAGGGCGAAAGCTGTTAATACAATTCAGTTCTTATTCGCGTTCTTCGCCGGAGCTGCAGAACAGGTTTATTTCTGATTTAGAAAAGCGGCTTAAGGGCTGCGGGTATAAAGAACTCGAAAAACCGGAGTTCTTAATATTATGCGGTTATCCTGATCGCCTTGCAAAGCGTACGAGTGAGCAGGGTGTTGAGCCTGCGGAATATAAATTTGCAGGCGGAAGACAGGCGCGTCTTTATAATAAAAGAGCTCCGTTATGGCTTGTAGCCCCAGATGTTATGGCAGGAGACAAAGAAGCAGTAATTTTCGATTTAGTCGAGCTTGATGAGGCAAAAATTGCCAAATTTCTTGAAAAACACTGCGAAATTCGCGAATTTTGTTCATTTACTCAAGCGACTTTGCAGAAATTTGAGCAAAAATGCTTTGGAGAAATAATTCTTTCTTCTAAGAAAATACCAGTTTCTGAAGGTGATTATGCTCAGGCTTGGGTTAATCAGATAAAAGAAAAAGGGCTTGAATGCCTCCCTTTAGATTCAAAAATAGAAAGTCTATTATTGCGGGCAGAGTTTATTAAACAGCAAAAATCAGCGAAATTTGATGAAAATTCTGTTAAAAACCTTGAAATTCAGCTCAAGTCGTCTGTGCAGGAATGGCTTTTTCCGTTTTTGGGAGGAAAGACTTCTTTAACGGCTGCTACAGTTTATGATGCACTTTACTGGTATCTTGATGGGGCAGAAATAGACCGTCAGGCTCCTGAACAGTTAATTCTTGAAAATGGCCATCGTTGTAAAGTAAAATATGAAAAACAGGCAGAAATCAGGCCGGTTATAGAAATCATAATTCAGAGGATATTCGGCTGTTTTACAACTCCACAAATATGCGGAAAAAAAGTATTACTAAGGCTTTTGTCGCCGGCAAGCAGACCTCTGCAGGTTACAGAAGATCTTGAACATTTCTGGACAGGGGCCTGGGTGGAAATCTGTAAGGAAATGAAAGGACGCTATCCTAAACACAACTGGGATTATACGGTGGTTGAGTGATGCGGAGCATCGTATCGAAACCACCGTGTGAGACGATAAATGTGGTTTCGATACGCCCTTCGGGCTACTCAACCACCGGAGTTTAGATATGACCTTTGGGTTACTCAACCATCGGTATATTAGAGAAGGAATTTATTTATGAATATCATTTTAATTATTTTAGGAATTTTAAGTGTTGCTTATGATGCGATTCTTGTATTTATAAATCCGGGAACCTTTCTTGATATTGTAGTTTCATTTACTCACATATGGCTGGCCCTTGGTGCTTATCTGATTTTCCTGGGAATCTACAGAATTAAAACAGGCCATTCATTCTGGCAAACCTGGAAAAAGTGGATTAAAACTACAGTAGTTTGCGTCGTGTCTTTAGCAGCTATTATATCAATTATAAATATGATTTTTATTCTGACGCCTGAAATATTAGAGCCGGATGAAAAAGTTGATCAGGTTATTTTATTAGGCGGCGGAATAGATAAAGATGGAAAACTTCCTAAATCTGTATTAACACGTGTAGAAAAAACAGCAGAGTATTTGAAACTAAATCCTGAAGCTGTTTGCGTTGTTTCTGGCGGAACTCTGCATTGGCTGCCTTATGCCGAAGCTCCGGAACTTAAAAATCAACTTGTAAAAAGAGGAATAGCGGCGGAGCGAATTTTAGTAGAAGATCAGGCAAAGGATACAATTCAGAATTTAAAATATAGTTCTAAGCTTCTTGCAGAATATAAAAGTACAACAATCCAGGAAATTTTAAATACACCTACAGCTCTGGTTTCGACACATTATCATTTAAGAAGGGCAGAGCTTCTTGCTTATAGAATGGGCTTTGAAAATATAAAAGGAATTGGGGCTGCCTGCCCGGCAATTTATGTTCCTCACAGTTACGTGCGCGAGATTTGTGCTTATGTAAAACTGAATCTCAGGATTTTGCTGACAGGCGAGCCAAAAAAGATTGTCGGGTCAAGCCCGACAATGACAGTATAATCAAGCCGAACTATTGCAAGGTAATAATGGCGGAGAAGCAAGATAATTGTGGATTGCTTCGGACTTCGTCCTCGCAATGACGACTATTGCGAGGAAGTGCAATGACGATTATGGATTGCTTCGCTGTGCTCGCAATGACGGTATGGCGTGTCATTGCGAGGAGCGAACGTAGTGAGCGACGTGGCAATCTATACTTGAAGTCTACTTTCCTAATGCAATAGAGCGGTCACATGCTGCAGTTACTGCTTCAATCACAGCATTGCGGAAGTTATTTCTTTCAAGGGCTGCAACACCTTCAATTGTAGTTCCAGCAGGAGAGCAAACCATATCCTTAAGAGCGGCAGGATGTTTTCCACTTTCCAGAACCATTCCGGCAGAACCGTAAACTGTCTGAGCTGCATAAGTATAAGCCTGAGCACGTGGCATTCCGCAGCGAACAGCGGCATCAGCTAAAGCTTCTATAAACATGAAAACAAAAGCAGGACCTGAACCGCTTACAGCAGTAACGCAGTCCATCAGCTTTTCAGGCACAACTTCTACGCGGCCGGCACTGCTTAGAATCTCAATGGCAGTTTTTGCTTCGTCGGATTTAATGTTTTCTCCGTAAGTAACTGCTGTCATAGCTTCGCCAATCTGTGCGCAGACATTAGGCATCATTCGGATAAAGCGAGCTTTTGGAGCCCAGCTTTCCAGCTTTTCAATTTTTACTCCGGCTGCCATAGAAATGATTACTGCCTTAGCAGAAATCTTACCTGCAATTTCAGCAAACACATCACCAAGAAACTGCGGCTTTACTGCAAGAAAAATATAATCGCAGTCGAGAACTTCCTGATTAGTTGCAACAAACTGAGCTCCGGTTTCGGCAGCAAAAGCTTTACCCATTTCAGAATTTTTATCTGTAACTTTAATCTCACTTACATCGTATTTTTTGCAGACAGCGCGCATAATTGCGCCACCCATTGCACCAGTTCCAATACATCCGATTTTCATATTTATTTCCTCCTAATCTGCTGTAAATAATGTTGCTTTTGAGCTTTCATCTAAAAGTCCGGTAAGAGCATTTTCTTTACCACCGTTTGCGAGCAGCATCTCAATACCATATTCTGTTACCTTTTCTGCAGCCTGAAGTTTTGTTTCCATGCCGCCGGTACCAAAGGCGTTAGTTTCACCTATCTTAATAGACTTGCGGAGCTCTGGAATCGACGCTACAGTTTCAATTAACTTGGCATTCGGATTTGTTTTTGGATTGTCAGAATAAACGCCGTCAATGTCGCTGAAGAGAATTAAAAGGTCAGCAGACCAGAGAATTGCTGTGAGAGCACTCAGGTTATCATTATCACCGATTTTGATTTCGTCGAAGCTTACGCTGTCGTTTTCATTAATGATGGGTACAACACCTTCGTCTACAAGTGTAAAAAGTGTATTGCGAATATTAAGGCTGCGATGTTCATTTTCAAAATCATCTTTAGTGAGCAGCAGCTGACCTATATGAAGCTCCTGCTTTTGAAAAGCCTTTCGCCACTGATGCATAAGTTCAACCTGACCGATAGCACAGAGTGCCTGGCGATAATGAACATCCTTTTTGCGGGCCCATTCTTCTGTTGTAGAAACTCCCGCAACCTGTGCACCGGAAGAAACAAGAATAATCTGTTTTCCCTGTTTTATGAGGTTAGTACACTGTTCAGCAAAGCTTGCCATAAAGTCAACATTGATTGTGCCGTCGGCCTTTGCAAGAGTGTTGCTGCCTATCTTAATTACTATCTTGCGAGCTTTTTTTAAGCTATTGTTTATCATTCCCATTTTAATTTTCCTTTCTGTCGTCATTGCGAGGAGCGTTAGCGACGTGGCAATCTATTAAATGGATTGCTTCGCTTTGCTCGCAATGACGTTCTTCTATCTTACCTGTCCTTCTCCATCTATTAAATATTTTGTAGTTGTAAGTACTTTAATTCCCATTGGGCCGCGGGCATGCAGCTTCTGAGTGCTGATTCCGAGCTCTGCGCCAAAGCCGAATTCGCCGCCGTCTGTAAAGCGGGTGCTGGCATTTACATAAACACAGCTGGCATCAATCATTGCCTGGAAAAGCCTTGTATTCTTGCGGCTTTCAGAAATTATGCTTTCGCTGTGTTTTGTGTTATGAGAATTGATGTAACTGATTGCTTCTTCAATTGAGTCTACAACCTTAATGCAGCATTCGTAGTCCAGGTATTCGTTGCCGAAGTCATTTTCAGTCGCAGGAATGATGGTGGTTTCGATACACTCGCTTCGCGAGCACTCAACCACCGCTGAGGTCCCGGTGGTTGAGTAGTCCGAAGGACGTATCGAAACCACCTTTTTCAAGATGTCGAAAGCTCTTTCATCTGCATGAAGCTTTACGCGGCCGGCAAATTTTGCTTCAAGCTTTGGCAGAAAATCTGCGGCAATCTTGTTGTGAACAACAATGCATTCAATTGCGTTGCAAACCGACGGGCGCTGAATTTTTGCGTTTTCTGCAATTCGGCAAGCCATCTCTAAATCAGCAAACTCATCAACATAAAGATGGCAGACGCCGCTTCCCGTTTCAATGACAGGAACTTTAGCATTCTGAACAACATTTTGAATCAGCTTTTTACCACCGCGTGGAAGGCATACGTCAATCATACCAACTGCGTTCAATATCTGATCTACGTCGCTGTGGTCATGATCGCGAACTTCTACCAGTTCAATTGCCTCAGGAACTCCGCCTTTTGCTCCGGCCAGAGCCTCTCGAATTACACGAACAATTTCAACATTTGATTTATATGAAGAAGAAGACCCACGGAGCAAAATTGCGTTTCCACTTTTGTAAGCAAGGCTAAAGGCATCTATAGTAACGTTCGGACGGTTTTCGTAAATAATTGCGACAACTCCGAGCGGAACACGAACCTGGCGGATTGTCATTCCATTTGGAGTTTTCCAGCCGGCAACCTCTTCGCCAACAGGGTCTGTCTGTCCAATTACCAGGCGGAGGCTTTCGATAATTCCGTCAATTCTTTTATCATTAAGCAAAAGGCGGTCAATTATAGACTCACTGATTCCGTTTGCGCGTGCTGTTTCAATATCAAGTTTGTTTGCTGCAATAATGGAAGCGCGGTTTTTATCCAATGCAACAGCAACTGCTTCAAGTGCGGTATTTTTTTCGCTGGCATTCTGCAAAGCAAGCTTCTGGCTGGCAGAACGCAGGGAATCTGTTGTGGTTTTCAGGTTCATAGGGTTGTCTCCTTGGTGGTTTCGATACACCGCTTCGCGGCACTCAACCACCGGAAAAAAAAAGACCGGAACTCTAAAAGCTCCGGTCTGCTTAATCAATTTTAGTAGTTTGCAAGGAAATACATTCCGAGCAGCATAGCTAACCGGCATTTTTCTTCTGACCATTCAGTTTTGGGAGGAAGGTTTGAAATGTACCACCAGAAAATTCCGAATTCAGGATCAATGCGGAGAGTATATTCTGCAAAATCAGGAGTATCCGGATTCTGACCGAACATCAAAAATACAGCCTGATTAATCAACTGCAAAAAGAGAACGTAATTGTCTTTCCATGATTTGTTGCTTAAAAATACATCGAGCTGATAAAGCAGCTGGTCTTTTAATGCAATGTCTGATTTTTCAACCCAGGTTTTCTGAACCAAAAGGGTTAGATTATTTTTGAAGCTGGAAACGAGTTTTTCAGCAGCTTCTTCTTTCATTTTAGCAAAACCCTTTCCAAAACCAAACGCAATGGCTATTGCATCAGCCGACGATTCATAACCTTTTTCCTTATTCAGGAATGTGGAAAGTGAATCGATAGTTTTTTTGTCTAGGAATTCAGTAAGTATGTCAGCCTGTTTAGTCATACTGTAAATATTAAAGATTTATTCAAGGTTGGTCAAGTTAGTGATATAGAAATCAATTTTCGTAAATGTAATATAGAAGGGAAATGTCCAAAAAGTTTACAACCTAGTGTCATTCCGAACTTGTTTCGGAATCTAAAGACCTAGATGTAGCGTAGATGCTGAAACAAGTTCAGCATGACAATACTTTTTGGACATTCCCGACAAATAAAATCAGGGAAAGTCATAAAGGTTGGAGAATTATATTAAAAGTTCGGAAATGACAAATAAAAAAATATTTTAAACAATTTGTAAAATATACTTGACACAATACAAAATGTCGTGTATATTTTACATAAAGACAAGCGGGAAGTGCACGCCTGCAAGTCGAAAAACTAAACTAAATTAAACAATGAAGCGAGAGATTCCGAAACATACAGCTATGCTGCGAAGGTTCGGAATGACGAAGCTTCAAAAGGAGAATTATTATGACTTTAGCATGGGGATTAGGATTTGTAGTTGGTCTTGCTCTTGTAGCAATTGTAGTTTTGATTGTAAAGAAGGCAAGTAAGAAAAAGTGCGAGTACGATGAGCGCCAGATTGCAGCACGCGGAAAGGCTTTTTGTGGTGGTTTTGCAACTTTCATTTGCAGTGAAATTGTGGTTTTCATTATCGAAATTTTTACAGGTGAGCCGCTTGTAATTGGAGTACCAGGAATTTTGAGCATAATTATTATATTGCTGGCTTTGCTTGTTTTTGTAGAGGTTTCAATTTTCCTTGATGCTTATTTTGCACCAAACAAGCCAATGCCAAAAGCCTGGTATATAATTATGACCTTGCTTGGAATTACAATGCTTCTCAGATTCTTTTTGGATAATGATGACTGGTACCGGGTTATGAATCTTGCAGCAGGTCTTTTTGTTCTGATTGTAATGGCAAGTCTTCTTGTTAAAAAGTTGATTTCCAGAAAGGCAGAAAAGGAAGAGGATGACGAATAATCCGGAGGTGCGCTATGAAAAATCTTAAACTAAAATCTGCTCGCGCCCTTAAAGATATGTCACAAGAAGATTTGGCAAAGGCAGTTAATGTAAGCCGTCAGACAATAAATGCGATTGAAAAGGGAGATTATAATCCTACAATCAATTTGTGCATAGCAATCTGTAAGGCATTGGGCGTAACCTTGAACGATTTGTTCTGGGAATAAAATGCGTCATTGCGAGGAGCGATAGCGACGTGGCAATCTACAATATGGATTTCTTCGCTACGTTCGTAATGACGAAGGCTTTGTTGCAATGCCAGAACGCGATGTATTACCTTCGGGCTTGACCCGAAGGTCCTTATAACTACAGTAAATCTTTAATAAACTGTTCAATTTGCTCCGGCGTATCTGTCGGAGCAAATCTTTTTAACACAGCGCCATCACGGCCAATTAAGAATTTTGTAAAGTTCCATTTGATTCTGCTGCCGAGCTTACCGCCCTGCTGTTTTTTGAGGAAAGTGTAAAGAGGATGTTCATTTTTTCCATTTACATCAATCTTTGCGAATTGTGGAAATGTAATTCCAAAACGACCGGTACAGAAGGTGTGAATTTCTTCGTCACTACCAGGCGCCTGATTTAAGAACTGATTACATGGAAAATCAAGAATTTCAAGACCTTGATCCTTGTATTTGTTATACAATTCCTGAAGCCCGGTATACTGCGGAGTAAAGCCGCAGCCAGTTGCAGTATTTACAACCAAAAGAACTTTTCCTTCATAATCTTTGAGAGAAACGTCTTTTCCATCTCTTGTCTTAACAGAAAAATCATACAAACTCATAGAATACCTCACAAAATAAAAATATCTTAGAAATTAAATTGTATACAATCTAGTTTCTAAGATAAATATATTATAAAACTTTGAGCTTGTCAATTAAATTGTGCACAATTTAAATATTTTTTTAGATTTTTCCTTCATTTTTGGTAAAAAAGGAAAATTTTAGCATATATTATATATAGAAAAATTATTAAGAAATAAAAAAAAATCATTGTCATGCTGAAACAAGTTCAGAATGAAACAAACATTCCGCAGTTTCAGGCCTCCCTTATTTTATTAACTAATTGGAGGTACTTTAAATGAAACAAACAGTTTTTGATAATATTGATCCAGAAGTATTTGAAGAAATACAAAAATTAAGGCTGATTGATGATGAGTTTATGACTTTGATTTTCAGTGGCGACAAAGAAGCAACTGAATTTCTTATCAGGATTCTTTTGAACAGGAACGACCTTAAAGTCAAAAAATCTATGACTCAGGTTCAGAAAAATAATCTTTTTGGGCGTTCTGTGAGGCTGGATATTGTTGCAGAAGATATTTTCAAAACAGAATACAATATCGAGATCCAGCGGGAAAAATCTGGAGCAGGGGCTAAACGAATCAGATATCATCAGGCGATGTTAGACAGTCATACTTTGAAGAAAGCTACTGATTTTGATAAATTACCTAATCTTTACATTATATTCATTCTTGAACATGATTTGTTTAAGCAAGGGAACCCGATTTACTTTGTGAACAAAACAATTGACATTAAAGATGAAGATGGCAATTATTTGCCTTTTGATGACGGTTGTAATATAATGTACGTCAACGGCGACTACAGAGGTGATAACGCACTGGGTAAGCTGATGCACGATTTTACTACACCAAACGCCGATGATATGTATTACAATGAACTCGCCTGCAAAGTGCGATTTCATAAACAAGATGAAAGAGGGATACAAATGGCAAGTCAGATTGTAGAAGAATACGGTGATAAACGTGCTGCCGAAGCATTGCAGCAGGGAATTCTGCAGGGTGAACAGAAGAAAGCCGTAGAAGTAGCAAAAAGCCTCTATGCAAATGGTGTTTCAATAGAGCTTATTGCGAAATCTCTGAAAATGACAGAAGAACAGGTTCAAGAGATTGTAAAATAACTGGTTAAACAGCAGGCTTGACTCGGAGGTCTTTAAAAGAAGTTTCCCCCGGTCAAGCCAGTAAATTGCGTATTACTCAATTGTAAATGGATATTCAGCTAATACATTGTCATCAGGGTCTACGAAGGTAATCTTGAAAATATGCCTTTCAGTATTTAAGTTACGTATCTCCATAAAGTGCTTGCTTTTATCACCATTAATATCACCAGAGCAAAAATTATCTCCTTCGTCGGCATCTTCCTCTTCCCAATCAGCTTCTGAATTTGCTTTACTGTAAAGTCTCAGAGCTATCCATGCGTAAGAATCTACATTTATATTTCCTAATTCAAAATTTAATATACCACTTGTATGAGTTATTGTATTTGAATCTGTTCTGGTAACAGTTACAGTAGGTGTAGTATCAATCTGGAGATTTCCTTCATTATCAAGTTTCCAGTTTACTGGAGTTTCAAGAGTATTGCCTTCATCATCTTTTGTTTGCGGAGTGATAGAGAAGCATTGAATTTCTGCTTCCAAATTTGCTGTAGAACCAGATGGAATGGTAATAAGTGATATTCCTCCAATGTATTTTCCCGGAGTAAGAATAGTTCTAAAATCTCCATTTAAATCACTGGTAATTTTAATTTTGGAGCGATAATTTTCATTGTTAGTGCCAAGAAATATATCATGATAATTACCAGTGCCTTTTGGAATATCTATGTTGCCGCCTAAAGATAAATAATAACTGCTGTTAGCCTGTATATAAATTGCATTTCCTGCATTTGCAGCACTGTTATCATGGATATTGATTCCGGTATTTTCACCTTCAAGTGTTACAATCATACCATAAATTCCGCCACCATTATCATTTGTTGAGTTATAGGCAATTGTACCAGAAGACATTTTGAATTTACCATAAGCATTATTTGCATAAGAATAAATACCGCCGCCACCATATATAGTCGAACCTGAGAAATAGACTTGTTCAGAATAATTATAATATATACCGCCAGTAAACTCTGCTGGCGAAGGGGTTGTATAAGAATCATCTGCAGGTTCGTAACCAATATAAAGTCTTCCATATTGGTCATTTGAACTCTCTGAATTATAAATTCCTCCACCTATATTTGCTCTGTTACTGTAGCTGGTAGAAGTTGCAGGAGCTGGTGTTGGAAGTTCAGTAGGTACTTTTCCAATGGTTGCACTTCCATACATAAACATGTAGCCGCCATTGTATACTCCGCCACCTTTTCCATTTGTGCCAGAATCAGCCCAGGCCTGATTATCATAGATAGCTCCACCACTCATTATAAATTTACTGGTGGTACCATGATTTTCTATGCCGCCGCCATGTACGATACTTGAGTTTTGATGTACGCTATTTGTATGAATATTACCGCCAGACATTTTGACTATTCCGTCATCCAGGTTATAAATTCCTCCTCCACCTTGGTCTATAGCGTTTCGAGCTATGGTTCCACTGTTCATATAGATTTCTGATTTTATAGCGTTATAAATTCCTCCACCGAGGCCTCCTCCTCCATTACAGTAAATACCGCCTGTAAAAGCTTGTTCTTCAGGGATTAAATTTGCAGAAGGTTTATAGCCTAAATAAAGCTTAGAAATAATTTTTACTGCTCCAACAGTTTGAGCATCTGTGTCACCGTTACAAATACCGCCGCCATTGCTTGCATAATTAGCTGTTACTACACTAGAAAGATTCTGTGATGATGAAATAGGTGGAAAGCTTGTAGCATCCTTATCACCAATAACAGCAGAGCCATAAATATAAAGTGTTCCTTGATTTAAAATTCCGCCACCGTATAGAGAAGCTCTGTTTTTTGTTATAAGAACGCCGTCGCCAAGTGATACGGTTGCTCCTTCCTTTATAATGATTCCACCTCCTCTGGATCCACTAGCGCCGGTAATTTTAAGATTTGTAATTGTAACAGGTACAGCGGTGCTTATAATAAGAGCCGCTCCACTTATGCCTAAGGAAGAGCTTTCAAGAGAAGCATTAGAACCGGTTCCACCTCTGTTAATTGTGTCCAGGTCAGAAGGAACAGTTGAATTTAACCAGTCAGAATGTTCAGCTGCTCCGGTTATCAGTAGTGATTTTGCTACGTCTGTTGTGAGCTCGGCCGGAATCTCAATGTGTCCGTAGTTACTGTTTGTACCACTGGTTCCACGAGGAGTTCCTGTTATGTCGCCAGAAACTTTTATTGTCCAGTTCACATCAGGATTTCCGTATTCGCAGATTTTTTCAATGACGCCGCCTGTTCCATCAAAAGATTTTAGAGGAGTAGAAGACGAAAATCCGTCATTACTATTATCTCCCGGGTTGACAGTAGCAATTGGGGAAGCAATATACAAAACAGGGTCTGCAAAAACAGGATTAAGCGTAAGGTTTTCATTCATTCCTGTAGTAATGCTTGAAATAAAAGTATTCGTTCCCTGTTTTTTCCAGCCCAAAAAGAGCTTTCCGGTACGGTTTAAAACCGGCAAATCAAAGTGGCTGCGGGTAGAATATTTTGTGAATGCCATTCCGCCAGAAAAATCTGTGACAGGGCCGCCGTCTTCATTCAAATAAGTTATGGTATGAACTTCATTAAAATTGAGAGTAACGTTTGCAGTTGTAATAATAGATTCTTTTATGACAATATAGTTTTCCCACTGATTTATAGGAGTAGGGTCTTCACCAGCATAAAAATTAAAAACAAGATTATAAGTACCCGGTGTAATTTGCGGATTTATGTTGCTATCTCTTTGATAAGTTATTGTGCGACTGAGTCCTGATGCAAGGGTAAAAGGAGTAGAATCTATCTGTACGCCGGAAACAGTGCTAAGCACAGCAACTACCTTATCAATTTGCGTCTGCGTTACATTTAGAGATAGATTAAAACCGCACGGTAGAGGAATCGGTCTTAGTACAAAATTCAGCGGGTTTGTTTGATTAGGCTGAATCTGTACGTAATTTAATGTGCAAAAGTATTGAAGAGTGCCATGATATGCAGTAAGGGTAAAAGACCAGGCTCCTTCTTCAATTTGAATTTCACGAGGAAAACTTGAAGAAGTTGATGCCGAGGCCAAAGATTTTATATCAGTAGAGCCTGCTTTTTGACCTTTAAGCTCAAAATTTGTAAGGTCAGAAAGAGTAACAACGCCCGGTCTTACCGTTCTTGAGCCTGAGTTAGCGCTAAGGTTAATGGATATACAAGTCTGCTCAGAAGAAACGGTGTCAGGATTTTCATTAATAGAATTAACACACGAAAAAGTTAAAAGCCCAGCGGCCAGAATAACAAAAAGAAATTTCTTCATCATAAAATACTCCAATATATAGATTACAATGGATTTATGCGCAAGTCTAGCAAAAAAGTTTACCAGATGAGGAGATTGCCCGGTCAAGCCGGGCAATGACGGGGCTTTGTCGCGAGGGCGTCGCGGCAATCTGCGGGAGCTCGTCATTGCGAGGAGCCCGTAAGGGCGACGTGGCAATCCATTGTTGTGGATTGCTTCGTTTCGCTCGCAATGACGGGGGCTTTGTCGCAATGACGGGGCTTTGTCGCGAGGGCGACGTAGCAATCTATGGGAGCTCGTCATTGCGAGGAGCCCGTAAGGGCGGCGTGGCAATCCATATTCCCGAGTTTTTTTCATTTTTCTCAAACTTTTTTCTTGATTTATTTCCTTTTTTCGAAAATT
>CAMVDX010000012.1 GCA_947166355.1 uncultured Treponema sp.
CGCGACCGGAAGCCATGTTTTCACAAATTCGTTTTATAATGCGGAAGCCCTGGCTATAAAAGCACATAAAAACGGTAATTTTTGACAAATATGATTTTCGGAGTTAAAATTATTTTCTATGCAGAACAACGCTTTTGCAAAGCAGCTTGCCTTAATTCTGGGTATTTTCGGCATATCTGCAAACTTTTTGGGAACTCTGATTTCACTTATCACAGGGCTGACGCATGTAAGCAGGGCAGACAACTTTATTATTGATACCATTGTTTGTTTTGCATGTGCACTGGTTCTTGCTTTTATTTTCTATTATTATTGTTTCAAGAAAAAGAATTATCATCGTTTTAATTTCGTAGCCATTACCTTTTGCGGTTTTGTTACCTTTACTGCAATGTATATTTATACCGGCAATATGCTTTGCGGCTTTCCTTTTTATATGCTGATTATTCCGGTTTATTATGGATTTTCACTGCCAATTCGAAAAAGAACTTTCGCATTCCCGATTCTTAATCTGATTTTTTATGATACTCTTTTTGTTCTGACCTTTAAGGCTCCATATTTTCCTAGCCGGACAGTTATTTCTAATGCAAGTGTAATTCAACAGTGTACGGCCTTTTCTGCAACCTATCTTTTTTTGTTTTTTGTTTGTTTTCTTGTTTCCAAGCAGCTGATTAATCAGAACAATAAACTTGAAGAGTCTGAAAAGAATTACCGTGAGCTTTCAAGTCGTGATGAACTGACAGGGCTTTATAACCGCCGCGCCCTTGATAACCGCGCCGAGCTGGGTTTTAAAAGCCTTATAATTTATGATATTGATTATTTTAAGAAGATAAATGACACCTACGGACATCAGATTGGTGATATTGCTTTGCAAAAACTTTCACAGATTGTCTTAAAATACTGTTCTAACGAGTTTGAACTTTACCGTTACGGCGGCGAGGAATTTGTAATTCTTTCGCGCTTACCTGATGATATTACGCTGGAGCTTTTTCAGCATGTAATAGCTGATGTCCGCGCCAATTTTATTGTGGAAGGTAATTACGTTACTATTTCTGCGGGCATTGCTTCGTTCTGTAAGGATTATAAAAGAACTCTGAAGATTGCTGATGAAAATCTGTATCTTGCCAAAACTGACGGCCGTAATAAGATTTATATGAATGGGGAAGAGATTAAATAGATACCGAAAATCATCTACAAGTTAAGTTCCCTAGAAGCAGATAATATAAAAACCGGTTGTATTTCAAACCGGGAATATTGTTTTAGATAAGCTGATTAAAATGGTACATAATCTGAAATATTACCAACATAATCACCATTAACTGTGATTGAAAAAGAATTATCTGAAATTTTAATAATCTTCATTTTAGTTGCATCATAACTTTCTTCCATATTTCCAAACCAAACTGAAAATACAGCATGTCCATTCTCAACGCCTATAACTGAACTTGTCTTAACATAAATCTTATATTTTGTAGCCTTTATAACAGGAATGTCTGTATCAGGGTCGTTGTGATTACAACGATAAATTCTTGTATCAGGATTATCGTTTCTTACACGAGCAACCTTTTCAAAAGCCAATCTGTACTCTGTTTCAGCGTTACTGTATTTCCATTCTGCAAAATTCATTGTATCTGCAAAAATGTAATCACCAACATAAGTATAATCTGCAAGGTTTACACAAGCCGGTTTTACATACTCGAAAGGACTCTTGTCTTCTGGAACCTGTGGTGTCTCTTCTTCAGATTCTTCTTCCTGTTCGGTGTTCTCTTCAGATTCACCACCCTGTTCTGTTTCTTCTTCCTGTTCAGTGTTCTCTTCAGATTCACCACCCTGTTCAGTTTCTTCCTGTGTTTCTTCTTCAGAATCTTCATTTTCTGGCTGTGATTCTGGTGCAGGTGGCTGCTCTGTTGCAGGTGGTTGTTCTGGCTGAGTTGGTGTCTGTGGCTGCTGTGGTTGACTTGGAGTTTGAGGCTGTGCAGGCGTTTCTGGCTGACTTGGGGTCTGCGGCTGCGCAGGTGTTTCTGGCTGCTGTGGTGCTGGTGTGTTCGGAGTATCATTTGCAGGTTTATTTACGTTCTGGGTTTCTTTATTACCTGTATCTGCAGTAGGTGTTGAACAAGCAGCTACAACCAACATTAATATAACTGACAAAACAAACAAAATCTTTTTCATAAGCTATTATCTTCCTTTCTTATCATTTTTTGTTTCTATAAGACACGAATCATATTCTGTCTTGTTATAATTTACATATTCAATTCTTAACAGATTATTTTGAATTGCTGGTGCATAATTATTTATAAAGAATGAATCTCTGTTTTCTTTTTCAGCCTCAATTTCTTTGGGAATCAACAATAAAAGCTTTGCTTCTTTTTTTGTCGCTCGTGTATAACAAAGTATTTTGTTCAACTTTACATAAATACGGTCATAATAAACCACATAGGTATGACCTTTCATGATATCAATAAATACAAGTTGATTATTATCTTCTAACAAAGCATCAAAACTAACTTCCCTAGTACTTATTTGGTCAAGGTTTTGAGAAGATTCAACAAGTGACATATTTTTTTTGAGTTTATCCTTCAATCCTGTTCCAAAATATTTATCAAGAATTAAATTACGAAATACATTAATATCTAATCGTTTATTAATACTCTCAGACGCATTAATTCTCTCTTCTTCTTCTTGTTCCCTACGCTGCGTTACCGGATCCGTTTCTTTCAACTGATAATAATAATTCACAGTCCCAGCCTGTGTATTTTGAAAATTCATATTGACTATTTTGGTGTACAATGCTTCGCTAGCTTCTTTTAATTGAGTTATTTTCTCATTACCTTCTTTTACTCGTTTTGAAAGCTCAAAGTATTTACCAAAATGAATATAATCAAATGAATTACTTAAAACTAGAATTACTAGAAGACAGAGTAAAATAATTATCGATTCTGAAATTTTAAATTTATTTTCTGACAAAATGAAAGTAGAAATAATCAAGCCTGAAATCAAAACTAAAAGTAGTAATATCGAGCAAATTACCCACTTAGGCAGTTTTCTCTGCTCTTCATTTATTTTTTTATCATTTGATATTTCTTCCATTTTCTATTCATATTTCCTTTTAATTTATAATATATCCTATAGAGCATTATAATCATGTTATAATACTCTGTAAAGTATTACATTGCTCTATAGAGAATTTCTAATTTGCTCTTTAGGATATTATTATTTCTTTATGACAAATGAAGAAATGCTGGAGTATGTGATTACCTCTATTCGTAGAATTCGAAAAGCAAAGAATATGTCACAATTAGATCTTTCCATCCGGGCCAACATGTCTCAAAGTTTTTTAGCTAATCTTGAAACCGGTAAAAAGGAACCTTCCGCAATGACTCTTATCCGTATAGGGGAGGCTTTAGGGGTAAGTCCCCGTGAGTTCTTTCCTGAAAGCACAAAAGAGTCAGATATAAATGTAAAAAAGGAAATAAAATCAGAAATAATTGAACTTCTAGCCCGCTTATAAAATTATTTGATACCGAAATGCGGGGATCTTAAGGGGCGGAGCCCCTTAGGAGAAAGGGTAGCCCGCAACGAAGTGCGGCGGCTCAGGCATAGCCTTCGCCGAGACTCGCTAAAAACAGTCCACTGGACTGTTTTTGCCTGCGTTGCAGGCCGCTCCCTAAGGGGGCGACTTTCCCCTCCTAAAAGCTAATAGCTAGAGAGTAGGATACTTATCGAAGTAGGCCTTTGTTTCTTTTGCAACTACTCCACTGAGGGCAATAAGTGCGATACAGTTAGGAATTGCCATAAGACCATTGAAAATATCTGCTACAGTGAATACAACATTTACAGTAAAGTAAGGGCCGATTGCAACTGCAACGATGTAGAGCCAGCGGTAAGCCTTAACTGGTCCCATATTTCCCTTTGTAAGATACTCAAGACATTTTTCTGAATAATAGTCCCAGCCAAGAATTGTTGTAAAGGCAAAGAAAGCAAGACAGAGCATAAGAAGAATCTGAACACTGTGTCCGTCGCCGCCAAGAACCTTTGAGAAGGCCTGAGCTGTAAGGGCTGAACCTTCAAAGCCGGCATTCCATGCTGTAACACCACCAATCATATCTCCATAGAAAGCAATTACAATTGCAAGACCAGTCATTGTACAGATAATCAGTGTATCAATGATTGTACCTGTCATGTTTACGAGTCCCTGCTCTACAGGCTCGTTTGTCTGTACGGCAGAAGCGGCGATAGGGGCAGAACCAAGACCAGCCTCGTTTGAGAAGATACCACGTGCAATACCCTTCTGCATCGAATCTGTAATCTGTTTGAATACGAAGCCCATTGCACCGGCTCCAACTGCCTTCCATCCGAAAGCAGACTTGAAGATGAGAGCGAAGGCGCCAGGAATCTTCATTGCATTCATGATAAGGATTGAAAGACCGAGGAATACATAAATTACTGCCATTGCAGGAACTACTTTTTCTGCTACTTTTGAAATACGCTTGATACCGCCGATTACTACGAGGGCTGTACAAACTGTTACAATGATTCCTGAAATTACTGTTGCCCAGGTGTGGTCTTTACCAAGGAAGGTAAAGGCAATGTGAGCACTGGTAGGGTCGAAAGCGTTGTTTACTGCCGAAGTGATACCATTAATCTGAGTCATTGTACCAATACCCATGATACCGGCAAGAGCTCCGAATACTGCAAAGAGAACTGCGAGCCACTTCCACTTTGGTCCCATTCCTTTTTCGATTGTGTAGAAAGGCCCACCAAGAACGTGACCATCAGCTGAAACCTCGCGATATTTAATTGCGAGCATACATTCTGCATATTTTGTTGCTGTACCAAGAATTGCGGCAATCCACATCCAGAAGAGGGCTCCTGGTCCGCCGCCTACGATTGCTGTTGCAACACCGACAATGTTACCTGTTCCGATTGTAGCTGAAAGAGCTGTACAGAGGGCTGCAAATCCAGAAAGTTCTCCTTTTCCTTCATTTTCCTTGAAAATTGATTTGAAGGCGCGACCAAACTTTGTAAACTGAATGCCGCGTGCACTGATGGTCATAATAAGACCAGTGGCAAGAATTAAAATGATTGTAGGGATTCCCCACACGATTCCGTCAATGGAATCAATAATAGAAGTGAATGTCATGTTTCCACCTTATTGAGAGAGTTTTGCAGGATTCAGACGGGTGCACAGGCCGAAATGCCATGACAGGATTTGCAGCCACCGCAAGTCTCCTTTACTATATTTTATCGGATTTTTTGTTTCTATTCATCATTACAAGGTAAAAAATTGTGAAAAAATCACAAATAATAGATTGTAAATGGATTGCTTCGCTTTGCTCGCAATGACGAAGCAGCTGTATGGATTGCCGCGTCGCAATGACGAAGCAGCTGTAAAGGATTGCCGCGTAGCAATGACGGAATTGGCGAGTCCTACGTCATTGCGAGCAAAGCGTAGCGATTCTAGCTTGATAATTAATATCAAGCTAGAAAACGAGTGAGTCAAGGCTTTAAGCGATAGCGTGCCTTGACGCACTCGTAAGCATTCCATTTTTGAAGAGAATTTGACAATTTTCAATTTTTTCAACAATATACAATACAATTATGGCACAAAATAAATCACGTGGCGCTTTGCCAATGCTCAAGCTTACCCTGCCTATTGCAATGGAGCAGTTTTTTAGAATCTTAGTTTCCTCTGTAGATACAATGATGCTCAGCTCTTACAGCAACGATGCGGTTGCGGCTGTAGGTCTTGTTTCTCAATATTCTTTCTTTTTGACTATTCTTTTTTCTGTAATCGGAACCGGATGTTCTATTGTTCTGGCTCAGTATCTTGGTGCAGAAAAATCTGAAAGTGAATTAAACCATATTGCCCAGGCAGGCGCAGTTATGGTTTTTATTATGTCGATTTTTATGACTGCCCTCGTAATTTTGGGAACAGGCTGGCTGCTTGACCGTTATACGCTGGAGCCTGTTGTTCGCCATTATGCCTGGCAGTATTTTGTAATTTACGGCGGCATCTGTTGTTTCTTCCAGGCCTTCAGTTTGCTGCAGGGAGCGATTTTAAGAAGCTACGGCTACACTAGCGAAGCAATGATTACTTCGATTGTTGCTAATCTTACAAATGTACTTGGTAACGCGCTTTCGCTTTACGGCTGGTTTGGTCTGCCGGTGCTCGGAGTTCCAGGTGTTGCGGGTGCTTCCGGTCTTTCTATGCTTGTTTCCTGCATTCTGTTCCGTGTATTTATTAAGCGCCGCCGTGATGTTGTTTTCCACATGCGGGGAATTACAAAGGTTCCGCGCGAAGCCTTTAAGCTGGTTTTAAAGGTTGGTGTTCCGACTGCAGGAGAAAGCCTTTCTTACAACGTAAGCCAGATAACAATTATGGCAATGATTTCTACACTGGGAACTTATGCAATGTCTGCTCAGGTTTATACAATGACTATTCTGCGCTTTGTATTTGTTGCGGCAATTGCGATTGGTCAGGCTACTCAGATTAAGGCCGGCTATTTTGTCGGTGCCAAGCAGAATGAAATTGTTTACAAAAAGGTGCTCAGATATCAGTTAGTTGCGACTACCTGCTCAATGGTTATGATGGTGGTTGTGAATCTGATTAAGCGGCCGGTTATTGGAATCTTTACAGATATTCCCGAGGTCGTCGGTTTTGTAAGCACACTTCTTATTTATTCAGCTTATATTGAGTTTGGCCGTTCGCTGAATCTGATTTATGTCGGCGCACTGAAAGGTGCCGGAGATGTGCGGTTCCCAGTTCTGTACGGAATTTTTTCTAACTGGACATTTATGGTTCTTGGAAGCTATATTCTCGGACTTAAGTTTGGTCTCGGCCTCGTTGGCTTCTGGCTCGGAATCGGTACTGATGAAACTACCCGCGGCTTTGTAATGCTCTGGCGCTGGAAAAGCAGAAGATGGCAGAAGCACGCACTGGTAAAATAAAAGTACTCTGTTATTACGTCTAGGTTCAGCGAAAGGCTGAAATAGTCGCAGGGTACAGACTGCAGGTTTTAGATGAACTTTTTTGATTTTTCTTTTGTTGCGGAAAATTTGGAGAACTCTGATTTATACGGAAGTGATTCTTCCGTAGCAAACATGTATCTCCTTCAGAATAAATACAACACTCAGTTCAAAATAAAAAAGAATGTTCTTCTGCGCTATTACACCGGCAACGAAAATCGGACCGGATACGCATTCCCTCTTTTTCTGATGGGTTCAGATCTGCCATTATCATCTGATGAAAAACTCAGACTTGCCCTGGAATTGCTTTTCGAAGATGCAGCCGAAGAAAAGCGTGAAGTGCGATTCTGTCTGATTACTCAGGAACAGAAAAATCAGATTGATTCCTGCCTTGACCGTTATTATTCTGAACATCGTGTTTCCTGGAAAACTAACCGCGATGACAGCGACTACATCTATCTTCAGAAAAATCTGTCTGAACTTCCAGGCTCTAATTATCAAAAAAAACGAAATCATATTTCGCGTTTTAACAGAATCTATGGAACTGACTGGGAATTCAAACTTTATCCACAGAATGATATAAAGGCAGACCTCCTTGCAGTTTCTGAAACCTGGTTTAAGGAAAAAGACGGCGAGAATAATCATGCTTTATGTCTTGAGCTCGAGAGCATAAAAATAGCTCTGGAAAATCAGAAGCTTTTTAATCTTCGCGGCGGAGTTCTTTATATACATGGCAAACCTGCCGCAATGACGTTAGCCTCGCCTATCTCGGATACTGTGCTTGATGTTATTTATGAAAAGTCAATTTTTGAATACGAAAAGGATGGTTCATACGCTGTAATAAATCAACAGTTTGCAAAACGCTGCGAAACTTTTCTGTATTTTAATCGGGAAGAAGACATGGGAATTGAAGGTCTTCGCAAAGCAAAGCTTTCATACAAGCCTTCAATTATTCTGGAAAAATTTTTCGGCAGGGTAGAATAATGCTTTCATCCATCCTTTCAAAATCAGATTGTGCCGCCTGTAAATTCTGCTGCAGCTTCCGAAGACAAAGCTTATGGGAAACTCCAGTTTTTTACGAAGAAGACATTCCGGATATAAAGAAACTTTTCCCAGAGGTAAAATTCCGCGAGCTTGAAACTGGGTCCGGCAGCTGTGAAGGCCCGCAGACTGCAGCTGCAAATTCAAAAGTATACACCTTTGACATTTATGATAAATACAAAACCAATTCTAGTGAAGAAGAAGCTCCCTGCCCATTTTTGGACACTGAAAAAGGCTGTAAGCTGCCACAGGAGCTAAAACCTTTTGACTGCAAAATCTGGCCGCTGCGGGTTGTAAAGATTCCAAAAAACAGAAAACCTGCTGAATTCTCAGAAACTCCTTCACCCGAAATTGACAATCCTGCCGCCGCCTTGCCGCGCCTCGCCGTGGTTCTCACACCGACCTGCCCCGCAATCAATAAAATCCCTTTTGAAAAAGTACAAGCTCTGGCAGAAGGCGGTCTTGGTAAAACTATATTGGACTACGCCGCATCTCACCCTCAGATGATAAAAGAATATTCCGAGTTCTTATCAAAAATCGTATATAAACAATAGATTGCTTAGTCACATTCGCTCCCCGCAATCAGGGCTTTCGCATTATAATTCACATTGTAATTCACTCTCTTGTATAACTTGGTTAAACGTTTTAATATAACCACCTATGAAGCTTTTTCAACGTCAACCTGCATTTTATAAGGGCGTTTTTGCGCTCGCTCTTCCTATAGCTCTTCAAAGTCTTATCAGCATTGGTGTAAATATGCTCGATACAATTATGGTAGGAAGCCTTGGTGAAACAGCGCTTTCCGCTACATCACTCGCCAATTCGTTTATCAGTATTTATCATATTTTTTGTATGGGACTTGGAATGGGCGCCTCTGTTCTTGTTTCCCGTTACTGGGGAATGAAAAGGGCTGCAGGTGGTGATGAAGAAAAATCAGCTGAGGCTGCTGAAGCCGGCCGCGCCTTAAAACAAACCGTCTGCCTCATGCTTAGAATCACTCTTGGGCTGGCCGCTATTTTCGCCCTGCTCACACTTTTCATTCCTTCAGCCATTATGAAAACCTACACCAGCGACAGCGAAATTATAAGGCTTGGAGATATTTACTTCCGCTGGTCAGTTATAACTTACTTTTTCCTGGGCACCGGGTTAGTCTCAACTATCGTACTGCGAAGTGTGGGCCAGGTAAGGCTGCCGCTTTATGTTTCTATCGGAGCTTTTTTTGTAAACCTCGGAGCAAACTACGCTTTTATCTTTGGTAAGTTTGGAGCTCCACGAATGGAAGTTGCCGGGGCGGCACTGGGAACTCTGATCGCACGCCTTTTTGAAGCCGCAATGATTCTGGGATATCTTTTCTTTAAGGATAAAAATATTCGCTTCCGCATTCGTGACCTCTTTATGAAAACCGGTTCTCTGCTTGGAGAGTACATAAGAATCAGTATTCCGGTTTTAGTAAGTGACGGAATTCTTGCCATCGGAAACAATTCGGTTGCAATGGTAATCGGACATCTTGGGGCGGCGTTTGTTGCAGCTAACGCAATTACAAGTGTAACTCAGCAGCTGAGCACTGTTGTAATTCAGGGCGTTTCACAGGCAGGAGCAATTGTCACCGGCCAGACGCTAGGCCTCGGTGACCGCCATAAAACTATGGATCAGGGCTGGATGTTCTTTGGACTCGGTCTGGCACTTGGAGCTGTGTCGGCCGCCTTCATTATGGCAGTCAGCCACCCTATCATCTCAACTTATAAAGTTAGTGAAGAAACTGTAAAAATCGCAGAACAGCTTATGGCAGCCATCAGTATCATCATAATTTTCCGCGCCACAAACTCCATCATGACAAAGGGCGTTCTCCGTGGCGGTGGCGATACAAAAATGCTCATGATTGCAGACAACATCTTCCTCTGGGTACTCGCCATTCCTTTTGGTATTCTCGCAGGCTTCGTATTCCACTGGTCAGCCTTCTGGATTTACATAGCCCTCAAATCTGACGACATTGTAAAAACTTTCTGGTGTCTCGGCAGACTTAAGAGCGAAAAGTGGATTAAGAAAATCTCGACGGGAAAGAAATAATAACATTATTCAAATTTGCCATCTATTCAATGATATCTATACGATTCGCCTAACGGGAGATATATTATATATATAGCAGGCTGGAGGCGAGTTATGGCAAAGAAACCTACTGTAATAATTGAAGACGATTCCGAATCACTCAAAGAAAAGATTCATAAACGCTTTGAGGCGGCGAATCAAAAATCACTTGGTATTATTTCTGATTTTTTTGAAAACGGCTACAAGGAAATGCTGGCCCGACTGCTTTTTTATCTGCCAGAAGAAAACAGAAGCCAGGCACTCGACAAGCTTCCTCCGGAATTACGCAAAAATGTAAATGATATTTTTTTATCCTATGGCCAGAAGAAAAACACAGATCCCGACGTTTCAAGCACTGCCGGCTATGTTCTAAAAAAAGCAGGCTTTTACGGAAAAGCTTGTGCACATGAAATTCTTAATAATGACAATTTTAAGCCTCTGACAATTCAGGAACTAGATTACTTCTTTAACATCAATCCTCTGCTTGCACTGAACACCGAATATTACGGGGTTTCTCTTTCTATTCTTTTGAATCTTGATGACCGGGCAATTCAAAAATGGCTTCGCGATGTTGAGGAACGGGATTTAGCTATCGCTTTAACCGGTGCGGATGAAGAAATTAAAAACAAGATATTCAGAAACATGAGTCGCAGGGCAGCAAACTTGCTTAGAGAAGATATGGAGTTTATGGGGCCAGTCCGACGCAAGGATATAATTGAAAAGCAGAAAAAACTAATCAATCTTCTCTTTCGGCTGGAAGATAATGGGGATATCGTAATAGCTTCAGATTATTTTAATACCATTGGTGATAATCTTGTATTTTAGGAAGAATGAAAATCTTACAGGACAGCTTTTATGATTGAGAAAATATATTTTTATCGAAAATTTACAGGCAGTGAATTTATTCTCAGTAAGTCGGAAAAAACAGTTATTCCTGTTCGTCTCAAAAATCAATTTATTCCGGACTCTTTTATCTTTGATGCCCAGAAAAAAAGCTGGCAGAAAGCATCTGTCATCCCCGAAGAAAATGAAATATTTCAGCCTGTTGAATTTGTTGACTTTCCACTAAAACCTCTTTCACCAGTCTTTTTCCCTGTTTCAAAAAATTCCTCGGTAGACATTGAAGATTTATCGCCCGCAGAAATGGCAGAATATTATATATACAGAAATGATCAAAGAAGATACTTCGCAAACGCAAGATATTACAATGACTCCAATAAAATATGCAAAGATTTTTTCTCAGCAGAAATTGAAGTTGATTATGAAAAGCTGATTCTGCAGTTAAGCTTTACCCGTTTTATACATCCTGAAATAACAAGCAATAAAACGCCACAGACCGACTCTAATCTATCCTTATCTGTCTATTCAGATGAACCTTCTCACCCCCCTATAACTTCAACTGATACTTTTATTTTTGATATGAATAAAGGGCTTTTTTCGAGCAACGCACTTAAACCAAATATAGATGACATTTATGTAGTTACGGGAGAAGCAACTGAAGATTATCAAAAATTTCAAAAGCTCTTGTCTTCCTTAAAACAACTGGAACTCAAAACCTATCCAAAAGCTGTGTTATGTGAGGCTTACAAAAAGTTTTGCAGCCTTGCTCAAAAATATACTGGTCTCAAAACCGTTCCGACTGCAAGTGACCCGCTTGCTAAAATGGATAAATCTGAAGAAGCCCGCTTTCTTTCAGAAATGTACATTCTTACAAAGCTGCCTTGCGAACCAAAGCTTTATGGAATTCTGATGAATCAGGAAGTCCACGAATTAAAAATCAATTTTAAATACAAGCGCAACGACACAAAAGTCCTGAACAAATTTTTACAAAAGGCTCATATCAAGAACTATCGGATTCTCAAAAAAGAATATGCTGAAAATCCGCTTTCACTGCTAACCTTCAGACGTCTTAAGGACGACGGCTTCCGAAACTTAAATCTTTATAATAAAGTTATTCAGAATCAGGACTTTATGGAAGAAATAAATAACGCCCCTCGAAAAGCCTTAATTTTCTTTTTACGCTACAGCCTAAAACACCGCAGTGAAATTGCAACTCTTAATACCTTCCTGAAAACTAAGGATGGCTTTAACAATGATGAAAATACAGATGAGATGGATTTTTATTTGGATAAATATGATGCCATGGAAATGTTTCAGAAATATTTTCGCCATATACCAAAGCAGCTTCGAAAAGATATTTTAAAAGACGGTTTTACGACTTTTAATCACGATGCGCTGGCAAATCTTACTTACAAAGTAAAAAATAAAAAAATCACTTTCAAATATTCTCAAGCACAGCAAGCTTTAGAAGATGATATTGACGGTTATTCCTTCAGGCTGCCGCAAAACAGTTTTCAATTATGTGAGATTGGAACAACCCTCCACAACTGCGTAGCTTCCTATGCTGAAAAAGTTTCTAAAAACGAATCTACCATCGTCTATGTAACAAAGGATGACAAATATCAGCTTTGCATAGAAGTCCAGGGCAACGAAATCATTCAGGAACGTGCAGACAGAAATGCAGCGCCATCCTCTGAAGAAAAAATCATTCTCCAAAAATGGCACGAACGCCACGGCCTGAAAACTAACTGCTAAAGTTTTCTCTGATTTTCCTCAAAAATAATAAACTTTCAAATATAATAGAGTAATGTTATACTTTTTTTAATAAAACGATTTACCATTATATGTGAGGTAAAAAATTGTCTAAAAAAGCACGCATTACTATTCATCCAAAATTTACAATCGGGGAGATTTCTCCTCGTCTATTTTCAGCTTTCATGGAACCGATTGGCACTATTGTAAACGGCACCATGTATAATCCAAAGCACCCTACTGCCGACGAGCAGGGCTTCCGAACAGACTTTATTGAGGCTCTGCGCGGCACCGGTTTGCCTGCAGTCCGTATGCCGGGAGGAAATTTTGTTTCTGCCTGGCAATGGAAGGATTCTATTGGTCCGCGCGACCAGCGCAAAGTTCACCTAGATCCGGCCTGGCATCAGTATATTCCAAATGATGTTGGGCATGACGAATATTTACAGTGGGCGGAAAAGGTCGGAACGGCGCCGATTTATACGGTGAACCTTGGAACCGGAACCTTGCAGGACGCAATGGACTGCATTGAGTATACAAATCACGAGGGTGGGACTTACTGGTCTGACCTTCGCCGTAAATACGGCCACGAAAAACCTTATGGCGTAAAAACCTGGTGTCTTGGTAACGAAATGGACGGCCACTGGCAGCTTGGCTCCTGGGAAAAGAATCCTACAGGCTACGGCACTCTCTGCCATGAGGCTTCAAAAGCCATGAAGTGGATTGATGAAAAAATTGAAACTGTTGTCTGCGGTTCGTCTGCTTCCTTTATGGACCACTACCCTGAGTGGGAAGCAAAGGTGATGGACCAGTGCTATGACACTGTTGATTATCTTGCCCTTCACCATTATCACATTGCAAAACCGGGCGATACTTTGTCGCTTTTGGGCGGCTCTCTTTATTATGAAGATTTTATTAATACAGAAGCGGCAATGCTGGACTACATTCAGGCTAAGCACCGCTCTCCGCGTAAGGTTAATATTTCTTTTGATGAATACGGTGCATTCCCGCGGCCTTTCAGCGAACTGCATCCGGGCTATGGCCCTTACAACATGGCACGGGTTCACTATGCCTTTAACCCGGAACGCAAATATATCCGCCACGACCCGAATAATATGCCGGAGCGCGAATTCCCGGGCGGAGACATGCTTAAGCTTCTCAGCATGACTTCTATTCAGCTTGCTTTGCTTCGTCATGCTGACCGTGTAAAGATTGGCTGTATGACCGGCGGTTTGGCTGCGTCAGCAACAGCTAACCATGACACTGTATGGAAACCTGCGACTCATTATGCTTTCCGCCAGCTCATAGATTACGCGCACGGAACTTCGCTTCAAGTTGCGGTTGATTCTGAAACCTTCGATATGCCGGGCTACGCCATTGATGACACCTCGCAGTACACAGGAAAGAACAATGTAAACTACATAGACTGTGCCGCTGCCTGGGACGAAAAATCAGGTAGACTCGCAGTCTTTGTAATCAATCGAAATGAAAAGGAAGCCTACCCTCTTACTCTGGATATCCGTGCTTTTGAAGGATTTAAAACTGCTTATTCCTATTCAATGTTCAGTGAAGACTTTGAAGCCAAAAGCAGTGCCAGTCGCGACTGGAAGGCTCCTTCAAAGAAAGCCGTTTCTATTAAAGATGGAATTTCATCTACAAAGGTTCAGCCCCTTTCGTGGAATGTGATAATATTTGAATAGTCGTCTTTGCGAGCGCAGCGGAGCAATCCATTGCAGATTGCCATGCCGCTGCGCTTCTCGCAATGACAATTTCTCAGGAGGAATAAAAATGTACCTGACCTACACTGTTTACCTGCTTATTCTGCTCCTTCTTCTCTGGGGCGGAAAATTTGCAGGCTTTAAGAAAGATGACTTCCATGAGGATTCTGCCTCGCTGGATTCATTTATGTCGCTACGTGGTTTTGCAGCTATCGGAGTAATTCTCCACCACATCTCTCAGGAGAATGCCTTTCAGTGGGCAGGCGGCGGATATGGAAAGCCGGGAGAACTCAGCATTTTTGTGAATGCCGGTTTTCTCTTTGTCGCAATCTTCTTTTTCTGTTCCGGCTATGGACTTATAAAAAGTCTGGAAACAAAGCCTGACTACTTCAAGGGCTTCATGAAAAAACGTGTGCTTAAGACACTCGTAATTCCATATTACGTAAGCATTTTAATTTACGGACTTCTGCGCTTTGCCAGCGGAGAACGATTTGCACCTCTCCAGTGGGCTACTCATCTGCTCGGTTTTACAATGATGAACGAGTATGCCTGGTATCCCATTATCGCTGCAATTCTTTACACAGCCTTCTATCTGATTTTTAAGAATATCAAAAACCGAAGGGTCTGCTATATTCTTATGGCAGCCGTCATCATTCTGCTTGGTATGATTTTCTGCGTAAACGGCCACTTTACCTGGTGGGCTGGTCCTAAAAACTGGTGGCTGGGAGACTCTCCTCTACAGGAAAAATGGTGGGCTCAGCAGAAGGTTTTCTGGTTCTCCGGAGAATGGTGGATTAACTCCTGTCCGGCTTTGTTTGTTGGCATGCTTTTTGCCCGCTTTGAAACTTCTATCCGAGACTGGTTCCGAAAATTCTACTGGGGCAAATTAGTGTTGATTTTGATTCTCACACTTGCTGCCATGATTCTTTCCGGCTATGGACAGATGCGTTTCGGCTGGTGGACCGAGTTCAGCGGCAACGGCCCTGACATCGGCAAAAAAATCGCAACCTACTTCTGCGTAATTCCTTACAGCATGATGTTTGTAATTCTTCTCTTTACGATTATGCTCAAATACAAGGCATCAAATCCGGTAAGCAGATTCTTTGGAAAGATTTCTCTTGAAACCTATATGATGAATCTGATTATGATCACGGCCTTCCGCTTCCTGCTCTACAAGACAGATCCTCAGTGGGGCGCTATGCCGGTTTACAAGACAGGTCACTACAATCTCGCCATCTACCTTGCTGCGGTTTTTGCCGGCACCATTCTTCTTGGACTTCTCTACAAGTTCCTCTGCGGTCTTATTCAAAAACGAATTAAGTAAACAAAGAAGTCATATACTGGTGACAAAAATCTCCTGCTAAGGTGTTCTATTAGCAGGAGATAAAAATGCACCTTACAAAAAAATTCAGGAGCGCCATCTCAATTTTGGCGCTCAGTTTTTTCTACGCAGCAAATCTTTGCGCATATTCAATCAACATTACAGTAAATGATGCAGAGCTTGACTTTCCTCTTGAAGGAGTAAAAGTTTCTGTAGCAAATTCCAGCAGTCTTAGTTCAGAAACAGACGCAGACGGAATTGCCACTCTTGAGATTCCAGATTCAGTGACCTCTGGAAAAATCATTCTTACTTATCCAGGCTACAGAAGCGAAGAGTTAAGCTTTAAATCTTCTCAAACAGAATTAACCGCTTCACTCTTTATGGCAGATGTAATCGAAGGAAAAGAGCTTGTTGTTGAACGCTCTGTACCGGGCGTTACAGATGAACAGAGCGGAGTTTCTGTTGTAATCGAAAAAGAAACCTTCAGTTCTACTTCAAGAATGGGACTCGTAGAAGATGTCATGAATTCTGTAAACACACTTCCAGGAATTTCTTACGGCGGCTCACAGCCTTCTGTACGCGGAGGATATCCACGAGATACAACAGCCGTTATGGATGGAGTTCAACTTATGTGGCCATGGCAGTGGGGCGGAATCTGTTCTATCTTTGATCCGGGAATGATTGACAGCGTAAAAATGTCTAACGGTGTTTTCTCTGCCCGCTACGGCCGAGCACTTGCAGGACTTCTGGAAGTAAATACAATCACCCCAAAAAAGGACAGAATTTCTTTTGAAGTTTCTACTTCTGACATCTCAACAAATGCCTACCTCCATCTTCCATTCAATGAGAAAATCGGAATGTATGCAGCCGGAAAAGTAACTTACCTTGATCCGCTTTTTGCACTTTACAAAAACATTTTTAAGGAAGGGGATCTTGCAGATGCACTCAATATGATTTCAACCTGTCCATATATTCGAAACGGTTATACAAAGTTCTATTATAATCCGACAGAAAAACTGAACTTCACACTCAGCGGATTTATCGGCGCAGACGGAATCGGTTACGACCAGACTCTTGATGAAGACGGGCAGAAAAATCATATTAGTTTTGATTATGCAATGCTCTCAGGCTTTGGAACACTTAACATGAAGTGGCTTCCTACAGATAAGCTCCAGATTAAGAGTATGGTTGCCTATGAATATCAGGGTGAAAACATGAAGCAGCAGCAGTCTCTGGAAGGAAAGTTCAAGTACAATGATGATTTTATTTCTAAGTATGGAAGCTTGATTTCAAAACCAGGGGATTTGGCATCTAAATCATATAACCTTCCTCTGATAGAAAACATGATGAAAGAAGTAATGAATGAACACATGTTCGAAGGAAAGGTTGAAGGTGAATACGAAATCAGCAATAACATGACAGCTGCCGCAGGCATAGACGCTATGTGTATTACAGGAACAACAACAGACACATTCGATTCATGGAATGAAATAAACGATCCTTCAAAGCCATTGCCAACTTTCAAGAGATATGCAGGAGAAACAAGCTCTGATGGAAGTACTTTAGTAAACACTGCTGCCTATGGAGTTTTCAGTTTTGGTGGAGACAATACTTTGTTTAATGGAGAACTCGGTGTTCGTGGAGATTACTTCTGTATTTCAAACTCAAAAAATGATTTCTTCCTGAACTCAAAGCCAGCCCTCAATCCACGCGGAACAATCCGTTACACACCTTGGAGAGACCTCGGAGTTTTTGAACGAATCTCTTTCTCTGCAGGAGCCGGAATGTTCTCTACAGTTCCAGTCGAAATGCTCTTTGCAAGCAAAGACTTACAGCTCGATGACTGTGAAATGAACAAGGCTGTATTCTCTGTAGTTGGTACAGACATTCAACTTGCTGATAACTGGAACTTTAAACTTGAAGGTTACTACAGATATTATTATTCACGACTTTATATGATTTCTACATATGATAATGGTAAGACTGGTGAAATCTTCAAGAACGACGGAATCGGATATTCTTATGGCTTTGACCTTATGCTTCAAAAGAATGTTGGAAAATGGTTCGACGGCTATATTTCATATTCATTCATTAATGCAAAGTATAAGAACCCTACAGAACCTGAATATGCCGGTAAGGTTACCGTCAGAGGAGAGCCTTTAAACGAATGGTACTATCCTGAATATCACCGCTTCCACACTCTCAATCTTGTTGCAAATATCCATCCGACATCTCACTGGGATCTTATGGTTAAGGGAACACTTGCTTCTGGAACTCCTATGCGCGAAACAGGAGATGTATTCTGTTACCCTGTAATTATGGAAGACGGAACTGTAGTTCAGAGATATTCACAGCATTCGTGGTACAGCGACACTCTCAGAACACAGCTGTCTTGCCCCGTAGATATTCGTGTGGCTTACAAATTTGAAACAATGGGCGGAAAACTTAAATGGGAAATCTATGGTGGTGCACAGGATATTTTCGTAAATCTTTATACACCTAAGGGGGGCCAGACCTTTGATGCATACACCGGAGAAAAATCAGATATTCCTGCAAGCGGTGCAAGCTTCAACATCGGAATCCCGCTTATCAACATTGGATTTAAGTTGAGTTACTAAAAAAACACGGTGGTTGAGTAGGCAAAGCCGTATCGAAACCACCACTTATAATAAGGAGAAAATTTATTATGGAAAGCAAATGGTCATTAATCGAACTTTTTAATCTTGGCGGTCCTTTCATGTGGGTACTGCTCGTATTCTCAATTGCAACACTCACTATCATCATCGAGCGCTGTATCTACATCTTCTGGCACGACTGCAAGGTTACCCCGCTTTCAAACAAGGTAAAGCAGATGCTTCGTGAAGGTAAAAAAGATGAAGCTGAAAAAATGCTTTCAGAACTCAGCCACAAAAAAACTGCCGCAACAATTCTTTACGCACTTTTGAGCAATTCAAAATTCGGTGAAGCCCGCATGGAAAATGCCGCAGAATGTGAAGCACAGGAAAGACTTCGCCGCATGGAAAACGGCTTTAACTACCTGACAGCACTTTCGTCAATTGCGCCGCTTACCGGCTTCCTTGGAACTGTATCGGGAATGATTGGTGCCTTTAAGTCTATCGCTGCCGCAACTGATGTAAATGCTCAGCTTGTTGCAAACGGTATTTACGAAGCCCTTATCACAACAGTATTTGGACTTATCATTGCAATTACTGCCCTGGTTGCCTACAATCTGCTTGTTCAGCGCGTAGACACCTTTGCAGCAGAAACTTCAAAATGCATTAACGATTTGATTCCAGAACTACTTGATGATAAATCTGAAGAAAAGTCATCCGACCGATCGGAAGTTTATGACAGCGAAATGGAGCGTCTTGCCTGATTATGATTAAGCGTTTTATGAAGCGTGCGCCAGATGACTCTTCGAGCTCCGGTGCATTAAATGATCTTTCGTTTCTGCTGATTATTTTTTTCATCGTGATTGCGGGCTTTAATGTAAACAAGGGCTTTCTTCTGAACCTTCCGGTAAAGGACAAGCCTCGCATTGTTAAGACAGATGATTTGATGAAGTGCCAGCTTAAATCAGACGGCTCTATCATGATAGATAATAAGAATCTTAGTCTGGAAGAACTGCGCACAGCGATATCTGAAAAACGAGCAGAATGGCCTAACATGACCTTTCTGCTTCTGATTGATCCGGATACAGAATACCAGAGTGTTGTAGATATCATCTACGAAATTAAACAGCAGAAAATTGAAAACTTTTCTTTTAAAATGAATGAATAACCGGTGGTTGAGTGCTCGTGCAAGCGACCGGTTGTTGAGCTTGTCGAAACACGAAACCACCATTACGGAGAACACCAAATGTTTACAATAAATCGAAGAAAACGCAAGGCCAGCATAGCAACAGCTTCCATGTCTGATATTGGCTTTCTGCTTTTGATTTTCATTATGCTGATTTCCCTCATCAATCAGCGCCACGAAGAAAAGATTGAATACTCAGAAGCAAAGATTCTTGAGAAAACACAGGAAGAAAAAAATCTTGAAATCTGGATAAAAAAAGACGGAAACATTTTTGTTGAAGGAAACCAGATTTCTCCTGAGACGCTCGAGCTTTTAATAGCCGGTAAAATTGCAGAAGAACCGGGAGCGCGTATTCATATTATTGCAGACAGGAACACTCCTTATAAATATATAAATGATGTTGTTTCTGTTTTGCAGCTGCTTCAGCACAGAGTTGTCAGCTTTGTAGTAAAAGAGGAGTTATCATGAGAGTTGAAGCTTTACAGAAATATCGGCCGCTGGTGAGACCTCTGCTTTTTTCGCTTGTAATTGCGGTTCACATTATCGTACTTATCTGCGTAAAATTTTCTATAAGCAACGCAGCGCCAGAGGAAGAAAAGACCGCAGAAATTTTTAAGCTTGTAGATGTCGAAGAATTTGTTCCGCCGCCACCACCGCCGCCAGTAATTCAAAAAAGAGAAGTTGTGGTGAACTCGGTAAAGGCTTCTGAAAATATTCAGGAAACCGAAAAAGAAGTTGTTGAAGTTGAAGAAGCTCCTGAAGAAATTGATTACATTCCTCAACATAAGATATCTGTTGTACCAGAGATTCCTACAAAGCAGATTTTGTCAAAAATTGAATATCCTAAAATGGCAATGAAACAAGGAATTGAAGGTGTTGTTTATCTGGAGCTTTTTATAGATGAGGCAGGAAATATCAGACATATAAATGTACTGAAGGATCCAGGCTACGGTTTTGCTGAAGCCGCAATTGCCGCTCTTGATGGCGTTACCTGTAAGCCGGCTTTGATGAATGACAAACCTGTTGCAGTTCGCTTCAGATATCCGGTAAGATTTGTCTTAAGCTAACACCGGTGGTTGAGTAGGCCGAAGGCCGTATCGAAACCACAATTATAAATATTTAAACAGCAGATACCCAATAACGAAGCCGGCAGGAATTGCGAGTATAAGAAGAATTGCCTTGAGAACCGGATTCATTTTTTTGTTTTCGTTTGAGGCATCCAGCTTTACCTCATAAAGAGTCTTGTCGGTTTCATCTTTAATTTTGATTTTTCTATTTTCTGGCATATTAACCCCAATATCACCCTGAACAGAGTATGTCACCCTGAACTTGATTCAGGGTCTTTTATCAATATAATCCAGAAACAAGGATATTTCAACGCCCCGACCAACAGCCCCTGCATTTCGTGTACGTTTTATTACAATTCAAGACCATCTTTATAGAAATCACTTCAAACATACTGTACAATCAAAACATTACCTTTCCGGAGATATTTATGAAAGAAAAAAAGACTAAAACTCGGGTTAACGCCCTGCGTAATAATTTTTACGCACTGCGCCTTGTCTGGAAAATCTGTCCTGGTCCCGTTCTCCACATGGCAATTGCAAGACTTCTATCTTACTTCGGCTGGCTCTTTTACAGCGCCTTTTTTATGCGCTATGTAATTAATGCCCTGCAGTCGGGTGAAAGCTTTAAGACAATAATGATTTTTATTGGAATCACAATTGCCGTTTTTGCAAGCATGGCTCTTTACAACAGCTTTATTCAGGGCTATGTTGCCCCGGTTGCAAATGCACGCCTGAACAAAGGCCTTTACCAAAAGCTCTTTAAAAAATCCAGCAATGTTGAACTGGAATGTTTTGAGAACTCGGAGTTTTATGATAAATATACTCTGGCCATGAAGAATGCCGATACAAATCTTTATAACACCGTAGACCAGTTATTCGGCGTTATATTTGGCTTTATTGCAAGCATTTTCGCCTTTTTCTTTATGTTTCAGGTAGACAAGTTTTCTGTCATCTTTATTATTTTTCCGATAATCGGAAACTTTTTCTTCCGCCGCCTTCTGAACCATATTGAATTTAACCGCCAGAAGGACATGGCTCCTCATAACCGCCGCGTAGACTACATTAACCGCGTAATGTACCTCAAGGACTATGCCAAGGAAATCCGTCTTACAAATATTTTTAACCTTCTCAAACGCCAATACACCGATGCGATTCAGGGTCTGGTAGAGGTTATTAAAAAATACATAGGAAAATCTGTGCTCTTCCACTGGTTCTGGGTACAGTTTACCTTCTCCTTTATTTTTGAAGGCCTTTTGATTTACGGAGCCTACCGAACGTTAGTTAGTTCTACTATGTCACTAGCCCAGTTGGCCGTTATTACCAGCATGATGGTTTCTACCACCTGGATTCTCATTGGCTTTACAGATTCGGTTACAGCCAGCTTAAAGAACGGACTTTTTGTTGAGTACCTCCGTTCCTTCCTTGAATACGAAGAAAAGATTCCGGAAGATTATGATGGAGAAGATCCAGGAACTAGAATTGAATCAATTGAATTCCGTAATGTCGGCTTTGCCTATAAGGATGTACCTGTTCTCACCGGCCTCAATATGAAATTTGAAGGCGGCAAAACTTACGCTCTTGTAGGCCATAACGGAGCGGGAAAATCTACAATCATAAAGCTCCTTCTCCGCTTTTACGATCCGACTCAGGGAGAGATTCTTCTCAACGGCCGCAACATCAAGGAATATAATCTTCAGAAATACCGCGCCCTTTTTGCAACCGCCTTTCAGGACAACAGAATGTTTTCTATGAGCGTTGCAGATAACGTAACTCTGGGAGAAGACATTCCTTCCGAAAAGCGGGAAGCAATTGTAACAGAGTCCCTCAAGCTTTCCGGAGTCTACGATAAGGTTACTAGTCTTCCAAAGGGAATCAACACTACCCTCACCCGCGAGTTTGATGATGAAGGTGCTGTTCTTTCGGGCGGAGAGTTCCAGAAAATCGTGGTGTCACGAGCCTTTGCCCGTTCCTGCCCTGTGAAGGTTTTTGACGAACCTTCCAGCGCCTTAGACCCGATTGCTGAATATCAGCTTTTTGACAATATCTTAAAGGCCTGCAAGGAAAATACCCTGCTCTTTATTTCTCACCGCCTTTCATCTGTTCAGAATGCAGACCACGTATTTTTGCTTGAACAGGGTCAGGTAAAAGAAGAAGGAACTCACCGCGAGCTTTTAGACCGCCACGGCCTTTACGCAGACATGTACCAGAAACAGGCAGAAAACTACCTGGCAGATAAATCAAAACAAAGGGAGGGAATCTGGGCATGACACACAATTTAAGACCACACATTTACGGCCCCGCATCCGGCGACACAGACAACACAGGAAAGAAAAAGTCTCGCAGCACCGTCTGGAAAAATCAGCTTTTCCTATGGAAGCTCTGCTTTAAAACCTGCCCGGGCTTTATGATTTATCATCTTTACGACGCCTTCCGCTATCAGGGAATGATATTTCTTGAGCACGTACTGGGAATCCGCTACATATTGCGCTGTGCAGAATTTCACGAACCATTCACAAAAGCTGCTTTCTACATCGGCATGATTCTTCTTATCAATATGATTCAGATTATCCCGGACGGCTTTTACTGCTACAGCTGGAAGTTCAAATGTAAGCCAAAGCTTTACCGGGCTCTCAAGGAAGAGATGTTCAAAAAGGCTTCTAAGATTGACCTCTACTGCTACGACGACCCGGCCTACTACAACGACTTTGTCCTCAGCGTTTCTGAATCAGAAAATGCAATAGACCGCTTTCTCGACCTTTTGAACATGGCAGTCCAGGCTCTTACAACTCTCTTTACAACAGGAATCTTCTTCCTTGTTCTGGACCCGATTGGCGTTGTCTTTGTTTTTGCTTCCTTTATTTTCCGCTTCTTTGTTTCTAAAAAGCTCAACAAGGTTAATTACGAAAACCGCCTTGCAACAAATCCTTCTATCCGCAAGCGTGATTATGTAAGCCGCGTTTTCTATCTTAAGGATTATGCCAAGGAGCTTCGTCTTCACCCCAATGCAGGAAAGCAGCTGGAAGAAGAGTTTGCCCAGGCCAACGATGTGATTATCAGCGAGCACAAAAAGGTTGCTGCAAAGCGTGTCTGGTTCCAGTTCTTAAAGGACTATGGCGTCGGAGACTTTTTGATTGACGGTCTCTACATCTCCTACCTTGTTTACAAGGCAGCTGTTCTTCACACCGTAAACTACAGTGATGCAGTAATTCTCTTTAACCGAACAGGAAGCTTGCGAGGTTCTATGGGTAAGTTTGCAGACCTCGGTCCTAAAGCTCATGAGAACTCTATGTTTGTTGATAAAATCCGTGCCTTCCTGGCCTACGAACCACGTCTCAAAGATGATGTGGGAGACACTGTTCCTGAGGGTGCAGGCGAACTCAAGCTTGAGCATGTAACTTTTAAGTATTCCGAAAACGGCCGCACTGTTCTTGATGATATTTCCCTGACTGTAAAACCTGGCGAACACATTGCGATTGTAGGCTACAACGGCGCCGGAAAGACAACCCTCATCAAACTGCTCATGCGTCTTTACGACCCGACCAGCGGCTCCATAAGCTATCACGACCGCAAGATTACCGAATTCTGCCCGCGCGAATATCATAAGAGAATCGGAGTTGTTTTTCAGGACTTTCAGATGTTCGGTGCAAACCTTGCAGAAAATGTTGTAATGGACAATATGACAAAAGAAGAAGAGACCGCCCGCGCACCTCAGATTACCGATGCCCTCACAGCCGCAGGCTTCGGTGAAAAACTGGCCCGCCTGCCGGACGGACTTTTTACTCAGGTAACCACCGAGTTCGACAAGTCCGGCGTAGACTTCTCCGGCGGCGAAAGTCAGAAGGTTGCAATTTCGCGAGCTTTCTACAAAAATGCCGACATCTTAATTATGGACGAACCTTCCAGCGCCCTGGACCCTATTGCCGAATACGAACTCAATAAGGCCATGGAAAGTGCGGCAAAGGGAAAGACAGTTTTCTATATTTCTCACCGCCTTTCCACAACCCGCGATGCAGACCGCATCATCATGCTTGAACGCGGCCGCATAATTGAAGAAGGCACCCACACCGAGCTCCTTGCACGTAAAGGCAAGTATGCCGAAATGTGGAACGCTCAGGCCGGTAAGTATAATTAATTGTCACCCTGAACCTTCGCAGCATAGCTGCTCGGAGACTCGCTAAAAATAGTCTGCTGGACTATTTTTGCCCTGCTACGCAGGGCCGCTCCCTATGTTTCAGGGTCTCCTTTCAATAAAGCCAATATCGTCAACTTCTACGCTTCCCTTTTCATAAGGGAAGCGTATTTCTATTTTTTCAACATGATTGAAATCAAATTCTTTATTTTGTGTAAAATCCTCTGCGCCGACAAAGACTGTTGTAAACTGATGCTTATAACCATAATGCTTAGACAGCACATCAACCTTATATAACTGAACAGCAAGCGGCGGATAAATCTTTCGTAACTCACAGGCGGTTTTTCGCATTCCATTTACATCATAAAATACAACTTCATAATTCATAAAGGAAGTATTTTTTGAATCATCATATTTATCTGCCAGCTTAAAGGTAAAACTTTTATCTGTAAAATCAAAATCCTTCAGCTCAATTTCAAGGCAGGTATTTTTCTTTTTATTGTTATCCCAGTTAAAGTTAAGACTGTAATTTTCTGACGGCCCGTATTCTCCTGTTTCCCGAATATTTTCATACCAGCTATTTGCATTTTGAACCTGTAAGTTTACATCCGGATTTTCAGTTTTGCCAAGCTGATTGCTTCCATCAAAATCAAAAAGATATTCAAAGCCGCTGTCATCATAGGTTTGTTCACAGGCAGTAGCAGGCAAAGCCGCCGCATATTTTTCATAATCAGAAAAAAGTGATTTATAAGTCTGATCCCCCTTAAGGGTAACATCAAGAAAAGTCTTTACAAAGCTGCACAAAATCTTTCTCTGGTCTTCCCCACTGATAAAATCTTTTACATCAAAATACCAGCTGATTGGAGCCGGTAAATCATACAGACCCCAGACAGTATTAAACTGCCCGTGATTTGCGCCATAAACATAAAGGGAAGATTTAAAAGAATCCGTCTCTCCGGAAAATTTAATATTGTTATACTGCTTTTCGCCCTCTACAGAACGAACATCATGATCATTACTTCCATGAATTAAAAGATAATTTACATCTTCAAGAAGCACCGCTTTATTTGCCGGCTTATACTGATCCACAGTCGGAGAAATTGCAATAAGGCCCTTTATATTAAAGTCATAACCCAGCATTGTATTTCCGTTATCCACAAGCCTTTCCGACTTATTAAAATACTGGGCAGTAGCAATTGCCTCACCACCACGAGAGTGCCCGGCCAGGGCAATATTTTCCATATCAAGTCTGTTATAAAGAGGGCTTTCCTTCCAGACATTCTGCTCCCTGATTTTCTTTATATTTTCCAGAAGGAGGATTGCTCGTCCATCATTTTCGCCCCATAAATCATTACAGCACTGTTCATCAACTGAAACCATGGCATAACCCCAGGAAGCAAGAAACTCGCCAAGATATTCATAACCAAGATATGATTTTACCGGATACTCATGATTTCCATGAATTATAAAAAGCACCGGAGCCTTCTCAACATTTGCAGGAAGCCAGATTTTCCCGGCTACAGGCACTTCGGTTAAATCATATTTAAAAAAGAATTTCTTAACCTTGCCGTCAAAACCATTTCTATTCGCATAACCAGAAATATCGGTAGTGGCAGTAGCAATATCAGAATCCTTGTAACCGTATGTCAGCGTTTCAACTTCATAACTTCCTTTTGATATTGATTTTTCAAAGCCTTCCGGTGCCGCCGGGAGTTCGCCCTGCATATCAAAATATTTTTTTACGTTCCCCCGCGCAAAGCCTTTACAGGAGATAAAGAATATTCCGCCTGCCAGCACAAGACAGCTTACAGACGTAATTATCCAGAACAAAAGACTGCGTCGCTTTTTTACAAAGAAGGAATAAATGCACCGTCCTAAAAAATCAAGACTCAAGAGAAAAAGGATAACTCCCAAAACAAAGCCATTTCCACCTCTCGGAGTATAGCTTACGATTATTGAATAATCGATTATAAAAACAACTTGTGCAGGGTAAGTCTTTTTAAACAATATCTTAAAAATGAGATTTATAAGAAAAATCAGTAAAGGAATAATAAGGGCAGAAGCCGACAGTCTCCATACCAGTGGAATAAACTTAAAAAGTTCTCTGAGCTCAAAACTGAAATAAATTACACTTACAATTCCAAGGGCAATTACTGCCCCCATTTTTCCTTCATGGAGAAATTTAATCCCCGGGGAACACTTTGATTTTATAAGTGTCTTTATAGATACTGTGGTCTTTTTCAACCAGCAGACAAATTTCGAATCAATAAGCATTTTTAATATTTTTATATTTTTCATTCTTTTTATTATTATGAAAAATATTAAATGTGTCTAGGAAAGAAGCTTAAAAGCTAAGTTTGAATACTGCTCCGCCAGTCTCTAAGTTTCCGGCAGAAATTTCTGCTCCGAGAGCCTCTGCAAGAGTTTTAGCAATAGCAAGTCCCAGCCCGCTTCCGCCGACACTGCGTGTATGCGCTTCATCAGCTCTGTAGAAACGTTCAAAAACATGAGGCAAGGCTTCCTGGGAAATACCAGGGCCATCGTCACTCTCGCTGATTTCAAAACGTCCATCTTCCTTACGAACGGTAGTTAGCCTAATCTGACATTTCGAACCTGCAAATTTCACACTGTTAGAAACAAGCACCGTAATAATCTGATGCAGCATTTCCGGGTCAGTCTCTATAGTGACCGAAGAAGGACATTCTATCTCAAACTTCACCTCAGGAGCCACAGCCGCAAACTCTCTTGCAACTCTGTCAAAAAGCTCTGCCACTTCTACCGGGCAAAGCTTTGGCTTTATGCGACCACTTTCAACCCGTGAAATCTGCAGAAGATTTTCAATAATCGCATGCATAGATTTTGCTTCATCTTTAATTGCATTCAGCGACTTTTCAAGCTGTTCAGGATTATCCTTGCCCCAGCGCAAAAGCAACCCCGCCTGCCCCGAAATCACCGTGAGCGGCGTATTAAGCTCATGAGAAACATCACTGGAGAATTGTCGCTCCCTGTCGAAGTCAGCTTTAATCCTCAGAAATAAATCATTAAAGGTTGAAGAAAGCTCATCTATTTCATCCCCGCGGCCTGTAAGCGGCAGCTGGCCATCAAGGTTTTCTGTAGTCATAGTCTGAGCTGCTCTTGTAATTTTTGTTACCGGCTTTATAGTATTTTTTGTAAGCAGGAGAGAAAACAAAAATGAAAGCAGCAGCACAGGAAGTGCCATAAGCAAAAGTGCCGAAGGCAGCTGTGGAAAAAGTTTTGTAAAAGAATCATTCTCTATATTTTCTGCAACTGCAATTACAATATTTCTCTCACCAAGCTTATGTGTTTTAGAAAAATATAAAACATCAAGGTCTCCATCAAAAAAGAAATCTTTTTCAAAATAATGAACGGCCTTTCCGCCTGTATCTTTTAAAAGCGGCAAAAAAGGATCGTTAGTTGCAAGCACATCTTCTGAATCTGAATCATAGGCAATATAGGTGTGATAATAAGGAAGCTCACTGGAAAGAAAAAAGCTGTCATCTTCTTCAAGCATATTCTGGGCCAGTCCCTCGGACGTCTGTAATTTTTCCAATAATTCTTCAAGTATATGATTTTCAGAAGCCATCAGCATTTCTGTCTGATTTCTCTTAACAAGAGAACGAATACAATACAGAAAAGAAAGTGAAAGCAGGATTGTTGAGATTGTGAGAATAAACATAAAACGAAGTGACAGTCTGACTGCAAAAGATTTTTTCATTTCACTTCCTTCCAGCTAGCCCATCATGTAGCCCGCGCCACGGACTGTTCTGATATATTCATCCTTTGTGTATTCTGAAATTTTTGAACGCAGATACCCCACGTAAACATCAACTGTATTTTCATCGATGTAGTGTCCAACTCCCCAGATTTCATCAATAATTTGCTGACGTGAAAAAACCTTGCCCTGATTTTCTATCAAAAGCTTAAGGAAAAGGAATTCTGTTTTTGAAAGCTGAACTTCTACCATATTCGAATCGGCGCCTTCTCCATCAAGGCTCTCCTTCTCTGCAACCTTATCATTTTTAATTGAAAAACTCATACGGTCAATATTGAGGATTAAATTTTTGATTGAAACCGGTGATTCCTTTTCCTTTGCATAATTCACGCGTCGGAAAAGCGCATTTATACGTGCCAGAAGCTCCTCAATTTCAAACGGCTTTGGAATATAATCATCAGCTCCAAGATTAAGCCCATTGATTTTATCAATAGTTTCACCGCGGGCTGTTTCAAGAATTACCGGCACTGTAGATTCAGCACGAATACGACGAAGCACTTCAAGTCCGTTTAGTTCAGGAAGCATAATATCAAGTAAAATCAAATCCGGCTTTTCACTTTCAAACTTTTCAAGTGCTTCACGTCCAGTAACAGCAAGGCAGGTTGTATATCCTTCATGCTCTAATTCTGGAATTACGAAATCAGAAATTCCCTTATCATCTTCTACAATTAAAATTTTCATCTTTCACCTCACTCACTATCAACTTCAATCAAAAGCTCAACCGGCTCAATAATTTTACCATCAAAAGAACTGATATTCTGAACTTTTAATTTAAATGTATCTTCAGTTACAGGCAGCAACATGCTTACTGAATTTCCTTTTTTATTAAAATGAAATCTCATTCCAAAAGGAATAACCTTGTTATTAAGATGAAAAGAATCTGACCTCAGAGTCAAAGGATTTATACTCTGATTGAAAAAAATTACAATACTAACTATATTCTCTGCTTTTCTTTCACATCTTGTATGAACTATTTCTAAAGGAAGATTTTCTGTATATGCCCTGTTTCCACGATAATGAATAATATTATCCGGATCCTTTGGAGGGCGTTTATAATGCTGTTTATCCGGCAATTCTTCTTCTGGAGGCTCCTGGTCAAAAGGTAAAGGAGGGAAATCCTCAGAACCAGGAGCCGCAAAAGAAGGTGCGCAATACACGCACATCATAAAGGAGAAAAATAGAAAATTTTTGAAGTGAATCTTCAATCTTTTCATACTTGAATTATATGCCATATCATAAAAAAAGAAATGAGAATTCATCCTGTTTTTGATAAGTATTTTCTTATTTTCATCTTAATGCCTTTTCAAGATTATTCAAAGCTTCAGCAGTATATTTTAGACAATCTCATTTTCAAGGAGTAAGCAATATGAAGATTAAAGCTATTAAAACATTAACGATACTTTTGAGCATCGTACTTTTTTCAAATGCAATGCTTTCCTGTAAAGAAAGCTTACAAACTACAACGCAAGAAACTACATCTAAAGAAGCTGCATCTGGAGCTGTTATTGCAGAAGACTTATATGAAAACTTTAATTCAGATGGTACAGTTTACATTAAGTTCTCCGGCAACAATTTTACCAGCAGCTTTGAAGGAAGCGCAAGCGCAGATGAAATCTCTATAAAGAAGGTTGAAAATTCAGAAAAAGATGAAACTTCTTCCGGCGTAGAAATTCAGTATAAAGGAAGTTCAAAAATCAAATATGTCCTTAGTGGAAATTACACTGGTACAGTTTTTATCAAAAACAAAAAAGCTGATGCTGCAGTCGTTTTGAATAATGTAAATCTTACCAGTGCAGACGGAGCCGGCCCTGTTCTTCGTTTTAGTGCTGAAGAAACCCGAACATTTATAGTAGTACCTGCCGGAACCACAAACACACTCACAGACACCCGTCTGCTCAATCAGAGCTCTACAATGTATGATGATAAAAAGGGATCCGTTTACGCAAAGGGAACTTTGATTTTTACCGGCGAGACTTCTGTGAAAGCCGGCGGAACTCTGAACATCATAAACACCGGCTACAAGCATGCAGTTTACAGCAAAGACTACATCAGAATTGCAAACCTTAATCTGAATGTTACTGTAGAAGGACAGACTGGTCGTGACTGTATCCGCGCCCTCAATGCAATCATTGTAGATGATGGAAATCTTAAGCTTGTTGGAAACGGAACTATTACAGATGACGAAAGTGCCGGACTTAGAGTTGATGGCGAAGACGCTGATGATGACGACATGACAGTTGAATATACAGCAGGAGCCGGCTTTATCATTATCAACGGTGGAAACATAGACATCACTACTGTTGCTAAAGGAATTACCGCTCACTGGAAATCTGCAAACACTGTAATTGGAAATTCAAAATATACAGCCACAGCAAATAAATCACTTTTGTGCAGCAACTATCTAAAAGGAACAAGTACAACAAAACCAAATCCTTTTGTAGAAATAAACGGCGGAACAATTAATGTAGTAACCACAGGCCAGCCTTACGAAGGCCGCAGCGACTCAGATCCAAGCTGCTCACCAGAAGGAATTGAAGCAAAAGCAAATCTCACTATTAATGGCGGAACAATTACCCTGAATACAACTGATGATGCAATTAATGCCGGTGGAAATATTGTAATAAACGGCGGTTCAATTTATGCCTGCAGTTCTTTGAACGATGGAATTGATTCAAACGGAAGCGCTGGAATTATTATCAATGATGGAGTTGTTATTGCGATAGGCGGTAATGGCGGCGAATGTGCCTTTGACTGTGACAATGCTCCATTTACAATCAACGGCGGTTATGTAATGGGAATTGGCGGCGGAAACTACACTGCTCCAAAAAACTGTAAGCAGACAACTCTCGTTCTGGGCAGCAGCAGCACTGGCTCAGCAAACACAAGCTTTGCAGTAGTTGATTCAAAAAATAATCCTGTCTTTGTTTACACACTTCCGGCAGCCCAGGGAGAAGTCTTAATTCTTTCCAGCCCGGAACTCAAGACAGATACAAGCTACAGTATAAAAACTGGCATAACTATAAAAACAAACACAGGTACAAGCTTCCATAATCTGTACACAAAGATGCCTTCAATAAGTGGAGGAAGTGCAAGCCTTACAAATATTTCTACTACAAGCAGCAATACAGTCTATACAGATTCTAATGCCGGCCGCGGTGGATTTGGCGGACACGGTGGCTTTGGTGGCGGTTTTGGCGGTGGCCGTGGAGCTAATGGCAACTTCGGAGGTCGCGGCGGCAATTTCCGCAACGGCCAGCAGCCTGAAGATATGCCTGAGCCGCCAGAGGGAATGACTCCACCAGATGGCTTTGACCCGAACCAGCAAAAAAATGGAAAGAACTTCCAACGAGATGGAAAAGGAAGCAGGGGAAGTATTAGACAATAATGGATTGCTTCGCCCTGCGGACTCGCAATGACGAATTACAAACGGTCATTGCGAGGAGCCCAAAGGGCGACGTGGCAATCTACAGTCATGGATTGCTTCGCTACGCTCGCAATGACGGTGTTCTAATCTTGCAATGACATAAAAAAAGCCCGGCGAAAGCCGGGCTTCTTGTCACCCTGAACTTGTTTCTCAGGGTCTCTTAATTACCGTCATTGCGAGGAGCGCAGCGACGTGGCAATCTACTTTTTAAGCAATTTAGCCAAATTCTTAGCTGTGAAGCCTAAATATTCCGCAACCTTGTTAGCTGGACCTGATGTACCGAATGTGTCGATGCAGAAGCAGTTCTCTTTTGAAGTGAACTGGAGCCATTCCATAGAAATGCCGGCTTCTGTACAAACAACGCGCTTTGTTTCACCAATGATAGCGTCCTGCTTAGCCTTTGTAAGACCTTCGAACTTCTTCAAATCTGGAACAGATACAACGCGGATCTTCTTCTCTGGAACCATTTCTGCAGCCTGGAGAGCCATATTAACTTCAGAACCACTTGCAAGAATTGTGATATCAGGCTTGTCTGCACCGTTCTTTACGATGTAAGCACCGCAGCTTGCCATGTTCTTCTTCCAAGACTTGTCGTCCTTTGCATAAACAGGAAGTGCCTGGCGTGTGAATGCCATACAAACAGGATGATCTTTTGATGCGTAAGCAATCTTCCATGCTTCCATAGATTCTTCAGGATCACCTGGGCGGATAGCCTGAACACCAGGAATAGCGCGGAGCGAAGTCATAGTTTCAATTGGCTGATGAGTTGGACCATCTTCACCTACGTAGATTGAGTCGTGTGTGAATACGTAGATTACAGGCTGCTTCATCAAAGAAACAACGCGGAGAGATGGACGGAGGTAATCTGCGAATACAAGGAATGTAGCACAGAATGGGCGGAGACCACCGTGCAATGAAATACCTGCACAAACAGCAGACATTGCAAACTCGCGGATACCATATTCGATTGTACGGCCAGCACGGTTAGTTGGGCTGAAGGTTCCGTTATCAGTTGCCTTGAATGCAGTCTTGTTTGGTCCCATAAGGTCTGCAGAACCACCAACAAGGTTAGCATAGCGGGCAGCAATTACATTCAAAGCCTTTCCAGAAGCATCACGAGTAGCACAAGCATCGCCTACTTTGTAAGTAACATCTTTTACAGTCTCGTCTGTTACAGCGTCACTGTGGTAAGCATCCCAAAGCTTCTTGAGTTCAGGATTTTCTTTTGCCCATGCAGCAAAATCAGCATTCCAGTCTGCCTCAGCCTTAGCAAATGCAGCCTTCTTGTCTTCAAAATATTTCTTAGCTTCTGGTACAACATAGAAGTCCTGATCAACAGGAAGACCAAGCTTTTTCTTTGCAGCGATGATTCCTTCAGCACCAAGTGGAGCACCGTGAACATCAGCAGTTCCCTGCTTTGGAGCACCCTTACCAATTACAGACTTGAGCATAATCAAAGTTGGCTGATCCTTGCACTTCTTAGCTTCTTTTACGAGCTCTACAATGCCTTCAACATCATACATGCTTCCCTTAAGAACCTGCCAGCCATATGCCTTATAGCGGGCTGCAATATTATCAGTGAAAGTAATATCAGTATTACCATCAATAGAAATCTTATTCTGATCGTAGAAAACGATTAACTTACCGAGCTTAAGATTTCCTGCAAGAGATGAAGCCTCAGAAGCAACACCTTCCTGAAGACAGCCTTCTCCTACGAGAGAGTATGTGTAGTGATCTACAATCTTGTGAGCCTTTGTATTGAACTTTGCAGCGAGCATCTGTTCAGCAATAGCCATACCAACAGCCATTGAAACGCCCTGTCCGAGTGGACCACCAGTACATTCAACACCATCAGTTTCACCATACTCTGGGTGACCTGGACACTTAGAACCAACCTGACGGAAGTTCTTAATATCGTCCAGGCTTACTTTGTATCCAGCCAGGTGGAGAATAGAATAAAGAAGCATAGAACCATGACCTGCTGAAAGTACAAAACGGTCTCTGTCTGCCCATTTTGAGTTTGCAGGATTGTGCTTCATTACTTCACCATACAATACTGCGGCAGCTTCTGCTGCTCCAAGTGGAAGGCCTGGGTGACCAGAATTTGCCTTCTGAATTGCGTCCATTGACAAGCTGCGGATTGAAAGTGCAACTGCCTCAACACCTTTCTTGTTCATAATAATCATACTCCTAATATATAATAATCTAAAATTATGCCAGTTCTTTAATTATAGCAGCCAATGCTTCTTCATCTGCACGAGCCTCAAGAGCCTTTTTGAATTTTGCATCCCGGAACAAAGCTGCAAGCGAAGAAAGAACCTTAAGATGAATCTGCGAATTATGAGCAAGCAGAACGAACATTACAAAAACCTCGCGCTCATCAGGTGCCTTCATATCGATAGGATTTTTAAGATATACAACACAAATACGCTGTTCAGAGGCATCTCTCATAATTGGCGCACGTGCGTGTGGAAGTGCGATTCCATTTCCTACTGCTGTACTCAAAACAGCTTCACGATCACACAAAGCATTGTAAACCTGATCAGAAGTCATTCCATCTGGTAAATCTATCATCTTACAAACCTTAGAATAAATTTCCTGAGGTGTACTTCCTTCAACGTTCTTAAAAACTCCGCCCCTGTGAATCAGCTGTGCCAAATCAACTTCTAATTCTCCATCCATAGTTTTATTCTCCTCGTATATGGGAATGCACAATAAGTTTGCTGCCCAGTGCCATTCCCAGCTTAATTTACTATTTCAAAACCCTTAAATCGATTACATTCCAAAGCAGAATAAAGAGTTACGCTTATATCATCAAAAGCCTCTTCAAGTCCGTCCAGCGAAAGCGAAACTGCTTCTTCTGGAAAATGCGGCCGCATATAAACATTTTCAACTTCTTCCAAAAGGCGTACAAGCTGTCTGTAAATCTGCGAAAGAATAACCAGCTCCTGCTGCGGAAAAGTATTCGCATCAATTCCCGATCCTCCGATTTCACAGAATAATTCACTCACCCTTGTAAAGAGCGAAAGAATTCTTTTACGCATGCGTGCAATCGAATAATCAGAAAACTGATTATACATCTTTTGAAGTATATCATTACGCTTTTCTATATTCAATAATACAAGCCGTCGCTCCGAAGGTGAAATCATTGCCATGTTAGGAAAGATTTTTTTAACGACCTCATCAAAACCTTCTGAATCATTTGTTCTGCCACAGTTTTTATCATAAATTCTGTCTTCAAGAATTGCATCAATTACCTGAGGAGTCAGAGTAAGCGCCATGTCAGTAAGCAGCATTCCGCGTTCAACTCCGCGTCCGTTCCATTTACCGATATACGGAACAGATTCTCCCTTACGCCAGATTCGTGATTCCAAACCGTATGGCTCAAAAGCAATTTTTGTAGTATGTGCAAGGAACTCTTCTACAGAACCACAGTTACGTATAAAAAGTTGATTTTGATGCTCCAGAAATAATAATGAAAGCTGCTCCTCAATAGAAGATACAGGACCATATCTGTCAAAACTATCGAGAAGTCCATTTTCAAAATGAGTGTACCATTCTTCCCGCTGAAGTGCAGCATCAGAAATTACAAGCTCAGAAAGTACATTCTGCTGCGCTCTCATTTCTACAACACCATCATACCAGTTCCTAACACGACAAAGAATTCTGTCGCCATATTTAAACGGGACTCCGTGTGTAATTTTATCCAGCGGCCAGCAGGTAAGAGTTATTTCCTGTGGAATGGAATACTGAACTGAACTCAGGTCAAAAGATTTATTGTTTTTATCATTATAAATATATGAAAGAATATAACCTTCTCCGAACAAGGAAAAAGTATCCAATGCGAGATTCATTGAGAACTCAGCCGATGTACTTTCCACAAACTCATCTTCTGCTATAACAGTAATGTTGTCTGGTAAGATTTCAGAATTTACAAACGGAATACATCGGTGCCCAATAATCACATAACCTTTTTCTATTTCTTCTCGACTTGGTTTAAAACTGAACCAGCGGTTTGTAAATATACCCGCCTTTGTTTCGAACATATTATCTGTGCGTGAAAAAACATATTCAGAAAACTCAAGGATTTCCAAAGCATCTCGCTTCGAAACTTTTGCACCATGTGACTTAAGATATTTATAAAAATCAGCTGAAGTAAAAGCGGCAAGTTGAGTGGTCAAATATTTTTCAATAATATCATTAGTTTTAAAATCCACATTCCTATTTTAATCTAAATCAACGAAACTGTAAATTAGCTCAGAATAAAAGGCTTGCGTGCTTCAGGGATTCCGCATTATAAAACGAATTTGAGAAAACATGGCTTCCGGTCGCGGCTTCGTGGTACAAAACCGCGCAATAATGCGCTACACGCTTTTTGTGGTATAGAAACTATTACACCTGCCGCTTACGCGGCAGCCACAAAAAGAGTGTTTTTGTACCACGCCCCGCTCCCTCACGCCAAAATTACGTAAATCTTTTATAATGCGGAAGCCCTGTCATTGCGATGAGAAAATGCGACGTGGGAATCTCCCGCCTGCGTCATTGCGAGGAGCCCGTAAGGGCGACGTGGCAATCTATTGTTGTAGATTGCTTCGGCTTTGCCTCGCAATGACAAATCATTTTTGATATACTGATTATATGAAACTAACATTTTTAGGAACCGGCACAAGTCATGGAGTACCAGTCATAGCCTGTGACTGCGCAGTTTGTAAATCAAAGGATCCTCACAACAAACGAACCCGCAGTTCTGTTTATATAGAAGTCTCTGATAATTCTCAAGCCTTGCAGACAGAACAAACAGAAGAACAACAAACAAATCCATCTTCAAAATATATTCTTATAGACATAGGTCCTGACTTTCATGAACAGGCAATCCGCGAAAACATCCGCGCCTTAGACGCCCTTCTGCTCACACACAGCCATGCAGACCATATTTTTGGAATCGACGACCTCCGAAGTTTTTCAAGCGTAATGTCTCAAAAACCCGAAAATCCCCAGAATGAAAAATACAATAAACCGCCAATCCCAATCTACACAAATCACACAGCTGCTGAACACTTAAAACACAGTTTCAGTTATCTTTTCAGCGAGCATGCAGAAGGTGGCGGTCATGCAAAAATTGATCTGCATGAAGTTAAAGCTGACACAACTCTCAAAATCGGCAATGCAACAATTACCCCAATTCCGCTCTCTCACGGCTCACTGGAAGCAACCGGCTGGCTTCTTACAGAAAATCAAAAATCAATTGCCTACCTCACCGATTGTAATTATATAAGTGACGAATCAATAGAACTTATTCACAAAAACTGTAAAACCGCAGGCTGCTCTTGCCTTACTCATCTTATAATAGACGGGCTTCGACTAAAGGAACACCCCACACATTTCAACTTTCTCCAGGCTTTAGAAGCCGCCGGAAAAATCGGTGGTGAACACATCTGGCTTACCCATCTTACACATAATTCTTCGCATGATGAAATTATTGCTTACATTGAAGAACACCGTGCCGAGTTTCCGGGACTCATCGCCTCAAAAACTATACTTCCCGCCTACGACGGCCTTGCTATAGAGACCTAACTGTCGAGTAACTGGCAACTAACAGTAAACTATCCGCCCCATCTAAAAACAGACAGCACCGGCAGTGTTAAAACAGTCATTCCCAGACCAGGTCTAAGTCTGTTATCCTCCGGCTCACAATGACAAATCAGCCGCCTTTGCGAAAAGCCGAAGGCAACAAAGTAATCCCGTTAAAATAAATAACCCCGCTGGCATTTCCAACGGGGCTTTTACAAGGCTTAAAACAGTACTTAGTTCTGAGCAGCTGCTTCAGTTGTCTTTGGAACTCTTACCTTCTTCTGAACGAAACCGCTGCTAAGACAGCTTGAACAAACCTTAATAGTTCTTACAGTTCCGTTAGGAAGAACAGCCTTAATGCTATGAAGATTTGGTCTCCAAGTTCTGCGAGTATGGTTATAAGACTTACTTACTTTATTACCAGACATAACACCTTTTCCGCAAACATCACACATTCTAGACATTTTCTTTATCCTTCCTTATATAAAACAGTTTTCCCACGCAAATTACAATAGTTTAGAAAGAATATACAAATTCCTAAAAAAAGTCAATTATCAACCATCGAATTCACCTTCAAATTCTCAAATTTTTTATACCTCCCTCATCCAGACTCCACAGCCCCAATCATCCTTGTATCTCCAGATTTCTTTATCTGTACATAAAAAGCCCGTGATACCGAAAATGCCGACAGTACCACGGGGCAAAAAAAAGTTTACAAAAAGGAAGACTTCTTTTTTTACTTGCGCTTCAAATACTTAACACTATCAAGGGCAACTGCCGCGATAATGATAAATCCCTTAAATACAAACTGGAGATTTGTATCAATTCCAAGGAAGGTAAGACAGTAGGTAAGACCTGTAAAAATGATTACACCAAGCACCGCACCGCGAATCTTACCAATACCACCGTTAAATGAGATTCCTCCTACAACACAAGCCGCAATTGCATCAAGCTCAAAGCCCTGTCCTGTTCCCGCACTCGCATTTGCTCGGAAGGCTTCCAGAAAGGCACCGCATCCATAGAAAATACCTGCCATAATAAAGATTCCCATTGTTACGGCAAATACGTTAATGCCGCTTACTGCTGCCGCTTCTGCGTTTCCGCCGACTGCGTACATATTCTTTCCGAAGGTTGTTTTATTCCAGATAAACCACGCAACAAAAATCGCAATCACCGCAGGAATAATCAGTTTAGGGAAGGTAATCAAATCTCCATTCAGATAGAAAAGCTCCCAGCGTCCACCAATCAAATCCTTAATTCCAGGATCAATAGAACCAACCGGAGTTCCGCTTGTTCCAAAGAACAAAAGTCCGTAAATAATCAGCTGAGCAGAAAGTGTAGAAATAAATGGATGAATCTTAAACTTAGCACTGAAGAAGCCCGAGAAGCAGCTGAACATAACACAAAGTGCAATTGAAAGGAAGAGCGCCATTGCAAGGCGGCCTCCCATAGGAATTCCTGTAAAATCCCATGGCTCCATTCCAAAGAAGGAAACGATGTTCTTTGTAGGGTGAAGAATCAGACCTGTAGTAACCGAACCGAGGGCAACCATTCGGCAGACGCTGAGGTCGGTACCCGCAATAAGAATAAGTCCCGCAACACCAAGGGCATAGAACATACGTGTAGAAGACTGCTCAAGAATCGTAAGAATGTTAGGCAAAGATAACAGCTGACCGTTTCCGGAAAGTGGTGCAATAATTACACAGATGATAAAGAAAATCAAAATTGCAATATAGAGACCGTTTTCAAGCATGAACTTTGACATCTGAAAATTATTGATGTAATTTTTATAGTTCATGGTCATGTTTTCTTTGAAGTTTGTTTTTCCGTCGCGAAGGGTCCGGTTAAACATTACATGATCAATATATGCCTGATTCTTTGCACTTCTGTATCTTGCAATTTCTGCAAGATACTTATTCTTTGCATCAAAGAGTGCAGACTTTCCTTCATACTTTGCAATATTGATTTCTTCTTTTGAAGTAAGGCGGGAAATTCTTTCTTTTGTTTCTCCCTTTATGCCGCCGACTTTTTTTGCATAATCAGCCTTACATTTTTCCTCGAGCGCAGACTGCTCTTCGTTTACCTGTTTTATATAAGCCGACGCAACAATATTTGCATAAGCTACAGCCTTTACAGAAAGTTCCGCAGCTTCTCTTTTATTTCCTGCCTTACGAAGCTCTTCCAGCTGCTGACTGTATTTCTGAAGCACCAGATCCTTTTCCAGAGGCTTTACGCTTTTTGCCGCAATATCCTTTTCTAACTGTTTGAGGCTTTCTGCCTGCATTACTTCTATTTCTTCATAAAAATCTGCCATATTATATCCCCTGTTATAAGTATTTAGCAGAAAGACGCAAAAGCTCTTCCTGATTTGTTTCTTTTGTATTTACGATTCCTGCCAGCCTGTGATTAGACATAACGGCAATGCGGTTTGTTATACCAAGAATTTCAGGCATTTCGCTTGAAACTACGATAATCGTTTTTCCTTCCTTTGCCATTTTGATAATCAGCTGGTAGATTTCGTATTTTGCACCAACATCAATACCGCGGGTCGGTTCATCCATAAGGAAAACGTCAGGTTTTCTTTCCAGCCATTTTCCAATGATAACCTTCTGCTGATTTCCGCCGGAAAGTGCCGAAATGTTTTCTTCTATTGAAGTGCACTTTGTATGCATCAGCTTTACTTCGCGGTTTGCGGCTTCTGCCATTTTGCGCTCAGAAAGAATACCGTAGGTTTTATAATTGGTAAGATTTGTAATTACCGTATTAAACTTGATTGTATCCTTGCCGAACATTCCGTTTAATTTACGTTCCTCCGTAACAAGGGCAAAGTTATAAGCCATTGCATCCTTACTGCTCTGGAATCTGAGTGATTTTCCATTCAGAACAATTTCACCCGAAGCAATTGTCCGCACTCCAAAGAGTGATTCCAGCAGCTCACTACGGCCAGCCCCTACGAGTCCGTAAAGTCCGAAGATTTCTCCCTTCTTTACAGAGAAAGAAATATCTTCCAGAACCGGCTCATATTTTGTTGTCAGATTTTTAACTTCAAGATATATATCACCCGGAGTATTATCAACATCCGGGAAGCGCTTATCCAGCGAACGTCCAACCATCGCAGAGATAAGCTCATTCATATTCGTTTCTTTTATTGCCTTTGTTAAAACCATGTTTCCGTCGCGGAGGACCGAAACTTCATCACAGATTTCAAAGACTTCATCCATCTTGTGTGAAATGTAAACAAAGGAAACTCCCTTGCTTCTCAAATCACTTACAATCGAAAACAATTTTTTAATTTCATTTTCCGTAAGGGAAGAAGTAGGCTCATCAAGAACAATCAGCTTTGCATCATAAGAAACTGCCTTTGCAATTTCTACCATCTGTCTCTGGGAAACAGACATTGTTCTCATAACTGCCTTACAGTTGATGTTCATATTGAGCGAAGAAAAAAGCTTGTTAGCCTCCCGCTCCATTTTTGCTTCATCAATAACTCCAAACTTTTTAGGATATCTTCCAAGAAAAAGATTGTCGGTAACAGTACGGTCAAGACACTGGTTCAATTCCTGGTGAACCATAGCAATACCGCTTTCGAGAGCTTCCTTCGGGCTCTTAAAATCAATTGGTTTTCCGAGTAAAGAAATCTGTCCTTCATCCTTTGCATAAATTCCAAAGAGGCACTTCATCATTGTTGATTTGCCCGCACCGTTCTCTCCCATAAGTCCCATTACTGAGCCTTTTTTTACGGAAAGATTAATTCCGTTAAGAACAGTATTCTTTGCAAATGATTTAGAAAGATTTTTTATTTCAAGCACTGTATCATTCATATCAATTTCCATCCATCGTCATTGCGAGACTCCCTGCCCCGCCTGCGAAGCAATCCATACAATAGATTGCCACGTCGTCCTGACGGACTCCTCGCAATGACGGAGGAACGGGTGTCGTTACACAACTCGTAATGACATGTTACAAAAAAGGGGTGCCTGATTTTTATGAGACACCCCCAAAGCCTGAATCCTCAGGCGAGTTTTTTAGTACTTAAGCTTATCTGTATAGTCTGCAGCAGAGTTTGTCTTAACCATGTTTACAGCATAAGCATCAAAGTTCTTAAGATTTGTAAACTTATCAAGACAGCTTGCTTCTGACTGACCATCACCCTGTACGATAGTAAGGTCAATTCCCATAAGAGGAGCATAGTACTTCAAAGCAGGAACGTAGCTTGAAGAAAGGAAGTTATCTGCAGAGTTATAGATTGTAAGAAGAACCTTTTTCTTTTCTGCCTTTGTCTGCTTAATTCCTGCATCACGGTTACCTTCTGTATAGCTCTTCCAGTTAGATGGATCTACAGGTCCATTGAGAGCGAAAAGTCCGCGCTGATCAGCCTTGTACTGAACTTCTGGAGTAATCTTATTTCCGTACTGATCTGGTACAGAGAAACCTTTTGTATATACATCTGCACCTGTAAGTCCGTCGAGGAGGTTGCGGATAACCTGAAGAGTTCCGGCTGCCTGTGCATCAACGTTCTGAGAAACTGTTCCGAAGAGCTTTCCTGCACCAATTGCTTCTACAGCATCTGCGTTAGCATCGTATCCGAAAATTGGTACACCAGCCGGATAGTTAGAAGCCTGAAGACATCCCATAGCCATACCGTCGTTGTTAGAAACAACCATATCAATAGCCTTTCCGAACTTTGTTGCCCATCCGCCCATTGCTTCAGTAGCAGCATTTGCATTCCATGTAGAACCGTCTGTACCAGTCATTGCTTTACCTTCAAGTTCAACTACCTTGAATTTCTTTCCACCAACTGTTACAGAACCTTCTTTCTTTACTGTTGGGTCTGTAGAACCATTCCAGGTTCCGAGAGCCTTACGAATACCTTCTGTACGAGCCTTTGAGTCGTTATGTCCAACGTCACCGATACAAAGAACATATCCGATTGTTCCATCACCATTACGGTCAATCTTTGCTGGATCAGCACTTGCAAGGAAATCTGTAATAAGTTTTCCCTGTACTGCTCCACCACCTGCTGCATCAAAACCTACATAATAAGTTTTGTCATTCCATTTGATAGCAGATGTATCAAGAGCACCTGTTGTCGGGTCTGATGGCTGACGATTGAAGAATACAAGTGGTTTGTCCTTGTTCGCAACATTAACTTTCTTTGCTTTTTTTGTAGCAGCAAAAATGCTCATTGTCATAGTAATTCCAAGAATCACTAAAATCAATTTTTTCATGTTTTTTTCCTCCTGTGTTACCGTGTACGATAACGTTCTAATTCATTTATAACCCTGAAAATGGCAGTTGTCAAACTTTTTTTGCATAAATTCAGTAAAATTCCGTATTTTTTAACAAAATATTTGCTTTTTCCAGAAAGTTCTGTTATCGTATAGCGTGTACGAACACGCACGGCAGTTATTTCGCCCTTGTTGCGAAATTTAACGGATGTTGAAACCGACTCCCGTGTGATAGAATGGATTACAATATGACATTAGTAGAAATAGCAGAATATGCCCATGTTTCGATTGGAACCGTAGACAGAGTGATTCATAATCGAAAGGGTGTATCAGAAAAAACAAAGAAACTTATTCAGTCGATTATTGACGAATACGGCTACCAGCCGAATCCTATAGCACGGCAGCTTAAAAGCAATAAGCCGTTTGTGATAGGCGTGCTTCTACCTACACTTGAAAGCGGTTGTGGTTATTACCGTGCGCTTTACGAAGGAATGCAGCAGGGCGTTGAACAGCTTAAACCCCTCAGTGTTGAATTAAAGCTTGTTTCCTTTGACCGTATGATTGGCGGAGATGCCGTAGAAAAAAGCCGCATTTTTTTTAATTCTGACAATGGACAGATTGACGCGCTGATTACAACGCCTGTTGCACCGGATGAACATATGGAAATCATTTCCATGCTAGGCGACAAGCCCTTTGCTTTTATTGATACTCCGCTCGGAACAACTCAGCCTCTGCTTACTATTGCTCAGAATCCTTACAAGGGCGGTTACTGTGCCGGAAGAATTATGAGAATGTTCCAGGGCAGCGGAAAGTTTGCCTGCATCAGAATGTATCCGTCGGGCTATAACCTCAGGGAAAGAATCAGGGGCTTTACAGATTTTATTCAGAGAGATGGAAACTCAACCGTACTCAGCGAGCTTTATACTAATTTTTCTGATTCCGGCTTTTACAGCTTTATGAAGGATTTATTTGAAAAGCATAATGATATAAAAGGTATTTTCGTGCCTCATGCCGAAGTAAACTTTATGTCATATTTCATCGCAGACCAGGGCTTAAAAAGCCGCGTTACAGTAATCGGTTATGACCTGGTTGAACAGAATAAAGCAGGGCTCCTCGACGGAACAATAGACTGCATTATCGGTCAGAGACCGGAGCAGCAGGGCTCAGAAGCAGTTCATAAGCTTTATGAATCTGTGATACTACAGCAGGAAGTTCCGTCGCGCATAGACATGCCGATTGATATTTACTTTAAGGAAAACATAATTTAGAAAACCGTCCAGAAGAGATACTGAAACAAATTCAGCATGACAGATGTGAGAATAGATTTATGAGCATTTTTGATAACATTAACAGGTTAGCCGCTTACGGACTTAAAACCGGACTCATTCAGAAAGATGATTTGATTTTTGTAAAAAATCAGCTGCTGGCAACACTAGGGCTCGACGGCTTTGAAAACGCAGACCAGGCCGCTGCGCTTCCCGAAGTTGAAGTTTCTGATTTAGAAGAAATCTTAAAAGAGCTTGTAGATTTTGCCGTTGAAAAAAATCTGACCGGCGGCGACAGCATTGTTTACCGCGATTTATTCGACACAAAACTGATGTCAATTCTCGTAGACCGCCCGTCTAACATCAGGGCAAAGTTCTCCACCCTCTATGAAAAATCTCCAAAAGAAGCAACAGACTGGTTTTATAAATTCAGCCAGGATACGGACTACATTCGCCGCTACAGAATCTGCCGCGATGTAAAATGGATCAGTAAGACCCCATACGGCGACATGGATATCACCATAAATCTTTCGAAACCGGAAAAAGATCCAAAGGCAATTGCAGCCGCTAAAAACGCAAAAACAGTCGGCTACCCAAGATGCCTGCTCTGCAAGGAAAACGAAGGCTACGCAGGCCGGGCAAATCACCCTGCCCGCGGCAATCACAGAATTATTCCTTTGACGCTTGCAGGTGAGAACTGGGGCTTCCAGTATTCTCCTTACGTTTACTATAACGAGCACTGTATTGTTTTTAATCAGGAACACTCTCCTATGTGCATTTCAAGAAAGACCTTTGAACGCCTTCTTGATTTTGTTACTCAGTTCCCTCACTACACTCTGGGCAGCAATGCAGACCTGCCTATTGTCGGCGGCTCAATTTTAACTCACGATCACTTCCAGGGTGGCGCCTATGAGTTCCCGATGGCGAAGGCTCCGATTTTGAAGCAGGTAAAAATCAAAGGCTTTGAAGATGTAGAAGCCGGAATTGTAAAATGGCCAATGTCTGTTCTCCGCATTAAGTGTGCAGACAAGAACCGTATCGTAGAGCTTGCAGATCACGTACTGCAGGCCTGGCGCGGCTACACAGACGAAGCGGCCTTTATTTTTGCAGAGACAGAGGGAGAAAAACACAACACCTTAAATCCTATTGCCCGCCGCCGCGGCGACCTTTACGAAATGGACTTAGTGCTCCGTAATAACATTACAACATCTGAGCACCCGCTTGGAGTCTACCACCCGCACGCAGAACTTCATCATATCAAAAAGGAAAATATCGGTTTGATTGAAGTTATGGGACTTGCTATTTTGCCGGGCAGACTTAAGACAGAGTTCAAGGAACTGGCTCAGGCAATACTGACTGGTCGCGACATCCGCGCCGACGAAGCCCTGAGTAAGCATGCCGACTGGCTGGACGAACTAAAAGAAAAATATAGTTCCTTTGCCGGATTGGCAGAAGACGCTATAATCGAGATACTCAAAAAAGAAACTGGTATAGTCTTCAGCAAGGTTCTGGAGCATGCCGGCGTTTACAAATGCAATGAAGCAGGCTTAGCCGCCTTTGAAAGATTTATTGCGAAGCTGTAATACGGTGGTTGAGCGGTCCCTGAGCCTGTCGAAGGGCCTGTCGAAACCACCTTGTAAAGGAGAAATCAAATGTCAGAAAATTTAACTTCAAAAGAATATAGTCCGGAAGAGCTCAAGGAAGCCTTTCTCAAAATGTATGGCGGAGACGAAGCATCTGTTCGCCTCTACTCTTCTCCTGCCCGTATAAATATAATCGGAGAGCACATAGACTATAACGGCGGAAAAGTTTTCCCTGCCAGCATCAACCGCTATCTTTACATCGCCATCCGAAAGCGAAGCGACACAAAAGTTTTGTACAACGATGCCCGCTTCCCTGGCAGCTACGAATTCGACGTAAACCAGAACTTTGTTTACGACAAAGCAAATGATTACGCTAACTACCTGAACGGAATTCTTTCCCAGCTGAAAGAACGCGGCTTTAAGTTCGACTGCGGTTTTGAAATTCTCATGGCATCGAATATTCCGGCCGGCGGTGGCATTTCTTCGTCATCTGCACTTGAGTGCGGTTTTGCCTATGCAGTTATAGACACTTTCGGCTTTAACCTGGACCGCATAGAAATTGCAAAGCTTGGCCAGATGAGCGAGCACAATTTTATGAACGTAAAGTGCGGAATCATGGATCAGTTCATTATTGCGACCGGAAAGAAAAATCACGCAGAGCTGCTGGACTGCAATACTCTTGAATATGAGTATGTTCCCCTCGACCTGGGTGATTACCGCTTTGTTGTTATGAACACAAACAAGGTTAGAAAACTCGCTGATTCAAAATACAACGAACGCCGCGGCCAGTGCGAAGAGGCTCTGAAAATCCTGCAGGACAATGGAGTGAAGATTGACGCCCTCTGTCAGCTTACTCCGGCCGACTGGGAGAAATACAGCTGCCTTGTAACTGACCCGATTCTCAACAAGCGCGCCCGCCACTGCATTGCAGAAAATCAGCGGGTAATAGATGCGGCTGCAACACTTAAGGCCGGCAATCTCGAAGAACTTGGCCGCCTGCTCAACGCCAGCCACAAGTCCCTCAAGGAAGATTACGAAGTAACCGGAATAGAACTGGACACCCTGGCCGAAACTTCCCAGAAACAGGAAGGCTGCCTCGGCGCCCGCATGACAGGAGCAGGCTTCGGTGGCTGCGCTATCGCCCTTGTTCACAAAGACAAAATCGACAGCTTCATCTCAAACGTCCAGACCGCCTACGAAAAAGCAATCGGCTACAAGGCAGGCTTCTTTGTATGCGAAACAGGCGATGGAGTGACAAGAATCTAGTTTTTTTGTCATTCCCCAGCTTGACTGGGGAATCTTCTGTCGCAATGGATTGCTTCCCACTTCGCTACGCTCGTGGTCGCAATGACAATGCTGAGAACGTCATTGCGAGGAGCCCGCAGGGCGACGTGGCAATCCATTACTTACCGTACTGCGATTCAATTTCCCTTATCTGGTCACGCAGAGCTGCTGCCTGTTCATACTCCATTCTGTCAGCACAGGCGGTCATTTCTTCGGTGAGGGCTTTGATAAGCTTTTTGCGATCCTTAGGATTAAAGAGATTTGCCTTGTTTTTCAGAACCTCAAGCTCCATTGCGGCATCTGCTTCTGCGTCAGCTTTTTCGTGCTCGAGGATATCTTCAACTGCTTTTGAAATTGTTTTAGGCGTAATTCCGTGCTCTTTGTTGTAGGCTTCCTGAACCTCGCGGCGGTGCTTTGTCTCTTTTACGGCAGCCTCCATGGCCGGGCTCATATGATCGGCATACATAACAACCTTACCTTCGGCATTGCGGGCGGCACGACCGATTATCTGAATGAGTGAGGTTTCCGAGCGCAAAAAGCCGATTTTATCCGCATCAAGAATTGCAATAAAGCTTACTTCCGGCAGGTCAATTCCTTCTCGCAAAAGGTTGATTCCAATAAGTACATCAATCTCGCCGGCACGCAAGGACTTTAAAATTTCTACACGTTCAAATGTATCAATTTCTGAATGAATGTATTTTACCTTGAGCTTGAGTTCGGTGAGATAGTCGGTAAGGTCCTCGGCCATTTTTTTAGTCAGAGTCAAAATCAGGCTGCGCTCGTGACGGTCAATTCGCTCGCGAACTTCCTTGTAAATATCTTCCATCTGACCTTCGCTCGGCCTGATTTCCACAATAGGATCAAGAAGTCCAGTAGGGCGAATCAGCTGCTCAACAACCTGAGTACTCTGCTTAATTTCTTCGGGACGCGGTGTTGCAGTAACATAAATAATCTGATTCATCTTTGCGTCAAACTCAGCCTTTTTTAAAGGACGGTTATCGGCGGCAGAAGGAAGGCGGAAGCCAAAATCAATAAGATTCTGCTTGCGGCTGCGATCCCCTTCATACATGGCACCAATCTGAGGAACAGAAACGTGGGCCTCGTCTATCATGCAGAGAAAATCATCAGGGAAATAATGCAGCAGGGTTGCGGGTGGCTCGCCCGGTGCACGGCCCGCAATCGGGGCAGAATAATTTTCGATTCCAGGGCAAGTCCCCATCTCGCGCAGCATTTCAATATCATAAGTTGTGCGGGTTTTAAGGCGTTCTGCCTCCAGCATCTTGCCGGCAGCCCTCAGCTCCTCCACCCGCTCTTCCATTTCTTTTTGAATACGGTCTGTTGCATCTATCAGCTGATCCTGACGCACAACAAAGTGCTTGGCCGGATAAAAAACGGTTTCATCAAGTTCGCCGGTAACAGAACGGTCCAGTACATTAAAGCGCTGAATGTGAACGACATCTTCCCAGTCCAGAAGGATTCGGTAACCTTCGTCGGTTTCCATATATGGCGGAAAAACTTCAATTACATCACCCTTAATGCGGAAGTTCCCCCTCTCAAGCACATTGTCGTTACGGCTATACTGCATGGAAATCAGGGAGTTGGCAAACTTTTTGATGTCTAGAGTCTGACCAACTTCTACATGAACGCGCATGCCCTTGTAAACATCAGGCATACCCAGACCGTAAATACAGGAAACAGTCGCAACAACAATTACGTCTCGGCGCTCCATAAGACTGTAGGTAGCCTTAAGACGCATCTGGTCTATTTCACGGTTGATGTCACAGTCTTTTTCAATATAAAGGTCTCGGGCCGCAACGTAAGCCTCAGGTTGATAATAGTCGTAATATGAGACGAAATATTCTACAGCATTATTTGGAAAAAAAGATTTGAACTCGCGGTAAAGCTGGGCCGAAAGAGTTTTGTTATGGCTGATTATAAGAGTAGGACGCTGAACCTTTTCTATGATTTTTGCCATAGTGAAGGTTTTTCCCGAACCGGTAACACCCTTGAGAGTCTGAAACTTATCGCCGCGAAGAAAGCCTTCTGCAAGCTTTTCAATTGCCTGCCCCTGATCCCCGCTTGGCTGAAAAGGTGAAACCACCTCAAATTTTCTCATACAACTAATCCCCTGTCATCGCGAGCGTAGTCCTCGCCATTACATGCACAACCCTCGTCATTACATGCGCAGTCCTTGCCATTACATGCACAGTCCTCGTCATTGCGAGCGTAGCGTGGCAATCCATATCAAAAATTTCCACGCCGCTCACTGAACTCACTCCTCACAATGACGCTGTTTTACTAACTCTCCACCAGTTTAATCTTCAAAGTAACATTCTTGCGGTTACGGCGCACAACCACCGTTACCACATCCCCTGCCCGTTTGCTTTCCAGAGCCGAATAATAATCAGCCAGTGAAGTAACCGCAATATCATCAATCTGAGTAATGACGTCGCCGCCAATGTAAATTATATCACGGCGAGAACCATAATAAGCCGCCTCAGTACCACCCAGCAAGCCTGCCGACTCAGCATTTCCTCCACGAACAACTTCCGAAATCAAAACGCCGGTAGAAATATCAAGTCCTGCATACTGTGCAATACGTCGGCTCATTTGAATAACAGTTGCATCAATTGTACCGCGATGAACCTTTCCATATTTGATTAAATCAGCAACAACACGAACCGCAGTAGTAGACGGAACCGCAAAGCCTACGCCCGCAGAACTTCCCGAGCTCGACTGAATCATTGTATTAATACCAATCATTTTGCCGGTTGTATCCAGCAGAGGGCCTCCCGAGTTACCAGGATTAATTGCCGCATCCGTCTGAACCATGTCGCGGATTATTCTGTTATTTGAATTCTGAATAGGACGTCCAAGTCCCGAAACAATTCCCGTTGTCATAGTTCTTTCCAAACCAAATGGGTTACCGATTGCAATAACCCGCTGTCCAACCTTGAGTGCCGAAGAATCACCGAAAGCAATTGTCTTTAATTCCATTCCACTAGGCGGAGTAAATTTAATTACGGCAAGGTCGCTGTCTAAATCAGTTCCAACAACCTCAGCCTCATACTGGGTACCGTCAAAAAGTGAAACATAAATTTTTGTTGCATCTGCTATTACGTGTACATTTGTAAGAATATACCCGCGCTTGTCGATAATAGAACCGCTTCCGCTGCCGCCGTCCTGAACATAAGGCTGCAAAAACCAGTCATAAGCCGTTACCTGAGTATTGATGTTCACAACAGCCTCATTACAAAGCGAGTACACATTAATATTCTGAGCTTCTTCCTGTGTGTAACCAGCCGCGCCATTCACGCCGTTACCGCTTGCAACCGAAATCACATTCGCCGGATTCTGTTCCAAAAAAGCCACAGAGTTCTCAATACTCTCCGAAGCAAGCTTCGCCCCATCAGCCGAAACCTCAGTAACTTCAGCAGCACCCGAACCAGACTCCACATCCGCCGCGCCGCCTGCCGAAGAAGATTTTTTATTTGATATATTTACACAAATAGCCACAGTTAAAAGCACTGCAGCTACGACACAAAGCAAAGTTGTTCGAATTAACTGAGAATGAGAATAAAGTTTCATATATATAATTTAATAAAATGCACTCAATAATACAAGATTTTTCTGAAATGAACCCCACCTCTCTATCGCGATTTCCCTGCCCGCGATTTCTTAGTACAAAACCGCGCAATAATGCACTACACTCTTTTTGTACCAAGCCCCGCATCCTCGCACCAAGATTTCGTAAATCTTTTATGATACGCAAGCTCTGGGGCGTAATATATCACAAATCCGATTTCATCTAATATTTTTCAAACTCAGCCGCCGCATAATACTCATTCCAATCAGTATTGATTTCTTCATCATATTCCTCATCAAAATCCTCTTCTTCATTTTCCCTCTCACCAATATTTTTCCTTACATCACTTTCTTTATTCTGTCCTTTTTTCAACATTTTATGTTCAAGAAAACTAAAATAAGTTTCACGGCTAACAATTACATGATCAAGAAGTTCTATCCCCATTATTACAGATACCTTTTCCAAAATATCCGTAACTTCAATATCCTCCAGCGAAGGTTCACAGTTTCCAGAAGGATGATTATGACTTACAATAATTGCTGCCGCATTATCTCTCATAGCCGCCGTAAAAACCTCACGCGGATGAATCAAAGTACGATTCAACGTTCCCACAGTAATCACATGAATCTGAATAATCTCATGACCACCGTTCAATGTAACAAGCAGAAAATGCTCCTTTTCGCATACCGCATAATTCTTCACAAACGGCACAATATCGCTCGGACTTTTTATCGGAGCCCGCAGATGACAACTTCGCCTACGCCCCAGTTCCAGAGCCGCCGCAACTGCAAGCGCCTTTCCCTGCCCCACGCCTTTCACCTGCAAAAGTTTTTCCACTGCATCTTCAAAGTCGCAGTCATCAAGTACATCCACAATTTTCTCAGCCATGCGCTCCACCGGCAGCTGTTTTGTTCCCGATCCCAGAATCAGCATAACCAGCTCATCATCAAAAAGAAACGAAAATCCATGCTCCAGCACCTTTTCCCGTACATCCGGCTTAATCTTTTCCATAATTTCTCCTTAGGAGGGGAAAGTCGACCCCTTAGGGAGCGGCCCTGCAAAGCCCCCTGTTTTCTCTCTACATATAATATTGCCACGTCTTACGAAAACAGGAAAAGATTCAGGAAAAATATTCAAAATTTCAGAATTTTTTTGGAATTCCCGAAAATATCAATATGAATAAAAATATTAATACAATTTCAAACGTAAAAAACTTCTTCCAGCTTAAAAAAACACCGCGCCGTTTTCACAAATCACATACATCACACAAGCTTGCCGTATCAGCTCTGATTCTCGCAGTCACAATATTCGCCTCGTGCCGAACAGTTCCAGAACAAAAGCCCGAACCAGAAACTCCGCAAAAACCCAAACTCTCGCGGAACCTCCTCGCACAAGGCCAGCTTTCCGCCGACCAGCTTGCCGCTTTTTTCCTCAGCCGCAACCCGAATGAAGACAGTGCCCACATTACACAGTTTGCCCAATATTACATAGATGAAGCCTCAGCCGAAGGAATTAACTCAGACGCCGCCTTCGCCCAAATGTGTCTTGAAACCGGCTATCTCAGATTCGGTGGCCTAGTTCAGCCAGAATTCCACAACTACTGCGGACTGGGCGCGATGGATGCCGAACATCCGGGAGAACAGTTTGCTACAGAAGAACTCGGAGTGCGTGCTCACATCCAGCACCTTCAGGCCTACGCCACAAAAGAAGAAACCCAGCTGCACAAGGAACTTGTCGATCCTCGCTACAACTGGGTTCATAAAACCAAATATATAGAAACAATTTTTGATTTAACCGGCAACTGGGCCACCGACCCGCACTACGGCGAAAAAATCGACAGCCTGCTCACCGCAATGGAAGAATTCAGATATTAACCAATAGTCGTTCCAAAATATTCCTTGTCTTCAAGGATTGCCTGAATGTTAGGAATATTTTTTCCGCCGGCGCAGATTACTTTCATACCAAGTTCGCTGGCCTTCTTTGATGCAATCGGATCAAACGGACAGTTCTTTCCAGGTGTCCATTCATCACCAACCATCTTGCGAAAGTCTTCCCATGAAATTGTATCAAGAGGCTTTGCATCCGGATTTTTTCTAGGGTCATCAGTATAAACCTTTTCGATATTTGAAAGATTTACGATTGTCTTTGCATCAAATTTTTCACCAAGATAAACTGCATCAGTATCTGTAGAAAAGCCTGGCTTCCAGCCCGAAGCAACAAGCACCTGACCATCAAAAGCCAGATATTCTACAGTAGGATTATAAACAACATCGTTTTTGCAATAATCACCAAAACAAGCCTTTAAAAGCTGGGCATTAATACGAGTTGCCATAATTCCAATCCAGTCTGCAGCATTTGCATCAAAGCTATCGCCGGTCTTTTCACAAACTTCCTTAAAACCATTCTGATAAACGCGCGCAGGAGCTCCACCTCCGGCAACCAGAATCAATCTGTTCTGCCTGTCAGAATCAAGCCATTTTTTACACATTGTTACAAACTCACTCAAAAAAACACTGTCCGGCTTATCCGGCGCAATAATAGAACCACCAACAGATAAAATTTTAGTCATTTTCTTATAACCTCCATTACACCATAAACAGTCGGCAAGCACAGCTTGCCTCTGAGGCATTTTTTCGATGAACCTAAAATGGCCCGCTACCGCAGCCCATTTTTTAACGGTTCTTCGATTGTAGCCTTAATAAACACCCTTCACTACCGGTACACTCCAGTAGCTGCTATATTTTGCTGTATCTCTGTTTGCTTCTTCCCAAATCGACTGAAGTGCAAAGCTTCTCGGCTGCTGCACAATCTTACTGTCTGCACTAAACGGCTTAAGCTGACTCCAGCCACGCGAAAACAGAATATGATGAGAATCCATATTTCCAAAGTAGTATTCACGCGCATTCAGCACATCGCTGTCAGTCCACTGCTTAAACTCAAGACCCGCGCCCAGTGCAGGATCACAAGGAATCCAGCCAACTTTATCAATATAGAATTCACACCACCAGTGCGACTGAGTCTGCAAATCCTGATTCACAAGAATTCCGCCATCCGTATAAGCAGGAATCTCCGCTGCACGCATAAGCGCCGTACAAATTACCGCAAAATCAAAAGCATCACCGCGCCCTTTTTCAATCAAATCAAGCGGATCATCATCTCCTTTGCGAACTCTTTCCTGTACTTCAAGATTATCGCACATATAATTATAAATCAGTTTTGCCTTATTGTAAGCATTTTTTTCACGACCAATTATTTTTGCACAAAGTTCTTTTACCGCATCAGAATCACTTGGAACAAGAGCATCTGCTTTTAAAGCACCGCTCAAAAGATTTTTTCCCGTATCTTTATAAGATCCAGTTTTAGCCACATTTACCGTCGAACGAACTTCATAAACCGGCAGTACAAAATTCTGACGGAAAACACTTTTTGGCGTATTATTACGGTTTTTTGTTATCTGATGAATAAGATTATTCTGATAGTTCATCAAAATCGGCTCGGGCACTATTTCAGTAATTTCAACACTAGGCTGAGCCGCACAAGTAAACGGAACCGGACATCTCAATGTAATCGTAGAAACATCATCTGTCACAACATCAGCAATATCCGCCGTGTACTGAATCAAATAAATCTTTTTATTTATAAACTCCTTGCGTCCAGCCTCAGTATTTACCGTAAGCTCTTTAGGATCAGATTTTTCGTGTCCTGTATCAACAATTACAACACCACTATAAGCACCGTCCGGAACACGCACACTGATTTCCGTATTCGACCACGAAACGTAATCAAAATCATCCTCACTCGCAGGAATCATATTCTCAGTAAGCAGACTCATATTTTTGAATTCCGCTTCACTGATTTTATTATTACAGTCCATGGTAAAAAACACCTTAGACTGATTTTTTGAAGCTCCAAAGTTATTGCCGGAAATTACAAGTAAATCTCCCACGCTCACCTTGTCAGAAGAAAGCATGGTAATCACAGGCTTACTAACCTGCTGTACAGCCGGCACCGGAACTGGAATATCCACCTCGTTCGCAAAAAGAGCCGGCTTAGAACGCATATCCTTAGTTCCCACAACAACAAGCCCGTCCTGCACATTTGCCGGCAGCACAATCTTAATGGTAGTATCCATCCATGAAATATACGAGCTTGCCGTAAGCTTAGCACCGGCAATTTCCACATAACTCATATCGCGAACATCACCAAAATTTTCACCGGTAATTACAACAAGATCACCAGGAGAACCAACAGGAGGAACAATAGAATAAATAACGGGAACAGGCTTTGTTCTATAATTAATTAAGAAAACTGAACCAAGCACTATCAGAATAACAAAAATGCCGATAACCCATCTCAAAAGCGGATACCGGCGGAATGAATAACTTAATTTTCCAGAAGAGTCCACTAACGTCTGCCTGATACAAATTCCATAGGAAGATTGATTTCTGTTGTAACCGGGAAATCTCCCATACCTGGAACTGTAATTTTTATATTAATTGCTTCGTCCTGAAACTCCGGCTTCAACACATCAGCATCACTCACATTTTTTGCAAGAGAAGCAGCGTTTTTTCTCTGATTTTCAGAAGACAAAACTACATCATGTATATTACCAGAAACTACTACACTTCTTCCACTGTCAAAAGAAACATTATTTGCAGAAGTAACTTTTCCGGAAGCTCTAGACGAAACTGCAGTAATAGGAACAGAAGAAACAGAGCTTACCGACTGAACAAGCGGAGACACAACGCCGGAAGAACCAGAAGAAATTGAAGCAAGCTGTGCAGCAACAGGAGCCGCATTCGTTTTATTTGCTTTTAAACCAACCGGAAGCACAAGAGCCAGCACAGCCGCAGCAGCAACACCCGAAGCCACATAGCTGATTACTTTAAACGGAGATTTCTGAGGCATCTTGCCAATATTTTTACTGTAAGCCATTTTAATCTGAAGGCGCTGAAAGCTTTCGTCCATAAAATGCTCATCAAGCTTTAAAGAATCAGAATCGGCTTTAAAAAGAGCATGAATCGCCTTAAGCTGCTCCAGTTCTTTGCGACATTTTTCACAATGCGAAATATGAAGCTCATACTCAGCCTTATAGTTTTCAGGCAGCTCTCCATCGAGGTATACAGAATGAATATCTTTACTCGGGCAAAAAGACATTATCTTCTCCTATAATTTTTACCAGCTGTTCCCTTGCTCTAAAAATCCTAACCTTTACATTACCTTCAGTAATTCCGAGAATTCGCCCTATTTCCTTATAGTTCAAGTCTGCATATTCCTTGAGCATAAGAACATCCTGCAAATTCTCCGGCAGCTTTTTCAGAGCCTCCCTGGCCTTGTTCATAGATTCATTCTTGAGCAGGTCAGTTTCCCCATTATCCGCTTTTCTATGATCCTCATAAAGGACTTTTTCGTAAGCCTTACGCTCACGTTCTTTACGCTTTATATAATTTATAGATGCATTTTTTACAACACGAATCAACCAGTATTTGGCATCATTTATTGAAGGGAATTCAAGATTCTTTTCATTCGCCTTAATAAGAGAGTCGTGCGCTAAATCTTCTGCAGCCTCTTCATCGTTTACAATTCTGTAAGACACCTTAAAGAGCATCTGCATTGCCGCATCATAAATTTTCTTAAAATCAACCGGATTTCCGGCACACAAGGCCTCACTGTTTTCCTGCTGATTTCCAACTATATTACCAAACACTTATATATCCCGAAAGTTACAAAAATCTTATTCTATTCTTATTATTTTCTTATTACCTGGCATTCAGCCACTTGACCTTACTTGACATTCCGCCGCATGAACTTACACAACATTTCACCGTGTGAACTTACCTGTCATTCCCCGGCTTGACCGGAGAATCTTCCTCTACCCGCGTTTCCAGGTCGGACCATTCGGTGTATCAATAATAATAACACCCCGCGCCGCAAGTTGGTTACGAATTTCATCCGCACGTGCAAAATCTTTATTTTTCTTAGCCGCAGTACGTTCAGCAACAAGACCGTCAATTTCAGCCGCCTCAGGATCTCCAGCATGAGAATCAGCGCCCGCAGCCCCTTCAGCTCCTGCACCAGCAGCACCAGAAAGTTTTGCCTGTTCCTCAAGCACTTCAAAACCACCCTTAATCACGTCAAGGCTCATAACGCTGTCCATTTTAAGAATAGTAGCAAGCGCAACAGAAGCCTTAATTCCACCCTTACCACCGGCAACCTTCTGCATAGCCGCCATAGCAACAGGAGTAGCAAGGTCATTTTCAAGCCCCTCACGGAACTTATTCATACCCTCTTCGTCTACAGCAAGCCCGGCAAGAACAGATGCAAAGTTTTCAGCAGTCAGACCAAGCCCTTCTTCTGAATTAGCCTTAGAAATCAGTTTTGCAACGCGGGAATTAAGCGCCGCACGGCCATTTTTAGCAGACATAAGAGCATCAAGGCTAAACACAAGCTGCTTTCTGTAATGGCCGCTTAAAAGGAAGAAGCGATAATCAAGCGGAGCAATTCCCTTGTCTTTAAGAGAATAACCGCGCTCTGGTGGCAGCGAAGTCTGCAGGGTAATAAAATTACCTTTAGACTTACTCATCTTACCGCCTTCAAGAATAAGAAACTCATTGTGTAACCAGTAATTTACCCAAGGTCCCTTAGCGCGCTCAGCCTCATCAAAAGAACCTTCCGACTGAGCAATTTCGTTTGTATGATGAACCGGCACGTGGTCAATTCCGCCGGTGTGAATATCAAAATGCTTACCAAGATATTTCATACTCATAGCCGAGCACTCAATGTGCCAGCCAGGATATCCGCGTCCCCAAGGAGAATCCCAGGTCATAGCCTGATCTTCAAATTTAGATTTTGTAAACCACAGAACAAAGTCACCAGGATTTCGTTTATTCTCGTCAATAACAACAACCTTACGTTTACCCGCTCCAGCCTTAAGCTCATCAAGATTCAGGTTTGCAAGCTTTCCATAATCAGGATAAGTAGAAATATCATAATAAAGATTTCCGCCCGCCATATAAGTATGACCGTTAGCTTCAATCTTTTTAATCAGCTCAATCATGTCGTCAATATGCTCGGTGGCACGGCAAATTACATCCGGGTGACGGATATTCATCGCATCAATATCTTTCATAAAAGCGTCAGTGTAAAAGTTTGCAACCTCCAGCACACTCTGGTGGCGTTCAGCCGCAGACTTCTTCATTTTATCTTCACCGTTGTCGCCGTCGTCAGTAAGGTGGCCAACGTCAGTAATATTCATTACATGCTTTACATCATAACCCAAAAACTGCAGAGTCTTATCAAGAATATCCCAGCAAACATAAGCACGAAGATTTCCAACATGCGCATAATTGTAAACCGTAGGGCCACAACCGTAAAAACCAGCATGTCCTTCAACAAGCGGCTTAAACTCTTCCATCTTGCGTCCCATAGTATTGTATAATCTCAGTGCCATAATTATCTCCTGTTTAAGCTATTAGCTTTTAGCGGTTAGCCATTAGCAAGGAGGGGGAAGTCTCCCCCTGTCTTCAGCCCGCTGCGCGGTCTTTCGCCACCCTCTCTCCTAGGGGCTGCACCCCTAAAACCCGCTCAACAATTCAATAATTATACTATTTTCCGAAATCTTAAACAACACACTCTATTTTCTATCCCATAACCGCTAGGGGCTAACAGCTAATAGCTAACAGCTAATAGCTAACAGCTAACAGCTAATAGCTAACAGCTAACAGCTAACAGCTAATAGCTAACAGCTAATAGCTAACAGCTAACAGCTAATAGCTAACAGCTAACAGCTAATAGCTAATAGCTAACAGCTAACCGCTAACAACTAGCAACTTCACCCTTTTCCCATTATAATAGACGTATGTTTGATTTCCTTGCTTCAATGCTAAAAGTCGCAAAAATTCCTTTCACAGAAAATGAACCTCTTGCCCCAAAATCCTCATTCAAGGTTGGCGGCACGGCACGTCTTTTTATCTCACCGCAAACTCCTGAGCAGCTGGAATCAACTATAAGTGCCGTACGCTCCGCAGAGCTCCCTTATTTTGTAACAGGCGGTGCCAGTAACGTAGTATATCCGGACGGAACTTATGAAGGCGCAATCATAAGCACACAGGCCATAAAAGAAATTTTTTATGAATCAGATGTTAGCACCCAAGATAATACAAACACTGCTCTTGTAACCTGCCAGTGCGGAGTTCCCATGGCCGCCTTCGTAGACTTCTGCACCCGCAAAAATCTCACCGGAGCAGAACAATTTGCAGGCCTCCCAGGCACAGTCGGTGGCGCAGTCTACATGAACGCCCGCTGTTTCGATCGTTCTATAAGCGACATCCTTTATTCAACAAAGCACATCGAGTATAAAGGCGATAAAGCGCGTCTGGTGGAACTCCCCTTTAATTCCGCAGACTGGGATTATAAAAAATCACCTTTCCAGGCAAACCCGCAAATCTCCGACACGAAATCCGAACAGCTCTACATCACTCAGGCAACCTTCAGCCTCACCCGCGCTGCGCAACAAGACCACGAGCGCATCGTCAGCGACTGCAAAAAATACATCGCAGAACGGGTCGACAAAGGCCATTTCAAATACCCGAGCGCGGGCAGCGTTTTCAAAAACAATCGGGAATTCGGCGCACCAAGCGGAAAGCTCATAGATGAATGCGGACTCAAAGGTCTCACCGCCGGCGGTGCACAGATTGCGCCATTCCACGGAAATTTCATAATAAATACAGGCACTGCAACAGCTGCCGATATCCGCTCACTCGTTACACAAGCCCAGAAAGCCGTTCACGACAAATTCGGCTTCGATCTTGAACCCGAAATCATATTTATTTAATGTAATTTTTCACTTTAACTAAACTTAATTCCCGCCGATAATTAAACATACATTGACAAACCCGAAATGTAAATCTATACTTATATATTGAATAATATTAGGAGAGGTTACCCTTGCTACAGTTACAAATTGTTAGTTTCAGAAAAGGCACTTATCTCGTTGTAGAAGGAAAAGAAAATACTGATCACTTCTATATTCTCCAAAAAGGAAACGTACAGTGCTTTAAATCATCAGGCTCGGGACTTGCCCCTACAGTATACGGACCGGGAGACTTCGTTGGTGTAGTACCATGTATGTCTGACCATCTTCAGATTGAAACAGCCATTGCTTCAACAGATGTTATGGCAATTTCCGTACGAAAAGACCAGTACCCTGAATTGATTTCTCAGAACACTCCTGTCGCTCTCAAAATCATCAAAACCTTTGCAAACCGCATGCGCGTAATGAACGAAATGCTTTCAAAGGCTACCCTTCATTCTGTAGTACAGGATACTCACGAACAGATTTTAAAGGTTGCAGCATTTTACGAAAAAAATGCACTTCCAGATATAGCCGTTTTCGCATATTATCAGTTCCTTAAAACAAAGCCAGAAGGCCAGAATGCTGATTATGCTAAACAGCACTTTGTAGCACTTAAACCTAAAACTCACGCAGTTTACTTTGAACCTACTGCCGAAACCTCACGTCAGTATCCAAAAGACACAATGATTTTCTCAGAAGCACAATCTGGTTCCGACATGTTTATCATTCAGCGCGGTGAGGTTTCTATCACTAAGGTTGTAAATGGTAACGAAATTACCCTTGCAGTACTCAAAAAAGGTGATATGTTTGGTGAAATGGCTCTTATCGAAAACAAACCTCGTTCTGCAAATGCAATTGCTCACAGCGACTGTACTCTTATGGTAATCAACCGTTCCAACTTCAATCAGATGGTTGCCACACAGCCACAGCTGGTTGCAAAGCTTACAACAACTCTCGCAGACCGCTTGTGGTCTATGTACCGTCAGCTTGATAATGCAGCACTCGAAGAACCTCTTGCAAAAATGATTGATATGCTCTCTCTTCAGCTCGAAAAGCAGCGTGTTAAAATCGGTCTTTCAAAAATTTCTATGCAGACAGAGTTTACTCCAAAAGACCTTGCAAATATGTGCGGACTCGCAAGTCAGTATCAGGCAAAAGCTATTTACGAATTCGAAAATTACGACCAGATTCGCATAGAAGGTGGAAAGGTATTCATAAAAGACGCAAGCGAAGTTATGAAACAAGCCGCATTCTACCGAAAACAAAACAATGTAAAAAAATAGTTTTGTTCCGATAATCTAAATATGATTTCTTTAATAAAAAAAATCATTATTTTCCTCATTTTTACAACACTTACTATATTCGTTTTCTCAGAAGATTTACCAGATGGTTATAAAGGCATAAGTCTTGGAATGTCCATCGAAGAAACAAAAGAAAATCTCTTAAAAGATCCTGATTTCGGCTACCACGGAGACCGCGACGTCTCCCTTATACCAAATTCAAGCAAAACTCTTATAGAAACAGATGCAGAACGAGGTGCAGGCTCAAGCTTCCTCACCCGCTGCTGGTTCCAGTTCTTTAATGATGAGCTTTACATCATTACCATCAATATTAACACTCAGAAAATGGATTATTACAGCATTTTCACAAAGCTTACTCAAAAATATGGTGAACCTGCCAGCTTCAACCCACAAGCCGCCACCTGGAAAAATGATGACGTAACAATGAGCCTTGAAAAACCTCTCACCCTTAAATATATTGATAACAAAATCTATGAACAGACTCAAAACTACTCAAATATTCAGGCATCTCCAACCGAAATCACTCAAGAAATGTTTCTGGAAGATCTGTAACAAGGACGACACCTATGCTTTCTTCAAAAAAATCACTTTTTCTTCTCTTAATAATTTTAAGTCTCACCCAGCTCCTTTCCTGTAAATCAAAAAAACTTCCGGTAAAAGAGATAATAATCCAGCGGCAGGACGGAACACAATTTACAGTTTCTGCAGAAATCGCAGAAAAGACCGAAGACCGCAATCACGGTTTTATGGAGCGAAAAAATATTCCAGACGGAACTGGAATGCTGTTTGTTTTTGAAAAAGATCAGATTCTTTCCTTCTGGATGAAAAATACCCCACACCCGCTTTCCATTGCCTATATAGATTCAAAAGGAAAAATCCGCGATATTTTTGATATGACGCCTTACAGCACAGCCTCAGTCATAAGCACAGTTTCTGTAAGATATGCACTCGAAGTTCCACAAGGCTGGTACAAAAAAAACGGCATCGCCAAAGGCGACACCGTTATTCTTCCATAAATCATATCATCCTGAGACTGTAAGTATGTCATTTTCGGACTATAAATATGTCATCTTCGGACTTGATCCGAAGATCTGCACAACACAGTCATATACAGATTGCCCGGTCAAGCCGGGCAATGACACTAATTTTCATTCTCCAGCTTCATCAATTCCGCAGCTGCAATCTTATCCTTCGGATCAAATTCAAGCACAGCAGTAAAATAATTTCGTGCTTCCTGTTTATTCCCTTGTGCAAGTGCAAGATATCCGAGGTTAGAAATAATTTTTGTACTTTCCGGTTCCATCTCAAAAGCCTTCATAAGGCATTTTTTGGCCTCATTAAAATCTCGTTCCTGAACATAACAAAGCGAAAGCTCATTGTAAGTATCAGAATTAGTATCTCCCCCACATTTCAAAGCCTCAAGAAAAGCCTGCTTTGCTTCTGCATAACGTTCCAGACGGCGCAATCCCCAGCCCAGCATAAACCAGCCGTTCCATACTTTTGGATTACTCTGCAAAAAGTCGCGAATCTGTTCAAGCCCCTTTTCTTCCTGACCGCTCGAAATCAAATCATAGGCAGCCTTAAAAGACTCATCATCCATATTCTGGTTATTAATATTGTTAATGATTTCCTGAGCACGTTCTTTTTTATAAACACCGTTTTCGCCCATTTCATCATCATTTGTCTCACAGGTCAAAGCAAGATAGGTTTCAAAAGCATCCTTAGCTTCACGGTATTTATGCTGCTTCATATAATAAAAGCCCACATTAAAATAGACATCTGGAAGCGGAGGCTCAGCATTCATAGCCTGCTCATAATACGAAAAGGCATCTGCATCATACGCATCTGCATCATCAAAAAGCCCCGAGTTCCTGTAAGAATCCGCACGCTGATCAAGAAAAAGCGCCATATTCAACATAATTGCAACATCATCCGGATCATAACCAATAAGCGCACGGAAAATTTCTTCTGCAAGCTCAAAATCTTCATTTTTTGTTTTAAGAATTGCAGCCTCGCAAAGTTCTTTTTTAAGATTCGGCTTTACCTTTTTAAGAATTGAACGGTAATAATCAAGATGTTCATTTTTGCTGTCGTACGCAAGAATTGTAAGCATTCCCGCGAGAATCTGCTCAGCTTCAATTTCCTGAGGATTAAAATTCCCCGCAGCTTCACTTATCTTTTTCTGAACAGGTAATGGAACAGTCGGGTCAATCTCGAAAGCATTGCTCGACGTCAATTCTAACTTTGGAATGTTGATATAATAAATCGATTCCAATGGATTTGAAGGATTCATAATAAATACCACTTATATATAAGATTAATTTGCAGAAGAAACCGGTTTAGCAGCTGGAGTCTGTTGTACAGCAGAGGACTGTGCAGTCTGAGGCTTTGCAGCTTGAACAGATTGATTTTCCTGAGTTTGTGCAGAAGAAGCGGTTGAAGATGCTTGAGCAGAACTCTGCGCATTTGCCACATTTTGACCTGGAATAGGTCTTCCGCCAATTGTTCCCAAAGTTGCTTTTAATTTCTGTTCTTCAGCTTCTTTTTGTGCCGCAGCTTTTTCAGCAGCCTTCTGTTCAGCCGCAGCCTTTTTTGCTGCCGCTTCTGCTTCAGCCTTTTCTGCGGCAGCTTTATTATTTATCTGATTCTGAATCAGTTGCTTTTGATATGAAGTTATATAGCTGTTAATATGAAACTTATAAGTCATAGGAATTTCATCTGCTATAAATTCAATATGAACAATTGAAATATCTTTACGACCTGGCAAAAAATCCGAGTTCTTAATAACACCCTGTAAAGAAATCTTTTCATTAGTATCCATAAAAAACAATCGTAAATCTACAGATTTGTTTTCAAGAAACTTTGGAATACCAACAAGCATAGCTTTCGCGCCGCCGAAAGATAAATCCTTTAAGATACATTTTCGCGGAACTCCGGCAATAAAAATATAAGACTCTTCTTTTGGAATTCCCAAAAGTCTCAATGAGTTTTCATTAATTGCAATGCGTTCTTCTTTACGATTTTGAAAGTTCTCGTTAACTTCAATAAACTCACCAATTCGAATAATTAAATCATCTGGGGGTCTCTGAGTGAATGTAAGTGTAAGCATAGAAAGCTCATTTGACCCTTGAAATGGTTTAATTTCAAGAACATTACAATTTACAGAAAACTGAATAGGTTCATTGTTTTGGTCAAAAAAACAATAGCGAATACTGATAGGTGCATTTCTGTTCTTCTGAATAGTCGCATAAATACCGCTCGATGTGCCAATAATAACCTTAGCCATTTGAAGAGAAGATGAATTTATAATACACGGCCACTGACCGCCATTACTCTTCAAATATATCTGTCTCGGATCAATACGCAAAGACTTGAGATTCGCTTTTGTAAAAACAATTTCCTTATCACGATAATAATCATAATACCTGGAAATATGATGACTGGTTGTAACGCTCATTACCTTATAATTATATTTCAAGTTCCCGTTTCTTTCAAGGTAAACTAAATATATTATTCAATTTTTATATAAAAAAAACCGCCACCCCATTGGATGACGGTTTACAAAAGTCTGTAAAACAGAACTTACTCAGCAGCTTCGGCCGGAGCTTCTTCTGCAGGAGCTTCAGCTGGCTTAGCTTTTCTTGCTTCAACACGAGCTTCATTCTTAAGCTTAGCATTGCAGAACTTACAAACTTTTACAGTCTGACCATTAATTTCCTTTTCCCAAAGAACTTTGATATCTTCTTTTCCACAGATAGCACAAGTTCCTCTTCCGTGTGCAGGTAATGATCTGATTCCAGATCCACGATGGTTCTTTGACATATCGAACTCCTTTAGTTAGCTGGAGCTTCTTCTTTCTTTTCAGAAGCTTTCTTTGTAGCTGCTTTCTTAGACTTAGCATCAGAGCCTGCATCTTTTGCAGCAGGTTTCTTTGCCTTAGATTCAGCCTTCTTTGCAGGCTTTTCTTCAGACTTATCAGCATCAAGCTTGTAGTCTACCAGTTCAAGAATTACAACATCTGCGGCATCGCCCTGACGATATCCGAGCTTAAGAACACGAGTGTAACCACCGTTTCTTTCTTTCATGCGTGGACCAATCTCAGTAAAGAGCTTGTTCAAGATTTTTTCATCCTGAATAAATTTTGCAGCTTCACGGCGATTGTGTACAGTATCTTCTTTTGCTCTTGTAATAAGCTTTTCAGCAGATTTTCTTACTTCAAGAGCCTTTGATTTTGTAGTAGTAATACGCTCATATCTGAAGAGCGAAGTTACCATATTGCGTGACATAGCACGACGATGTGCTGTTGTACGTGAAAGCGGATTAAAACCATTTCTATGATTCATCTGTTTCTTCCTTCTGCTTAATTATATTAGCAGCATTCTTCAGATGACTGTAATCTGTCATACCAAGTGTAAGGTTCCATTCCTGGAGCTTTTCCTTGATTTCCTGCAGACTCTTCTTTCCAAAGTTTCTTGTCTTTGCAATGTCATCTTCAGTCTTCTTTGTTAATTCGCCGATTGTACGAATATTTGCATTCTTTAAACAATTTGATGAACGTACTGAAAGCTCAAGTTCCTCAACAGGAGTGTCGAGAATCTTTTTGATTGTTTCGTCACCTTCGTCACCTTCATCACCACCAGAAATCTCGCTGTCATTGAAGTTAACAAAGATTGCAAAGTGATCTTTAGCAATCTTAGCAGCTTCACCAAGCGCATTTACAGGTGAAATAGTTCCATCAGTCCAAATCTCAAGAACAAGCTTGTCATAGTCATTACGCTGACCAACACGACAAGGTTCAATTGAATATTTTACCTTTGGAACAGGAGTGAAAATGGCATCCATAGGAATTGTTCCAACAACTTCTATGTAATGTTCATTCGTTTCAGCAGGTACATATCCTCTACCAAGGTCAACCTGAATTTCAATATCAAGCTGAGCGCCTTCCATCATTGTAAAGATAACCTGATCCTTAGTCTTGATTTCAAGCTGTCCTTCCTTAGCAAAATCATCACTCTTTACTACACCAGGACCTTTGAACTCATACTGAATTGTATCAGACTCAACGTCTTCCGGTAAGCATAACCGTATCATCTTAAGACTGTTGATAATCTCAAGAGTATCTTCAGCTACATTTGGAATTGCTTCAAATTCGCTGGAAATAACGTGAGAAATACCACTTTCATCATAAGAAGTGATACGGATAGAGGTAATTGCATAACCTTGGATAGATGACAACAATACTCTTCTTAAAGTGTTTCCAACTGTTGTACCAAAACCTGTTTCAAACGGGTAGGCATAAAACTTCTGATAATTCGGATTGGTACTGTCAATCGGTTCAAATTGAATACCTTTAGGTTTTTTGAAACCTTTAAGTAAGTTTTTGCGAGCCATCTAAACTCCTCTTTATTATTTAGAATAATATTCAACAATAAGATTCTCTTTAACTGCATAGTCAATATCTGAACGTGCAGCCAAGTTTACAACCTTTCCAGTAAATTTTTCAGCATCTACTTCGAGCCAGCCAGGAACAACCTTGTTATCGCTGTTAGCGAGAACGATTGTTTTGATGCCAGCAGAAGCTCTGCTTTCTTCTTTGACAGAAATTACATCGCCTACCTTTACGAGATAAGAAGGAATATCAACCTTCTTGCCATTCACTGTAATGTGACCATGATTTACCATCTGTCTAGCCTGCTGACGAGTCTTTGCGAATCCCATTCGATAGATAACATTATCAAGACGAGACTCAAGAATCTGCAGCAAAACTTCACCAGTAACGCCAGTCTTTTTTGTAGCCATTACATAGTACTTGCGGAACTGCTTTTCGAGAACGCCATAAATGAAGCGGAGCTTCTGCTTTTCCATAAGCTGAAGACCATATTCAGACTTCTTAGCTCTTCTTACTTCTTTCTGATTTCTCTTTGATTCCTTTGTATAACCCATTACTACAGGGTTAATACCCAAGGCTTTACATCTCTTTAAGAGAGGCTGTGTGCTTTTACCCATAACGTATTCTCCTTAAGATTTACATGCGTCGAGTCTTACGAGGACGACAGCCATTGTGAGGAATTGGAGTAACATCAGAAATAGACTTTACTCTCAAGCCCATAGCACCAATAGAACGGATAGCGTTTTCACGACCCATTCCAGGTCCCTTTACATATACGTGAACTTCACGCAAACCGTAGCTGGCAGCCTTCTGAAGAGCAGTTTCTGCTACAGACTGAGCTGCAAATGGAGTAGATTTTTTTGCTCCACGGAATCCCAGACCGCCTGAAGATGCCCAAGAAAGAGCATTTCCCTTCATGTCTGTTACAGTTACGATAGTATTATTGAACGTAGCCTGGATATAAACATTTCCTTCGTATACGCTCTTTTTTTCCTTTCGTTTCTTAACGGTAGCCATTAATTATTCCTCCGCCTTATGCTTTCTTCTTATTAGCAACAGTCTTCTTCTTACCCTTACGAGTACGTGCGTTTGTACGAGTTCTCTGACCGCGTACTGGAAGACCATGTTTGTGACGAAGACCACGATAGCAACCAATATCCATTAAACGCTTAAGGTTAAGACCGATTTCAGAACGGAGACGTCCTTCTGTCTTGTATTCAGCGTCAATGATTTCACGAATCTTTGCCAATTCATCCTGTGTAAGATCATTAGCCATTTTTGTTGGTTCAATCTTAGCTTTCTCGCAGATTGCATCTGCAGATGAACGGCCGATACCATAAATATAAGTTAAAGCAATTCTTACATGCTTGTTAGGGATATCAACTCCCGCAATTCGAGCCATCTGTTTCTCCTTAAGCCTTAGCCCTGTCTCTGCTTATGTTTTGGGTTTGAACAAATGATACGAATAATACCATTTCTCTTAATAACCTTACACTTATCACAGATAGGTTTTACACTGGTTCGTACTTTCATATAAAAGCCCCCATGAGAATATTTTTTACCGAATCTTAAGCACCTCGCAATGAGAGCAATTCGGTAAAAGATAATATATCACATATTCCCAGTTCTTTTCTACTGCTAATTCACGAATTTTCTAAAATTTCTTTTTAGAGACTTCGTGATCTGATTTTGCCCTTCTTTGTGAGTCCTTCGTGATGATGCATTTTAAGGAGAGCCTCAACCTGACTCATTGTATCAAGATCTACACCAATCAAAATGATAAGTGAAGTTCCTCCCATAAGCTGGCTGATTGACTGTGGGAATCCGAACCAAATCTGTACAAGTGTCGGAATAACAGCAATCATAGCAAGGAACAATGCTCCAGGTAATACAAGCCTGTTTAATATTTTTGTAAGGTACTCTTCTGTCTTATCTGTACGCACACCCGGAATGGAGCCGCCGTTTTCACGGATGTTCTTTGCAATTTCTGTAGGGTTCAGGGTTACCTGAGTGTAGAAGTAAGCAAAGAAGATAATAAGAATTACCAACAATATATTGTACCAAAGTCCATTAGGAGTAAGAACTCTAGCGACGGAACTAATCCATCTTGCAGAATTTTCTCCCTTTGCGACTGACTGAACAAACATCAATGGCATTGTAAGAATTGAGTTTGCAAAAATCAAAGGAATAACATTTGAAGGATTAACCTTGAAAGGAATATATGTGCTCTGTCCGCCATACATCTTTCTTCCTACTACGCGCTTAGCATAGTGAACAGGAATTTTTCTCTGTCCAGATTCTTCAAAAATTACCAGTCCGATAATTGCAATGAACATAATGATTACAAGGATAACAAATACAAGCTGAATTTCTCCAGCTTTTACTTTCTGTGCAAGTTCTACGATTGCATTTGGCAAACGTGCAACGATACCTGCAAAAATCATCATTGAAATACCATTACCAATACCACGAGCTGTAATCTGGTCGCCTAACCAAACAGTTACCATTGAACCGGTTGTAACTGTTACAAGGAAGAGAGCCTTAAAGGCAATCTGATTTTCAATAACAATACAACCAGGGATACTGTTTGCATAAACTGACATACCCCAAGCCTGAATGATACAAACAATGATTGTTCCAATACGTGTGTACTGGGCAATCTTTCTCTGTCCACCGTCTTCCTGAGATATGCGTTTAAGTGACGGGAAAATAATCACAGCAAGCTGCATTATAATCTGCGTAGAAATGTAAGGCATTACACCAAGCATCAAGATAGAGAAGTTTGAGAAAGCTCCTCCAACAAAGAAGTCCATATAACTTGCGAACGAATTCTTATTCTGCGCAGCTAAATCGTCAAAGTATTTAATAAGAACATTTGCATCAATTCCTGGAACTGTAAGAACAGAGCCCAAACGGAACACTGCCAGAATCAGGAATGTAAAGAACAAACGGTCTCTTATTTCTTTAACTTTAAACATATTTACAATTGGATTGCTTGCCATGTTCTACTCCGCGTTATTTTGCTTCTTCAGCAGGTGCTTCAGCAGTTTTTACTGAACCACCAGCCTTTTCGATTTTTGCCTTTGCAGATTCAGAAACCTTATCAACAACAACATTCAATTTCTTTGTAACATCGCCGTTTCCAAGAATCTTTACAAGAGGATTACTCTTCAAAGAAAGGAATCCTTTTTCTGCAAGAGCAGCCTTATCAACAGTTGCTCCATCATCGAATTTTGCATCAAGCAATTCAACATTAATACAAACATATTCTTTCTTGAAAGGATAGTTAGAGAATCCTTTACGAGCAATACGTCTGTAAAGAGGCATCTGTCCACCTTCAAAACCTACGTAAGGACCAGCCTTACCAGATCTTGACTGCTGACCTTTATTACCTTTACCAGCTGTTGTACCGAGTCCAGAAGAAGAACCACGACCAACACGCTTAGGCTTTTTGTTAGCACCCTGAGGAGCGCTAAGAATTGGATTGTATTCTGCCATTTTAGATCTCCTCTACTTTTACCAAGTGTGATACAGCAGCAACCATACCGCGAACAGCGTCTGTGTCTGGAAGAGTGTTAGAAGAAGAAATCTTCTTAAGTCCCAAACTGCGGACAGTAGCCTTTTTTTCTGGCTTCTGTCCAATTACGCTTTTAATTAATGTAACTTTCAACTGCTTAGCCATACATTAACCCCACAACTCGTCAAGAGTTTTACCTCTATTGGCAGCAACCTTCTTAGCATCCATAAGCTTTGAGATAGCATCAAATGTTGCACGAACAACATTTACTGCGGTACTTGAACCCAAAGACTTAGACTGAACGTCTGTTGCACCAGCTGCATCCATAATTGCACGTACAGTACCACCAGCGATAATTCCAGTACCGGAACAAGCTGGCTTAAGCAATACTTCAGAACTCTTATAGCGTCCAATGATTTCGTGTGGCAAAGTGCCGTTCTTCATAGGAATTACTACAAGATTTCTCTTTGCACGATCAATACTCTTCTTAATAGCTTCAGATACATCGTTAGCCTTACCAAGTCCGTATCCTACGCGACCTTTTCCATCTCCAACAACAGTAAGAGCAGAGAAAGACATACGACGTCCACCCTTTACAGTCTTACATGTTCTGTTAAGAGTAACGAGTTTTTCTACAAACTCCTTCTCTTTTGGATCTTTATCAAAGTTTTTCTGATGTTCCATAGTAACTCCTAGAATTCGATACCAGCTTTACGGGCACCATCAGCGAAAGCTTTAACTACACCATGGTACAAGTAACCATTTCTGTCGAAAACAACCTTAGAAATGTTCTTTTCCTTAAGGCGTGCACCAAAAGCTTCACCAAGCTTTGCAGCTCCATCAGTATTTGGCTTAAGAGCAGCAAATTCTTTTTCCAAAGTTGAGATTGAAGCTAAAGTCTTTCCTTCATTATCATCAATTACCTGAACTGAAATATTCTTATTACTGCGAGTGATTGTCATTCTTGGTCTCTCTACAGTTCCGAAAATTGACTTACGGATATGAATCTTTCTGTGCAAGCGCTTTCTGTTTTTATCATTCATCTTCTTAAACATATAGCTTCACCTTATTTAACACCAGTCTTACCGACTTTACGTCTGATAACTTCTGTCTCATAACGGATACCCTTTCCTTTGTAAGGTTCAGGCTTGCGCAACTTGCGTACCTGAGAACAGAATTCTCCAACCAACTGCTTGTCGATACCTGACACTGTAAGTTTTCCGTCTGGAGTTGCAACAACTGTAAGACCGTCTGGAATAATTGCAATGTAGTCACTTGAGTAACCCAGGTTCATTACAAGCTCTTTTCCTTTTACCTCTGCACGGTAACCAACACCAGTAATTACGAGTGTCTTTGTAAATCCATCAGTTACACCCTTTACCATGTTGTTGATAAGGCTTCTGTAAAGTCCATGATAAGCATTTGTCTGCTTAGCATCGTTCTTAGTTGTAAGAACAACTTCTGTTCCTTCAACCTTGATATCGATTTCATCATGGAAACTCTGTTTGAGTTCACCTTTTGGTCCCTTTACAGAAATAAGACCGTTTGCAACGTTTACTGTTACACCTGCTGGAATAGCAACAGGAAGCTTACCTACTTTAGACATTTCTTCCTCCTCCTATTACCAAACAGTACATACCAATTCGCCACCAACCATCTTTTCTGTAGCCTTCTTACCAGTTGTTACACCAGCAGAAGTTGAAACGATGATTGTACCATAACCGTTGTAAACACGTGGCAAATCTTTGTAACCAGAATAAACACGGCGACCTGGTGTAGAGATTTTCTTAACACCGTGGATTACCGGATTATTATCATCATCATATTTCAAGAAAATACGAAGTGTGTTCTTTCCTTCTTCCTGAATCTTCTTAAAGTTTTTGATGTATCCTTCTGTCTTGAGAATCTTTACGATTTCAAGCTTGAGTTTTGATGCAGGAACATCTACTTTCTCGTGGCGGGCCATAGCCGCATTACGAACCTTTGTGAGCATGTCTGCTACTGGATCTGATGCACTCATTTCTATCTCCTACCAACTTGATTTTGTAACGCCAGGAAGCTGGCCTTCGCTTGCCAATTTGCGGAAGCAGATACGACACATCTTAAACTTACGCAAATATCCACGTGGACGACCGCAAATCTGACAGCGATTGTACTGTCTTGACTCATACTTAGGTTTGCGGGCTGCTTTAATTAACAATGATTTCTTTGCCATACTTCACCTACTTGCGGAAAGGCATATTGAACTTAGTAAGAAGTGCTTTTGCTTCAGCATCTGTATTTGCACTTGTTACAAAAGTGATATTCATACCAGCAATCTTTGTAATTTTATCAAAGTCAATTTCTGGGAATATCAACTGTTCAGTGATACCAACTGAGAAATTTCCGTGTCCATCAAAACCAGTAGCTTTGATTCCGCGGAAATCCTTAATACGTGGGAATGCAACATTGATAAGACGATCAAGGAATTCATACATGATGTCTCCGCGCAATGTTACCATTGCACCCACTTCATTGCCCTCACGCAGTTTGAAGTTAGCGATACTCTTCTTTGCCTTTGTTTTAACAGCCTTCTGACCTGTTATTGCTGTCAAGTCAGCTACTGCGGCATCAAGGAGTTTCTTATTTGTGAGAGCTTCACCAACACCCATACTTACAACAATCTTCTTAATTGCAGGAATCTGCATCGGAGTTGTATAGCTGAACTCTTTCATAAGAGCCGGTGCGATTTCGTCTTTATAGACTTTCTTAAGCCGAGGTACGTAATTTGCCATTACAGAACATCTCCACATTTACGGCAAACGCGAACTTTCTTGTCGCCGTCGATTTTATAACCAATCTTTGTAGGACCGCATTTTTTACATACGATTGCTACATTTGAAATATTAAGAGGAGCTTCGATCTCAGCGATACCGCCCTGATCCTGCTGACTCTTCTTTTTCATTGCCTTCTTAACGATATTTACACCAGAAACAACAACTCGTTCTTTCTTGAGGTCTACGCGAACAACTTCGCCGCGCTTACCCTTATCTTTTCCGGCAATTACTTCTACTGTATCGTTCTTGCGGATTTTTGATTTTTTCAACATATTCATTACTCCTTAAAGAACTTCCGGAGCAAGTGAAATGATCTTCATAAAGTCCATATCACGGAGCTCACGAGCTACAGGTCCGAAAATACGCTTTCCCTTAGGGTTCTTGCTATCGTCTACGATAACGCAAGCGTTATCATCGAAACGGATATAAGTTCCGTCTGGGCGACGGTATTCCTTTGCCTGACGTACAATTACAGCTTTTTCAATTGTACCCTTTTTGATAGTAGATGTAGGAATTGCATCCTTAATAGCTACTACTACGATATCGCCGATACCTGCGTATCTACGATGTGAACCGCCGATAACCTTAATACACTGAGCAATTTTAGCTCCAGAGTTATCAGCAACTGTCATACATGACTGCATCTGAATCATAATTTTAACTCCTTCGCTTATTTAGCACGCTCAACGATTTCAGCTACGCGCCAGCACTTGTTCTTGCTGAGCGGTCTGCATTCAACGATACGTACTGTATCACCTATATGAGCATCATTTGTTTCATCATGTGCCATATACTTCTTAGATCTGGTAACATATTTCTTGTAAAGACGATCCATTTTCTTTGTTGCAACAGTTACAACAACAGTCTTATCCATCTTATCAGATGTAACAAGTCCTACAAATGAACGTTTCTTAGTCTTTACAGTCTGAACAGTATTCTCTTCCACGGTTCAGCTCCTACTTATTCTCACCGGCGAGTTCTTTCGCACGGATAAACGTATTAAGGCGTGCGATTTCGCGGCGCATTGTACGTTTCTGCATTGGGTTATCTACATGGGAAATTACCATCTTGAAACGGAGATCCATGTATTCCTTTTTAAGCTCGTCACGTTTTGCTACGAGTTCTTTATAAGACAGTTCTTTATCGTTCTTTTTCTTTGAATCAGCCATCTTATTCCTCCTAGTCGCGTGTTGGCTTTACAGCAATCTTTGTTATAACTGGAAGCTTATCAGCAGCAAGCTCAAGAGCTCTGTGTGCAAGATCAATATCTACGCCTCCAACTTCAAACAAAATCATTCCCGGTTTGATAACAGCTGCCCAGTGATCTGGAGCACCCTTACCCTTACCCATACGAACTTCAGCTGGTTTCTTTGTAATAGGCTTGTCTGGGAAAATACGAATCCAAACATTACCTTTACGATCCAGCTTACGGTTGATGGCAACACGGGCTGCCTCAATTACTCTGGCATCAAGCCAGGTTGGTTCCATTGCAACAAGTGCAATCTCGCCAAAATCAATGTTGTTATCGCGTGTCGCATTTCCTTTTTCACGACCGCGCTGTACCTTACGGTGAATTACTCTTTTTGGACTAAGTGGCATAACTAACTCCTTGCCTTTTTAGCAGGTTCAGAACCCTCAGTCTTTTCAGCTGCCTGACGAGCTGGACGTCTTGGTTTCTTAACGAGCTGACCAGCATCTTCATTGTGGTCGATACCATAGTTCATACCATTGTAAACCCATACTTTAATACCGATTTTACCGTATGTAGTAAGAGCTTCGTATGTTCCATAGTCGATATCAGCACGAAGAGTATGAAGAGGTACACGTCCTTCCTTGTGCTCTTCAGTACGAGACATATCTGCTCCACCGAGACGACCACTAAGACGAACCTTTACACCCTGTGCACCAGCACGCATAGCATTGCTTACAGCCTGTTTCATAGCCTTACGGAATGAACCACGACCAACAAGCTGACGACCAATATTCTGGGCAATCAAGTTTGCGTTCAAGTCAGCGCGCTTGATTTCCTTAATCTTGATCTGAACTTTCTTTGTAAGCTGCTTCTGAATATCTGCACTAATCTTTTCGATTGATGCACCTTTAACACCAATAATTACACCTGGGCGAGCTGTGTGAATTACGATTGTAACGCGCTGTGGATGGCGAACAATCTCAATCTCAGCTATATCAGCATTCTTGCATTCTGGAAGATCAGAAACCATCTTACGAATCTTAATATCTTCAAGAACTAAATCTGCATATTCACGTGGATCTGCATACCAGCGTGACTGCCATGTCTTGTTTACACCTAAGCGCAAACCAATAGGATTAACTTTCTGTCCCACTTTATTCCCCCGCCTTCTCGTCAACGATGACGGTAATATGACACATACGCTTCAAAAGCTGATCAGCACGACCACGTGCGCGGAACCAAACTCTCTTGAGTCTTGGACCTTCATCAACTCTGATTTCTTTTACGTAAAGCATATCTTCATCCAACTTACTGTTCTGGTTAAGTGCATTTGCTGCAGCAGACTTCAAAGTAGCACTAATCAAAGTTGCACCTTTCTGTGGCATGTTTGCCAAGATAGCCATAGCTTCAGTATAGGATTTCTGATTAATTACATGAGCAACTGGGCGAACCTTAGTTGGTGATGCAATCAGGAACTTAGAAGTGGCTACATAACCTTTTTTCTCAGCCATAATATCCACCTATTTATTAGCCTTTAGAGGCAGTTTTGTCTGAACCACCATGGCCCTTGAATGTACGAGTTGGTGCAAATTCACCAAGCTTGTGACCAACAAGGTTTTCTGTAATATACACAGGAATCCATGATTTACCATTGTACACAGAAATAGTATTTCCAACCATTTCTGGGATTATTGTAGAGCAGCGAGAATATGTTTTAATCATTTTTCTGTCTGCTTCTTTATTCATTGCCTGAACCTTCTTGTAAAGAGATTTCTCTACAAATGGTCCTTTTTTAACAGATCTTGACACGATTATCTCCTCGCCAACTACTTCTTACGACGACTAACAATGAACTTGCTAGAAGTCTTTCTCTTGTTACGAGTCTGGTAGCCCTTACAAGGCTGTCCCCAAGGAGTAACTGGGTTACGTCCCTTACCAGCACCTTCACCACCACCAAGTGGATGATCAACCGGGTTCATAGCCATACCGCGTACTGTAGGGCGGATACCCATCCAGCGCTTATGACCGGCTTTACCAAGTTTAACGTTCATGTGCTCTTCGTTTCCTACAACACCGACTGTAGCGTAGCACTTTCCGTTAATCTTTCTCATTTCACTTGAAGGCAAGCGAACGATAACGTAGTCACCTTCGCGACCTGCAATCATTGCACTAGCACCAGCAGAACGAACAAGCTGTCCACCCTGACCAAGTGTCAATTCAATGTTATGAATAGTAAAACCAACTGGAATTGCATTCAGAGGAAGTGCATTTCCAACTGTTGGAGCTGCATTTTCGCCAGAAATAATCTTCTGACCAACCTGCAATCCCTTTGGAGCGATGATATAACGTTTATCACCGTCTGCATAATAAATCAAAGCGATGTTAGCACTTCTGTTTGGATCGTATTCGATTGTCTTTACGGTTCCAGGAATTCCGTGCTTATCACGTTTGAAATCTATATCACGATAGCGTCTCTTGTGACCGCCGCCCTGATGACGTACAGAAATACGACCACCAGCTCCGCGTCCTGCATGAGACTTACGACCTGACACCAAAGTTTTTTCGGGTCTGTCGGTTGTCAGTTCGTCACGACGCAAGTCTACACGTCCACGTGTACCTGGCGTCATTGGCTTAAATACTTTAAGAGCCATTTTTTTATCCCCTTAATTTCTACCAGATTACACACCTTCAAAAGCAGCAATTGTTTCACCTTCTGCAAGACGAACAATAGCTTTCTTGTAAGATGCTGTACGACCTGGTTTTCCACGAAGTCGTTTCATTTTTCCAAGCACATTCATTGTTGTGCAGTCAACTACCTTTACCTTAAACAAGCGTGTAACAGCTTCTTTAATCTGTGTCTTTGTAGCATCAGGGCGAACGATGAATACATATTTGTTCTGTTCGCGCAACATGCTTGCCTTTTCAGAAACAACAGGCCTAATAAGAATATCTTCGTAATTCATTATTTAGCCTCCTTATCTTCAGCATAAAAGTCAGACAGATTTTTTACAGCTGATTCAAGAATGATTACCTTGCGTCCGTAGAACAATGTGTGTGCTTCGAGACGGTTGTAAGCAAGGAATGAGAGGTTAGGAATATTGCGTCCTGCCTGCTTAATCTTTGCATCATCATCTTTAAGAATCAAAACAATCTTTTCATTCTTAGCTGCCTTTTTCTTTTTGTTGTTAGAAGCTTCATTATTCTCAGGTTTATTAGCTCCCTGTTTAACAATAGCTTCAAGAATAGCTGCCAAGTCCTTTGCTTTACCGCTTTCAACAGTAAAATCTTCGATAACTGTAAGTCTGTCACCCTGAGCATGTGCACTCAAGATTGACTTCATAGCAAGTCTCTTTTCTTTCTTTGGAATTGAATAGCTGAAATCTCTTGGTTTTGGTCCGAAAATTGTACCACCACCTACTGTAATTGGAGACTTCTTATCACCACGACGTGCGTTACCAGTTCCCTTCTGCTTATAAGGCTTATTGTTAGAACCATGAACTTCTGCACGAGTTTTTGTACATGCAGTACCAACACGTCTGTTAGCCAATTCATTTGTAATAGCGTAATAGATTACGTCGTCATTTACTGGAAGTCCGAATACTTTATCATCAAGTGTGATTGTACGCAGCTCTTTACCAGAAGTTGAATATACTTTCTTTTCCATATTCTATCTCCTATTTCTTTACTGCGGACTTCACGATGAGTGTACAGTCCTTATTTCCAGGAACAGCACCGCGAACCATAATTACTTTGAGCTCTGGATCAACTTTTACAATCTTCAGATTCTGCACAGTAACTCGTTTGAATCCCATGTGTCCAGGAAGTTTAATATTCTTGAATGAGTGACCTGGAGTTGTACATTCTCCTGTACCACCCGGCTCACGATGGAACTTAGAACCGTGTGTAGCACGTCCACCATGGAAGCCCCATCTCTTCATAACACCCTGGAACCCTTTACCTTTTGATGTAGCAGTTACATCGAGGAAACGGCTACCTTCAAAGAGCTCAAGACCAACAACATCTCCAATATTTACTTCTTTTTCGAAGTTGCGGAACTCTTTCAAGTGGCGCTTTGGAGTAATGTTTTCTGGGAATTGTCCGGCATATGCTTTGCTTGTTCTTGAAGCCTTCATATCATCAAGACCAAGAACAACTGCATCATAACCGCAATTTTCCTTTGTTTTCTTGGCAACAACAACATTAGGCTCGACCTGGATTACGGTTACTGGTGTCAGATTTCCGCTTTCGTCGAATATCT
>CAMVDX010000013.1 GCA_947166355.1 uncultured Treponema sp.
TGCCAATCAAAAGAACCTTGTTGTCTTTTTTGATATGACTTGCAATTGCTGCAGCCGAAACCAGACTTACTTCATGTTCGCCTGATCGGCCTCCGTATATTACTGCTATATTCATTTATTTTCCTCCCAACACTTCTGCGAGTGCTTTTTTTGCCTCGCTGATTTCATCATAAGGCATTGTATAGTCTTTATAAATTATGCTGTTTTCATGTGACTTTCCGAGAAGAAGAACAATATCTCCTTTCTGTGCCATCTTAAAGGTTTCGCGGATAGCCTGAGGTCTGTCATGAATTATAAAGAGATTTTCTCCCATGACTTTTCCTTCTTTGATGGCACCTTCTGCAATCATTTTAAGAAGCTCTACCGGATCTTCTCCTCGAGGGTCCTCATCTGCAAGAATAATTGTGTCGCAGAAGCGGGCTGCTATCTGACCTTGAAGAGGTCTTTTAGTAAGGTCGCGTTCGCCGCCGCTTCCGAACAGTGCAAAAATGCGGCCGTTACAGCGCTTACGAAGCGGCGGAAAAATTGTCTCAAAACTTGAAGGCGTGTGAGCGTAGTCTACAATCAGTTCAAAAGGCTGACCTTCGTCAATTACTGTCATACGGCCTTTGATTGGAGTCAGCTGAGGAATTAGAGCGGAAAGCTCCTGGAAAGAGCGGCCCGTTACGCTGCTTACTGCGGTGATTGCAGCCATCAGATTGTATGCGTTGAAGGCACCAGGAAGACTTGCTTTTACACTGAAGTGACTGTGGCTTCTTGGCTGAACCGGGTCATAATTTTCAGAATAAAGGGCATTTTCACCGTCTGCATCAACATCAAAAGTTAATCCATATGTTGCACTTGCAATATTTCGGGCTGTCATATAGCGAAGATTTTCAGGGATTGGAGGAAGTGGTGTAGCACTGCTTCCACTTTCTGCTGCAGCCTTACCTGCTTTTCCTTCTGTTGTAAAGCCATATACCGGCTGCTTTGTTGTATCAATAAAGAATGCAGCAGACGGATCTTCCAGATTTACAATTCCAATAGAATTGATTTTCTGCTTTTCTCCGGCAATTGTTTTTATATGATTATGCTTGTCCAGAGCCCGGAAAAGATTTGCCTTATCGTTTCGGTAGGTTTCAAAGTTTTTATGGAACTCAAGATGTTCAAGAGTTACATTCATAAAAACGCCGCAGTCAAAAAGAATGTTTCCGCAGCGATTGAGCTTAGTTGAAAGTCCGTGAGAAGAAGTTTCTACAACTGCATATTTACAGCCGTTTTCGAGCATTTCATTAAGATGATGCTGGATAACTGGTGCTTCAGGAGTAGTCTGATGCTGAGGATTAGGAAGCGCATCTCCTCCAAAAGAATATTCAACAGTGCTGATAAAGCCTGCCTTTTCGCCGCAGGCACGCAGCAGCTGCCAGATAAAGCTTACAGTGCTTGATTTTCCTTCAGTTCCTGTAACTCCAATTACAATGAGACGTTCACTCGGGTTATCATAAAAACATGCAGAAAGAGGAGCCATTGCAAAACGTGCATCAGAAACGTTGATGAGAGCAGGTGCAAATTTATGGCTTTCATCAGAAATTGCATTGTCAATTGTGCGTTTGATGATGGCTTCTGCAACATCTTTTTTCTGGGCTGGAGTAAGCTCTCCCTGGAAAACAATAGCATTTGCACCGGCAAGAATTGCCTGTTCAATGTAATTGTTTCCATCTGTATGAGTGCCAGGGAGGGCAAAAAATAAAGAGTCCTTTGTAACTTCTCTTGAGTCAAATACAAGACTCGAAATCCGTATATTATTAATTTCTGATAAATCAGTTATAGTACTTCCGTCAGCTGCAACAATGGTATTCTTAAAAGCCGGCAGAATCTGTGAAAGTTGTTTTGTCATTCTTTTATTATAATGAATTGTCCATGCTTTGTCATTGAAAATGGATTGCTGTACCTTCAGTTCTCACAGATGGTCATTGCGAGGATGTAGCGATGTTTAGGCTTTGTCATTGCGAGGAGCGTAGCGACGCAGCAATCTAAATAATATAGATTAATTTCTGTTAAAGATTTATAAATATCTTATGTTTGAAGTAAGAGTAACCACTGATTTTGCGGCCGCACATTTTTTAAGAGATTATAACGGCAAGTGCGAGAATCTACACGGGCATAATTATAAAGTTTACGCTCATGTGAAAGGCCCTGAATTGAACGAGGGCGGCATGCTGATGGATTTTAGTAAGCTGAAGGGGGCTTTGCGCCTGGTCTGCAAAGAGTTAGATCACACTAACTTAAATGATCTGCCTGTATTCGACCAGAACCCGAGTGCAGAGCGCATTGCCATGTATATTTACAATGGAATAATTGATTTTCTGAAAAACGAAGGACTGGATTTGTCTTACAAGAAAGGTAAGAAAGGTCCAGCCCTTTATGCAGTTGATGTTTTTGAAACTGAAACTTCGCGCGCCCGCTACCGGGTGGATGAATAAATTGTTATATTTTTCCTTTAATTAACCCTTTTTTGTTGTTTACTGTTTTTTTTTTTACTATACAATAGTTCCTGCGGAGTTTATGTAGCTTAATAATGTGGACTCCGTAAGGAGATTTTTAATGAAAAAACTTTATTTAGTATTGGTTGCATTGGCAGCATTTGTTTTGTTTGCTGGCTGTGCAAATGGAAATGACAGCAACAATAATAATGATGATTATTCTACTACTCAGGAAAGAGCTGTTTATGTTGGAACACAATCATCCGGAGGTACTCAGGTTGCAACAATAACATGGACATTCGAAGCAAATGGAACCTGGTCTGGCACTAGTAAAAGCTCTGCTCTTCCAGCTTCAGAACCGGCAACACAGTATATAAAAGGTAACTATCTGGGTAATGCTGCAAAGGATGGAAAAATTAAAATCACTATCAAAAAAATGTTTGATGGAACAAGTCTTAATGATTACAATGGTTCAAATGCTACTTTTGAAACAACAATTTCAGGTGGAAAGTTTTCATACGCTGGACTTGAATTAACACGCCAGTAAATCCTTAATGATTCTTTCAACGAGCCGTGTAGTAAGCGGCTCGTTTTGGGTTTCCATTGTAATTATAAGATTGCGGCCGGCAATAATTCCATTTTCTGTATAGAGGCGGAGTTTGCCGGCCGCATTGTTTGAGTAGTCTGGATTATCCATAAGACAAAAGTGTTCCCAGTAGAACTCGCTACGGCTTTTTACATTGAGGCAGAGAAAATCCGGGTGAAGTGTCACGATGTCTCCTGACGGGCGGCGGAGCTTCAGGGAATATTCGTAGCGAAAGGGAATATTATGGCGACTCAGAGTTTCTGCTATGAGTACTTCGGATTTTGAACGGACTTGGATTCCGCTTGTCGTGGTGTGGACAGGCGTGTCTGGAGAGAAGGGCCGCCGCGGCCAGGTTACGCTGAGCCACTGTTTTGCGTATTGTTCCGCTGTCAGGGTAACTGGGGTGACGAGGAGCTGGCGGGCGGGGCACATTTTAGCGTAGATGTCCCCGAGCTTTGTTGCGGCGGAAGAGTTAGCCGCGGGGAGGCGGCCACCTCGGCAAAGCTGGCGGAGGCAGCGGGTAATTGCGTGGATTTCGTTTTCTAATAATTTTACAACTTTCAGGTCATAGTCTTTCTGTGCCAATTGTCTTGCAAAGTCATCATTACTACGTGGAATAAAGACCCCTTTGAATTCTTTTGGTTCAATATAATGATAGTACTGCGGTTTATGCGAAGTCTGCGCTATTCGCAGATGCCCTTCGGGAAGATCTTTCAACTCTTTTCTTTTTTGTTCCAGGGCAATATTCAATGCTGCAAGTCTTTTCCTCAAAGAATCTACTGTAAAATCTGGTGATAATAATTCTTTTGCCATTTTATAAACCTCCTTTTTGCTTTTTATGTTTGTACGCTTCCTTGTTTACCTACAGAACCATTAATTTGATGCATTCTGTAGGTAATATTTAAGTTTTTCCTTCCAATGTTTTTCCGGAAATACCTACAGAATAAGAGAAAAGTTCAAAACTGTAGGTAATTTCATAATATTTCTTGCCTCAGATTTTTCAAAATTACCTACAGATAGAATTAAATTTCCTATTCTGTAGGTAACTTTGCTTATTCCATATCTACCTTATTATGATTTTTTACCTACAGAATCCAAAATTATTGTAAAACTGTAGGTAAAACCAAAAATGAGTTCATGTAATTAATTAAAAAAATACCTACAGAACAAAAGAGTTCCTACCATTTGTAGGTATTCTTAAAAAATCCCTATATATAATATTGTCCAAACCTGTTCATTTTTGACAAAAATTTTAGAAAATAAAGCAAAAAAATAAAAAAAAATCCTGCCAACATCAAAGTCAGCAGGATTCTCATCTTAAATAAAACCATCTTCAGCTTTAAGTTACATTCTCATCGGAACGCCCATTTTGTTCAGTTCATCTTTTATTTGGCCTACGGTGTAGGTTCCGTTGTGAACCATGCTGGCAACAAGTGCGGCATCTGCCTTTCCTGTTGTGAGGGCGTCTGCTAAGTGGGCTGGGGTTCCGCCGCCGCCGCTTGCAATTACAGGAACCGGAACATTCTCGGAAATAAGGCGGGTGAGTTCGATGTCGTAACCGTTTTTAGTTCCGTCGGCATCCATTGAGTTCAAAACAATTTCGCCCGCACCAAGTTCAACACCGCGCTTAGCCCATTCAAGAGCGTCGAGGCCTGTGTCGACTCGGCCACCGTTGATTGTTGTTCCAAAGCCACTTGGCTTTGTAGGGTCGCGGCGAACGTCCATTCCAAGAACAATAGACTGGCTTCCAAAAACCTTTGCGCCTTCTGTAATAAGGCCCGGGTTACGAACTGCCTGGCTGTTCAGAGAAACCTTCTCCGCTCCTGCAAGAATAGTTGAACGGATATCTTCAATAGTTCCAATTCCGCCTCCAACGCAGAAAGGAATGAAAACCTGCTGGGCAACTCGTGAAATCAAATCGAGGATAGGGCCGCGGCCACGGGCAGAGGCGATGATATCATAAAATACCAGTTCGTCTACACCCTGGCGGTAATATTCAGCGGCCATTTCAACCGGGTCGCCGATGTCTATATTATTCTGAAACTTTACACCCTTAGTGGTGCGTCCGTCCTTTACGTCCAGACAAATTATAATTCGTTTTTTTAGCATGCTTGTGTTTCCTTATATATGGATTGCTTCCCACTTCGCTTCGCTCGTGGTCGCAATGACGTCATTACGAGGCGAAGCCGAGGCTTTGTTGCGACAATCGTCATTGCGAGGCGAAGCCGAAGCAATCCATTTTTCATAACTTGCAGAAATTCTCTATTATCTTCAGTCCTGTCACACCACTTTTTTCCGGGTGGAACTGGCAGGCAAAAATATTTCCTTTCTGAATTACAGCCGGAACTTTTATGTCATATTCTGCGTATGCCTTAACTACCGAACGGTCGTTAGGACAAATCACAAAGGAATGAACAAAGTAAACATCAGAATCATTTTTGATTCCGGCGAGGATAGGGCAGTCACCGTTTTCAAAAGTGATGTTATTCCAGCCCATATGAGGAACCTTGATTTTATCTTCCTTCATCTTTTGCTCAATCGTATAAAAATGTTTGATTTCGCCTTCGACAAGACCAAGACACTTAGCATCGCCTTCTTCTGAATGCTCAAAAATAATCTGGGAGCCTACGCAGATTCCAAGCAAAGGTTTTCCGGCAGCAGTCTGCTCACGCACAAATACATCAAAGCCGCTTTTTTTCAGTTCAGCCATAGCGTAGGCATCGTCGCCATCGCCAGGGAACATAAAGCGGTCGCAGTCTTTCAGTTCAGAAGGATTCTTAGAACGGATATAAGAAATCTTCAGATAGTCCAGAGCCCGCTCCAGACTAGTGATATTTCCCGCATTAAAATCAATAATTCCAACCATGTTTCTAATTATAGAAAAAATTACGAACTTTTGGAACTATAATAAAGATTTTTTATAGAAGAGTAATAAAAAACGTCTTTGTGCGATGAGAAAAAGATACGTCATTGCGAGGCGAAAGCCGAAGCAATCCATATTGTGGATTGCCACGCACTTCGTGCTCGCAATGACGTTTGTCTGGATTGCCACGCACTTCGTGCTCGCAATGACGTTTGTCTGGATTGCCACGTACTTCGTGCTCGCAATGACATTTATGTGGATTGCCACACACTTCGTGCTCGCAATGACGTTTGTCTGGATTGCCACGTCCCTTCGCTGTGCTCGGGGGCCTCGCAATGACGATTAAATATTAATCAAAAGTAAATTTGTCGAACTCGGCGATTATTTCTTTTGATGAAGAAAGGAACTCAAAGTAAACTGCCCGCTTACCGATTACTCCAGATGTCAGAGCTGCAGTTGCAGACTTGTCGCCTTTTTTCATATCAAATGAAGCAATCACTTTGCCCTGATAGTTGTCAACTCGGACCTTTACGGTGAGGTCTTCTTTTGCGAAAATGTCGGCAGTTACAGTTTTAGGAGTATTGCTTCCAAACTGCAGATAGCGGAAGCCCACAGTCAATCCATTTGTAATATCAACAATCGGAGAACTTACATTATCATCCTTTTCGTAAACAGGCTTGATGTAAGCGCCTCCCATGCCGCCGTTGTAGCCGCCCTTTGCTCCGCCGTAAATATGAACTGCATAGCCTGCAGAAATCCACTTGCGGGCATCAAGTCCGTTAATGTGGGCACCCTGGCTGGTCATTTCAACAGGTTCGCTAGCTACAGGCTCGCCATCCTTATAAGTAATCTTTCCGACAAAAATGCGGCCATTTTTATCCATTGCTACATCAACCGGCTCAAGCATTGCCTGGCGGGCATACTCATCAGTTCCAATCTGGCGGTGATAGAAAATGTACCACTGGCCGTTAACTTCCATAAGGCTTCCGTGGTTGTTTCCCCAGCGGTAACTCATCTGATTTTTGCCGTCCGGGCCTGGAAGAATCTCGCCGCCGTTAAAGCTTATGTCACCGCCCATCTTGTAGTCTCCGAGTGGAGTGTCGCAGTATTTGAAAGAAAGGAAGCCGTTACAGTCTTCATAAACACCGTACTGAGGTCGGTGAGTGTAGTAGCGTTTCGAATAGATGAAAACGTATTTACCGAAAAGTTTACGTGGAGAAGAAGCTTCAAAGAAGGCATCATTTTCATCATCCATTCCATCATCAGGGGACCATGGAGTAATACTGTGCTTTACAACATTTTCGCGTAAAGTTTCTTTTTTGATTGTGCACATATCATCGTTGAGCTCTGCGCAGTACTGCTTGCAGAAGCCCCAGAAGGCGTAAACTTTGCCATCATCATCAACTAAAATACCAGGGTCAAAGGCAAGCTCTGTAAGAACCGGATTTGTAAAAGGGCCGGCCGGGTTCTTACTTGTTGCAAGCATAATGCGTGAACCCTTAGCCTCTGCGGCGTACATATAGAAAGTATCTCCCTTCTGTACAACATCAGGAGCATACAAAATAGAACCATCTGTAGAAGTGTAGCAGACACCGTGGCATTTCCAGTTTGTTAAATCATCAACTGGAGCACTCCATACAACCTGATCGGTTCCGCAGTATTCAGTTTTCAAAGTATCGTGTGAACCATAAAGATAAACACGCTTTTCGCCGTTATATTCAAAAACGCGAGGCTCGCCATCAGGAACATGTTCCCAAAGCGGCATATAAGGATTTGCACCGTGAATGTATTCTTTAGACATATTTTCCTTCCTTTTTATCATTTTATGTTAAACGTTTTATATAGAATAAAGGATAGGTGTTGATATTTCAATAGGTAATAATCGTCATTGTGAGGATGAAAGAATTGTGTCATTGCGAGGCAAAGCCGAAGCAATCTACAATTGTTGATTGCCACGTCGCTTCGCTCCTCGCAATGACGTGTTTTTTTATATGAAGTTTACTGTTTTTTTATCCGATATAAAAACTATGGCAATAAAAGATTATTTTCCAGTAATTTTAGGTGTTCTCAAAGATTTTCGCGTAATCGGAACCGTTATTGTCATGCTTCTCGTGATTGAGTTTGCAAAATTTGTTACAACCTATCGCAAAAAGCCGCCAAAGCCAAAGAATAAAAAAGCTCCAAAAGCCGCCGCTGCTCCTAAAGAAGAAAAGAAAGAAGAAAAGCCTGCCGAAGGCGGAGAAGATTCCGGCGGCGAAGAAAAAAAATAACGCAGCCTGAAAATCCAGAAAACTTTCAAAAAAATCAAAAAAAATCTCACAAAAACTTCCTGAATTCGTAAAACGAGCGCCATATTATATATATGGAAATACAAGATGAAATTGAAGAAATCTCAGACGATTTTGTTACACAGACGGCTTATAAGAATTTCGGCATTAAGTATCTGTATCCGTGGCAGAGACTGGTGGTGGCAAATATTCTTGAGGCCTATGAATATCAGAAAAATCTGGCAGATTATGAAGATGAAGGGGATGCAGATGATTCATTCTGCAAGGGCAGACAGATTGTGCTTTTGCCGACTGGGGCAGGAAAATCTCTTTGCTTTCAGATTCCGGCTCTTTTACTCGACGGCCCGTCTCTGATTATCTATCCGCTTTTAGCCCTGATGACAGATCAGCAGCGTCGTATGGAAGAGGGAAGCTTGCGCAGTGTGACTTTTCGCGGCGGTCAGTCAGAAGAGGAGAGGGATGAGAATTTTCAAAAAATCCGGGAGGGAGCGCAGATAATTCTGGCGAATCCCGAGGTCTTACAAAGTGACAAACTCCTTGCCCGATTAAAGGAGGTCGGCATAAAGCATATTGCGATAGACGAAGCGCACTGTGTTTCTGAATGGGGAGATTCGTTCCGCCCGGCATACCTTGGACTTGGCAAAGTGATTAAGGAAATCAATCCACCGGTAATTACAGCCTTTACGGCAACGGCCTCTCCAGAAGTACTTTCGCGGGTTGCAGAAATTCTTTTTGACGGGCTGGCTCATGTAGTACGTAGTGAAAGTGACCGTAAAAATATCATCTATTATGTGCGTTATGCAGCTGCCAAAAAAAAGGAAGCTCTTGTTCTTGCCCGAACTGAACAGCGGCCAATGATTATTTTCTGTGGAACCCGAAACAAAACCGAGGATATGGCTCGCGAGCTCAATGTTTGCTTTGGAGACGGAACTGCACGCTTTTATCATGCGGGACTTGAAAAATCAGAAAAAGATGAAATTGAAAAATGGTTTTACAACAGTAAAGACGGAGTTCTGTGCGCCACGTGCGCTTACGGAATGGGAGTGGATAAAAAGGACATAAAAACTGTGGTACATCTTGAGGCATCGGCTACAGCGGAGGCTTATATTCAGGAGGCTGGAAGAGGCGGCCGTGATGGAAGTGTGGCAAAGGCAATTTTGCTCTGGAGTCCTGAAGATTCGCTTAATTACTCGGTTTTTAAGAAGGGCTCGCGCGAGGCCGCTCTGCGGGAATTTGCAGAGACAACGACCTGCCGCCGTCAGGTTTTGCTGGATGCGCTTGGAGCAGAGCAGGCGGTTTGCAGCGGCTGTGATTTGTGTGATGCAAGGCGGGCGGAGGCGGAGCAGCAGAAGAGAACTCAGAAATTTACGCTGAAAAAGTTTAGTCATCCGAATAAAAAGATAAATATTTCAGACTGGCAGCAGGCTTACGAGATTATCCGTAAAGCGCGGAATTTTTATTCTGAAGACGATATAGAAGCTGAGCTCTTTGAACGAATGAATGAGCGTACCCGCCGCATCCTGGGTCTCAACATCTGGACGCATAAAGATACTGTGGAAGTTGTAAAACAACTGAAAGACAGCGGACGCATAGAACTCGATAACTTTTTATGGAAAGGAAGACTAAGAATAAGCAGGAAGAAGAAAAAAATGTAAGAATGGATTGCCACGTCGCTTTGCTCCTCGCAATGACGGATATTAAAAATCTGAAGTGCGCGAGCGAAACCGATTACAAAGCTGCATCGAGGAGTTTTGGCGCTTAGCCATAGAAAACAATCCGAGGATTTTTGCCTGCAAAAACCGCAGGATTGTTAACACAAAAAACTAGCTCGCCCGCAGCTTTGTGAGCGGTGCAGCGGGAGCACTTCAGATTTTTAAGATGTCGTTAATCCATAATTGTGATTTCAACACGGCGATTTTTTATTCTTCCTTCTTCAGTGGCATTGCTTGCAACCGGGTCTCGTGCGCCTTTGCCCTGAGTGAATACGTGATACTGGTCTCGAATTCCAAGCTGAACAAGATATTCTGCAACAGCGTCTGCGCGGTCTTCGCTGAGTTCCTGCTGTGAGCTCACAGTTCCGCGGTCTGCGCAGTGTCCTGTAATCAAAAGGTCATTGCTGAACTCTTTGAGAATCTCGCCGAGCTTTTCAAGCTTCTTTTTTTCTGAAGGTAAAAGTACGTCGGAATCAGGTTCAAACTGAATTGCATCAAGGCTGATTGTAAGTCCTTTTTCACCCTGTTTAACAGAAATGTTATCGAGCTTATATTTTTCAACTTTTTTCTGAAGCTTTTTTACGTTGTCCCTGTCGTTTACAGATTTATATTCGGTTACTTCGCCGTGTGCCGTACCGCGGAATGCAAATGTGTTATTATAGGTATCATAAAGATAAATCACAAATTCTTCGGTGTAGTGGTCAAGGTCGCCGCTTTCGTTATCCCACCAGATTTTCTGAATTGCCTGTCCCTGAATTCCTGCATAAGTGCTGCCGGTGCCTGTTCCGTAAAGATATCGATCGCTGCCGTATAAATCCTGAGCCTCTGTTCCATCCTGAAAAAACTTGTATTCAACTTCAATCACATTAAGAGTTTTTCCATCTTTTATCTCGTCGCCGGTATATGTGTAGGTTGCCGTAAACGGAACTTCGATTGCGCCTTCCATATTAAAAAGCTCGCGGCAGTCGTGAACTTCAAGGCCTTCGCACTTCCAGGAATCTCCGATTTTTACACGCTCAGTACTGAAGGAAGGAATGCTCTGCACTGTCGGTAAAAATGGATTGTCTGAATCATGAAGATGTCCGTTCTTGTCGCGGTAGATTTTTACTGAATCTTCTTCACCCCATGAAAGCGTTTTTCCTGTTGAATTGATAAAGTTGTTTTGAGTTGTCATATAGTGAGTGCTCAAAAGGGCAGTGCCGTCTTTATCTACAGATTCTACGGTTGTAGAGGTTCGGTTGATAAACTGAGTTTTGTTATTAAGTCTGCCGTTGATATATGCTTCTTCTTCTACTGTTGCTACGTGTGAAACAGCGTCGCCTTTTTTATTTTTGAACTGAAGTAAAACGCCTTCTTCTGTAAAGGCCAGGGTGGAAATCATTGTGATAATGCTGAATGAGATTATCAGTTTTTTGAGTAAAAATTTCATAATAAAGGTACCCCCAGAAATGGATTGCTTCGCCTGCGGCTCGCAATGACGGAGCTTTGCCGCAATGACAGAGTTCTGCCGCAATGACGGAGCTTTGCCGCGACGGAACCTTGCCGCAATGACTGAGTTCTTGTCATTGCGAGGAGCCTTAAGGCGACGTGGCAATCCACATTTATACTCTTTAAGTATCGGCAAATTAACTGTATATTGTAAAAATGATTACAAATATTTTAAGTTACATTAAAAATACTCCGGCCGCAATCAGTCAGCTTCCTCTGCCGGTAATTATTCTGATTTCTATTCTTTTGCTTCTTCTGATTGTTCAGACAATCCGCCTGCATCGTGACCATAGTTCTCTCCGCCACGATGCAATAAAGAGGTCCCGTTCTGTAATTGGCGGGCAGCTTGCAGAGCAGATAGCGCCTTTTTTACCCGGGTTTCCGTGCCATCCCGGAGATGCACGTTTTATAGGAAAGCCTGTTGATTTTATAGCTTTTCCCGGTATGACCGAGGATAATACTGTTCACGAGGTTCTTTTGATTGAAGTAAAAACCGGAACATCAAACTTGAGCGGCCGCGAACGGGAAATTAAGCGGGCTGTTGCCGAAGGGCGTGTACGTTATGTAGAATATAGGGCAGGAGAATAGGTGATTTTCAATAAAGATGATTTCGATACAATAGATGCTTTAGCACCGTATTACTCCAGCCACCGGATATTTTAATTCTTAAGCAGTGCGTTTACATCACCTGCGAGGTAGGCATCGCAGAGGTTGTAAGGCATTGGTTTTCCGCGTAAAAAGCCCTGAACAAAATTACATTTGAATTTATGCAGAATGTCCAGCTGTTCATTATTTTCAACACCTTCGGCAATTGTTTCAAGTCCCATTTTTTCAACCATATCGATAATTGAGCGGGTAATGGTAGCCTGAACGCCGTCAGATGAAGTAATATCATTTATAAAGGCCTTATCGATTTTCAGAGTGTTTAAAGGCAGCATTTGAAGATAACTCAGAGAAGAATAACCTGTACCAAAATCATCAAGTGAAACCCGTAAGCCCATAGCCTTAATCTGGCGGAGCTTTTCAATTGCATCTCCCATATTGTTAATCATAACACCTTCTGTAATTTCAATTTCCAGAAGACTTGGGTCTACCTTAAAGGTTTCAATCATATCAGCAAGTTCAGGAACAAAGTTTTCGTTCAAAAGCTGAATAGGTGAGACATTTACAGAAATAATTCCGTTGAAATTATATTTTGCCTGCCAGGTTTTAAGAGTTGTGATTGCAGTATACAAAACCCAGCGTCCAATCGGAATGATGAGGCCGGTTTCTTCTGCAAGCGGAATAAAAACAGAAGGAGAAATAGTGCCAAGTTCATCATCTGTCCAGCGGATAAGTGCCTCAAAACCTCGCAGCTTACCGGTCTGAATATCAAACTGAGGCTGATAATACTGAGTAAAGTTACTTTCCAGAAGAGCTGCATTCATTCTGGTTTGAATAGTCAGATGCTGAATGAAAACCCTCTGCATTTCTGCTTCAAAGTAAATGAAAGCATTCTTTCCGTTTTTCTTTGCATAATGTACTGCCATATCGGCAAAACGAATAAGCTCTTCATTCTGTTCAGTGTTTGTAGGGAAAATAGAAATTCCGCCTGAAACAGAAAGCTGTTTTATCTGGAATGCATCATAAATACAATCAATGAAGTTTACAAGCGAGTCATGTGATTCAAAATTAGTAATTATTACAGCAAACTCATCATCGCCATAGCGGAACACCTGAATATATTCTCTCTGGAACTGTTTTAAAACATCAGCAACATCCATAATCTGTTTGTCACCAGCTGTACTTCCAAGAGAATCATTTATATTCTGAAGGTTATCAATATCAATTACGAGCAGGGCTGCATAAAATCCCTTAAAACGCGCAGTATCCATTGTAATTGCAAAGGACTCGGCAAAGCCTGTACGATTGCAGAAGCCGGTCATTGGATCTGTAATAATTGTTTTCTTAAGTTTTTTATAATATTCACGTTCTGAAGTTATATTAATAAAGGTGATGATAATGTATTTTTCTTCAGGAAGCCATTTCATCTCAATTTTATACCAGGCTTGAGTTGAAGGAGAAAAGTATTTTACGTCATCATAAAAACGGCCTGCCATTGCATCAAGGGCCATTTTGAACCAAGGAATGTCTGATGTGATGTTCTCTTCAAAATCAGACCATTTAGGTTTATTTTGTATTACATAGCTTGCGGCTTTTTTAAGTTCTTCATTAGTGTAAAGGATTTCAAAATCTATTATTTTACCGGTATCGTCTTTTATGGGACTAGCAGCGACAATAGGTGCCGCTATATTGTCAAGGATAGATGCAAGATTTACGCTCATTTTTTACCTACTATACTTTATTAACTTTCCGTTTAATAACTATTTATTAATAAGTATATAGTAAACTCAAAATGAGCATAAGTCAAATATTTTTTGAACTGGGGCTTTGTAAAACCGGCACTTTGCCGTGTCATTGCGAGGGCAGGGAAGTAAAACATAATTGTAGATTGCCGCGTCGCTACGCTCCTCGCAATGACGTAGGCGGGGATTGCCACGTCGCCACAAGGGCTCCTCGCAATGACGAAAACTATTAGTCAGCAGTAAAGCGAATTGTTTCCCACTTTTCGTTGAATTTTTCGAGGTCTTCTCCAACATCCAGCTTAAGTTCACCACCAGACATCTCAGAAGCCTGATACATTGGAGTAGTTGTGCGGATTTTGTCTGCTTCAGAGTTCACAAAACCCGGGAAGCGGAATTCATCAAGGAACATAGCATAAATTTCAGGTCTGTGGATAAAGTTAATGAAGTCATTTGCACGCTCATAGTGCTTAGCTCCCTTAAGAATTACCATAGAATCAAGGTACTGAGGACCGCCTTCCTTTGGAATAAAGAAGTCAATCATTTCATCCTGCTTTTCTTCCGGAACTTCGCCGAAAACAACTTCAGCATAACCCTGACAAACCCAGAAGTCACCGGCAGCAAATGATTTACCGAAGCCTTCAGCATCAAACTTTACAAGGTTAGGCTTCCACTGATTGTTGATAAGGTCTGCGGCAGCCTGAAGCTTTGCATCATCAACAGTGTTTACAGAAAGTCCCTGATAAGCAAGAGCGTCACCGATAACCTCGCGCATATCGTCCATCATTGACATGTGGCCTTTAAGGTCTGTGCGTGCAAAAATATTCCATGATTTTTCGTAGTTAGAAACCTTCTGCTTGTTTACGGCAATACCAGCCATACCAAGGTAGTAAGGAACCTGCCATTCCATTTCCGGGTCAAAAGTCATAAGCTTTTTACAATCTGGATTGATATTCTTTTTGTTTGTAAACTTGTTCTGATCAATCTTCTGGAGCATACCCTGATTAATCATGATAGAAGTGTAGTCCTGTGAAGGGAAGGTGATGTCGTATCCCTTTGCACCGGCCTTAAGCTTTGCATACATAACTTCGTTTGAGTCAAAGGTATCTACCTTAACTGTACAGTTAAATTCCTTTTCAAAAGCTTTGAGAACTGAATCTGGAGTGTAGTAGGTCCAGTTGTAAAGGTAAAGAGTGCCGTCATCTTTGGCGTTCTTTTTGTCATCTTCATCTCCACAAGAAGTAAAGATGAATGCAGCAGTAATGAGTGTCATAATTGCAAGCGCAATCTTTTTCATAAAATTGAATCTCCTATAATAGTGGTTTCGATATGACACTACGTGTCTACTCAACCACCGGTGGTTGAGTGCCGCGAAGCGGTGTATCGAAACCACATGTATTAATGTCCTGCGGCAAAGCCTTTAAGACCTTTGCGGCAAATAAAGGCAATCGAGCAGGTAAAAATAATCATAATAACAGAAAGTGAGTTTATTACCGGTGAAACGCCGAAGCGGATCATAGAATAAACGTAAAGAGGCAGGGTAGTAGAACCCGGACCAGAAACAAAGAAGGTGATTACAAAGTCTTCGAGCGACATTGTAACGGCCATCAAAAAGCCCGAAAGAATTCCTGGCATAATAGCAGGTACAACTACCTTAAACATGGTTTGTCTTTCTGTAGCACCCAGGTCGTGCGCCGCTTCAACAATCGAAAAATCAAATTCATCGAGGCGGGCGTTCACCATCAAAAATACGAATGGCAGACAGAAGGTTGTATGAGCGGCAAATACGGTAAAGAGTCCGAGCGGAAGGTGAATACCGCTGAAGAAAATTACCATAGAAATACCGATGATAACCTCCGGCAAAACCATAGGAAGATAGGTGAGAGTCTGAATAAACTTCTTGCCACGGAACTTATACCAGTTTACACCGATAGAAGCCATAGTTCCAAGAATTGTGGAAACAGCAGCAGACGAAAAAGCTACAAGAATACTGTTTAAAAGAGCCTGCCACAGAGCTTTTGAATTAAGGAATAATTCTTTATACCAGGTGAGGCTAGGACGGGTAAATTCTGCGCCCTTACTTTCATTGAACGAATAAACAATGATTACAAAAAGAGGCAGAAACAAAAAGATGATTGTAAGCCAGAGTACAAGCTTTGAAAAAGAAAATTGATGCTGACGGCGCTTCCAGGCACGTTTTGCATGGCGGGCGTTTTCTGAGCGCGGCTTATTCTTTGAAGTGAAGGCGTCGTGGAAAAGTACATAAAGATTTCTTGCCATTACTGTACACCTCCAACGTAGTTATCTTCTTTTGTGTTCTTCTTTTTGAGCTGAGCGTCTTTAGAATTTGTGCGGGTAATCATCATAATGCCGATTACAGAAATCAGAGTAATTACCATAGAGAAGGCTGCTGCAAGCGGCCAGTTACGGGTTTTCTGAACCTGATCAACAATGATGTTTCCGAGCATGTAAGAATCTTTACCGCCGACGAGGAGTGGAACGGTGTATGCACCAAAAATCGGAATAAAGGTAAAAATCAAGGCAGAGATGATTCCGCTGCGGATTCCCGGAATTAATACCTTAAACATAGACTGAGGCTTTGTTGCACCGAGGTCTCTCGCAGCCTCCAGCAGAGAAAAGTCAAAGCGGTCTACAGCAGTAAAAATCGGAAGAATCGCATACGGAATATACATGTATACGCTTACAAGAATTACCGCCTTAGTATTGTAAAGCAGAGGCAGGTAGTCCTTTATGATATGCAGCTTGAGCAAAATCTGATTTAAAATACCATCGTTGTTCATAATGCTCATCCACGCAAAAATACGAATCAGAGAGTTAGTCCAGAACGGAATTATTACGAGGAAGAGAAAAAGCGTCTGATGACGGCTGCGCGCCATAGCATAAGCACTCGGAATGGAAACCAGAATTGTAATTAAAGTTGAGATGATTGTAATTTTGAGGGTTCTCAAAACAATCAGCCCATATTCAGGCTTACACATCTGCTTATAAGCTTTGAGAGAAAATTTCCAGTCAACGCCGCCGTAAGTTCCCTTTTTCAGAAAGCTGTAAACAAAGATGATTACAAGAGGCGCAACAAAGAAGATTAAAAACCAGAGCCCCATAGGCCAGCCGTAGAAGAGACCTACACGGGAATCGCGGATTTCTTTAGATAGTTGTTTCTTATTCATATAACTAATACCTGAAGTCAAAAAAAAGCTATTAGCTATTAGCTTTTAGCTATTAGCTATTAACTTTTAGCTAAAAGCTATTTAAGGATATCTTCTACGATATATGCGTCTTCTGCAGACCAGGAAACGTAAACCTTGTCCTTCCACTGAATTACAGGACCATCATCCATATAGTCTGTGTGCTGCTTGAAAACCTTGATGATTTTGCCGGTTTCAAGCTTTACATAGAACTTAGACTGGAAGCCCGAATAAATCGGCTCTTCTACAACACCGCTGAATACATTGATGTCTGTGCGTCCGCCGGTTGCAGGCGGTTCAAGAGTAATGCGGATTTTTTCAGGACGGATTGTGAAGGCAACCTTCTGTCCTTTGTCTGTGTGCTCGTAATCAGTTACCTGCATAAAGCGGTCGAGGGCTGCTTCTGCTTCTGTATCTGTTGCAAGTGGTGCCTGCTTTCCGAGTTCCGGAACACTGAGAGTAGCCATAAAATCATCGTTGCCGTTTGCATCTTTATGAGGTACGCAGTCTACAACCTCGGCATCAAAAAGATTTGTTTCACCGATAAACTGAGCCACAAACTGAGTTGCAGGGCTTTCATAAATTTCGTATGGAGTTCCAATCTGAAGTACATGACCGGCATTCATAACAGCAATGCGGTCAGAAACAGAAAGGGCTTCGCTCTGGTCGTGAGTTACATAAATAAAGGTGATTCCAATCTGGTCGTGAAGGCGGTCCAGGTCAATCAAAAGATTGGCGCGGAGCTTTGCATCGAGGGCAGAAAGAGGCTCATCAAGAAGAAGAACCTTTGGCTCGTTGATGAGGGCGCGGGCAATTGCTACACGCTGCTTCTGACCGCCGGAGAGCTGATTAGGCTTTTTATTGATGTGCTGGTCAAGCTGAACAAGATGAACGTATTCGCGAACCTTTTTATCAATTTCATCCTTTGGAAGCTTTTTGAGACGCAGAGAAAATGCAACGTTCTCGTAAACTGTCATGTGAGGAAAAAGTGCATAAGTCTGGAATACTGTGTTTGAAGCACGTTTGTCCGGCGGAAGCGGAATTACGTTCTTGTCATCAAAAAGAACTACACCGTCATCCGGAGATTCAAAACCTGCGATAATGCGGAGAAGGGTTGTTTTTCCGCAGCCAGATGGACCAAGAAGAGAAAAGAACTCTCCCGGCTTAATAGTAAAGTTGATGTCATCCAAGGCAACAAAGTCGCCGAATCTTTTGGATACATGATCAATGGTAACCTGACTTCCTTTCATTCAAGTGACCTCAATCTAATAATGATTGTCCTTACGGACACCTGCAAAGCAGGTCTTAACATCAAATCAAAAACTTAGCAAGCCTGGGTCGTTTTCTCAATTTATAATGTCTAATCGATAAAATGCAACATATATCTGATTATGTCAATAAAAAACACAAAAAAAGATAAAAAAAATCAGGGTATCCGCATTATAAAATAAAATTCTGAAAACCTGGCTCCCGGTCGCGGCTGCGTGGTCCAAAACCGCGCAATAATGCGCTACACGCTTTTTGTGGTATAGAAACTATTACACCTGCCGCTTACGCGGCAGCCACAAAAAGAGTGTTTTTGTACCACGCCCCGCTCCCTCGCGCCAAAATTACGTAAATCTTTAATAATGCGGATGCCCTGAAGATGTCGTAATATTATTTTCTGTTTTTATTGTAAAAAAATGCTTTTTATAGTAGAATTTAATGTGTGAACACGAAGATTTTAGACGAAGAACTTGCCGGTTACGGAAGTTTTGAGAAAAAAGCACCGTCACACCAATTTAAAAATGATGTTGAAATAACGGCCTTACACTCTCCCGAAGAAGAAAAAGAACAGGAAAAAATTAAGATAAAACAGGATTTAGCGAGCGGACTTCTGGTTCGTGCTATGTCTTTGCGTGCTGCTGCGGAAGCTCAGGCAGCGCAGACCGGGAATGCGGACGTGAACTCGGCTCGTGCTGATGAGAACTCTCGCAATGACGGGAACTCGGCTTGCAATGATGGGAACTCGGTTCATACTGACGAGGAGTCGGCTCGTGTTGACGGGACTTCGGTTCATACTGACGAGGGGGCGGCGAGTGCTGCTGAGAACTCTCACAATGACGAAATCTTGGCTCGCAATGATAAGACCTCGGTTCGCTCAGCCCGCAAAGCTAACCGTGATAACTCAAAGGTTCGGCATCCAATCGGCGCTAAGCTAATTCTTCTTACTTCACTTATCGTGCTCATTTCAATGGGGCTTATCACCGTGCTCGTTTCATACTTTATTTCGAGCGACACACGAATAAATGCAGAAGATAATAATCTTACAATAAACAGCCGCACAGCGTCTGACTGCCAGAGCCGTCTGAATTCGGTAATTTCTGCATCCGGAATCCTTTACGATATTCTTATTACTGATACAGACGAAGAAAGCCAGAACCGCGTAGTTAATTCCTTCTTTGAGCGAAATAAAGCAATTGCGGCAATTTACTTCCAGAATATTGAAAGCTCATGCTATAACCGCCAGTTCTTTGCAGCAAATGAACTGGAAAATACACTTTTTGATTCCTATGTTCTGCAGGAGGATGAAACTCTTGCTCAGGTAAAGCAGGGAAGTGTAAAGCTTATGAATGCCTCTCAGTTCTTTGGAGTACAGACGATTGCGATTTTTACACCGGTTTATTCGGGAACAGTATCTGATGTGGCGGTAATACTTTTTGCCTGCGACGAGCTTTCCGAAAGCTTTGCAAACAGTTCAATCAATTCTTCTATTCTGGTAAATGATGATGGTGTTGTTCTTGTTCATCCGGATATTCAGGAAATTCTTAATGCGACTGATTTAAGCAAATCTAAGCTTGTACAGACAATGCTCAGCAAAAAAACAAACAATGAGCAGTTTATTTATACAGATGATGAAGGTATAGAATACATTGCGGCCTTCCGTAAAATCAATCTGGGTGGCTGTGGAGTTGTAACCGAAGTCCGCACTTCAATTGTGCTGGAAGCAGTAAATGCAACTACCCGCCGAAATATCTATCTTACAGTTTCAATTCTTTCACTTGCAATCATCCTCATCTGGTTCTTTGCAAAATCTCTGAGCACACCGCTTAAAACGCTTACCTCGGTTGTAAACGAAATCAATAACGGAAACTTTAATACAGAAAAGTTTGAAGAGCTCCCCGTTTCCCGCAGTGACGAAATTGGTGTTCTTGTTCAGAGTACAAAAAATGAACGCGAAATCTTAAATACGGTAACTTCGCTTACAAACCGCGGAGTTACACAGGCAATCATCAAAAAGGAAATTGATTTTGAACCGCACCTGAAGGATATTACGATTTTCTTCAGCGATATCCGCGGCTTTACGGCAATTTCAGACGGCTTTAATAAACGCTTTGGCGAAAAATCCGCCGCAGAAATCATCAGCTTCTTAAATGATTATATGGGACGCATGGTAAACTGTATTAATATTACAGGCGGAAATGTAGATAAGTTTGAAGGCGATGCAATTATGGCGTGCTGGGGAGTTTTGCGCGACGACGACCTTTCTTTTGAAACAATGCCGGAATATTCAATCGCCGATACAGACAAAAAGACCGCGCTTGCCGCAGCTCATGCACAGAATGTTCAGAAGGACGCGCTCAGCGCAATCCGTGCAACAGTCGCAATGCGCTACGCTCTGATGGAATACAATAAACATGCAGAAGAGTTTACAAAGGCACATGCCGGCGAAGCAGACGCAAAATACAAGCCGCATATCAGAATCGGTTCGGGCTTAAACAGCGGCCGTGCAACCGTAGGCTTTATGGGTTCCTATCACAAAATGGAGTTTACTTCGATTGGTGATGCAGTAAACCTCGCTTCACGAACAGAAAGCTCAAACAAGCCTTGTGGAACGGATATCCTTATTACACAGGATACCTACGACATTTTAAAACATAATTATATAAGATGTCCGGAAAATAATTTTACAATCAGCGAAGAAAATCTTGCAAACGAAGTTATTGTAGAAATGATTCCGGTTGCTTTTGAAGTAAAAGGAAAAGGAAAACAGCATTTTTACGGCGTAGTTAATATGCCTGGTTTCAATATCGAGGAGTTTTTCAGAAAATCAGAGCCTGAATTTACAGTAGATCCTGACTGTGCAAAGTCTGTAGGACCGCTTGGACCAAAGACACTGCATGAGGTTCGCTCTCTGCTTGGAATTCCAGAGCCTAATTTTGATGAGGTAAATCTTGATGCATCAGAAGAAAAGACGAAAGCTGCGGGCAAGTGATATTCTGCTCGTTCTTTTATGCCTTTCGGTTTGTGCCACAAGCCTCTGGTTTTTCTGGAAAGACCTGAACTCCAGCAGTACACGAAACGACATAGAAAAAATTGCGACTATACATTTTAAGCGAAACATTTCGCAGCGAAAATTCAACGACCGTGTTGTATGGGAACGCCTTCAGCAGGATTCTGAGCTTTATAATAATGATGTAATCAGAACTTCGGATGGAGCAGAGGCCGTAGTAATGTTCAGCGACGGTACAAAGGTAGACCTGAATGAAAACACAATGATTCAGGTTATGCTCGACAAGGACGGAAGCGTAAATCTTTCTATCAGCGGTGGAAATGTTGATGTTGATACAACTGCTTCGAAGTCTGAGGCAGTAAAGCTGAATATGGGAGACGGCTCAAGCGTAAGCCTGGAAAAAGGAAGCCGGGTTTCTGCTGTTGCGGCAACGGATGACGGTGGGGCTGCCAGCAGCATTACCGTTCAGGATGGAAACGCCGTAGTTTCAACAGCCGGCGGTGAATCCCAGAAAATTTCAAACGGTGAAGCTGTAAGTATAGAAAAGAATGGAGAGCTCAGCCGTCAGACAATAACCGTAACTTCCATTCCAAAAAATCTTAGTGTTTATAAAACCTCGAAAGAAATGGAGCCGGTAACGCTTGCCTGGCAGACTTCGGAAAATAATTTAAGAGCAGTTGCCGAGGTTGCCCTCGATAAAGCTTTTGAGAATTTAATTTCCAGGCAGACGGCACAAGGTTCTTCTTCTGTAAAAATCACACCAAAGGCTGATGAGAAAAAGCTTTACTGGCGCGTTTATCCGCAGGATGAAAAAGAAAAGACAGTAAACGGGCAGATTACCATTGTTGAATTAACCGGCGCGGCCCTTACTTCTCCTCTTGATAATTCGGTTTTCGGCTACAGAACTGAGCCTCCCTCTTTGCGTTTTAACTGGAATGAAGCGGCGTATGCAGAATCTTATAAAATTGAAGTTTCCAGAACCTCTGATTTTAATTCACCTGTTATAAATGAAAGAGTGAAAACAACATCTTATTCAGATTCTTCTCTGGAAAAAGGCCGCTATTACTGGCGCGTTACTCCGTATTATTCTGTAAATGACATAGGTTACGCACTTCCGTCTGCAATAAACAGCTTTGAAATTGAAGAGCGCGAAGCTCTTTCTGTGCCTGCCCTTACGCTTCCGGCAGATACGGCAAAAATTGTTCTTGGTGAAGCCGAGCAGAATGTTATTTTTTCATGGAAGTCTGACGTAAAGAATGCAGATTATAATATTCAGATTTCACAATCGCCGGATTTTGAAAAGGTGCTTCAGAATGTAGAGGCGGCTCAGACTACGGTTGGAAAACGCTTTAGTATAAATACTCTGCCTGAGGGAACTTATTACTGGAAGGTTCTCCGCAATTCCGCAGAAGACCGCGAGGCTTCAAATGAGTTTGCTGAGTCTCCTGTGAGAAGCTTTACCGTAGCAAAATATGTTCCGGGCATAAACAGACTTGTTTACCCGCCGGATAATTATTTAATAGAGGAAAAACTGCTGCCGCGAATGAGCTTTAGCTGGAAGCTTGCTTCGGAATATAAGGGGGCGGGTGCAGAAGCTGTGCTGCAGATTTCTGAGAACTCGGCCTTTAATAATCCTTTGATTCAGGAAACTCTTTCTGCTTCTGATTTTACGGGTGCAAAGCTTACAGACGGCACTTATTACTGGCGTGTTGGAGTTTTAAGGGACGGTAACATCGAAGCGCTTTCTGATTCACGTTCGTTCCGTGTTACTCAGCCGTTTGCCGCTCCTCAGATTATTCAACCTCAGAATGCCGAAAAGCTTGTGGTTGCTTATAAAGACAGCCTTGCTGTTGAATGGAACGAGGTTTCTGGCGCGGACTATTACAGGCTTGTAATTTATGATGATGAGGGTAAGCCGTACAAAACCGAAAAGGTTTCTGATACAAAACTTCGCTTAAACCTTCCTATGAAGGATGATACTGAGGCTGCTTACACAAAATATAAACTTTCGCTGCAGGCTTATTCGGAAGAAACAGACCTCGCTGCTGAACGGACAGGCGCTCAGAGCTCTGTTTTGTTTGAAGTGCGCCGCCCGATTCCGGTTCGTCTTGTTTCGCCGTCCGATAATCAGAGTTATGACGGACTTACCGCTCTCAGAGTTCCGGTGCAATTTAGCTGGACTACGGGTGACACTCCGGTTCGCCAGACCTTTATTCTGCAAAGACAGAATGCAAACGGAAGCTGGCACACGGTGCGCACGATTGAAAATCCTAAGAACTCGGTGAGCCTCAGTCGCCTTACAGAAGGCCGCTACCGCTGGAGTATTTCTGCTTCCGGTGAAAACGGAATTTCGCTCGACTCTTCCAGCGAAGTCTTTATAATCAGAGCGGTACCGCTGCTTGCGGGTGCAGTTCTTTCTGAGCCGGAGCGGAACCTGAAGATGGATTCTGCTTATCTTAAAAATCACAGAAATATTTCTTTTAAATGGAAGAAGGTTTCCGGTGCTACGGATTATGATTTTGCAGTTTATCAGGTAATGCCGGGCGGAACCTATAAAAAGGTCTATTCGCAGTCAAATGTCCGCCAGACAGAAATCCGCATAAAAGATCTTTCAATTTTTGATGTAGGAACCTTCGAATGGCGCGTTACGGCATACAGCCATGCAAAAGACGGCTTTGAAGAGCAGAAGGGTAATGTGGCTTCTTCGCGCTTTACAATTGATTTTGTTTTGCCGTCAAAAGTAAAAACGGAAAATCCTGGAACTATGTTTGGAGAATGACGGCTGGAAAATGACGCAGATGATTTTTTTACGCGGCTTTTCGAACCGCCTTAAAAAAATACAGATTATCCTCTTGCTTTTGCTCTGCACTGGAGTGTGTTCCACAACTTTGTTTGCGCAAAGCGGTGCGGGCAGTTCTGGAAACTCCGGTAATTCTGGCAGTTCCGGTAAGTTCCGGCAAAGGCTTGAATGGAGTGCAGATAAAAATGCCTTTGAATATAAGGTTGAAGTAAGAAGCGGTGGCAAAACTGTGCAGACCTTTACTACTTCAGATAACTTTGTAAACCTTAATCTTCCGGCAGGAAACTATGAATATCGTGTTTCGGTTTATGACTTTCTGGGACGCGAGCAGGATGTGAGCGGCTGGCAGAAATTTGAAATCTCTAAGGCAAATCTTCCGGTCTTTAATAATATGGAAAAGACTGCTGATTTTGATGTTGCGGCCGGAGATAAAATTACGCTTCCTGTAGAAGTTGATAATATTTCTGCGGGTGCAAAAGTAACTCTCGTAAATACAAAGACTGGAGAAACTGTTGCGGGAGCTCTTGTAATACAGGGCGCCGCTACCGGTATGTCAGAAATAGGAACAGCACATGCGGAATTTCCTGTGGTTTCAGCAGGTGAGTGGAAGTTAGTGGTAACTAATCCAAGCGGACTTTCTGCGGAGTCTGCTGCAATTACTATAAAAACTTATGATTCTAAAGCAATTGCGCTGGCAAAAGCAGAAGAAGAAAAACGTGCGGCTGAAGAAGCCGCAAGACTGGAGGCAGCAAGATTAGAGGCAGAAGAAGCAGCAAGGCTTGAAGCAGAAGAAGCAGCAAGACTGGAGGCAGCAAGATTAGAGGCAGAAGAAGCAGCAAGGCTTGAAGCAGAACGCCTGGAAGCCGAACGCCTTGCCGAGCTGTCAGCGCAAGCCGAAGCTGAACAAACCACAGACTCGTCATTGCGAGACGAAGCCGAACAAAACTCTGACTCGTCATTGCGAGACGAAGTCGAAGCAATCCACAGTAACGAAGACCTCGCCGAATCCGAAGACCTCTCTGACGACCTCGCCGAATCCGAAGACCTCGAAGATTCCGAACCTCGCCGCCCGTCCCGCATAATTGGTTTTGAGGCCAAAGTTGGTGCCTCGCTTGCTGCAAATCTTTTTGACTCAGATATACTTAAAACAAAAAATTACGACACACTCACAAGCGGCGCCTTCCCTGCAAACATAACACCTGCACCTTACGCAGCTCTTTCAATTGTGCCTGATTTCGGGTGGTTTATAAAACCTGGACTTGAAGCTTCCGGCGAAATGTTCTTCTTTGAATATCGTTCTCCTTCGTTTGCTTCAAAGCCATGGGAGTACAGACAAAAGTTTACATTTACTGTCATACAGGCAAATCTCCTGGCTCAGATTTCTCCAATAAAAAAATTCCGTGATAAATTCTTTATAAACGTAAAGGCGGGTGGTGGTCTTGTTTCAATCAAAATGCAGACAGGTTATTATTCAAATGAGCGCGATGAAATTACACAGGGCTTTATGTATCCAAAGCTAAATGCCGGACTTTCTGTAGAACTCGTTCCATTAAAACATCTTGTTATAGAAGCCGGAGCAGATTATAATAAAGTTTTAAGCAGTAAGGTCAATATTTCGTACCTCATGCCGTATCTTGTAATGGGGGCAAGATTCTGAAAATGCAACGAAAAATCCGCCGCATCACACAAATCATAATGCCTCTAATTTTTGCTGTTATAATCAGTTCCTGCAGCGGCTATCAGTATGATGGAGATATTATTGCTGCAATGGAAAGTGGAAGTACCTCTACAATCAGTTTTAAAAAAGATAAAAGTTCAGAAGTAGCTTTTCAGCTCACTTACGAGATTGGAAAAGATTATAATGTTACAGATCTTCCGGGAAATGATAACGAAGCCGTAGATAAGCTTAATCCCGGATTTGAACTTGGCGGCTGGCTCCCTGATACCTCTGACAGTGATTTTATGAGTGGAGTCCAGTATGATGAAAATGGTTTTATAAAATCCTTTCATATGACTCCTATGAATCTGGTTTTTTACGGTGCAGGTTATTTTGCATCAACTGATACTCCGTATAAAATCATCTATAAAATTCAGAACGAAACCTTAGATGGATATGATTATTATGATGAAGTTATAATGACGGGAACTACCTCTACACCCGAGGCTCCTTCTTATACAGATGCTGCTTCAAATCTTATTGAAATAGAAGGTTTTAAAGCCCGTACAGATTTAATTGTCGAACAGGAAATTCTTGCAGACGGCAGTACTGTTGTAGAGGTTTTTTATGACAGATTGCCGGAAGTTTCTATAAGCATAACAATTCCAGCAACCAACGAAATAACCATTACAAGTACGACGACGGGAACTACTATAAACTTTACTGTTGTTCTTCCAGATGGGGCTTCTGAATCAGATTACAGCTACTGCTGGTTCTATACAAATGAAGGAATGGGAAATCCGCTTTCTACAGCTTCTACGCTTTCTCTTGATGCTTCAACTTTAACAAACGGTATTTATCAGATAAGTCTTATCGCAGTACGAAACTCCGACTCAATGCCATTTGGTGGCACAGTCCAGATTAGGGTGGGGGTATAGTATGAAAAGTTTCCTTCGGTTCGGAATGACTGGCTTTCGCAAGTTCGGAATGATGAGTATATTACTATTCTTATTCCTTATTCTTTCCTGCGAAAATAATTTTTCTTCTATTATAGAGGATGCTGTTCAGGAAGAGCCGCTTATACAAACTGCTGCGCCATATTTAGTTATATCTGTAGAAGAGGCTGATACCGGAAGATTACTTACTCCGCAAGCTTCTGTTTCTGCCCGACCTATTGTTTCAACAATTCAACCTTCTCAATTTTCAGATATTACCTTTACCGGTACAAGCTCAGAAGGCAGAACTCTTTCAGTAACTGCTGCAGACTTTGCCCAGCTTTCTGCAAATAAAATCTTTCTGGATGCGGGCACCTGGTCATTTACACTTACCGCCTATCTGGGAAAAACAGAAACGAATCCTGGTGGAAAGTATCTGGCAACGGCATCTGCAAATATTTCTACTGGAGAAAATTCCCTTTCTATGATTTTGTCTCCAGCGCCTGTTTCTTTGACCTCTGAGGCAGAACGTCTGGGCAGCTGGCAGACAACACTTGCTTTTCCGGCTGATACTATCGACAAAATAAAAGTATATCTTTTGACTTATGCGGATTTTTCTTCGGGCGCAACGGGATCTGCTTCAACACTTCTTTATCAGTTTATAAAGGGAACTGATTATGAAGCAGCAGGAAATCAGACAATTCTTACAAATGAGTCTACCCTGCAAATGGGAAGCTACGTTATCTATATAGAATATTTTACAAATCTTAATCAGCAGACTGGCCCGGACTCCACAACCGTTCAGGAAATGCTCTTGAATACCTGGGCAGAACTTTTGCGAATAAGCCCTGGTGCAAAATCTGAAGGAACAATCACTCTTCCTGCGGCTGATCCTGTTTATACAATTCAATATGATTTGGGAGGTCCAGACTATTCCTGGGTAGCATCACCTGTAGAAGTAATTCCGCTTTCATATACCAGAAACAGCGGAGGGGCAACTGGAATAATTACGCTTCCTACTGAGGTCTCTTTTGTAGACCGCGGCCCGCTTTATACTTTTGAGGGCTGGTATACAGATGAAAACTTTGCAGCCGGCACAGGGCCTGTAACTTCCTTTAGTGCAGCAAGCACAGAAAACAAGCATTTTTACGCAAAGTGGCATGAGCCGGTTTATGACGTTTATGTAAAAGCAGGTGCTAACGACTCAATTGCAGATGGAACAAAAGCAAAGCCATTTAGTTCTGTTACACTTGCTGCCTACCAGGCTTTTGATGATATTACAGGAACTAATTCAGATGGGTCATATAAGAGTACAATCCATATTCTTTCTGATTATACTGGTACAAACAAAATCACCGTACCATGGGGAAACGGTGCTTCTGAGTTAAACGGAATGAAGGTTAACCTTGTAGGCGAAAAGGGTGAAGTTGCAAATGCACCGGTAGAGCTTGATGTTTGTGTTGGTTCGGGTAATTCATTTATCTATCTTGAACATAATCAGGAAATGAAAATCAGCCACATTAATATAACCTCAAGTGCTGCCTTTACAAATCCAAACGGCTTTGCCAGCCTTTCTGCTACAGAGGGAACAGTATTGTATTTTGAAGATTCAACAATCAAAAACTATACTGCCAGCGGTTGTTCTGCCATTAATGTTGAAGGAGTTGTTCATCTTAAGAATTGTGAAATTTCACAAAACAAGGCTATTGATGCGGATTCAGGTTCTGGCATATGGGGCTGTGCTGTTAATTACGGTTCTGGTACACTTTATCTTGATGGCAATGTAATAATCAAAAATAATAAGATATTAAAGAATGATGGTTCGGGCGATGAAGAAAGCGAGACTTATAATCTTTATATAGGAAGTTATGATACAAGTGGGGTTTTACACTTTACACCAGTATTTATTAATGGCAGTCTGACAGGCAGCGAAATCTGGGTAAAGCTTGCTCAGGAGCCAGGAACATTTACAAGCGGATATGGTACACAGACTGGTGTGCCGTCTGATTATTTCCACTGCGATAGTGGACATGAAGTCAGATTGTTTACTGGCGAAGCTAGAGTTGCAGATGTCATGTATGTTTATATAGCTTCAGATGGACATGACAATGCTGCTGCAAACGGTACAACAACAAATCCTTATGCATCACTTGGATACGCTATACAAAAAATTACAGAACGAAATAGTCCTCAGATAGACGCTACAATTTATGTAAAAGATGATGTTGCTTGTAATACAATAATTATTGATGGTACTACGGGTGGTGAACAGCTTATCGCTAATTCTCTTAGTATCGAAGGTTTAGGAGCTGCTGCTGCCTTAAACGGAAATACAAACGGAATAGTTCTGGATTCAAGAACAAGTGTGCCGCTCCTTCTTAAAGATATTACCATTAAAAATGGTAGAACAGACTATCGTGGTGGTGGCCTGCATATTGATGGCACAAGTGTTGAAATCAATAATTGTATAATAGAAAACAACGGAGCAAAAATACAGGGCGGCGGTGTATATCTGACAAACGGTGCTCAGCTTACAATGAGTGGGGAATCTTCTGCTATACGAGGTAATGCAGTAACAACTTATCTTGATTCTACAACAACTGTTAGTACGAACAAATGTGGAGGTGGAGTTTACATAGATTCTAATTCTACCTTTACTATGAATGCCGGAATTATCGAAGGAAATGGAGCCTTTTCTGGGGGCGGAGTTTATGTACGTGGTACTTTTGAAATGAATGGAACTACGACATCAACTCAAATTAAATCAAATAAACGAATACATGGAAATAATAATCCTAATGTTGAATTATCATCCTTACTTGGAGATTCTGTTCAGTTAACTTCAAATGTTGAGATTGGAATTCCTGGTACCTTTAATATGAATGGCGGAATTATTACTTCAAATCTTTCCCGTGGACAGAACGGTGCCGGTGTGTGTGTATTTGCAAGTTCTTCTAATGGAGATTCCGCTGGAACTGCAAAGTTTAATATGAATGATGGCGAAATTTCAGGCCTGACTATTAGCGAAAATGCAGCTGTTTATCTGAGTGGTTCATTTAGCGGTTGTAACTTAGAATTCAATATGTCTGGTGGAAAAATCTCTAATAATACTTCAATTGATGGAACTTCAAGTGTGGGTGGTGCTGCTGTCTATGCAGCTGGATATAGTAATATTACCATGACCGGTGGTGAAATCCGTAATAATCATGCAAACCGGGGAGCGGGTGGTATATATCTTGCTCCAATATCGAGTACCGGTGTTCCAGTAATCACTCTGGGAGGTTCTGCTTCTGTAAGTACTATTAAAATCAAAGATAATACAGCTGGCAGCCCGGCAGTAAACGGAAATATTTATCTTAATGATGATCAGACAATTACCGTAGCGGGCGCACTTTCTGCAGAAAGTGAAATTGGAATTACCAGAACCTATTCATCCGGTCCGTTTACAACAGGCTACGCAGGTACAAACAGCGGAACTGCACCGAATACAATCTTTACTTCTGATGCGGACTATGCAGTTATTGCAGGAACAGGCGGGGAGGCTGCCTTCTATATGGCTTCTGCCGGCGGAACAGTTTATTCTCCGGGGGATTATCACTTTACCCTTGCGGCAAGCAGAAGTTTCGTATATAGGGGGCAGGCTGCTTCCGTAACCATTACTCCAGCAATTACCCGTACCGAGCCAAACGGCAATGCAACTCAGCTCTTCTACAACCCGTCAGACCGCAAGCTCTACTTAGATTCACTCTTTACTCTGCCGACCGGTGGTGAAAACGAAGTAACCTGGTCTGCATCGCTATGGTACGGAGCCGACGTAGAAGTTCCAAGTCTTGCCGCCGGCACCGGTTCAGATGTAAATAAGTTTACTATTCCAGCCCTTGATTTTGAAAACACCTACACGATGAGTGTAGTTGCAAATTATATGGGTTATGCTCATGATGCAAGTTTTACAGTACAGTGTGTAGAATAAGGTGTAACATTGGCTGCTCCATAGACTTTGGAAGCGGCTGTAGTCCACGTCATTGCGAGCATGCGAAGCAATCAATCTTTTATTTTACTTGATTTTTTAACAGGCATGCTATATATTTAAAAAAAGGGCACCCGCGACATGCGTCTTGCCCCAGGTAGTTTTACGTCTTTACAGACGAAGCTCCACACTGTGGTCTAGACAGGGTGGAGCTATTTTTTTACTTTTGCTTCTTCTGCCGTCTACGGTGAAGGGAGCTAAGTATGTCATAGATAAACTTGACGGCACGGAATGCCAGATCAAGAATTTCATATAAACTCAATAGCTTCGCCTCCAAATCAGTTATTCCAATCTTTCGACCGGTTTAAAAAGTTTTGGGGGCAATCCGCCCATGTCACGGGTGCAATTATAAAGATAATATAAATGTAGTGAAAATACAAGTAAAATGGCTTTATTGGTTTAAAATGGCTATAATGGATTGCCACGTCATTGCGAGGAGCCTGTAAGGCGACGCGGCAATCTTCAGGCAATTTTTAATATATGGCACATTTTATAAAAACGCGGTATAATTAAGCGTTATGCTTTTGCGGAAAAAGTTTATTTCTAGAATATCTTTTTTCTTCTTCTTTATGCTGATTTTGACGGCGGGGATGACGGGTTCATTTTTTACTTCCTGCTCGAATATTTTTGAAAACGACGTAACAGAGGAAAATGAAGTACAGAGCGCAGAAGAGCCGGAGCCTGTAAGTATTTCCGCGCAGATGATATTTAATGGGGCAGTGCCGCAGGAGATTCTTCAAAACGGTTCTTCAACTGGAGCGGCAGGCATCGAGCTTTCCCGCGCCGCAATTCCAACTTTTACATCATCAGAAATAGATTATTTTGCCGTAGCCACTACAGGCACCGATGCAAATTTAAGAACTTCTAACGGAACCTTTGGCGCTGCGGGCTCGGCAAATGAAGGCTCTTTTACTATTCTGCTTATTCCTGGTAAAACCTGGACCATTACCTGCGGAATTAAAATCAAAAATTCCACAGCAGAAAGCGACAGAATTCTTACCGCAGTTATGCCGTCAGTCGTTCCTGAAAATATAGCCTCTGGTTCCACTCTCAACTTTTATCCGGTACCAGATACTTCTGACACAACCGCAGCCGGGCAGATAGACCTTACCATGACAATTGATTCTTCTATAAAATCAATAGAGCTGACGGCAAACGGCAGCAATGCAGGTAACTGGCCATTTACAAACGCAACAATTGCCGCAGGCGGAACAACGGCAACTATTCGAACTGATTCTTCTACTCCTGCCATCGCAAGTGTTCCGGCTGGAACCTATAATGTCCTCATGTCTTTTTATGATGAAAATGATGTGCTGCTTTATACGACCGTTCAAAACATCAGCGTATGCAAGGGACTTACAACCCGCGCCTGGATTTCTTCCGGCGGCCAGTCTCCAATTGATTCAAGCGGCAACTTCAATGTTTCAGCTGCAAAAATTCAAACCTATGCCTCTACAAATTTTTATGTAGGCGCAACCGGAGCCACAAATGCCTTGAGCCCAAGCAACAACAACAGCGGCTCCCACAAGTCACCTTTTCTTACTTTTGATAAGGCGCTCTCTGTTATTCAAGGCCTTGCAACGGCTGCAGGGGCTGATACAACAAGAGAATACACAATCCATATCTGTGGAACAGTAAACAATACTTCAACTACAACGGTACCAGAAATTGGCAGCACCCTGAACGGTAAACTTGCAAAACTCACAATACAGGGCAGGGCAAACACATCAAATCCGCCTGTGCTCCAAAATCCAAACAGCTCAGGCCGTGTACTCAATATTGCAACAACAGTTCCGGTTGAAATTTCAGGACTTACAATTACAAGTGGAAATGCAGATGGCTCAAGTGATCCGGATGCCTATGGCGGCGGACTTTACCTTAGTGGAACGGGCACATCTGTAACCTTAGATAATACTATAATTGAAGAAAATCAGGCAAAGCTTCAGGGTGGTGGCGTTTACCTTGCAAGCGGAGCAAGCCTTACAATGACAGGCAGCTCTTCTGCTATTAAGGATAATGCATTAACTGCTCCTTACACAGGGCCAGTTGCAGACCCGGATAGTAAAATATGTGGTGGTGGTTTATTTATTGCGCAGGGCGGAAGCTTTCAGATGAATAACGGAACTGTAAGTGGTAATGGCGCAGCAGATGCCGGTGGCGGGCTTTTTATAAGGGGAAACTTCACCTTAAACAATGGAACAATCACTTCGAATAAACGGACTGATTCTGGCAGCGCTCAAGTGGGAGCGAATATTGAGATGGGAATTCCAGGACATTTTATAATGAATGGAGGAACCATTACTTCAACGCTTGCACAAGGCTGGAGTGGAGCAGCTGTAAATATTTACCTTACTTCGAATGATCCGACAGGTACTGCTACCATTGATATGAATGGCGGTTCTATCACTGGAATTAACTCACGCAGCGGCGCTGTAAAAATGAGTGGATACAGTTCTAATCGTAATGTCGTTTTTAATATGACAGGTGGAAGCATAACTGCTAACCATGCTAAGGGTAGTTCATCTGATGGCTTTGGTGGAGCCGTATATGTTGATTCTTATAGTGTTTTTAATATGACCGGCGGAGAAATAAGCGGCAACAGCGCTGAACAACAAGGGGGTGGCGTGTATTGCACAGGCTCTGGTTCAGTAACTCTTGGTACATCAGCCGCTGCAAGTACTGTAAAAATCAGAAATAATACGGTCGGAACTTCAACCTCTGCAAATGCAAGTAATTTATGCCTGCAGAACAATCAGAGAATAACCGTGGCAGGTGCCCTTTCCACAGAAAGTGAAATTGGAATTACCAGAACATATTCATCCAGTCCGTTTACAACAGGCTACGCAAGTACAAACAGCGGAACAGCTCCGAATCAGATTTTTACTTCAGACCAGGACTTTGATATTGTTGCAAGCACACAGACTGGCTTCGTAGGCGAGGCTGCCCAGCATATGGATGTTACAGGCGGTACCATTTACCTGCCGGGCGACTACAACTTTACGCTTACGACTTTACAAGACAGTATAAAGGTTGGCGAAGACGCAACTGTAAGAGTTGGTCTTTCTGTATCTCGTACAGAACCTGGTACGGGCAGTACGCCGACAACGCTTTATTATAATGCTACAAATCACAGACTTTATACAGACCAGACCTTTACTACCCCGGCTGGTGGCACAAACGAAGTAAGCTGGGCTGCTACTTTGCTGTGGAATGGAACTCATACTACCCTTACGGCAGGAAGTGGTGTAAATGCAAACTGCTTTACAATTCCTGCTATTTCGTTTGAAGATTCTTATACCCTCTATGTTACCGCAACTTATATGGGCTATACCCACGATGCAAGCTTTACGATTATTTGTGAAGAAGACGTACCTGTGTCGGAAGGAATGGTTTTTGTAACGGGAACAACCTTTGACGGCTCTGCTGCGGTAACCGGCTCAAAGATATTCCTTAGCGAACGAGACATAGGTCAGATACGTAATCTTATAGCCTGCGACCACGAGGTAACACAAGGTGAATACGAAATGTATATGAGATATTATGATTCCTATTATACACCAACTTCAAGTTATGGTGTTGGACAAAACTATCCTGCTTATTATGTAAGCTGGTATGAAGCAGTAATTTACTGTAACCTCAGAAGCCTTGCAGAAGGTCTTACCCCTGCTTACTATCTTGCAGATTCTTCCGGGGCAGAAATTGGTGGGCCTGGAAACGGAAGAAATGTTGACACTTGGCTTACTTCCCATGTTTCCGGTACTAATATAGCCAAGAATGCAACTACTAACAAATATTATTACAATACTACTAGTGTTAGTAATAAATTAGACTGGAAAGACGAGGGTAGTGGTGACTCTACAGGTGGTATACGCTTTGATACAAATGCAAACGGCTGGCGCCTCCCTACAGAAATAGAATGGGAGTATCTTGCCCGAAGCGGAAACCTAACCGGAACTCAGACTACTTACAGTGGTACAGCAGAAACCGGTAACGATATAAACAAAGTTGCATGGTATAATACTAACAGCGGTTCTAAAGCCCATGAAGTAAAAACAGATAAAACCTCTGGCGTAGACAGTGCAAATGGACTTGGCTTATATGACATGACTGGCAATGTTAGTGAGTTATGCTGGGACTGGTACGCCGCTGATAGCGCAATAAGTACAACTCCTGTAACAGGAGCAGTTTCAAGTACTTATCGAACTTACAAAGGTGGTTCTATTACTAGTGGTAGTTCATCTTGCACATTGAATAATTTTCGATCTTCTACATCAACTTGTAGCAGAAGTAACCTCGTTGGCTTCCGCGTAGTCCGTAATGCCGATTAACCAGGAGGAAATGTTATTTATGATGTATAAAAAACAGAATACATTTGCAAAAAAATCATTTTTCTCTTTATTATTTATAATGATTTTAGGAGTATGGGGCTCGCTTCTCTTTAATTCCTGCAAAAATATTTTTGAAACAGCAATTCCTTCGCAGGAAGAAGATGAGTCAGCTTCTGCTTCATCCGGTGGTAATACGCAAGAGTCCGGCACAAACGAAAGTTCTTTGCCTCCGCCGGTAATTGTTCACGGGCAGATTATAATTACTGGTGCAGTACCAGAAGTAAATTCCACTGTTATACAAAATGGCCGTGCTGCGGTACCAGCCTATATTGCAAGTGAGGTAGAATATTTTGCTAGTGCTACAAACGGCTCTACTACCGTAAACGGCTCGTTTGGTTCTGATGATACTACAACCACTTTTGAGCTTCCGCTTACTCCGGGACAGGACTGGTCAATCACCTGCGGCCTGAAAAAGCGTGCTTCCACAGATATACTTTTCAGCGCTTCTACAGATGACCCTATAGACCCTGCAGACCTTGCAGACGGCACAGTACTTAAGTTTTTTGCAACTCCCGATGTTTCTGGCGGTGAGTCCAGTACCGGCGAAATAGACCTTTCTATGACGGTAGATTCTTCAATTGTTAAATATAAAACTACCTGTATCAGCGATAATTCAGCTTACTGGCCTTTTTCAACTCCTAATCCAATTGAGATTACGGGCACTACTGCAACAATCAAAACAGATTCCTCAAATCCAAGTGTAAGAAGCGGAGCCTATGAAGTTGTTTTTGATTTTTACAAAGAGGGTGGAGTACTTGCTTATTCAACAGTTCAGACAATAAATGTCTGCAAAAATCTTAAAACAAGAAAATGGATAGCTTCAGGTGGGCTTACTCCAATTGAATCCGACGGAACTTTTAATGTAACTGCCGCAAAAATCGCCTCTTATGTAAATACCTATATTTATGTTGGTACGGTTGAAGGTGGAACTCCTGCTTCAGATACAAATGCCGGTAATCATACAGCACCCTTCCTTACTTTGAGCAGGGCACTCAGCTATATAGAAGGAGTTGCAACGGCAGCTGGTGCAAATACCAGTCTTGAATATAAAATCATAATTACAGGCGAAGTAGATAATACTTCGGACACCACTGTACCGGAGATAGGCAGCAGCCTGAACGGCAAAGCGGCAAAAATCATCATAAAAGGGCGGGGAACATCTCCTTCAATTAAAAATCCAAATCCGGATGGACGCATACTTACAATTGGAACTACGGTTCCTGTGGAATTCTATAACCTTACAATAAAAGACGGTAATGCTTCCGGCTCTGATTCGGAAGGAAAAGGCGGTGCGCTTTATATAAATACTTCCAGCACAAAAGTTTATTTAACAAATTGTACAATAAGAGATTGTTCAGCAAATAGTGTAGGTGGTGGTATTTTCGTAAGTAGTAGCGGGGCATGGGCAACTTTGACAAACTGCACAATAAGGGATTGTCACGCAGGAACTTTGGGTGGCGCTGTTTATGTTGCGGATGGAACTTCAACTGCTCCGGCTACAGTTTTTTTGTATAGCTGTCTGATTGGCGGCGAGCTTACATCCTGTGCAGACTCTACACCAGTTGCGAATTCGGGGTCAAACTATGCAAGTGGTGGAGGCGGAATTTGTATTGACTCAAATGGTAAGGCCGTTCTGCAAAAAACAAAAATTATTGGTAATATAGCACAATATTACGGTGGCGGAATCCGCTGTGTTGGTGGTACTTTGAATATTTCACAGGGACAGATTAATTATAATTATTCTGGTGCCAGTGGCGGCGGCCTTTTTATTATGGGCTCCTCAACAGTTACAATTAATAATCTCTGTGTAATAGGTAAAGCAATTACAAATTCAGATTCAGCGGCTACAGGACTGTCTGATTGCGGTAACTATTCTGCAAGCGAAGGTGGCGGTGGAATAAGAATTGAAGGCGGAACTCTTACTACAGATTCCGGTTTTAAGGTTACTAAAAACTACAGTGCCGGTACGGGTGCAAACGGCGGCGGAATTTCTACCAAAACGGCGATTACTCTTAAGAAGGTTGATATCTCCTGTAACAAAACTACCGGCAATGGTGGTGGTATTTATGTAGATACTGGAGGAGAATTTGCTTTAGCTAATGGTTCAACTTCTTATAGATCACAAATAAATAAAAATATTGCGGTCAATGGTGGTGGAATATACACAGGGGATGCCAATGTAACTATTAATGTTTCTAATTTTACGGATATTGATGGAAATGAAGCTGCGTGTGGAGCTGGAATTTATTCCGTAGCTGGAGCTGGAACAGATGTCACAGGAAAATTAATTATTTCTGGCGGTAATACAGCTGTAGTTAGAAATCAGGCCAGTGATACTGGTGGTGGAGTTTATAATACCGGAACGGTATTTATTTATGGCGGTCCACAAATTGGCTTTAATGGTAATGGATCTGGAGGAAATACTTCGGCTACAGCTGGAGGCGGTATTTATAATACAGGTAACCTTTATATGGGGTATAGCGCCTGGACAGATGAGGTTACAAATACAGCTGAAAGCTATGGCGGAACAATCCAATATAATGTAGCCCCTCTTGGAGCAGGGCTTTATAGTACGGGAACTGTATATATAGGAAAAGGTTCTATCGAAAATCAGAATTCAATTTCCATTTCTTCAGGAGCGGGGGTCTACCTTGCAGGCGGTTCTTTTACCATGAGTGGAAACGCAAAAGTCTATGCCAATAAAGCCCAGGAGTATGGCGGCGGAATTTATGCTGATGCAAGCACTGCTAATGTAGCTTTGACAATCAGTTCAACTACCCAGCAGGAACGAAATGGCGGCCAGCTGAACGGCGGGTTTCTTTATATACGAAATGGTACAACAACCTCAGCAACTGTTACTTTGAAAGGTGGTGTCAGAATTCCATGGTACAATTCAGAGATATCGTCATGGAATGGAAAAAATGATATCTATCTTAACAACGGTCTTATAACTGTTTCTGGAAATGAAGGTGAAACTCTTACCGGTGACGGAGTGATAACTCTTACTCCGGCATCTTTCACTATGGGGCAGCAGCTTCTTACGGGATCTGGAATTGATGCTAACCGTACAAAATTTACAATAGGCAAAGATTATGAACATCCGAATTATGCCTGGTCTATAAGCCCTGCTGGAAAACTCTGTCAGCCGGTACTTAAGACCAGCATTTATTCAACTATAGCAGACCTCTCTAATGCCATTAAAAATGATGATGGTGAAATACAGGTAATTATTGATTCTGCTATATCGGCTGCTGATTTGGGAGCTTCGAATACACCAAATACAATTGCTTATGGAATCAGACATAATACTAATACAAATGCAAAAATTTCTCTTTCTATTTCGGGTGGTATAAGTATTCCGCTTGATACTACAACAAACGCAAATCTTTTTGACAGCTGTTCAAAGCTTGTTTACGCAGATTTGAAAGGCTGCAATACCTCTTCTGTAACAGATATGAGCGAGTGGTTCATTGGCTGCGCCTACCTTGAGGAATTAATTCTTACCGGCTGGAATACTTCCAGTGTAACTAATATGGCTTCTATGTTTAATGCCTGTTCAAGACTGGAAACTATTTATACTTCAAGTTATTTTATTACTCTGCCTACAGGTTCTTATTCGAATATGTTTTTGGGGTGTAGTAATCTTGTCGGTGGTCAGGGTACTGTTTACAATTCGTCTAATGTTGGCAGGACATACGCACATCAGGACGGCGGTACTACAAATCCGGGATACTTTACTTCTTCACAATTTGGTAGCAAAGCACCAGGAAGTACTCTTGAAGTTGGAGACATTGTCTTCAGCGATGGTTCCGCAACACCTTATACAAGCGACATAACCTTTACAGAAAGACAGAAAAACAATGCCGTCGCAATTATTTTCTATAAGGGAACTGCAAGTGATGCACTTGGAGAAAAAACTCTTGGTGTTGGCCTTGTACATAAAAGCATTAAATGGGCTGATGCAAATGCAAAGGGTGCTGGTAGAAAAATATCGGATATAATTTGTACTCCAAGTGGAAGTGCAGGGGATTATACATTTGAGGGTGACATAGATGGAAGTGATAATCTTAGTCAGATGGCTTCTTTCCTTAGTACAACATATGGTACTTCGTATAACGATACTGCAACTGCCTCTAAATATCCTGCCTTCTATTTTGCTATAAATTATAAAGATGAGGCTGGAAGTAATGTAAGCGGAACAGGCTATCAAACAGGCTGGTATTTACCAAGCATTGCAGAGCTCTTCCAGATTTATAAAAACGGAAAGGGAAGCAATAAAGTATTTGATATCGAAGCCGCAAGCCAGTCAGTTGATGGTTTGCAGTTTGGAACGGCAGTTTACGGATCGTCTTCCCAGGATTCTGGTAATGTGTATTTTGCACATGGAGTTAATTTTAGCAGCGGAACATGTACCACTTATAGTAAGGCTACTGCTGAAAGTCCCAAAAAAGCCTGCGCCATCCACGAGTTCTAATGCGCAATGGATTGCCACGCCTGTGGCTCGCAATGACGTTATTTCCCCGTCATTGTGAGGAGCGCAGTCAGTCCACGTCATTGCGAGGAGCGTAGCGACGTGGCAATACGAATGGTCAAGGCACGCTTTCGCTTAAAGCCTTGACTCATTCGTTTTACGGCTTGATGATAGAGTATCAAGCCGTAATCTATTAGGTCTTGAAAATAGCAGCCTTTTGGATTATTCTTAAAAAAGGAGTAAAAAATATGGTTTCAATAATTCTTGGTTTAGTTTTTATTGCTTTTACAGTTTTTGCTGTTTTGCCTTGTTGCCCGCTTAACTGGGGTGCCGAGGTTATTGCATTCTTAAAAGGCGGGGCTCCTGTTCTTGCTGCTTTAATCGGTTTAATCTGTCTCTTTATTGGTGCCGCAGACATCAAAGACAAAAAAGAAGCTAAAAAAGAAGACGCTGCCAAAAACGAACAATAGATTAATACGTCACGTCGCTGAAAGGCGACGCAGGGCTTCCGCATTATAAAAGATTTACGTAATCTTGGCGCGAGGGAGCGGGGCGTGGTACAAAAACACTCTTTTTGTGGCTGCCGCGGAAGCGGCAGGTGTAATAGTTTCTATACCACAAAAAGCGTGTAGCGCATTATTGCGCGGTTTTGTACCACGAAGCCGCGACCGGAAGCCATGTTTTCACAAATTCGTTTTATAATGCGGAAGCCCTGAAAGGCGACGTGGCAATCCATTTTATATATTGACACAAAATGCCAAAATCTGATAATATACTTTACCCGTTATTGGATTTTTGACTGCTCATCTTAAATCCAAGGCAGTTTTGGGGTAAGATGCAAAAGCTCCAGAACCGCAGATAAACTTTAATTTTTGATAGTAAGGTATATCATGGAAACTATTTTTGTAAAAGAATACGACCAGCCACGTAAATGGTATGTTATCGACGCTGCTGGTAAACCTCTTGGACGTGTTGCTGCAAAGGCTGCTTATATTGCACGCGGAAAGAATAAGGCAACTTACACAAAGAATCAGCTTATGGGTGATTTCGTTGTAATCATCAATGCAGAGAAGGCAGTTGTAACTGGTGGAAAAGAGCAGAAGAAGATTTATTATCACCACACAGGATTTGTTGGTGGTCTCCGCGCTCACACTTATGAAAAGCTTTTGGAAAAACATCCTACAGATCCAATGGCAATCGCTGTTGCAGGTATGCTTCCACACGGAAGACTTGGCCGCAAGATGATGGACAATGTTAAGATTTATGCTGGTGCTGAGCATCCACATGCTGCACAGAATCCACAGCCAGTTGAGCTGTAATACGGGGGATAGAAAATGGTAAAGAATATTGCTATTGGTACAGGAAGAAGAAAGACAGCTGTAGCCCGCGTATTTGTTCGCGATGGCTCTGGAAAAATCGTTGTTAACGGTAAAGATGTAAAAGAATACTTTGCAACTGCAGAGCAGATTCAGGTTGTTCAGCAGCCACTTTTGGTTACTTCAATGGGTTCAAAGTATGATGTTCTTATCAACGTTCAGGGTGGCGGTATGAACGGTCAGGCAGCTGCTTGCTTGCATGGCATTTCACGCGCTCTCGTTCAGATTGATCCAGATGCTCGTACATCTCTCAAGGCTAACGGATACCTCACACGCGATTCTCGTATGGTTGAGCGTAAGAAGTACGGACAGAAGGGTGCTCGCCGCCGCTTCCAGTTCTCAAAGCGTTAGTTTATATACTTCGTCTTTCGAAGCATTACAGAAAGCTCGGTCACCTGGCCGAGTTTTTTTTATGTATTGCAGGCGTCATTGCAAGTTGTTGCTTCCGTCATTGCGAGCCGAGCCTCCGTCATTGCGAGCCGAAGGCGAAGCAATCCATTGTTACTGTGGATTGCCACGTCGCTGTGCTCCTCGCGGTGGTTTCTAACTTGACCCGATATTTTTTTTCCTTCAAAATAGTTCTATGATTATAAAATCAATTGCAGAAACATCATACAGCGGAATGTATAAGGTTGCACCTGAAGAGGGGAGTTCTTTTTATGTCCGAAAGGAATACTTACCCGAAGGGCTTTTTGAACGCATTGATGTTGGTGTAGAGTTTAATGCTGAAGAAACTGACAGTCTGCTTGACGTGGGGCTTACCTGTGCTGTGGAGTTTAAGGCAGTTTCGTATCTTGCACGGGCAGAGCAGAGCCGCTTCGGTCTTACCCGAAAGCTGATAGAAAAAAAGTATGAAAAAAAATATGTAGAAGCGGCGCTGACTTATCTTGAAGGGCGGGGGTATTTGAGCGACCTGCGCTTTGCCACAGCCTGGCTTAATACCCGCAGGATAAATCATTATGAAGGAAGAAGCAGGCTTGAAGCTGAACTTGCGGCACGGGGAATTGCGCGTGATATTGCGGGCAAAGCTTTGGATGAGTTTTTCAGTGAAAATGATGAAGATGAAATTTGCCGCAAGGCGTATGAGAAATTGTCGAAAAATAAATCAGATGAAAAATTGACCGCGGCACTTATGAGAGCGGGTTTTTCATTGAAGATGATAAAACGAGTTCTCGAATAAAGTGGATTGCCACGTCACTCGCTACGCTCGCTCCTCGCAATGACGGCGTATGTCATTGCGAGCCGCTACCCACTCGTCATTGCGAGCCGAAGGCGAAGCAATCAATTGCTGCTGTGGATTGCCACGTCACTCGCTGTGCTCGCTCCTCGCAATGACGGCGTATGTCATTGCGAGCCGCTACCCACTCGTCATTGCGAGCCGGAGGCGAAGCAATCAATTGTCGTTGTGAATTGTCACGTCACTCGCTGCGCTCGTTCCTCGCAATGACGGCGTATGTCATTGCGAGCGTAGCGAAGCAATCCATGCTATGAGATTTCTTCTATATAAATTAGCTGCGCCTGGAAGTCTCCCCAGTCGCGGCGAACCGGGATTCCGGCCTTTGCAATTGTGAGTCCTGTGAGTTTTACCGGCTGGAGTTTTGTCTGGTCTTCATCAGGCCAGCTGATGCGGTATTTTGCTTCAGGCTTAAGACCATTGATTTTCACGAATCGAGTTTTATAATTCGGATGGTTCATTACCTGAACAAAGGTTACAAGTGCCTTTGTCTTATCTTTTGAAATGCTTGCCCAGCAGTCGTATTCATTGTTTTCGCTGTAGCTTGCGATGCGGCTGTAGTCCCCATTGCGCACGAGGTCTCCAAATCTTTTGTAAAGGGCAACCTGGCCCGGAATCATTGCTCGTTCTTCCGGAGCAAGTTTTGTGATGTCCAGCTCGTAGCCGAAGGTTCCACTGAGTGCAACATAGCCTCTTGTCTTAAATGGAGTTACGCGGCCACAGGCATGGTTAGGACAGACTGACACATGGGCTCCCATTGTTGAAAGCGGGTAGACGAGGGCTGTTCCCTCCTGAATGGCAAGGCGCTCAATTGCGTCTGTATCGTCGCTGCACCAGATTTGCGGACTGTAGAAGAACATGCCGGGGTCAAAGCGGGCGCCGCCGCCGGAGCAGTTTTCGAGGAGAAGTTTTGGGAACTCGGTGAGTAAGCGTTCCTGCAGACGGTATACGGCGAGCACATAGCGATGATAGAACTCTCCAATCTGGTCGGAAGGCAGGGCGACAGAGCCGATGTCTGTTAATTGACGGTTCATATCCCATTTTACGTATTCGATATTTGCGCTGCGAAGAATCTTTGCAACGCTTTCGTAAGTGTGGTCTTCAACCTCTTTACGGGTGATGTCGAGCACCAGCTGCTGACGGCTCATGCCAGGCTCTCGGCCAGGAATCTGAATTGCCCAGTCAGGGTGAGCGCGGTATAAATCTGAATCAGGGGAAATCATTTCTGGCTCAAACCAGATTCCAAACTTCATTCCAAGATTGTTTACTTCATCAACTAAATGCTTGAGACCGCCTTTGATTTTGTTTTCGTTTACTGTCCAGTCGCCGAGGCTCGAGTCATCAAAACTTCTATGGCCAAACCAGCCGTCGTCCATAACAAGCATTTCGATTCCGTCTTTACTTGCTTCGCGGGCTATATCAATCAGCTTGTCTGTATCAAAATTGAAATAGGTTGCTTCCCAGTTGTTGATGAGAATTGGGCGTGGCGATTTTTTATAAGGTGAGCGGATGAGGTGTTCGCGGTAAAGGTCGTGGAAGGTGTGAGACATTCCATTGAGACCGCTGTCTGAATAAACGAGCACTGCCTGCGGAGTGTAAAACTCTTCGCCCTGGTCGAGCTTCCAGCAGAAGTTTTCAGGATTGATTCCCATTACAGCGCGCACATTATTAAACTGATTTTTCTGAACATCCGCAATAAAGTTTCCGCTGTAGATAAAGTTGATTCCGTAAACGCGGCCGCTATCCCAGCCGACATTGTGGTCGAGCAGGGCAATAAAAGGATGTTCCTGATGGCTTGTTTCGCCTCGGTTAGAAGAGACTCCCTGTTTTCCCATGTGAATTGGATGGCGGTCTATATGGCGTTCGCGGGCCCATGAACCGTGGAGTGTAATTATGTCAAAATTTTCGTCATCGAGGTCGAGGGCGGCGGAAAGTGCTTTTTTGACATAGAGAGGTTTTTCGCTGTTATTTTTAATTCGCATAGAGCGAACGATTGCATCGAGATTTTCAAACACTGTGTAAATGAGAGTGACTTCGGCGCCGAGAATGTTGTCGATGGCGGTGAGTTCGAGGACTGAACAATCCTTTGTGTCGCCGAAAACTGCCGGAAGTCCCGGAAGTGGCTTAGCTCCGCCGGTAATTTTATGGCTCTGATATTTTAATTCGATTGCGTTATGACCATCTTTATCGCAGACGGCGAGGGCTGATTCGCGGAAGTCTCCAAGTCCATCTGTAGGCAGCTCCTGCGGAAAGAAATCTAAAAAAGAACCTTTTTCGCGGAAAACTTTATTATCAGAAAATCCGTATTCCATATTTCGGGTGAGGTAAGATACATCATCATCCCCAATTTTGCTGCCATAATAAGCATGCCCGATGTAGCCGCGTTCATTAATAAAAATGCAGTAAGTAGAATTCGGAGTCTCCAGACGGAAAGAATTTGTTTTTGAATTGAATGAAATCATAATGCCCTCGAATATTTTGAGTTTAAGAAAATTGTATAGGGAAGATTCAGATTAAGCAATCAGAAGATAATCTTATTTAAGAGAATGTTGAAAGAAATAAAACTTAAAGAAATTTAGTAAGATTAATCTAATTGCTCTATATCATTCAAAAGATGGATAAGACTATGCCCCATAGCTTCCGCAAGATTTACAGGCACTGCATTTCCAATTTGCTTATATTGACTTGTAAGATTTCCTGCGAAAGTCCATTCATCTGGGAATGTCTGAATTCTAGCATATTCTCTAACTGTAAGAGGTCGAGTTTCAAGAGGATGACATCTTTCTGTTTGTTTTTGGGCTGGTGCACAAGTTAGTGTTAGAGATGGTTCATCTAGTGATAATCTTCTTGCAATTCCCGTCTTTCCACCACCAAGATTAAAACTACCTTTCATAAATTCTTTTTGAAGATTAATTGGAAGATTCTTCCAATTACCACCTTGAGGAACTAATGATAAAATTTCTTCCTTTCTTTTAGGGTATTTTTGACCTTCACTTTTTGGAACTTCGGTTTTGTATAATTCTCCTGGATAGAAAGCGTCTCTTAATGTCATGACAGCCTTATATGGACTAGGCCAATGGAATGTTACTCTATCAGCTAAATCTTTTCTTATTCCAACAAGAAAAATCCTTTCTCTCTTTTGAGGAACCTTATACATAACAGCTTTTAGAATACGAGGTGGAACAAGATAGTATCCAAGTTCATCGATAACTTTTGAGATTGTCTCAAAGGTTTTTCCATTATCATGATTAAGAAGACCTTTTACATTTTCACCTAAAAAGACTTTTGGTTGAACTTCTTTTATAGCTCTTGCGAGTTCAAAAAATAGTGTTCCTCTGGTATCGTCAAAACCTTTTTGATTCCCTGCATAGGAAAAAGCCTGACATGGGAAGCCACCTGAAATAAAATCAATAATACCTTTGTATTTTGAAAAATCTATATTGTGAATATCTTCTTCGAGAATTTCTGCAGTTTTAAAGTTGTTTCTTAATGTTTCACATGCATCCTTATCAAACTCATTTAGTGCTACATGCTTAAAGCCTGCGTTTTCAAGACCAAGTGCCAGACCACCGGCGCCTGCGAATAATTCGATACTTTTATATTCACGTAAGGGTTTTATAAGATGTTCGGAATCCCATGTTGAATTAGACATGGATTTTGTGTCAGGAAAATCCAAATCATTAAAAAAGAAATAAAAATAATGCTTATCTTTTTTTCTTGGTTTGATTTTTCCGCTTTTAACCCAAGTATCAACAGTAGAATTAGAGACACCTAGAACACTTGCAAGATTTACAGAATTAATCAATCCGTCAATCATAATTCATCAAATCCTTCGTAGGTTCTAAATGCAAGAATATATAATCCCTTTAATGTGTCAGGAGATATTTCATTCAATTCATCGAAAACGGTATTTGAACTTTTCTCGATTTCTGCTTCTGAGATAACATCATCAATTATTTCTGGTAAACTTTGACATAACTTAAAAAAGGCATTTTTTTGATCAAATACCATGTCATAAAACTTATCAATCGATATTCTTCGAATACGTTCATGTGCAAAGTTTTGTCCGTCAACTTTATTTGCCCAAACTATATCTTGAGAACGTTTTGCAATAACCTCTACCAAATAGCAAGTTGCTTTATCATCTCGTAATATTTTATCCTGCATACGTATATATGTTTTTTGTGATGAAGAAGAGTTCATAGTATTGTGTTTATTTTTTATTTCACAAAAAATGTGTTTTTCGTGGTTTGTAACATCAAAACTGTCATCTGCACCATTTTTGGGAACTTGCCAGCCATTGTTTGCATATTTGAAGATATTCTGATGAAAATAACCAATGTTATTTGAATTTGTTTTATCAATCTGCCGTATACATTCATTCTCAATTGTTTGTTTCATAGTCTGATTATATATTTTTGAGTCGAATGTTAATTTTATAGGATCGATTATATTGGAATTAAAAGAGCTAAGATTTATATTATAACGATACTTTGAAACAGTTTCTTTTACATGATTGAAAATATCTTCGTTGCTGATGAATCCTAAATTATAGTTTTGCATTTAATCCACCCTTTATAATTATTATAAAAGCTTTATTCCATGTATTCAAGATTTTTTAATAGAAATGTTAGCTTTTGTTAGTTTCAGGCTCCGCCCTCCTTTAAAACTATTCTCTGACCCCTATTTTCTATTCCCTAAATGTACTATAATAAAAGAATGAACCACAAGAGTTTTGTTTTTTTTGACTGTGAGTGTGCGAATACCTTTGACGGGGTTGGGAAAATCTGTTCGCTGGGGTATGTGATTTGTGATGACGATTTGAATATTATTGAAAGCGAAGATGTTGTTATGAATCCGGAATGTGATTTTGACTGGTATATTCTTTCCGGGAAAGGGGACTGTAAGCTCGCTTACTCAAAGGATTATTTTCGTGCTAAGCCGAATTACGAGGCTTATTATAAGGATATAAAAAAGCTTTTTACTACGGGCAACCGTTATATCGCGGGCTTTGCGGTTAGTAATGATGTGGGTTTTGTAAATGATGCGAACGAGCGTTACGAGCTGCCGTACATTCAGTTTCGGGCTTTTGACTTGGAGCGATACCTTGAACGTAAATATGAAAAAAAGCAGAAGCTTGTTGAATGGGCCGAAGAGTTTGGTGTGAATGTTGCAAAGTTTCAGAGTCATAAATCCGAAGATGATGCAATTATGACTATGCTTTGTCTTAAGGCTGAGTGTATGAGAACGGGGCAGAAGGTTGAAGAGATTTTGACTTCGCCAGAGGGAAAAAACTGTTTTGTTTCTAATGAGCAGATTCTGGAGCAGGCTGCGGAGCGTGCATACCGTCGCGAGATGACGGAGAAAATCAAAAGGCTTTATGGAAAGGTTTCTCCTATGCCGCATTTTAAGACGGTGATGGGGGAGCGTTTTGAACTTGATAATAAGATTCTGCGCGATGTTGATATGGCGTTTGAACTTGTGAAGAAGATTTATGATAACGGCGGTTCGACCGGCGAGCATTTGACGGGAAGGGGGACGGCGGTGTTTATAGGCGAGCCGAATGCTGAGCATCGCAAAAAGCTGGAAAAGCGCGGGCTTAAGGTTATGCTGCTTAAGGAATTGGAAGAAAAATTAAAATAGATAGATTGTTTCGAGTCGTACGCCTTTGCGAGGAGCGAACGCAGCGATTTGCAGAGCTACGTCATTGCGAGGAGCGAGCGCAGCGAGCGACGTGGCAATCTACATTATGAGGTTACAATGATTAATATTATCAGACTGTTTTTGATTGGTATTTCGATTGGTATGGCAAATGTAATTCCTGGAGTTTCGGGTGGAACTCTGGCTGTTGTTTTTAATGTTTACGACCAGTTTATAAATGCAATTACTTTTAATTTAAAGAAAATCTGGAGCAACAGGCGTTTTGTTTTTCCGCTGCTCGGCGGAATGGCTATGGGCGTTTTGATTTTCAGTAAGCTTATAAGCATTCTTTATACTCACTTTCCCTTTCAGACTAACTGCTTTTTTACAGGCTTGATTCTGGGAAGCATTCCGCTGTTGTATTCGCTTATGATTAGCGGGGGAAAGAAGAATGAGGTGGGGGCGTCAAGTTCAATTACCGCGGGCCGGATTGTTAGTCTTGTCGTGTGTGCGATTGCGGGCTTTGCTCTAATTATGCTGTTTTATTATCTGGAAAAAAACTTTGATGAGACCTCTGTAGAAAATATGATTCTTCCAGACTGGACTGTAAAGCTTGCCATCCGAATTTTTATTGCGGGTTTTATTGGTGCTGTTGCAATGATAATTCCTGGAATTTCGGGCTCACTGTTAATGCTGATGATGGGAGTTTATACAATCATCATTACTGCAATTCCGGCGCTTTTTGATACGTCTACTTTTACAAAATCATTGTTTCTGCTTTTACCGAATGGAGTGGGAGTTTTGATTGGACTTTTGTGCGGTGCTAAGGCAATCAGCCTGCTTTTTAAAAAGCTTCCGCATCAGACTTATGCCGTGATTTTTGGATTAATCTGCGGTTCGATATTTGTTGTGTTCCCGGGCTGGGCAGGCTTTGCAGGTGTGACCGGCTGTGTTTCTGCTGTGCTCTGTATTGCGGGCGGCGCTGCCATGGCGTTTTTTTCTGCAAAGTTTGAGCCGAAGTCAAACTGATGGATTGCTTCGCTGCGCTCGCAATGACGGGTGGCGAAGTCTGTCATTGCGAGGAGTTCAAAGGACGACGCGGCAATCTACAATAGAGATTGCTTCGCTATGCTCGCAATGACGTGGGGAAGGATTGCTTCGCTGCGCTCGCAATGACGGGTGGCGAAGTCTGTCATTGCGAGGAGTCCAAAGGATGACGCGGCAATTTACAATAGAGATTGCTTCGCTGCGCTCGCAATGACGCTGGGAAGGATTGCTTTGCTGTGCTCGCAATGACGCGGGGACATTTTGCTTCGCCTTGCTGTTGTAAAAAAAAACTTGCTGATTCTGTAGAGTGCCTTTATACTTTATATATGAAGATAAAGTATCCTATAAGTCTCAAGCAGATTCTCCTTTTTTCATTTCTGATTATTTTTGTTCTTGGCGTTTCTACCACTCTTGTTTCTACACTTGTTCGTGCTGACGATAAAATAAAAGCAGAAGAAAATAATTTTGCCCTGAACGGACGTACTGCCCAAACTGTTCAGGCTGCCTTTGAAAATGTACAGAATAATTCCTATGTTTTATTTGAGGCCTTTTCTGCGGTGGAGGGAGCGGCCGGTAAAAAAGAACTCGGCGATGCTTTCTTCCGTTCAAATCAGGATGTGCTTTTTGTTTTTAGTCCTGAAACTGAACTTCTTGTAAATCCTTCTGCTTCTGAAAAGCTTACTGCTATAAAGGAATTTCTGAGTTCTCCAGAGCTTACCGCCGTTACAGCCGATAAGAGTTCAAATCAAAAGGCTTGGTATTTTAATGCATCTGAGCTTTTTGATATTCCTTCTGTAATTTTTGTTTATAAGTATGGTCCTTCAAATGCCGTTGAAAACGGTGTCGTTGGTTTTGATGTGGCTGCACTCTGTGAGCTTATGGGAACGGGTTCAAATAATACTACAATCCTTGTAGATGAAAATGCAAAGGTTCTGGTAAATCCTGATTTTGGTTCAAGCAAAACTGTTCGTAATGAAGTGCTTTCTTTGATTAAGCAGCTTAAAGATAATCCTTCGGAATCTAATTCACAGACTGTTATGGATGGCATATTTACGGCCGTTCATCAGATAAAGGATGATTTGTTTGTAATCACTACAATTTCTGAAAAATCAGTTTACGCGGTAATAAACCGGACAACTTATAGAATTGTTTTGTTCTCTCTTGCCGTGCTTTTTATTGCGATTATCTTAATCAGAATTTTCAGTAACAGTATTACAAACCCTATAAAAGAACTTGTTGGTGCTGCAGGCCAGATTGAAAAGGGTGAATTTGAGCTTTCTATAAAACCACGTACCCGGGATGAAATTGGTCTTTTGACTGAATCTTTTGTACAGATGGGTAAGGGACTTTCTGAACGCGAAAAGCTTATGATTTCTTTCAGTAAGTTTACGAATAAAACGATTGCACAAAAAGCTGCAAATGGAGAACTGACGCTTGGTGGTGAAACCCGCAACGCTACGATTTTCTTTAGTGATATCCGATCGTTTACTGCTATGTCTGAAAAAATGCAGCCAAAGGAAGTTGTCGATTTTCTAAATGTTTACATGACTAAAATGGTAGACTGCGTTAATAAAACCGGGGGCGTAGTTGATAAATATATTGGTGATGCAATTATGGCTGTATGGGGTGCTCCTGAGTCTAGTGGAAGTGCTGCCGGTGATGCTCTGAATGCTGTAACTGCTGCCCTTATGATGCGCGTTGAACTTTTTCGCTTTAATAAGGAGCGTGCGGCTGCAGGACTTGCTCCTGTAAAAATTGGCTGCGGTATTAACTCAGGACCTGTTGTTGCTGGTCAGATTGGTTCTGATGAGCGAATGGAATATACTGTAATTGGAGATGCTGTAAATCTTGCAAGCCGTACAGAGGCACTGAATAAGCCTTTTGCAACTGATGTTTTGATTACAGAAAATACTTATAATCTGATAAAGGATAAAATCATTGTTGAAGAAATGCCTGGCGTTCATGTAAAGGGAAAAACTGATGCAATTAAAATGTTTGCGGTAATCAACCTTGTAGGAAAAGACAAGCCTTCAACACTGGAGGAAGTAAGAAGAATTATTGGAACTGTTGCCCCAGACCTGGCAAAGGTAAATACAGATGATGAAGAAAAAAAGTACAACATACAGGCTTAATAAAGTCGATTATTCCATTTTTATTATCTGTTCTCTTGCTGCGGCCGCAACGCTTTTTCTATTTTACCGCGATTTAAATTCTTTTACGATTAAGCAGAATGAAGAGCCGGTTGCAAAAATCTATTTTAAAAGAAATACTGCACAGCGAAAGTTTTCTGATAATGATATCTGGGAAGTGTTGACTAACTCCAGTGATATTTATGACGGAGACAGAATCAGAACCTCTAAAAACTCAGAAGCTTATACGGAGTTTAATGATTCTGGCATACAGATTCAGCTGCGGGAAAAATCTATGGTTCAGATTTTCAAAAATAAAAAGCAGCGCAGTGTTGATTTTATTGGTGGTGAGATTTTTGTTGCCACTACTAAACCTGAAGAAAAGCTTGTAATTCATTCTGGAAAAAATGAGATTTCTATTGGTCAGGTTTCGGAGGTAAAGCTTTCATTGCCCGAGGTCTCAGCTGCTGTGGCGGCTGGTGAAGAAGAAGCTAAGCCGGAAGAAAATACCGTTGTGATAGAGGTAGTGAGCGGACAGGTTGAAGTTAAAGAAATTGCCGAGGTCTCGCCACAGTCAACAGACAAATCAAAAGATGAGAAATCTGAAACGCGAAACCGAACTTCTGAACCGATTGTTATTTCGGCCGGCGAAAGAATTACCCTTGTTCCAACTGTTGTGCAAATGGCAAAGGAAAAAGCGGCTTCGGCTGCCGAATCGGCTGTTGCTGCCAGTTCAGCTTTGATTGCAGAGACTGCTGCGGTTGAAGAGGAGACTGTGCTTGAGTCAGTTTCTGAGAGTGAGGTGTCGGAAGATAGTGAAGCGTCAGCTGAGAATGAAAAATTGGCGGAGAATGAAGAGAACGCAAAAAGTAAACAGGTGGAAGAAGTTTCAGCAGGCTTTGAAAGCGTTGAAGCTTCAAAGCCTGCTGATGCAAAATCTTTTGATATTCAATCAGAAATTGAGACTTCTTCCTCTGAACCTGTTTCCTCTGCACTTGTTTCCTCTGAACCTGTAAAGACAGCAGAATGGAAGTCTGTTTCAACTACTCCTGAACAGATATCTGTTGGTGTTGAAAATGCTATACAAGCTGGAGTTGTAGTCTTTCAAAAAAATAAGTGGGGATCTAAAGAAGATGAATATAATTACCATTACAGTGTTAAGCTTGATGAATTAACTGAGCCGAATAAGAAAATTCCTGCCGGTTCAGTTCTTGAGTTTACTCTTAGTGGTGAATCAAGTAATGATATTAGAGCTATGGCTATTCAGGTTCCTACAGGTGAAGCAGCATGGGAGGAAGCGCATCCTTATAAACAAATTATTCCAAATAACGGACTTGGGATAATAAGTACAAAACCTTTTAATTTTACTACTTCAATTTTATTAGATAAAGCTATTGTAAATACAAGTAAAAGTAATGTTGAGATTAATTATGGACATGATATTCTTGATGATATATCTATATTTTATGATTTTGAAGTAAAAGTGAAGGTGATTTCTGTTGATAAAGAAAGTTTTCCTGTTACTCCGATATCAGGAGGTTATGCAAAAACTCTGGAATATGAAAATCTAACATTATCAACTAGCAAATGGGGTAAGAACTATAACGAATATGACTTCAAAATTGATGTTGATGCAAAGGATATTTTTGGAGAACGAAAATCTATTTCTAAAGGAACGAAAGTAAAAATTACGATTAGTGGTATTTGCGACAGAAATATTTCAGGACTTCGACCTGAGCTGGAAAATACATATAATGGTCAATGGGTTCAGATTCTTATGAATGATAAAAACAGGGATTATGATGGAGCAAAGATTGATGGAAATAAAACCTCAACAAAGAATAAGGAATTTAGTTATACAAAAGAATATAAGGCTTACACCGATTTGCCGGATACTACCTTTGGAATTTTTCATTTGATAGTGGATAACGGAGATAATAAGAAAAATCCAATATTTTCAAAACTTAAGATTACATTTGAAGTCGAATAGAATAGATTGCCACAGGCCGTGGCAATCCATATGTGGTTGTCATTTTTTTCTCAAAGCATTACTATAATATTTACTATTTTACAACAGTTGACAACCGACTTAGCAATCAACTGTCATTCCGAACTTGTTTCGGAATCTATTATAACGGATCCTGAACCTTCGCAGCATAGCTGCTCGGAGACTCGCTAAAAACAGTCCACTGGACTGTTTTTGCCCTGCTGCGCAGTGCCGCTCCCTAAGTTCAGGATGACGGAGATTGTTCTGCTCGCCCGGATGTTCGGGGAAATTGCGGTTTTCAGCGGGAAGGTATTTATGATTACTCTTAAGTTCGGCGGTACATCAATGGCCAACGCCCGCCGCATTCTGGCTTCCAGCGAGATTATAATTTCTCGTGCAAAGGAAGACCGTCTTTCTGTTGTCGTAAGCGCGGCAGCTGGTGTTTCAAATACATTACAATCTGCAATCGACGCTTGTACCGGTGGAATTGCCGGAACCAATTACGTAAACGACATCCGTAACACTCACAACGAAATTTGTCTTGAACTGCAGTCTAAGCTTCCGGGCTTTGATGCAGAAAAAGTGATGGCCCGTCTTGAGCCTAATTTTACTGAACTCGAAAAATTACTCGCCGGCTGTGTTTCTTTCGGCGAATGTCCTGATACTGTTCACTGCCGCATTATGGGTATGGGAGAACTCCTTTCAGCACCTATTATGGAAAATGTTCTGCTTGCTAAAAAGCAGAGCGTAATCTTCCTCGACAGCCGTAAATTTGTTTTCACAACCGGCAATCAGAAAGAGGGTGAAGCTGATTATTCTGCATGTAACGAAGCCTGCGCTCCATTCCGTGATGGAGCAAGCCCTGCTCAGACACGCATTCTTTTGTTCCCTGGCTTCATCTGTACATGGAGCGGCGGAACTGGAACTAAGCCTGTTATGGGCTTGCTTGGCCGCAATGGTTCAGACTTCTCTGCCGCAATTATTGGTGCAAGCCTTCGCGTAAAGCGCGTTGAATTCTGGACTGATGTTGACGGTGTTTACACTGCAGACCCTCGCGTTGTTAAAGATGCAATCCTCGTAGACGATATGTCGTATGAAGAAGCAATGGAACTTTCATTCTTTGGTTCTAAGGTTCTTCATCCAAAAACAATTGCACCTCTTCAGGCAAAGGGAATTGAAGCCTGGAGCTTGAACAGCCATAATCCTTCGGCACGCGGTACACGCATTGGTAAGGGACCTTTTGAAAGCCGCAAGGGAAAGTCAAGCATCTGCGGTATTTCTTCTCTCAAGCATGTTAGCATGATCAGCGTGGGCGGTTCACTTATGCGTGGTCGCACAGGCATGGCAAGTAAGATTTTCTCTGCCGTATCCAGCGCTGGATCTTCTATTCTTTTGATTACTCAGTCTTCTTCTGAATATACAATTTCCTTCTGTGTTCGCGACAGCGAGGCAGATGTAGTAAAAGATGCTCTTGAAGCTAAGTTCGAGCTTGAAATCCGCGAAAAGCTGATTGACGCAATTGATGTTCGAAAGGACTGCGCAATTGTAAGCGTTGTCGGCGACGGTATGATTGCTAACCGCGGTGTTGCAGGTAAGTTCCTCAACGCTCTTTCAAGTCAGGATATCAATATTCTCGCCATTGCTCAGGGAAGTAGCGAACGCTGTATTTCTGCAGTTATTGAAAATGAATATGCTGATACAGCCGTAAAAGCTGTTCATCAGTTCTTCTTCCACACAGCTCAGACAATCGAAGTATTTGCCTTTGGTGCAGGAACTATCGGTGGAACAATGATCGACCAGATCCGCGACCAGAGAGAAAAGCTGCTCAAAGAAAATGTTGATATCAAGGTTCTCTGTATCACAACAATCGACGGTATGCTTTTGAATGAAGAAGGCCTGGACCTTTCTAACTGGCGCGACCAGATGAAAAAGCCAGACTTCCCATTTAATTCAAATCAGAATGTTGATGACATCATTAAGTTTGTAAAAGAGAAGAAGCCGCTTAATCCTGTATTTGTAGATTGTACTGCAAGCTATGATTTGCCTGAGCGTTACCTGGACATTCTTAATGCCGGAATGAGCATTGCAACTCCAAATAAGCGCGCAAACTCTATGGATATTAAGTTCTACCACGAGCTTCGCCACACTGCAAACAAGATGCACCGCCGCTTCCTTTATGAGACGAACGTTGGTGCCGGTCTTCCTATCATCGATACATTGCAGAATCTTTATAAATCTGGTGATAAGCTTGAAAGCTTCAACGGAATTATGTCTGGTTCTCTTTCATACATTTTTGGAAAACTCGACGAGGGCGTTCCATTCAGTAAGGCTGTTCTTGAAGCAAAAGAACTGCGCTACACTGAGCCGGACCCACGCGACGATTTGAACGGAATGGATGTTGCCCGCAAGGGACTTATTATTGCCCGCGAGTCTGGTTACGACATTGAGCTTTCTGATATTCAGATGTTCAAGGTATTCCCGGATTCCTTTGATTCAAGCGGAACTGTTGAAGAGTTCTTGAAGAAGCTTCCTGAAGTTGATGATTACTTTGCAAAGAAAATTGCCGACCTCAAAAAGAAGGGCAAGGTTTTGCGCATGGGAGCAACAATCAAAGACGGAAAGGTTAGCGTTGGTATGATGGAAGTTGGTCAGGATGATCCGCTCTACAGTGTAAAGGGTGGTGAAAACGCCTTTGTATTCTACACAGAGCGATACCAGCCGATTCCTTTGACTGTCCGCGGATACGGTGCCGGTGCTGGCGTTACTGCTGCCGGTGTATTCGGGGATATTTTGAGAACTGTAAGCTTTAACCCGGAGCGTTAGATTGTTAGGAAAAAGCTATTAGCTATTAGCTTTTAGCTATTAGCTTTTTGGGAGAAAAAAATGGAAAAGTATGTCCTTAGTGTACTTGTAGAAAATAAAACCGGTGTACTTAGCCGTGTGTCTGGGCTCTTCAGCCGCCGCGGTTATAACATTGACTCGCTTACTGTTTGTGCGACTAACAATCCAGAGCAGAGCCGCATGACAATTGTGGTGAAAGGCGATGAGCATATTCTTGATCAGATTCAAAAGCAGCTTGCAAAACTCGAAGAAGTAATCGCAATCAAAAAGTGCGAAACTTCAAGTTCTGTTCAGCGTGAAATGTCTCTTATCAAGGTAAAGGCCGAGGCAAGTAACCGCGGTACAATTATCGAAACTGCCGATATCTATAAGGCGCGTATCGTGGATGTAAGTCTTGAATCAGTTATTATTGAGATTACAGGAAGCGAAGAAAAAGTAGAAAGTCTTTTGCGTCTGCTCGAGCCTTACGGAATTCTTGAGTATGTTCGTACCGGTCTGACTTCTCTTGACCGTGGTTCTGGCGTGATGTAATGGGTTGCTTCGCTGCGCTCGCAATGACGGGGAGAGGGTGCTTCGTTGTGCTCGCTTCCCGCGAAAAGTTGTCATTGTGAAAGGTTGTCATTGCGAGGAGCGGAGCGACGTGGCAATCCATAATTGTCGTGTCACTTGTTTTACTTCAACTTGCACCAGACTGATTTGCTTATACTTTTAGCATGCAGGTCTTCGTTCTGCATAATACCAAGCCGAAAGACTTTTAACTGTCTTATCGGCTTATTTTTTTGTATTGTGATTTCGGAATTAAGAATGTTATCACCTTTGTAGACACTAACTAACGTTAGTTTGGAATAAATCTGTTTGTTTTCTAAAATAACCGTAACCGGACAAATCACCGAGTTCTCACAAATTTCCATCTCTCCGATTTTAACCTTCTTAATCAGTTTTTTTTCGTCGAGCTCCAGCTCTCCGAGTTCAATCCAAGGTGGAGTGTTCTGATATAAAATACGGTCCTCTTTAAAAAGGCATTCTGTCAGCTCTTTCTGGAGATTTGCAAAGAAGAGTTCGTCTGTCGGGTGCAGGAGAATTACAGTCATAAGGGGAGTATAACTTTTTTTGTATATTTGGTATAGTTTTTGTTATGAAATTGCCAAAGTTGAATTTGAAATTACCGGAATTTAAGTGGTTTTCAGAATTAAATAAAAATCAAAAAATAATTGCAGTTGCAGTTGCTCTTGTTTTGATTGCAGATATTGTTGCGGGAATCTTTCTTATTTCAAATAAAAATAAATCTGCTGTAAAACTTGTAAGCTTTGGTGATGATAAACCTCTGGCACTTTATGCCATTGATTCAGCTGCATCAAAGGGAACTATAACGAATCCAGGTTTTGCAAATTTTAAATTTACCAGACAACAGAAGGAATTTTTTGAAAACCTTTATAACAAAAAGGGTAGCGTAGCGCTTGCAGTTTGCCTTCAGGTGATGCCTACAAAAAAACAGATGGAAGTAATTCAAGATTCTTCGTCTGAAGCAGTTTTTAATTTTGGTTTTTTGGGTAAAGAAGATTTTACAAAAAATGGAAAACTGATTAAGCAGTATTATCCAGGAAATAAACGTATTCAAGTTCAGGGTGATTTAAGAAAGGCTCCTGAGGTTTTTGATGTTTCATTTGCAATTCAAAAAAATGAAGATATTTCGAAATTTATTCCAGAAGGATTTTTTGTTTATTCTTCTGTTCGCTGCCGCATTCTCGGAGCCTGTGTAGTACCAGCTGAAGTTGGCTTTGATGTAAGTAAAGATATTCCATTTTACGGTTTTGCCTGTAATGGTGGTGTAATTAATTTTGAGAATTCCAGTTTTGATTTTTCAGGAAGTTCAATGATCTTTCCTGTTCAGGCTGATAGAAATAAAGCTTTGCCGGAATTCAGTATGATTCTTTCTGATGATGCAGAATTGAAAACTAAAAAAGAACATTCTGTCCGTGTGGAGTTAAATGTCGGTGGTGAAAAAATTTATGTGAATAATGTAAACGCGGCAAAAGAGATTATAATTCCGACGGGTGCATTGAATGCTCCTTTTTCACGTACTGAACTTACAGCAAACAGCGAATGTGTAAAGGCTTTTATTATGAGAGCTGGAACCGGTAAAAAAGGTGATTCTCAATCTTCGGATACCTTAATTCTTGGTTCCGACGGAATGCCAGAAATTCTTGACCCTGTTCGTACTGATCCCGGACTCATTTTGAATTATAAAACTTCTCAGTGGCGTACTGCTGATTATGAGATTTATGAGTGGGATCGCTTTCCGCAGATTCTTTTTTTTGATACCCGCAATTATGATGTTCAGGACAGACTGTTCCGTCGTCTTGCTTTTTTCGTTGAGAAGCAGGGGTATAAAGGGCGGCTGCTTACAAATGAAGAACTCGGTGATATGCACGGTTATAATGCTCATGATTATAGTGCAGCTTCAATGGCAAACTTTTTTAATAAGGCAACTGATATAGGCTTTCAGTTGAATGAAGAAGAACTCTTGTTAAAACGTATTCTGATTCATAATGGACTGTTGGAAGATGACGGAGTTTATGTAAAAGCCAATGAAGGGGGGCTTGTTTCTATTTCACGGGAAACTCCTCTCTGGAGCCGAACTAATCTTTTAGCTCACGAAGGATGGCATACTGTTTTCTTCCGCGATGCAGAATTCAGAAATTATGTTTCGGCGGTATATTATACTTTTGATTCTGATTCTCGTGATTTTCTTATTGATTATTTTAAGTCACAGCCTTCTCTCGGTTATGATGTAAATGATGAATATCTTATGCACAACGAGTTTATGGCTTATATTATGCAGCAGAGACTTTCCGAGGTCGCAAATTATTTTGTGCATCTTGCTAACCGCGGAACTGTTATGAATTATACGCCAAATCTCGCGGCATATGTTCGAAAAACAGAGGGCAGGGGATTTGAAGATGCGGCAAATGCCCTCAATGATTTTGTGTTTGATAAATACGGAATTGTGTGTGGAAATATTGCACTGGTGAGCAGATAGGTTGCCAACGTCATTGCGAGCTGGTTACGTCATTGCGAGCGAAGCGAAGCAATCTATTAAAGTGGATTGCCACGTCGCTCACTGCGTTCGCTCCTCGCAATGACGCAACTCTGCAAATCATTGCACTCGCTCCTCGCAATGACGCAACTCTGCAAATCATTGCACTCACTCCTCGCAATGACGAAGTCTGGTAATTGCGGATTCGCTGCCCACGTCATTGCGAGCGAAGCGAAGCAATCTATTATTATAGTTCTCACGTCATTCGAGAAAAAAACGCAATGTCAGTTTAATTTCTTATGCGGTCATTCTGGGGACTCTGAATCATTTTCTTAAAATCTGCGGTAAAGGCTTTTACAGCTCCGAGGGTTGTCGGAGGACCGTGTCCCGGCATAAGAATTACGCTATCCTGCTGGGAGAAAATCTTTTTATCTATATTTGATTTCAAAATATATTCAGAATAACTTGAGTTAGTGCTTCCTATCTCACCGGCAGAAAGAATATCACCTGTGAAGAGAACATTTCCAATTGCATAAACTACAGAGTCTGAGGTGTGACCTGGGACTGACATATATCGCACAATCATTTTTGCAAGTCTGATTTTTCCATCTCCGGAAATTACAGTTGTGTCTTCTCCTGCAACTTCCCAGTCTGCTGCGAGAATTTTGGGCGAATAGATTTTCCGCAATGTGCGAAGCCCTCCGGCATGAGAGCCGTGATTATGTGTTATTAAAACGGCAACAAGTTTTAAGTGATTGTCTTCTATTCGTGAAATAATTTCTTCTGTGATTTTTCCAGGATCGATTATTATTGCTTCTGAGGTCTTTTCATTTACGACAATATAGCAGTTTGAAAAACCGCCGAGATTCAAATGGAAGTAAACTTTCATAAGATGTCTCCGTCAACAATTGAATTTCCAAAAGACAGATCCTGTTCAGTCGCTGATTTTCCCTTAATCGTAAAAAGTGCTTCGCGGGTATTTGACATTTTGAATGAAACATTAGTTCTTATAGAATCATAAAAAAGAGATTTTTTGAGGTTACAGTTTCTGAAAGATGTATCAATTAAAGTAGAGGCAATGAAGCGTGAATTAAAAAGGTCTGAGTCATCAAAGGATGACTGATAGGCTTTAATTCCGTTGAAGTTGCTTTGTATTATATCGCTGGAAGTAAAGAGTGTATGTGTAAAGGTAGCTCCAGAAAAACTTGTGAACAGCGAATTACTTTTGATAAAGCTGCAGTCATTAAAAATAGCAAAATCAAAAATGCACATTCGGAGAAGTACATTGCTTGAACTGATGTTGTTGAAGGTGCAGTTTGTGAAAGTACAGCCGTAAAACTTTTTATTTGAAAGATCGATGTTTGAAAACAAAAGTCCGCTTACATTGAGTCCCACGATTTTATCGTGTTCTGCAATATATTTGTAGATATCTTCCTTGAATTTTCCGGGATCGGGAATATGGTCAAGACAGTAGTTGTTGCCGTCGGTAATGTTTCCGTCTTCATCAAAGGTGGAAAGTGCGAGGTTGCGGCAATAATGTACAAGACACTTATTCTGCGTGAACATATTTTTATTATAGTAGAAAACGTTAAAAAATGATACTATATAATTATGATTTGCTGGAAATGCCGTAAAGAAACCGGAATTGAAAAGCCTGTGCGCGGAGATGAATGTCCGTTATGCCATGCAGATTTGCATGTTTGTAAGGCGTGTGAATTTTATGAAAGCGGGGCACATAATGACTGTCGCGAGACCTCGGCTGAGTTTGTGGGCGACAAGGAACGCAGAAACTTCTGTGATTATTTCCGAGCCGGCACAAAAACTGTGGCAGAATCTGGTGGAGTTGATAAAGCGGCAGCTGCCCGAGATGCTTTTAATTCTTTGTTTAATTAATGAATGGATTGCTTCGTCGCTGCGCTCCTCGCAATGACAATCATTGCAGTACTTTTGTCATTGCGAGCGAAGCGAAGCAATCCATGTATTAGGAAATTATGACTGACTTTGTATTTATTGATTCCGGCGTTGGCGGAATTCCTTATATGACGACTCTTTTACAGCGTGCTCCGGATGCAGAGTGTGTCTATGTTGCAGATACCGCAAATTTTCCTTATGGAGAAAAGTCACACGAAAATGTTGTAAAATGTGTTACAGAGCTTGTTGAAAAAATCCGCCGGAAGTTTGCTCCAAAGGTAATTGTTGTTGCCTGCAATACTATGAGTGTGAATGCACTTGAAGCTTTGCGTGAGACTTTCCAAGATGTGAAGTTTGTAGGAACTGTTCCGGCCATTAAGCTTGCGTCTTCTGTTTCTGAAAAGCGCCGCCTTGGCCTTCTTGCAACTCATGCTACCTGCGAAAATCCGTATAATATTGAACTGAAAAATAAATTTGCCGGAGACTGTACTCTGGTAAATCGTGCAGACCCCCAGCTTATTTCTTTTATTGAACACAACGCTTTTACTGCCAGCCGTGAAGAGTGTCTTGAAGCTGTAAAGCCCGCGGTGAATTTTTTCCGACAGGAAAACTGCGACGTTATAATTCTTGGCTGTACTCATTTTTTGAATTTTACAGAGGTCTTTGAAGAAGCCTGCAAACCGGATATAAAAGTTGTAGATTCTGTGGATGGGGTAGTGAGACACGCCCTTACGGTGGTAGAGTCAGCCAATACGGTGGTTGAGTGCTCGCGGAGCGAGTGTATCGAAACCACAGATAACAACGGGGGCGATACGGGGGTGTCCCCCGTTAGAAGGGGTAGCGAGCAACGAAGTGCGAGCGAGGGGGAGACTTCCCCCTCCCAAAAGCCAAAGCTCTTTATAACCGGCTTTCGTGACAGAGAGGAAGAAAATCAGTATAATGTGCTGTGTTCACGTTTTGGAATTCAATTCGGCGGTTTGCTGAGTAAATAGAGGTATAAAATGAAGAAAATTATTTCTGGTAAGGTTCGGGAAGTTTATGATCTTGAAGATGGTCGCATGGTAATTGTTACAACAGACAGAATTTCTGCTTTTGACGTTATTCTGCCAACTATGATTACCGACAAGGGTAAGGTGCTCAACGCTCTTGCTAACTTCTGGTTTGATTACACTAAGGACATTGTTAAGAATCACATGATTTCAAGTGATTTGAAGGATATGCCAGCTGAGTTCCAGAAGCCTGAGTTTGAAGGACGCACTATTCTTGTAAAGAAGCTTAAGATGATTCCTTACGAAGTAATTGTTCGCGGATATATGTTTGGTTCTATGTACGAGGCTTATAAGAAGGGCGAGCCTTTCCTTGGTCATAAGTTTACAAAGGAATACAAGCAGGCTGAAAAGCTCGACGAGCCAATCGTAACTCCTTCTACTAAGGCTGCCGAAGGTCACGACATTAACGTTACGTTGCAGTATATGAAAGATGACCTTGGCGAAGAGCTTGGAACTAAGATAGAAAAGGCTGCTCTTGCAATTTACAAGAAGTGCTATGAGCACGCTAAGGCAAACGGAATTATCATTGCTGATACTAAGTTTGAATTTGGTCTTGATGAGAATGGCGAGCTTGTACTAGGGGACGAAGTTTTGACTCCGGACAGCTCACGCTTCTGGGATGCTTCTAAGTACGAAGTTGGCGGAAGCCCTGCAAGCTACGACAAGCAGTTTGTTCGTGACTGGCTTAAAGAGCATAATCTTGCCGGCGATCCTAACATCAAAGAAATCCCTGCTGATGTAGTTGCTAAGACTGCCGCTATCTACAAAGAGTGCCAGGACCGCATTTGTCATAAGTAATTTTTTAAGCGGTTAGCAGTTAGCTATTAGCGGTTAGCAGCAATAAAAGCTAATAGCTAATAGCTAGTAGCTAATACCAAACAGCTAACAGCTTGAAAAAGAATCGTAAAAAATCTAACAAATTTCATAAATTTTCCAACATATTTACAAAGAATTCTACAAATCTACCTTCAAAAACCTAAAAATTCATAAATAAATTCCGAAATTTCTTCATTCAAAAATCCTTCTGGCTGGCTTATATTTACAGTGTAATCTAAAAAAGCATCTATTAGGAGGAAAATTAGATGAAAAAGAGCGTAATTGTTGCTGTTGCACTTATGTGTGCTGCTTCATTATTCATTTCCTGCTCAAAGAAAGCAGAGAAAAAGAGTGACGGAACTATCAAAATCGGTATTATCAACAATCCACCTTCAGAGTCTGGATATCGTGCTGCAAACGTAAAGGATTTTGAATCAGTATTTACTGCAGCTAAAGGCTATAAAGTTTCTACTTTCTACAGTCTTAAGAATGATGAGCAGTTGAATGCTGCTTCACAGTTTATTACTGATGGTGTTGATTATATTCTTCTTTCTGCTGCTGCAACAGACGGATGGACTTCTGTTCTTAAAAAGGCTCAGTCAAATGGAATTAAAGTATTCCTCTTTGACCGTATGATTAATGTTTCTGATGATTTGTATGAAGCTGCTGTTGTTTCTGACATGGCTAAAGAAGGTGAGACTGCTGTAAACTGGCTTAAGGCTCAGAATCTTCCAGCTTATAATGTAGTTCATATCCAGGGAGCTATGGGTTCAGATGCTCAGATTGGACGTACAGGCGCTTTGGATGCTGAATTTGCTAAGGGAACAATGAAGAAGGTTGTTCAGCAGACAGCTACATGGGACGAAGCTGAAGCAAAGAAAATTGTTGAATCTGTAATCAACTCTGGTGAAGATTTCAATGTAATCTATGCTGAAAATGATGGTATGGCTAAGGGTGCTGTTGCTGCTCTCGACGAAGCTGGTATTACACACGGTGTAAACGGAAAAGTTGTTGTAATGGGCTTTGACTGTAACAAGTGGGCTCTCCGCGAGCTTCTTGCAGGCAACTGGAACTATGATGGACAGTGTTCTCCATTCCAGGCTTCTGTAATTGAAAACATGATTAAGAGCGGAAATGTTCCTTCAAAGAAGATTATTTCTGATGAAAAGGGATTTGATGCAAAGAAAATTACACAGGCTGATATTGATACATATGGTCTTGGTGACTAATATCCTGAACCTCTTGTAAAACGGATATTGCGGCGTAAAGTGTGTAAAGTGCATATTTTACGCCGTTTTTTTTGAAGACTTACGTCATTCCGAACTTGTTTCGGAATCTAAAAAAGGATCCTGAAACAAATTCAGGATGACAAAGGTACAATTAATATGGAAAATAATGTTGTTTTATCTATGCGTGGAATTTACAAGGAATTCCCGGGTGTAAAAGCTCTACAGAATGTAGATTTTACCTTGCGGGAAGGTGAAGTTCATGCGCTCATGGGAGAAAACGGAGCAGGAAAATCAACTCTGGTAAAAGTTCTCACCGGTGTTTATGAAAAAGATGCCGGAGAAATCAAGATTGAAGGTTGTGAAGGTCCTGCTGTAATTCGTTCCCCTCAGGATGCCCAGAATCTTGGCATCTCTACAGTATATCAGGAAATTACTCTCTGTCCGAATCTTACGGTAGCAGAGAATATGTATATTGGCCGCGGAAATTACAAATTCGTAAATCGCCGCGCTCAGGAAAAATCGGCTTCGGTTCTTCTTGAAAAACTTAATATTCCGGCAAAGGCAGGCCAGCAGCTTGGAACCTGTTCACTTGCAGTTCAGCAGATGGTTGCAATTGCACGTGCCGTAGATATGGATTGTAAAGTTCTTATTCTCGACGAACCGACATCATCTCTTGATGAAAATGAAGTAGAACTTTTGTTTACACTTATGCGCGACCTTAAGAGCCGTGGAGTTGGTATTATCTTCATTACTCACTTCCTTGAGCAGGTATATGAAGTTTGTGATAAGATTACCGTTCTTCGTAACGGTGAACTTGTTGGAGAATACACAGTAAGTGAGCTTCCTCGAGTTAAGCTGATTTCTGCCATGCTTGGTAAAGATATGGAAGATATGACAAACCTCAAGAATCAGAAGCGTCCTTATACAGGTGCCGGCGAGGTTGTTTATGAAGCGGAAGGGCTTTCAAGCTCTGAAGGTGTAAAACCTTTCGACTTCCTTATCAACAAGGGCGAGGTAAACGGCTTTACAGGTCTTCTCGGTTCTGGCCGAAGTGAAAGTGTACGTGCAATTTTTGCCGCAGACCGCGTAACTGGTGGCAAGGTAAAGGTTAATGGTCAAGATGTAAAAATCAATCAGCCAAAGGATGCTATGAAGGCCGGAATCGGATACCTTCCGGAAGACCGAAAGGGAGACGGAATTATTCAGGACCTTTCAGTTCGTGAAAATCTTATTCTTGCACTTCAGGTTCTCAATGGCTTTACAAAACCTCTTTCACGTGCAGAGCAGGAAAAACTTGCAGATGAGTTTATTGAGAAACTCCAGATTAAAACGGCTTCTAAGGAAACACCGATTAAATCTCTTTCAGGTGGAAACCAGCAGAAGGTTATTCTTGCACGCTGGCTTTTGACTCATCCACAGTATCTGATTCTTGATGAACCTACACGCGGTATTGATGTCGGTACAAAGCTCGAGATTCAGAAGCTTGTTCTTAAGCTTGCAGAAGAGGGAGTAAGTGTTACCTTTATTTCTTCAGAAATTGAAGAGATGCTTTCTGTCTGCCAGAGGCTTATCGTAATGCGCGACCGAAAGATTGTAGGTGAACTAAAGGATGACCTTTTGCGTCAGGATGTAATTATGCAGACTATTGCGGGAGGCAAGGCACAAAATGGCTAATAAAATCACAAATCAGATTAAAAAACTTTTTCAGTCGCAGCTTGCAATTCCGCTTGTTGCTTTAATAGTTCTGGTTGTTTTCAACCTTATTCGGGATCCGAGTTTCTTTTCTATTGTAATTAAGAAAAATAACTTTGGTAACACAGTTCTTTCCGGTAACCTTATCAGTATTCTGAATGGTGCTTCGGAGCTGGTAATTCTTGCTATAGGAATGACTCTTGTAACTTCAGCTACAAAGGGACAGGATATTTCCATTGGAGCCGCTGCTGCAATTGCCGGTTCTGTATTTGTAAAGATTCTCCGTGCTGGAAATATTAATGCCGGAACAATCATTATTGGATTGATTCTTGCATGTATCGTTGCAATTCTTTTCTGTCTGTTCAACGGAATTCTTATTGCAAAGTTTAATATTCAGCCGATGATTGCATCTTTGATTCTGTTTACAGCAGGACGTCCTATTGCTTACTGGATCAACGGTGGTGCAACTCCTAACGTTGAAAGCCCATTGCTTACTTACATCGGAGGATTTATTCCGCATATTGCAATTCCAACTCCAATTATTGTAGTTGTTATTTTCATTCTGCTTATAAATCTTCTGTTAAAAAAGACAACACTTAGTCTTTACATTCAGTCTGTAGGTATTAATGAGCGTGCTGCAAAACTTAATGGTATTAATCCAGTAATCTGGAAGCTTGCAGTATTTGTAATTCTCGGTGTATGTGTAACAATGGCAGGTTCTATCAATGTTTGTCGTATTGGTCTTATCAACCATGAAACAATTCTTCTTGATATAGAAATGGATGCCATTCTTGCAGTTGCTATTGGTGGTAATTCACTTGGTGGCGGAAAGTTTAAGCTTTCAGGTTCTATCCTTGGTGCTTATATCATTCAGGCACTTACAATTACTTTATATGCAATGAAGGTTTCTTCTACTGCGGTAAAGGCTTACAAGGCTATAGTTATTATCATCATTGTTGTCGCTGGTTCTCCTGTTGTAAAGGCATGGATCGGTCAGCTAAAAGATAAGATTGTAGCAAAGAAGGAGGCTAGATAATTATGGCAAATATCTTTACTAATCTTTTTGGAAAGAAAGAAAACAGACAGCCGCTTTCAAATACATCTCTGCTTCTTACAATTACAATTTGTACTTTTGTAGGAATGTATCTTCTTGCAATGATTATCTGGGGTGGTGGATTTTTGAATCCTCAGCAGTTCCTTGATTTGTTTAATAATAATTCCTACCTGATTGTTGCGGCTTGTGGTCTTACAATAGTTATGATTACCGGAGGAATTGATATTTCTGTTGGTGGTTCTATTGCGCTTATTACTATGGCTTCTGTAGTATTCATGGAAGACAAAGGAGGCGGAGTTTTCAGTTCAATTCTTATTTCTCTTGGAATTGGTCTTGCAATGGGACTTGTTCAGGGATATCTGGTTTCATTCCTTAAGATTCAGCCGTTTATTGTAACACTTGCAGGAATGTTCTTTACACGTGGTATGACTACTATTGTAAGTAAAGTTCCACGTACCGCAGCAAATGCATCATTCCTTGCACTAAAAGATTTCTATATTAATATTCCTTTCCTTGGAACTTATGCACGTAACGGCAACTGGATTCCGGCTTCAATTGAAGTTAGTGTTGTAATTGCACTTTTTGTAGTCCTGCTTTTATGGGCTATGCTCAGATGGACTCGCTTTGGCCGTAATCTCTATGCTGTTGGTGGAAATACCGAAAGTGCATTGATGCTTGGTATTAATGTTCGTAGAACTCAGTTTTTTGCATATATTCTTTGTGGTGTGCTTGCAGGAATAGCAGGTTTCTGCTATCTGCTTCATACCGGTGCCGGAAACGCTTCAAATGCGACTGCTGCAGAAATGCAGGCAATTGCTTCTTCAATTATTGGAGGTACATTGCTTAGCGGTGGAGTAGGAAGTGTTGTTGGAACTATGTTTGGTGTTATGTCTCTTAAGACAATCAACAATATTGTAGTTGCATCTGGTTTACGTGAACCATACTGGCAGAGTATTACAACAGGACTTATGCTCGCATTCTTTATCCTCCTTCAGAGTGTAATCCTGTCTCAGAGAAAGAAAAAGCTGGGGAATATGGCAGGCTGATGTTACGGTGGTTTCGATACGGCTGCGCCTACTCAACCACCGATTAGTTCTCCAGACTGAGTTTATATTCACGGGGCGAAAGCCCCGTATTTTTTTTAAAGATATAACTGAAGTAGTGGGGATCAGAAAAACCGCATTCATAAGCAATGTCATAACCTTTCATATCTGTTTCGCGCATAAGACGCTTTGCGTTTTCCAAACGAACGTTAGTTAGGTATTCGATAAAGGTTGTTTTGCATTCCTGTGAAAAAATAGTACTGAAGTGATTAGGGCTTAAAGCTACAGCCTCGGCTACAGTTGTGAGTGTAGTATTCTGGTCGGCGTAATTCTCTTCAATATAGCGTTTTGCTTTTAGAATTACATCTGCGTATTTTCCAGTCATTTTGGAATCCCGATATTCAAGTGCAAATGCTAAAACCTGTTCCAGAGTCTTTGTAAAGCGGGCTTCATCAGATACAGCATCATCTATGAACTTACGCTGCAAAATTTCAGGATTAAGTTCCTTTATGTTTCCGCCGAGTTTTTCAACAAGCTTTGAGACTGCAAAAATTAAATCTACTAAAAGATATGATGCAAATACGCTGAATTGATCAGGATTCTTTCTTATCAGTCCCATTGATTCTTCGATTATACTTTGAATGTCTCCCTTTGCAGCATATTTCAGCTTGTTTACAAGAGGGTCTCCTTCTTTTAAATCGAGTAGTGCATTTTTCGTATCCTTTTCATCACCAGAAAGGTCATCAGAACTGATAATTCTACTACTGCTGTCTGCACTGTTTGCCTCGAGAATCTTTTTTGCATCTTCATAAGATGTATTTAATTGTGAAAGATGTTCTACAGTTTTTCCGATTGCAGTGAGAACAGTACAGTCACTATTTTTGGTTGCTATATGGCTGATTGTTTCTGCGGCTCGGAATGTGTTGTCATCAAGTTCTTCCTGTGTGCTGCCTTTAAAAATACATACAAGAAGATTTGAGTGATGAAAGAAGGAAACTGCTTCATTTATTGCAGAGGAATATGAGTTTAAAAGAGAGCAGGCTTCCTGTTGAGTCTGAGTATTGTTCGTTCGGCTTTCTATACGGCTTATGAGAACTTTGTAATATCGTGATATCAGATTTAAGCCTAAGTCAGAGCTTTTTTTTATTACGGTGTTCATTTCTTCAGAGCCGTGAACAAGGTTGTTTAAGAATTCTTTTTTAATGAGTGCTTCATTTGATTTGAGTTCTTCTCGTAATCGAGAAATATCAGAAAGCTGCTTGCGTTCTTTATCTATCTGAACTGCGATTTTATTCAGGCTTGAAACCAGTTCGTCTGGAGTAAAGGGTTTTAAAATATAATCTTCAATTCCAATTGAGATTGCTTTTTTTGCATAATCAAATTCGTCGTGCCCGGAAAGAATAATGATTTTAATCCAGGGCTGAGTTCGTTTAATGGCCTCGGCCAGCTGAAGACCATCCATAAAAGGCATTTTGATGTCGGTAATAAGAATATCCGGTTTTATTTCATGAATCATGGAAAGTGCAATTTCCCCATCGGTAGCTTCACCTGCAAAGGAAAATCCGCTTCCTTCCCAGTCAATTCTGGAACGAATTCCTTCGAGAACAATAGGTTCATCATCTACTGCAAAAACGCTATACATTTTCTGCCCCCTGTGTAATTTCACCTGCTGCCGGAATGGAGAATGAAATCCGGCTTCCTTTTCCCGCCTCTGATTCTATTATAATACCTTCGGTCTGTTCTCCATAATAGAGCTTTAGTTTTTTATTTACATTATAAAGCCCGTATACTGAATTAAGCTTTTCTGAATCCTGTGCTCCGGTACGAAGCTCATTACGAACTTGTCCCAGTCGTTCTTCTGTAAAGCCTGCGCCGTTATCTGAAACTGTAAAATTAATTCTGGAATGAAGAGCATCGGTATAGTGAACGCTTACTTTTAATTCTCCGCGGCCGCGTTTATTTTTAATCCCGTGGTAAATTGCATTTTCAACAAGAGGTTGGAGTACAAGCTTAATAATTTTTAATTCCATAAGAGAATCGTCAGCATCAATTTCGTAATTCAGAATATCTGCATAACGGATTTTCTGGATAGTAAGATAATTTCTTATATGATCAAGCTCTTGTGAAATAGTAATCCATTCATGACCTCTGCTTAATGAAATACGAAGAAAATCTGAAAAGGCTTTTGTGATTTTTACAACTTCTTCTGTGTGTTCTTCTTCGGCAAGCCATACAATTGTGTCGAATGTATTGTAAAGAAAGTGCGGAGTAATCTGAGCCTGAAGCGCCTTCATTTCTGCCTTCTGGAAGTTTTTCTGTTCCTCCATATTTTTTTTGATAAGAACATCAATCTGTTCAGCCATGGTGTTGAGATTTTCGGCAAGAGTGTTGAGTTCATTTACATGCGGAATATCTATGCGGGCTGTGAGATCTCCGTTTGCGACTTTTGTGGAAAGTTTTTCCATGTCAGAAATAGGTTTTTGAATTGCTCCAGAAACAGTAATAAAGCTGTTGATTGAAATTATAATTGCAAGGACGGTAATTATAATCTGAATCGCAGTAAGAATGATTGAAGTATTACGCAGGGAGCGGTTTGTCTGACTTGCTGCTTCAATTTCAGTTACTATAAAGTCCTGCATGATGTCTGAAAAAAGTGATGTAATTGTTCTGATTTCATCAAGTGTAGCTTCGTTCTGTGTTACAAGACTTCCTTTTTTCATCTGCAAAATCAACATGTCTACATTGCGTCGCAGAGTAGTGTAGGCTCGATTTGCGACTTCAAGTTTTCCGCGGCTTTCTTCATTATTGTTTGTAATAAGCATGAGCGAAAGTCCTGTGGAAATTTCGTCGAGCATTTTATTATGGTCTGCTTCATCTATTTCTTTTTTTCCGCAGATGATGTTCCATAATTCAGAAGGAATATCTTCCTTTGCAATTGAACTGATTTTATTTGCTGTACTTACGTTTGAAATAATCTGAGTATATTGCTGTGTATGAATCTGCGAAACGATAACAGAATATATGGAAGGAATGAGTGTTATAAAAAGCAGCGAAATATAAGTTATAAGAAGTGTTTTTCTGAGACTTTGGGTGCGCTTCACTTATTCACCTCTTTAGTAACCGCGAGGTTCATAAAGCGAAAAATCATCATTTTCTGTGAATATGGTTTCGCTGTTATATGTTATACGCGGAATGGTTTTTCCTTCAGCAATTTGTTTTACAAGATGCATAAGCATTGGTCCAAGATTTGGATTACATTCAACGACGCAGTTAAGTTTGCCTGCAATAAGTGCATCTATAGATTTCTGTTCGGCATCTACACTGATTATAATTGTATCGTTAGTGTTAATACCATAATTTTCTATTGAATCAAGAAGTCCCAGAGTCATAGAATCATTGTGAGAGTAAACAGCATCAATTTTCTTTCCTTCAAAATAAAGACCGCTTGATTTGAATCTGTTATCATTTGTAAGTTCCCGGGTTTTTTCTATAAGCTTTTCACCTATTTCTTTTCCTCTTGACCGTAAAAAATCACCATCTTCTGAATGGATAATTTGAAATCTGCTGTCTGTGGCAATTACTTCTCGAAAACCTTTTGCCCGATCACGCACTACAGAGGAATTTTCTGTTCCTGACATTTCATAAATGTTTATCTGACCGTTTCTGTTACTGCATTTATTCAGCAGAAAGCGTGCTGCACGTCGACCTTCTTCAAGTCCGTCTTCTCCTAAAAAGCCGGCATAAAGTGACGGGTCTGCATTTATCTGGCGGTCAACAAGAATTACAGGAATTCCGGCCTCTTTTGCTTCGGTTAATACATTGTCCCAACCGTCTTCTACAATCGGAACAAAGGCAATAACGTCTACCTGATAAACTATAAAAGAACGTATTGCTTTGAGCTGGTTTTCCTGTTTCTGTTGAGCATCATCAAAAATAATCTGGATATCATTTTCTTCAGCGGCTTCAAAAATAGACTGCGTGTTACGGGTGCGCCAGGCACTTTCGGAGCCAATTTGTGAAAAGCCTAAAATCAGCTTTTCGGAATGTTCATCCTTTGAAGAGGCGGCGTTTTTTCTAGGCTTTGTAACAAATATAAAAACAAGCAGAAAAATAACTGTAGCCACAAAAACTATGATAGAGAGAATTTGAATTTTTTTAATCTTTGCTTTCATAAATAGTTTCTTTTTTTTGTTTAGTTAATCGTTTTTCTACTATTTTAAAGCTGAATATATATGAAGTCAATAAAATAAAATTTGTATATACAATTTAAATTTTGCGCGCCCAATTCTGTTTTGCGTGTCCTTTTTGCCGAATATATTTTTCTGCACACAATTTGGCGTATAGGCTTTGGGGTATACAATTTACCGTTTACAATTTGCCGTGTACAATTCCAATCAGGCGTACTTAATTTTATTGACCGTACGGACTTTCTATGAGATTATATAATTATGATTTTATTCTTTTCTGCAACCGGAAATACTGAATTTGTTGCCCGTGAATGTGCAAGGCTTTTAGATGATGAGTGTATCAATCTTCTTTCTAAAATAAAGAATAATGATTTTTCTCCAATTCATTCTGAGCGTCCTTTTATTATCTGTGCACCAATTTATGTGTGTGAAATTCCAAACTTTGTAAACAGATTTCTAAAACGAACTCCGCTTACTGGATGTCGTGACGTATACTTTATTTTTACAAGCGGTGGTTATAGCGGCTGTGCGAGCGTTCTTGCCAAATGGTTTTGTCGAAGAAAGAAGCTGAAGTATAAAGGCTCTGCAGATATTATTATGCCGCGAAATTATATTGCCAACGACATTTATCCTATGCAGGATACAGAAACAATTAAAAAACAGATTGCAGATGGTTCTTCAAGAATTCCTGAAGTTGTTTCTGTTATAAAAAATGGCGGAGTTCTCAAAAAACGCCATGTTTTTATTTTTGAACTGTTGATAATTCTCCCGGTTGAGCCGTTATGGGTTAAATTCAAAATGACTGCAAAGGCGTTTTATGTTAAGGATAACTGTATAGGTTGCGGAAAATGTGAAAAACTCTGTCCGCTCAACAATATTACAATAAAAGATAAGCGTCCTGTGTGGGGTGGAGAATGTACGCATTGTATGGCGTGTATTGCAAATTGTCCAAAGGAATCAATTGAATATGCTCAGATGACACAGGGAAAAGAAAGATATCTGTTCAAAAAATACGCAAACGAGTCTACGATACGTAGGTAGTGTTTGAAGTTTGATTATGTTAGATTTGTTCCTGCAGATTGAAGGCTGGCTATTGTCTGCCGGCTGAAAATCAGGAGGTAATTTATGGTAGACAATTACATTACAGGAAGTATAATTAAAAATCTGCGGGAAAAGAAAAATCTGACACAGGAAGAACTTGCAGAAAAAATTTTTGTAACTGGCAAGGCGGTAAGCAAATGGGAAACAGGGCAGGGCTTTCCTGATATAAGTCTTGTAGAACCGCTTGCGAAGGCTCTTGAGATTTCGGTGATTGAGCTTTTATCTGGTGAATGTATTCAGAACAAAAACAGAGTTTCGAATATGTTTAAGAGCAAGGTATATGTATGTCCTGTCTGTGGAAATGTAATTCATGCAATAGGCGAGGCAATGATAAGCTGCTGTGGAATTAAACTGCCACCTCTGGAAGCTGAAAAGCAGGAAACAGATGAAAAGAACCAGAACTCTCAAAAATCTGACCTGACACATTCTTTAATAATTGAACCTGTGGAAGATGAATATTATGTTCGTATAAATCATCCGATGTCAAAAGAACATTATATTTCGTTTCTAGCTGCGGTTTCTGATCAGGGAATTCAATTCGTAAAGCTTTATCCTGAACAGGCAGCAGAAGCCAGATTTAAGAGATCGCGTGTAAAATATCTGTATGCTTATTGCAATCATCACGGTTTATTTCAGGCTGTTTGTTCAAACTAACTGATTCAAACTCCTGTATTGAAAAATTACTAAACGGTATACAGGGCTTCCGCATTATAAAATGAAATTCTGAAAACATGGCTTCCGGTCGCGGCTTCGTGGTACAAAACCGCGCAATAATTGAAGTGCACCCCAAAAGTTGGACAAAAAAATTCAATTTTTGGAGGTGCATTTTTATGTCTAAATACTCTGAGGAGTTTAAATTAAAACTTGTTCTTGACTACATTGAAAAACATATAAGTCCAGAACTACAAAAGAAAAAATACGGAATTCATCCAAGTCTAGTCAGGCAATGGATTTCACAATATCAACAAACAGGAAAATTTACAGAGCCAACCCGCTATTTTAGCGGAGAATTTAAGCTAAAAGTGTTAAACTATCAGCAAGAGCATCATCTTTCAGACTTAAAGACAGCATTGCTTTTCGATATTACAAATGCGGGAACAATCTGTGCATGGCGAAAAAAATATATTACCGGTGGTAAAGAAGCTCTGTTTCCAAAGCAAGGAAGGCAATCAAAAATGCCAAAGAAAAGTTTAATACCAAACAAACCAAGAGAAGAATGGACAAAAGACGAAGAACTTGCTTATCTTCGAATGGAGAATGAATACCTAAAAAAATATCTGGCCTTAGTTCAGGAAGACGAGAAAAAGAAACAGCAGCAGAAAAAAGACAGAGAAAAGTCGAAGCTGTCAGAGAACTAAGGTCAAAATACAATGTTTCAGATCTAACAAAACTTACTGGTTTGTCAAGAAGCTCATTCTATTACTCTGATACTCATCCGAAACATGATAATCACCAAGAAGAGCGAGAACTTGTCCAGCAGATTTATCACGAAAATAAAGGCCGTTATGGCTACAGAAGGATTACTTTAGAGTTCAGAAACAGAGGTTTTACAACTAATCACAAAGTAATTCAGAAACTGATGCATGAAGAACAAATTGTGTGTAAAGTTCGTCAGCATAGATACAATTCCTATAAAGGGCAGATAGGCAAAGTTGCTCCAAATCTTCTTAAACGGGATTTCAGCACAACAGGCCCCAATGAAAAGTGGGTTACTGACGTTACACAGTTTAATCTGTTTGGGACAAAACTTTATCTGTCACCAATTCTTGATTTACATGATCAGTCATTGATAAGCTGGAATCTTTCAGAAAGTCCGACCTATACACAGACAGTTGATATGCTTGAAAAGGCATTTGTTAAAATTCCTGATGGAACTAAACTGATTCTGCACTCTGATCAAGGCTGGCAGTATCAAATGTCTGATTACCAGAGGAGACTAAAGGAAAAAGGAATCAGGCAAAGTATGTCGCGAAAAGGTAACTGTCTTGATAATTCGGTAATGGAAAATTTCTTTGGTTTATTAAAAACTGAACTCTTATATTTACAGGAGTTTGAGTCTGTTGAACATTTCAAAAAAGAGTTGATTGAATATTTATCTTGGTATAACGAAAAGAGAATTAAGGTCAAATTAAAAGGACTGACCCCTTTACAATTCAGGAATCAGTCCTTAAAATCAGCCTAGTTAAAGAGTCCAATAATTGGGGTGCACTTCATAATGCGCTACACGCTTTTTGTGGTATAGAAACTATTACACCTGCCGCTTACGCGGCAGCCACAAAAAGAGTGTTTTTGTACCACGCCCCGCTCCCTCGCGCCAAGATTACTGAAATCTTTTATAATGCGGAAGTCCTGACACGGTATATAAACACGTTTTCTAACTATTGAATAAAATATCAAAATCAGTTAATATATCATCTCAATATACACAATAGGCATTTTTATGCCCTTAATAGTAAAAATTTGGTACTGGAAACAGTGCCATGGAGGATATAATGGTCAAAATCAGACTTAAGAGATTTGGTGCAGCTAAGCGTCCATGCTACCGTGTAGTTGTTCAGGACTCACAGAAGCCACGTGACGGCGTTTGTATCGAAGAAATTGGAACTTTCCAGCCAATCGCTCAGGAAAAGGATCAGGTTTCTATCGATTTGGAACGTGCAAAGTACTGGATCAGTGTTGGTGCACAGCCTACAGACATCGTTAAGAAGTTGATGAATCGCCAGGCTGCTAAGAAGGCAGAATAGTTTACAGAGAGGCTAGGAAAATGGAAAAAGACCTGATTGAATACATCGCAAAATCATTGGTCGATGATCCG